>JAXMHA010000019.1:0-53849 GCA_046347015.1 Lysobacterales bacterium | reverse complement strand
GCTGGCGGTACTGCTCGGCAAGGGTCCCGACCGCGCGTTGTCCATCGCGCGACCGGAGCCACTGCCGGACACCGCCGTTCCCGTTCCGACTGCAGTCACGGCCGACCTCATCGGCAAGCGCCCAGACGTGGTTGCCGCGCGTTGGCGGGTCGAAGCGGCCGGAAAAGGCGTTGCCGCCGCCCGGGCCGCGTTCCTGCCGAACATCGACGTCAGTGCGCTGGCGGGACTTATCGCCGGGCCGGGTTCGAGCCTGCTGCGCGCATCATCGTTCGGCTATCAGGCGGCGCCCGCGATCAGCCTGCCGATCTTCGATGGCGGCCGCTTGCGGGCAGGCCTGTCAGCCCGGAATGCGGATTGGGACGAGGCGGTTGCCCTCTACGACAAGACGGTCATTGCGGCCATCAACGAAATCGCGATGGATCACGATGCCTTGCGCACGTTGGACGCACAGTTCGGCGATGCACGCCTCGCTTTCGACAGCGCTCGCCACGCGTGGGATCTCGCGATGCAGCGCTATCGCGGCGGCATCGGTTCATACCTCGAGGCGCTGAGTGTCAGGGAACAGCTCATCGCCGCCGAACGGGCCCTTGCGCGACTCGAGATCGCGCGGGCATCCGCGGCCGTGGCATTGATCGAATCGCTGGGGGGCGGCTATTCGCCGGACGCCGACGCCCGCGCCCTCGTGGCCGCCCCGGCGGCTGACATCGGGAGTCGGACACCATGACATCGAGCAATCCTTCCGAACTCGAATTGCGCAAGGACGCCACGGCGCCCACGGACGCACCCCAGGGTTCGCGGAACAAGCGCCGTGGCCTGTTGCTGCGAGCGCTGTTGGCCGTCATCGTCCTGGTCGCCGTCGGCTGGACAATCTGGTATTTCCTGATTGGCCGCTGGTACCAGGGCACGGAAGATGCCTACGTCGACGGAAACGTCGTCCAGATCACGCCGCAGATTCCGGGCACCGTGGTCAGCATCGGCGCCGATGACAACGACTTCGTCAAGGCGGGGCAGGTCCTGGTCGTACTCGACGCGGCGGATGCCGAAGTCGCACTGGAGCAGGCCGAGGCGGGACTCGCGCAGACGGTTCGCCGCGTGCGCGGTCTCTACAGCGGGGCGGGCGCGGCACAGGCCGACGTGGCGGCGCGGAAAGCCGCTTTCGAACGCGCCCAGGCCGACTTCGACCGGCGGCGGGACCTCGCGAAGACCGGCGCGATCTCCAGCGAGGAACTGGCCCACGCGCGGGATGCCCTGACCGCCGCGCGGAGTGCGCTCACCGCCGCACAACAGCAACTCGAGGTTTCGCAGGCATTGGTCGACGATACCCGCGTGGCCTCGCACCCGGACGTGCGCGCCGCGGCCGCGAAGCTGCGGGCGGCATGGCTCGACCACGACCGCACGACACTGCGCGCGCCCGTCTCGGGCTATGTCGCCGAGCGCAACGTGCAGGTTGGCCAACGCGTGCAGCCCGGTGCGCCGCTCATGGCGGTCGTCCCGTTGCAGCAGGTCTGGGTCACCGCGAATTTCAAGGAAACCCAGTTGACGAGGATGCGGATTGGCCAGCCCGTCACGCTCACGTCGGACCTCTATGGCGGGAAGGTCGATTTCCGCGGACACGTCGCCGGACTCGGCATCGGTACCGGCAGCGCATTCGCATTGCTGCCGGCGCAAAACGCGACCGGCAACTGGATCAAGATCGTGCAGCGGCTGCCGGTACGGATCGCGCTCGACCCGAAGGAACTCGAGGAGCATCCCCTGCGGATCGGATTGTCGATGTCCGTCGACGTCGACCTGCACGACAGCTCCGGCCCGATGCTGTCCACCCAGCCGCCGGAGCACCCGTTGTTCAGCACCGATGTGTATGCGCATGACGGCGCTGCGGTCGATGCGTTGATCGCGAAGATCATCGCTGCGAACGACGGGGGCGCCGGTACGTCGGGCGCGGTTCCCGTCGCGGGTGCCGGCCACGGCGGTTGAGGCATGGCCGCGGTCGCCGCCGATGTGGTCCGGCCTGTCCCGTTCAGGCCGCCGAGTCTTGCGCTCGCGACGTTCGGGTTGTCACTCGGCACCTTCATGCAGGTGCTCGACATCACGATCGCGAACGTGTCGCTGCCGACCATTGCCGGCAACCTCGGCGCCAGCCAGAACGAGTCGACCTGGATCATCACCTCGTTCGCGGTCAGCAACGCGATCGCGCTGCCGCTGACGGGTTTCCTGACGCGCCGTTTCGGCGAGGTGAAGCTGTTCGTCGTGGCGACGCTGCTGTTCTCGCTGGCGTCGCTCGCGTGCGGTCTCTCGACCAGCCTCGGCATGCTGGTGGTGTTCCGCGCGCTCCAGGGCGCGATGGCAGGCCCGATGTATCCGGTCACGCAAAGCCTGCTGGTGTCCATCTACCCGCCGGAGAAACGCGGCATGGCGCTGGCAATCCTCGGCATGGTGACGGTCGTCGCGCCGATTGCCGGTCCCGTGCTCGGCGGCTGGATCACCGACAGCTATTCGTGGGAATGGATCTTCTTCATCAACGTGCCGATCGGCATCTTCGCGAGCACGATGGTCGGCGCGCAGCTCGCCGGACGCCCGGAACAGATCGACCGGCCGCGCGTGGACTGGGTCGGACTGGTGACGTTGATCGTCGGGGTCGGGGCGCTGCAGATCCTGCTCGACAAGGGCAACGAACTCGACTGGTTCGAATCGAACTTCATCATCACGCTGGCCATCACCTCGGCGGTGTCGCTGACGGTGTTCCTGATCTGGGAACTGACCGACCGCGAACCGATCGTGGACCTGCGCCTGTTTCGCCACCGCAATTTCGCGGCCGGGACGCTGGCGCTCGTACTCGCTTACGCGGCATTCTTCGCGATCGCCCTGCTGGTTCCGTTGTGGCTGCAGGAAACGCTCGGCTATACGTCGACGTGGGCCGGGTTGGCGACGGCGCCGATCGGGGTGTTGCCCGTGCTGCTGACCTTCTGGATCGGAAAGTACGGGCCGCGCTTCGACCTGCGCATGCTGACGGCCATCGCGTTCGTGATGATGGGGGCGACCTGCTTCATGCGCGCCGCGTTCACCACCGAGGTGGATTTCTACCACGTCGCGATGGTGCAACTGCTGCAAGGTCTCGGCGTCGCGTTTTTCTTCATGCCGATCCTGACGATCCTGTTGTCCGACTTGAATGGGCGGGAGGTGGCGTCGGGTTCGGGGCTCGCGACGTTCCTGCGCTCACTCGCCGGCAGCTTTTCGGCATCGATCACGATCTACCTGTGGGGGCGGGGCGGCGTGACCAACCACGCCACCCTTGTCGAACATTTCACGGCCTACGGAGAACGGACCCGGCAAGGCATCGCGCTCGCGCATGGCAACACCGAACTCTTCGCCGGCTACATGAACCGCGTGATCAACCAGCAGGCCGTGCAGATGTCGTTCAACACCGTGTTCTACGCGCTCGGCTGGATCTTCATCGCGCTGATCGCGGTGATCTGGCTGGCTCGCCCGCCCTTCATCCCCAAGGCGGGGTCCGCGTCCGGCGGCGGGCACTGACCGGCGCCGAACCCGTCAGGCGCCGTCGAAATTGCCGGCGAATATCGGATCGAAGTCACCCGGTGGCTGGTCGGTTCCCTGGAACAATCCGAGGGGCGTGTAACCGGAGTACCCCGGAAACACGTAGTAGATGTTCGGGTTGCCCATCCGGCGAATCAACGCCTCGGAAACCACCTGCCGATAGTCGGTGGTGACCGCGACATCGGTGCCTTGGTACAGCTCGTCGCCCGCGAGGCCCGGGAAGTTTCCGTAGACCTGCGCGCCGTTGACCGCGCCGCCGAGCGCCAGCATGACGTTGCCATAGCCGTGGTCCGTGCCGGCGTCGGCGTTTTCAAGCACGCGGCGCCCGAACTCGCTGACGGTGACGACGGTGACGTTGTTCATGAAATTGCCGTCGGCGTCGCTGGCGAGATCGGTGTAGAACGCACCCAATGCATCGGACAGCACCTGCACGTTGTTGCCGAAAAAGTCATAGCTTTGCGAAGGGTTGCCCTGACCGACATGGGTGTCCCAGTTCAGGCTCGTATCGATTGTCGCGACGCGCAGGCCGACGCCGCGCTTGATCAATTGGGCGACGTTGCGAAGCTGCTGGCCGAACGGACTGGTCCCGTAGTTCGCGCCCCCACTCGGCTGGTAACCGTCGGGGTCGCTGCTGCTGTAGAGGTTGAAATCGATCGGGGCGAGCAGGGCGAGGGCGTCGAGGGTGTCGGCGCCGGCAAGCTCCATGGGCGTCGTGCCGGTCCACAGGCTGTTCATCGTCGTCACTGCACCGACCAGGCCGTAGTCCGGATCGTCGGCGTCCCACGACCAGTGGAAAGTGTTCAGCCGGTAATCCGAGCCGCTCGCCATCGTGATCTGGTCCGTGCTTCCCATCAGGCTCACTGCGGTGTAGGAGCCCATCGATACCGCGGGAAGCGGGACGGATGATGGCAAGCCACCGCTGACCAGGTGCCGCGTGATCCATCCGGTGCCATTGCCGCTGCCGCCGCCGACTCCGTATTCGAGGTTCCATTGCGCATCGAAATGGCTGCGCACGACCGGATCCGGCTGCAGTTGTCCCGCCGCCACGATGAAGGCGGCGTGGCCGTCCTGGTACAGGTCACGGATCGCGGTGGCCCGCGGGTGGAGGGCCCAGCTCGTGTTGTTCAGTGCGAGCGCGGCGCCGGTACCGGACGTCGGAATGCGCGTTCCCGTCCTGTTGATCTCGTAGTCGGCCCGGTACGGACTGTTGGCGCCGGGTGGGAACAGGCTGAGGCCATCAAAGGCACCGCGCAGGAACACGACGATCAGCGCGTCGCCCGTCGCCGTGGCTGGCTGGATCGGCGGCAGGCTGAAGTACGCCATGGCGCGGGATGCCCCGGCGCCCGCGGCGGCGGCTGCACAACAGCCCTTGAGGAAGTTGCGGCGGGAAAACGGTGTCATGTCGGTGCTCCGGTTCAGCGGCGCAGGAATTCGGGACTGCACAACAACAGCGCGATCGTCGTGCGCAAGCGCGCGATCGTGTAGTGCTGCGACAGGTCGTTCGCGTTCCAGACCCCGGTGTGGTCGGGCTGGCCGTCCGTGTAGTGGTCGGTGGTGATGTCCAGCGGGTCGTCCGCGCCGGCGTTCTGGCGCAGGAAATCGATCGCGACCGTGCTCGTCTGTCCGGGCATGTAGCCGAGCGTCCGCTGGCACCAGTAGGTCACGATGTTGGTTGCCGTGCGGTCGTCGGCGTCCGGAAACGCTGCCAGGGTCTTGCCCTGCACGTCGGCGATGAACGGCGATTGGGCGTTGGTCGCGTCCTGATGCATTTCCAGCAGCCGCGGCAGCAGCTTCATCGTCATGCCCATCGTCCCGGTGCTCGACCAGGTGGTGATGTTGTCCGGATAGCCGTTCGGGGCCGGCCAGTAGAACAGGCGCTGGCCGGCCTGCTGCAACCGGTAGATGATCTCCTCGGTGCTGGTCCAGACGCTCGTGTTGTCCGGCTTGAACGTGAAATCCGCGCCCAGCGTGCGCAGCATCCCGGTCAGTGCGGCGGCTGGACGCTTCATCTTCTGGCCCCAGGTCGACTTGCATTCGTCCGACAGCAGGATCGTCCGCAACACCTGCGGGATCTGGTCATCCGCTTCCCAAGCCTGGTTGAAGACATCGGCCGCGGCCTGCACGAGCGCGGACGACGGGTTGTCGCCGACGAACCGGCGGCACAGCTTGGCCGCCACGAAGTGTGCCGTTCCGGGATGCGCCGCCAGGATGTCGAACAGCTCGGTGCCGTCGGCCTCGTGCTGGTAGTTCGGGAAGTACACGTTCAGGAAATTCTTGTCGTACTGGTCGTGCTCGGAATCGTCGTACACGTAGTCTCCGAGCGGCACGCCGTTGATCGGGTCGTACGGCCAGTTCGCGCCCGAGATCGTCATGCCGGTGAGGATGCGCGTGGCGTTGTAGACGTCCGCATCGACGTACTTGAGGCGCACCGTCCGGGTTCCCCCGCCCGGCGCCGGCTCGGTGCCGATTGGCAGTGAAGGGTCTCCCGGATTCATGACGCCGGCGTAGTTTTCGGCGCCCAGCGTGTGGAGCTCGCACAGCTCGCGCGCGTAGTTTTCGTTCGGTCCGGCACGGGTACTGGCGTACAGATCCAGCATGTACATCATCGATGCCGATTCGGCGACCGCCTGCAACATCTGGCGGAAGTTGCCGAGGGCGTAATTGAAGGGCCGGATGGCGTCGCGGTCCATCGCGACGAACATCGGGCCGCCGTCGTAATCCCAGCCGTACACGCTGAAGTGGTCGTGCCAGAAGTCGACCATGACCTCGTACAACTGCCGCTCGCTATACACCTGCCGGACCAGGTTCATGCACTCGGATTCGGCGATCGGCAGCATCCGGTTGTAGTAGTTGCTGGTGTCGGCGTGATGGTCCAGCCACAACTGGTTCGCCGACTTGCCGAGGGTGATGTAGCCGGCGCCAGCGACGCGCGAGTCGCACGCACTGTCGTCGATCGTGGCAGGGGCGAGTTGCTGGTCCACCCAGGCCTGCCAGCGTGCGTCGTCGTCGCTGCCGAGCGCATTGAACGCCGCGAGCTCGGGGAGCGTGAACGCGAAGGTGCCCTTGGTCAGCCAGCGCACCGCGTCGGGCGGAAGGGTCAGCGAATCGGGCGTCATGGGCGCGGCCTCGGCGCGCATTCCGGAGCGGCCCGGCCGGCGCATCGCGCGCGGCCCGGCCACGGGGCTGGCGCCGACGCTTGCGAACAGGGCATTGAACAGGCGTCGACGCGAAGCAATGAAGGCGGCTTCCGCGCTGGCTGCGGTCATGGGAGTCTCCGTCTGGCTTGCGGCGGCGAGTGCGTCGGCACCGCCCGGCCATCGGAACTTATCCGCTGCGAGGCTCGGGTCGCTGTGACGCGCCGCCCGAATTGGAGCTCGGTTGCGTGCTCCGCGAGGCCGTTCTTCGCCTCAGACGATGCGAGGCTCCGGCTCGAGGACGATACCGAACCGGGCTCGGACGGCGTCCTGAATGCGGTGGGCGAGACGCAGGAGATCCATTCCCGTCGCCCCGCCGAGATTGACCAAAACCAAGGCGTGGGTGCTCGAAACTCCGGCAGAACTGTCGCACAAGCCTTTGAAACCACAAGTATCGACAAGCCATGCGGCTGAGAGTTTGATGCGGCCATCGGACCGCGGCCAGCTGGGCATGGAAGGAAATTCGGCACGGAGGCCGGCGATTTCCGCAGCGTGCACAACCGGATTCTTGAAGAAGCTGCCCGCGTTCCCGATTTGGCGCGGGTCCGGCAACTTGCGACGCCGGATCCGCGCAATTGCGTCCGCGATTCGCGTGGGGGAAGGCGCGCCGGGATCCATCGTCGCAAGCTCCTCGCGGACGCCCGGATAGTCGAGTCGAGGATTGGACACGCGTGGCAGCATGAACTCGACCGCGGTAATGATGGCGCGGTCCGGCTCACGCTTGAACCGCGAGTCACGGTACGAAAACCTGCACGCTGCGTTGTCGAACGAGGACATTGATCCAGTGACGGGGTCCATCGTCTCCACGTTCGAGATCCATTCGCGGATTTCGGAACCGTACGCGCCGATGTTCTGGATCGGTGCCGCACCGGTGCTGCCGGGAATCGCGACGAGGTTCTCCAGCCCGGCGAATCCACGCGCGAGCGACCAGTGGACGAACTCGTCCCAAGGAAGGCCAGCCTCGACGCGCAGCCGCGCGGATTCGCCGTCATCGTCGGCGACCGTGATGCCCCGGGCCGTCAAGGCGACGATCGTGCCGGGCCAGTCACGGGTGAACAGCACATTGCTGCCGCCACCGAGGACCAGCAGGGGACCGTGAATCTCCCGCAAGGCATCGCCGAGCACGTCGGTCCGGTTCACTTCGATCAGTCGTTCGGCCCGCGCCGGAACACCAAAGGTGTTGCGATGAGTCAAGTCGACGTTGTCGGTGATCGTGAACGCCGGCACGCTCCCGGAATGGAGGCTCATGCTCCGCCCCGGTTGCGGATCGACACGACGCAGTCGCGGATCAGCTCCGGGCCGCGGTAAACGAGTCCGGTATACGACTGGACCAGCGCCGCGCCGGCTTCGACCTTGGCCGCGGCATCGGCCCCGGAAAGGATGCCGCCGGTCCCCACCAGGGTCAGGTGCCTGCCGAGCCGGCTGCGGAAGCCGCGCAGCACCGAGGTCGACTTGGCGAACAGCGGCGCGCCGGACAGGCCGCCTGGTTCATCGGCGAACCGCTCGCCGGTGACGCCGGGACGGTCGGTGGTGGTGTTCGTGCAGATCAACCCGTCGATCCCGGTGTCGCGAACGGCATCCGCAATGGCGTCCATCTGCGCATCGTCGAGGTCCGGTGCGACCTTCAACAGCAGCGGTTTGCGCGCCCCGTGCCGTGCATGCAACGCATCGCGGGCTTCGGCCAGCGTCCCGGCCAGCCGGTGCAACGGGTCGCGCCGCTGCAGCTCGCGCAAGCCCGGCGTGTTCGGCGAGGACACATTGAGGGCCACGTAGTCGGCGCGCGGATAGACCCGCTCGAGGCAATGCAGGTAGTCGTCGGTCGCGCGTTCGTTCGGAGTGTCCTTGTTGCGCCCGATGTTGACGCCGAGGACGCCGGCGTAGCGTGCACGCTCGATGTTGCGAACAAGCGCGTCGACGCCGTCGTTGTTGAAGCCCATGCGGTTGATCACCGCGGAGTGCCGCGGCAGGCGGAACAGACGCGGCTTCGGGTTGCCGGGTTGCGGACGTGGCGTCACGGTGCCGACTTCGATGAAACCGAAACCGAGCGCGGCGAGTGCGTCGACATGCGCGCCATTCTTGTCGAGCCCGGCTGCGAGACCGACCGGGTTCGCGAACTCGAGCCCCAGCGCGCGAACGGGCAGCCGCGGCACCGAATGGAACAAGCTGCCGAGGCCCGCGCAACGGGCGGCTTCGAGCGCCGTCAGCGTCAAGTCGTGCGCGCGCTCGGCGTCCAGCCGGAACAGCAACGGGCGCGCCAGCGGAAACACCCGGGTCAGTGGGCGAAGTGCGCGAAGAACGCCAGGCCGCCGAGGAACAGGAACACGACCGCGATGCCAATGACCCACAACGCGATGTGGATCCACCCCAGCACCAATCCCGCCAGCGCGAGGCCGTCACCCTCGAGGGTCCCGGGTGGCGATCGCTGGATGTCGGATCGCGCGGAATGGCCGCAGATCACGGCCACGATCGCCCCGACGAGGGGCAGCGCGAACCAGCAGAGGATTCCGAAAACGAGGCTGAGGATCGCGGCGGTGCTGGTGCGGGGGGCAACGGCGTTCATGGGCGGGCGCTCGTTCGGCGGACGTGCTTATGTTCGCACAGTGGCCGGCGCCCGGCTCGGATCAGAAGCGCAGGGATTGTCCGCCGTCGACCGCAACGATCTGCCCGGTGATCCAGCCGGCGAGCGGTGATGCGAGGAAGAGCGCCAGGGTCGCGACTTCGTCAGGCGTGCCGAAACGGCCGAACGGGATGGTCGCGAGGACTTCGGCGTATTGCTCGGGCTTTTCATGCCTGACGCGATCCCAGACTCCACCGGCGAACTCGATGGAGCCGGGCGCGATGGCGTTGACGCGAATCCGGTGCGACGCCAGCGCGAGCGCCTGCGTCGTCGTGTAATGGTTGAGCGCCGCCTTCATGGCCGCATACGGCGGTCCCATGGTCCGTGGGCGGAACGAGCCGATCGAACTGGTGTGCAGGATCGAGGGGTAAGGCGAAGACTTCAGGTGCGGGATGGCGAAGCGCGATGCCCGCACGGCCGCCATCAGGTCGATGTTGAAGTCGGTCGCCCACGATTCGTCGTCGTCACGGAAGCCATAGCCGGTCGCGTTGTTGACGAGGATGTCGATGCCCCCGAGTGAGCGCGCGGCGGCTTCGATCCAGCCTTCGATCTGGTCCACGTGCGCGAGGTCGCAAGCAGACGGGTGCAGGTTCGCAACAAGGGGTCCCGCGTCGCGCGAAAGTGCGGCCAGGCCATCCGGTCCGCGTGCGCAGGCGGATACGCGCGCGCCCGCTGCAAGGAAACGCAACGCGATTGCGCGGCCGATGCCTCGGCTGCCACCGGCAATGGCGACTCGATAACCCTGGAAATCGAATGGCGAGGCCATCAGCACAAGGCGTCAGCCGCCGGAGGCGCTTTCCCGGTCGAACGAATCGGCGCCCGGCTCACAGGTCGAACTTGATGCCCTGTGCCAGCGGCAGCGCATCCGACCAGTTGATCGTGTTGGTCTGGCGGCGCATGTAGGCCTTCCACGCATCGGACCCCGATTCGCGGCCGCCGCCGGTTTCCTTCTCGCCACCGAAGGCACCGCCGATCTCGGCGCCGGACGTGCCGATGTTGACGTTGGCGATCCCGCAATCGGATCCGACGGCGGACAGGTATTGTTCGGTCACCTTCAGGTCCTGCGTGAAGATCGCCGACGACAACCCCTGCGGCACGCCGTTCTGCATGGCGATGGCCTCGTCGAGCGTCCGGTACGGCATCACGTACAGGATGGGTGCGAACGTCTCGGTCTGCACGACCGGATCGGAATTGCGCAGTCCCGAGATGATCGTCGGCTGCACGAAGTAGCCTTGACGTTCAATGACCTTGCCACCGCTCTCGACCTTGCCGCCGGCTGTTTGCGCGTCCGCGACTGCGTGCGCGAATTGTTCCACCGCCGCGCGGCTGTTGAGCGGACCCATCAGGGTGTCGGGGCTGGTCGGATCACCGATTTTCGCCTCGACCTGTCGATAGGCCTTGCGCAACTTGTCCAGCACATCGTCGAAAATCGCCTCGTGCACGATCAGGCGGCGCGTGGTGGTGCACCGCTGGCCCGCGGTGCCGACCGCACCGAACACGATGGCCGGAATCGCCAGATTCAGGTCCGCGGTGCGGTCGACGATGATCGCGTTGTTGCCGCCGAGTTCGAGCAACGAACGGCCCATGCGCGCCGCGACGCGCTCACCCACGAGCCGCCCGACTTTCGTCGAGCCGGTGAAACTGATCAGCGCGACGCGCCGATCGTCGACGAACTTCTGCGACAGCGTCGTGCCCGCATCGTTGAACAGGTAGAAGATCTCCGGAAAGCCGCCGGTCTTCAACGCGGCATTGCAGATGCGGATCGCCGCGATTGCCGACAGCGGCGTCTTCGGTGACGGTTTCCAGATGCAGACGTTGCCGCAGACCGCGGCGATGAATGCGTTCCAGCTCCACACGGCCACCGGGAAGTTGAATGCGCTGATGATCCCGACGAGGCCAAGCGGATGCCATTGTTCGTACATGCGATGGCCGGGGCGTTCGGAATGCATTGCGAGGCCATACAACATGCGCGACTGGCCGACCGCGAAGTCGGCGATGTCGATCATCTCCTGCACTTCGCCGTCGCCTTCCGGCTTGATCTTGCCCATTTCCAGCGCAACCAGCGAGCCGAGGGCGTCCTTGTGCGCCCGCAACGCGTCGGCGCAGCGGCGGATCGCTTCGCCGCGCCGCGGTGCAGGCACTGCGCGCCATGCCGTGAACGCCGCCTGGGCGTTGCCGATCATCGTCTCGTAATCGGTCTGGCTGGCCGCGTACACCTTTGCCAGCGGTGATCCGGTCGCCGGATTGACCGGTTCGAGCGTGCCGGCATTGGTCGTCGTCGACCACGTGTCATTGCCGAGGAAGGTCCCGGGGTTGGCGGGTGAAAGCCCGAGGGCCGACAGGATGCTGTTCGTCATCGTGCACCGTGGAGTAAGGGCGCAATGGCGCGATTGCGCCATGCGGTGTTGCCGAATATGGGGTTTTGACCCGGATTCACAACCACTCGCGGGACACCGGGCCGCGTCGCGTCATCGCGGAAACCACGCGTCGGTGAAACCGCCAGGCCTTTGAATCCGCGGCAAACGCATTGTAACCGGCCGACGATCCTCGCTGTCTCGAAGATCCGGGTCGTCTCGGGCAGGCGCATGGCCAGCGGCGCCGCGCGAAGCGAACCTTCCGCCTTGGCGACCCCGACAGGATTCGAACCTGTGACCTCACCCTTAGGAGGGGTGCGCTCTATCCAACTGAGCTACGGGGTCGATCGGGCCGGATTTTCGCACACACGTTCCTGCCTGTCCGGCCACACGATCACTTCGGTGCCAATCGAATCGCGCCGTCGATGCGGATCACGCTGCCGTTCATGTAACGGTTGGCGAGAATGAACGCGACCGTTTCCGCATATTCCTCGGGGGTTCCGAGCCGCGACGGATAGGGGACTTGCGCGCACAGCGACGCATAGACCTGCTCCGGCATGCCCGCGACCATCGGCGTGTGGAATACGCCGGGTGCGATCGTCATCACGCGCACGCCGATGCGGGCAAACTCGCGCGCCATCGGCAACGTCATGCCGACCACGCCGCCTTTCGAGGCGGAATAGGCGGCCTGGCCGATCTGCCCCTCGAACGCGGCAATGGATGCCGTATTGACGATGACGCCACGCTCGCCGTCGTCACCCGCGGTGTTGCCCTGCATGATTGCCGCCGCGGACTTGGCGACGTTGAAACTGCCGACGAGGTTGACCATGACCGTATTCGTGAACGTCGCCAGCGGCATCGGGCCTTCCTTGCCGAGCACGCGGCCGGCGCCGAGGATGCCGGCGCAGTTCACGAGGACATTCAGGCCGCCAATTTCATTCGCGGCCTCGCGCAGGGTTGCGGCGATGCCGTCCTCGTCGGTGACATCGGCGCGAAAGTAGCGCGTGGATGCACCGAGTGCCGTGGCCGACTCGGCGCCCTTGGCGTCGTTGACGTCGAGCAGGGCGACGTGTCCGCCCGCGCCGACCAGGTGCCGCGCGACCGCAAACCCGAGTCCCGACGCACCTCCCGTGACGACGGCCTTGACCTGATCGAGTTGCATGAGACTCCCCGGTTGTGGAAACGAGCGATTCTAGCGGAGCACGTTCCAGCCGGACGCACGCAGCGGGGGGCTTGCTCCCGGGCCACCGTGTCCGGTCGCACGATCGAACCGGCACAACGCCGGTCGTTACAAGTCGAGCAGGAACCAGCGATTGCAGCCGTGATGCCCGGTCGCGCCAAGCGGATGGGCAATCGGGCGGAAGCCGTGGCCGATGTACAGCGCCTGCGCCGCGTCCATCCCGGTCAACGTCTCGAGGTAACACTGCGCGAATCCAGTTTCGCGTGCAGCCGCGAGGCAGCGCACGATCAGCGCGTGCCCGGCGCCGCGGCCGCGCAACTCGGGGCGGAAATACATCTTGCGGAGCTCGCAGATGCTTGCGTCGGCACCGGCCAGCGGCGCGATGCCGCCACCGCCGAGCACGGCGCCGCCTTGTTCCACGACAAAGTAGGCGTGGCGGGGGCGGGCATACGCCGCATGCATCGCGTCGACTTCGGCATCGTGGATCGCGAAGCCCGGACCCGATGCGCCGAACTCGGTCATCACGGACCGGATGATCGACGCGACGGCCGGATCATCGCCAGGCCGGATGGTGCGGATCGAAAACTTCGCGTGGCCCGTCGCCATCGCTCAGCCGACGGTGCGGCGAAAGTCGAGGTCGTAACGCGCGCCGCCCGCCAGCGCGTGCAGGCGCAGGTTGGTGATCTGGATCGGGGCGCCGGGATCGAGGCCGACTGCGTTGGAGTCAGCCATTTCGCTTGGGTCGATCAGCGTCACGCCGCCGCTGCCGAACACATCGAGCACGTTGTCCGGCCCGATCACGATGGCCGTGCCGGCATCGAGTCCGACGCCGAGCGCGAACGGGTTCAACGCGAGGGCGGCCAGCAGTCGGCCGAGGCGGTCGCTGGCGTGTCCGCCCTGGTCGATCAACACCCGATTGGTCAGCCCGAGGCCGGGCGCGAGTTGTGCCCGGCCGTGTTTCGGCGACAGGCCTTCACCGGACCCGGCCACCATGTGTTCGCACAGCAGCGGGGCCGCACCGCCGAACCCGGCAACCGCGACCCCGTCGGCGTTGCGGCGGCGGACCACCCGCGCGAGCGGCGTACCGCCGATGACGGTCGAAAGCTGCAATGGGTGCTCGGCGGCGAGCACGATCAGGCGCACGGATTCGGCGAGGTCGAGCAGGGCGCGCGATGCACACTCAGAGCGCCCCGCGAGCTGGCGCCGGTGCACGTCGACTGCTCCGGCCGCGCGCAACAGGGCCTCGAGGTCGACGGTTGCGGTATCGGCGTGCTCGCCCGTGGCCATCACGAGCACCGACAGGGCGCTGCCCACGTGCGCGAGGAGCCGCGCGACGACGGCGACATCACGCTCGCCGTCCGACAGCGCGCCGAACAGGATCAAGGGTCCACGGTGTCGGTCGGGGGAACTCTTGGCGGGCATCGATTGAACCAGGCAGGGGGCGCGATTATAGGCCTTGCCGCGCGACGCCGCGGTACCCGGCGTTGGGCGCTAGGCGGCAGTCTTCGCGCGGGTCACGCGGCTCGAGGTCGCCTTCCCGAGCTGCACCGACAGCCACGTCCCGATCGCGACCAGGCGATCGAGATCGACCCCGGTGGCGACACCCATGCCTTCCAGCATGTAGACGACGTCCTCCGTCGCGACGTTGCCGGTCGCACCCTTCGCGTACGGGCAACCACCGGTGCCGGACACGGCGCTGTCGACGACACGCACGCCCTCTTCGAAGCAGGCAAGGATGTTCGCCAGCGCCTGCCCGTAAGTGTCGTGGAAGTGCACGGCAAGCGCAGTCATCGGCACATCGACCGCCACCGCGCGCAGCATCGCGCGCGCCTTGCCGGGCGTGCCGACGCCGATCGTGTCGCCAAGCGAGATTTCCCGACAGCCGAGGTCGTGCAGCCGTTTCGCGACCCGGACGACGTCACGAACCGGCACCTCGCCCTGGTACGGGCAACCAAGCACCGTCGAGACGTAGCCGCGCACGGCGACCCCGTCCTCCTTCGCGCGCTCCAGCACCGGCACGAACCGCTCGATCGATTCGTCGATCGACGCATTCGTGTTCCTGCGGTTGAATGCTTCGCTGGCGGCGGTGAACACCGCGACGCTGGTGACGCCGGCTTCACGGGCGCGCTCGTAACCCTTGAGGTTCGGCACCAGCACCGGGTAGTCGACACCGGGCTTCTTGTGGATGCCGGCGTACACTTCGGCGGCATCGGCCAGTTGCGGCACCCACTTCGGGCTGACGAAGCTGGTCGCTTCGATCGTCGTGAGGCCGGACTCCGACAGGCGGTCGATCAGCTCGATCTTCACGGCTGCCGGCACGACGGCCTTTTCATTCTGCAGCCCGTCGCGTGCACCGACCTCGACGATGCGGACTTCGGCTGGATTCGAGCGTTGCTTGTTCGCTGTGGCCATGGCCGGCGATTCCCGATCTTCGCGTCCGGGGATGAACGATTTCAATCCGGGGAGTGATCCCGGGTGCTGGCCGGCGATTTTTCGTGTTCGGGAACGAACGCGATCAACACGCTGTCGGCATCGACGAACTCGCCCGGTGATGCACCCACGCTGGCAATGGTGGCGTTGCGGGGAGCCTTCAAGGCCAGCTCCATCTTCATCGCCTCCAGCACCGCGAGCTCCTGGCCGGATTCGACCTTGTCGCCGGCCTTGACCTTGACCAGCACGACCCGCCCGGGCATCGGTGCGACGAGCTGGTTGCCGGCCGTGTGCTCGGATGGCGTCCAGGCGAACGCGCGGGCGCGTTCGAAGCGCCAGCGACGACCATCCGCGGCGTGCAACAGGACGCGCTCGGCATCGACGCGCAGCGGCAGGCGCACGGCCATGCCATCGATGCGGGCACAGATGGCACCACCGTCGATGCCGGCGCCGTGCACGTCGTGCGTGGTGTCACCGTGCCGCAGCCGATTGTCGCCCCCGTTCCCGAAGGCCTCGATCTCGAGGCGCTGCTCGTTCAAGGTCAGCGCGACGATCCGCTTCCCGGCGTGCCCGATGCGCCAGCCATCCGCCTTCGCCCACGGCGAATGCGGGTCGGCCTCGTTCGTCGCGACGTGGAGTTCGTCGAAGAGCAGGACGGCTGTCGCCGCGAGCGCAACCGCCGGTTCGGGAGGCATCGTGGCCCCGCCGATCACGGTGTCGAGGTGGCGGTCGAGGAACCCGGTATCGATGCGCGCTTCGACGATCGCGGGATGCCGCACCAGCCGTTCGAGGAACCCGACGTTGGATCGTGGACCCACGACCTCGCATTGCGCCAGTGCGTCGCGCATCCGCTGCATGGCCAGCGGCCGATCGGCATCCCACACGATGAGCTTGGCGATCATCGGGTCGTAGAAGATCGTGACCGTGTCGCCTTCGACGACACCGCCGTCGATGCGGACATGCGGCGAGGGGGCGGGGAAGCGCAACCGCGTCAACTTGCCGGAACCGGGCAGGAATCCGCGTTCGGGATCTTCGGCATACAACCGCACTTCGATCGCGTGGCCGCTGGACTGCACCTGGTCCTGCGTCAGCGGCAGTCGTTCGCCCGTGGCGATGCGCAATTGCCATTCGACGAGGTCGATGCCGTGGGTCATCTCGGTGACCGGGTGCTCGACCTGCAGGCGCGTATTCATCTCCATGAAATGGAACTCGCCGTCCGGCGCGACGATGAACTCGATCGTGCCGGCGCCGACGTAGCCGACGGCTTTCGCCGCCGCGACCGCTGCCGCGCCCATTGCCTCGCGCCGCGCCGGGGTCAGGAACGGCGAGGGTGTCTCCTCGAGCACCTTCTGGTAGCGCCGCTGGGCGGAACACTCGCGTTCACCGAGGTGGATGACGTTGCCGTGAAGGTCGCCGAACACCTGGAACTCGATATGGCGCGGGTTTTCGATGTAGCGCTCCAGCAGCATCGAGGCATCGCCGAACGAACCTCGCGCGATGCGTTGCGCCGCGGCCAGTGCTTCGGCGAACTCCGCGTCGTTGCGGACGATCTGCATGCCCTTGCCGCCGCCGCCGGCCGACGGCTTCAGGATCACCGGGTAGCCCGTCGTGCGGGCCTGCGCGGCGAGGAACGCGCTGTCCTGGTTGTCGCCGTTGTAGCCCGGCACCAGCGGCACGCCGTGCTTCGCCATCAGGGCCTTGGCCGCGGCCTTCGAACCCATGGCCTCGATGCTTTCGGGCTTGGGGCCGATGAACACGATGTCGGCCGCGGCGCAGGCGCGTGCAAAGCCGGCGTTCTCGGACAGGAAGCCATAGCCCGGATGGATCGCCTGTGCGCCGACGCGCCTGGCGACTTCGATGATCGCGTCGCCGCGCAAGTACGACTCGGCCGGTGGCGATCCGCCGATCGGATAGCCGGCATCGGCGAGCCGCACGTGCTGGGCGTCACGGTCGGCGTCCGAGTAGACCGCGATCGTCGTGATGCCGAGCCGGCGGCAGGTACGGATGACGCGGCAGGCGATTTCGCCGCGGTTCGCGATCAATACGCGTTCGAACACTACTCGCCCTCCCAGTAGTCACGCGTGTCGTCGCGTTTCGCGAGATGCCGCATGGGTTTCCGGTTGCGGTCGGCATCCCACGGCTGGTCCTCGAAGAGTCCGAACTTGCCGGAGTCGGGGTATTCGCAAACCTCGATGGGCGCCATCGTGCTGAGCGACAGGTAGCGCATCTCGACGTCGCCGGTGTTGATGATCTGGTGCGCGGTCTCGGGACCACGCACGGGGCAGGCGATGAAGTCGCCGGCGCGCAGGGGATGGCGTGACTGCCCGTAGCGCAATTCGCCGGTTCCCTCGAGAATGAAGAACATTTCCTCTTCCGCGCGATGGCTGTGGAACGGGCAGTTGCGTTTGCCCGGTGCGACGACGGTGAGGTTGTAACCGAGTTGGCGAGCACCGATGCGGCTTGCGATCTCGGCCCAGCGAATATCGTACGGGCTGGTGGTCCCGCCGCGCGGCGCGCGTTCCGGGTCGACCGTTCGCACTTCGAGGTCGGACAGGTTGATGACCGGGGACTTGCGTGGCCCGTTCGTCACGGGATCAATGCCTCGCCCATTCCGGGGAGCGCTTTTCGAGGAACGCGGAGAGGCCGGCCTGACCCTCGGGGGAAACACGCAAGCGCGCAATCAACTCCGCGTTCTCGACGTCCGAACGCTGGCCCCGATCGACCGCCGGGCCACCCAACCGCAACGCGAGATGCTTGGCCTCGCGTTGCGCCACCGGGCCACCCTTGCGGATGAAATGCAGTTGCCGGTCGATGGCCTCGTCAAGGCGTTCGGGCGCAACGCACAGGTGCAGCAGACCGATCCGGGCCGCCTCGGCGGCATCGAAGACTTCGCCGGTGACGAACAGCCGCCTTGCCTGACGCACGCCGATGGCCTCGACGACGTAGGGCGCGATGGTCGCGGGCACGAGGCCGAGCTTGACTTCGGAGAGGGCGAACTTGGCGCTGTCGACGCCGATCGCGATGTCGCAACAGGCAACGAGGCCGACGCCACCACCGTAGGCCGAGCCATTGACGCGTGCGATGGTCGGTTTCGGGAAATCGTTCAAGGTCCGCAGCAGTGCGGCGAGGCGGAGCGCATCCGCCCGGTTGTCTGCCTCGCTCGCGCGGACCATGCGGCGCATCCAGTTGAGGTCGGCGCCGGCCGAGAACGTCGAGCCGGATCCCGTCAGGACCAGCGCGCGCACGCGATCCTGGTCCGCCAGCGAGCGCAGGGCATCACCGAGCGTGGCAATCAGCGCATCGTCGAACGCGTTGTGGACGTCGGGACGGTGCAGCGTGACGGTGGCCGTCGAACCGGCAAGCTCGACGCGGACGGATTCGGGCATGATTTCGGCGTTGCACGAGTGGGCGGCCGCCATCATACCGGGTCCGGGCCGACCGGCCCCGGCAGTTCGACGCCGCGCTACCCTGACCGTACACTGCGGCGATGGAAACGTTCCGGCTCGAGCGGGGCACGGTGCCGCTGCTGGTCAGCCTGCCGCATGACGGCACCGCATTGCCGGAAGACATCGCGCCAACGCTCACGGATGCCGCGCGACGGGTTCCCGATACCGACTGGCACGTCGCACGCCTGTATGCGTTCGTGCGCGACCTCGGCGCGTCGCTGATCGTGCCCGTGTACTCGCGCTACGTGATCGACCTCAACCGGCCGCCCGACGACGCATCGTTGTATCCGGGCCAGAACACCACGGGCCTGTGTCCGACCGTGCAGTTCGACGGCTCGCCGGTCTACCGCGAGGGATCCATTCCGGACGCGGCCGAGATTGCGCGTCGCCGGGAAACGTACTGGAGGCCCTATCACGCCGCGCTGGCTTCGGAACTGGATCGCCTGCATGCGCGTCACGGTCACGTCACGCTTTGGGACGGACATTCGATCCGCAGTCGCGTACCGTTCCTGTTCGACGGGCGGCTGCCGGATTTCAATCTCGGTACGGCGAGCGGGACAAGCTGTTCGAACGCGCTGCAGGAGGAACTGGCGGGCGTACTGGCAAGGCAACCGATCTTCAGCCACGTCATCAATGGCCGTTTCAAGGGGGGGTACATCACTCGCCACTACGGCCGTCCTGCGGATGGAATCGACGCGGTGCAGCTCGAACTTGCCCAGCTGAATTACATGGACGAGGTGAGCTTCGAATACCAGCCCGAGCTAGCTGCGCCCACGGCAGCAGTGATCCGCCGCTTGCTGCAGACGGTTCTCGACGGGGCGGTAGGGTAGTTCGCTCCTGCTCGTCATCGCCGCGCAGGCGGGAACCCATCCACCCCGCACGAGTGCGGCGCCAGCCGAATCCTCGCCGGCCTACTCGAAGTCGCCGTGGAAGATCGTGTCGTTGGTGTAGGCCTCGCTTGCCACCTGGCCGCGCGAGCCGTTGCCGGTGCCGTCGGAGGTGGTGCCGAGCGCACGCAGGTAGAACAGCGGGCCGTGCACGTCCTTGTTCAAGGTCGCGTGCCAGCCGTTCGCCACGCGAGTCATCGTCGCGACTGTCGCGAAAGTCGTGCCGTCGGTCGACGATTGCAGCACCGGCGCCTGCGTGAGTTCCGGTCCGTCTCCCAACCGGTACCAGGTCGCCGATGAAGTGGCGCCATTGCCGACGACGACCAGCTCGCTGGTCGCAAAGTCGCCGGTCGCGACGCGCGCCATGTACTGTCTTGGCTGACCGTCGGCGAGCGTGAAGTTGCCAATCGCGATGGCGCGTCCGTCGGCCTGCGCCGCGAGGCCGTAGATGTAGCCGTTGGGATTCGTGGCATCGAAACTGAATTGCAGGTCGCCGAAGGACGCATCGAGCGTGCCGTCCGCGTTCAGGCGGGCGAGGGCGTGCCGCGGCTGCCCGCCCACCTGCTCGAAGATCCCTCCGATCAGCACCTTGCCGTTCGGTTGCAGCAGCATTCCCGAAATGCCGCTGTCCGCTGCGGCCGAGACAAACGTCGCATCGAGCGTCCCGTCGGCGTGCAGCTTGACGACCGGATCATCGCTGGCGCCACTGACGTAGACCGAATCATCCGGTGCGGCCAGCAACGCGAGGCCCGTGATCGGCGTGCTGCCCGGGATGTCCGGGAACGAGGGGTCGAAAACGCCGTCGCCGGAATAGCGTGCAAGGTTGAAATGGGTGATCCCGCCGGCCTGTGAAAAATAGCCGCCAATCAGCACGTCTCCGTTCGACTGCAGCGCGACCGCGCGCACGGGAATGCAGCAAAGCTGCGGGTCCGGGAAGCTGGTGTCGAAGGTGCCATTGGCTTCGAACCGCGCAAAATAGTTTTGCGCCGTCGTGCCGACATGCGTGAAGTCACCGCCGGCCAGCACCTTGCCGTCCGGCTGCACGGCGATTGCCCACACGTTGCCGTCGAGGTTCGGGTCGGCGAAGCCGGTATCGAGCGTGCCATCGTCGTTGAGCCGTGCGAGATAGTGCCGCGGCTGGCCGGCGACCGTGTCGAAGCCGCCGCCGATCAGCAACTTCCCGTCCGGTTGCACGGCGACGGCCTTCACCTCGCTGTCGACATCCGGGTCGGAAAACGTGGCATCGACCGATCCGTCGAGGTTCAATCGCGCTACGCGGCCATAGGTCGCGCCGTTCACCGACAGGAAACTGCCGACGATGATGGTCTTGCCGTCGGCTTGTATTGCAAGCGAAGTCGGCGGTCCCAGCGGCTGTGGGGCGTAAGGCTCGATGGATTGCGCGGCGGCGACTCCGGACACGGCAAGCAGCAGCGCGGAACACCACAGGGACGTACGGATCATTGGCGTTACTCCGGAAGCCGAAACGGGGTGGTTTTCGAGGCGGAACGCCCAAGCCGTCACGGCAGGGCAAACAGCGCATTGCAGACGGCGCCGAGCTTCTGCGCCAGCGCCGCACCGGTCAGCTTCGTCGCGCCCGGCGGGCCGACGGCATCGATCGTGCATGTGCGGTCGGAGCCCTTCACCGCATCGATGCCGGTGACCGATCGCGAGGCCTTGTCGCCCACGCCCGGCAGCGGCTGCGGATCGACAAGGAACTGCTGGTAGTGGTCGAACGCATCGGGGCCGGCGCCCGACAGCGTGATGCCGATGCTGCCGCTGTGGTCGTCGGTCTCGTACGCGCAGCTTTGCTCGCTCAGGGTCTTGGGGTGGCCGGCCGGGTGGGTCAGCAGGGCCGACGTCACCTCGGGCTTGAGAAATCGGGCGCACGCGGTGGCGCCATTGGCCGTCCAGGCCTGGGTGCTGCCCGGATCGTCCTGGCCCGCTGCCTTGCCGGGTGCAGCCGTTCCCATGTGGCCCTGCGAGCAGGCGGCCAGCAAGGTCGTCGCGGCGAGCGCGGCGATCGGGGGAAAGACTGGATGTGATGGCATGTGGGGGCCTCCTCGATCGGTGGGGAGGACACCACGTCACCCCGGCACCGATGGCGAGACCGAGCCTGCCCGTTTCCGGCGCGCCCGTCGCTGCCGGTTTGCTGGCATTTTTCTGGCAGATTTCCTGCCGCCACCCCGGCAGGCGACAGACGTCGGCGGCAGCGCCTGGGGGCCGGTTCGAATCCGCGCCCCGGTGCTGCGGCCCCGGGTTGGACCAGGCCCGCGGGGAGTCCGCGCGCTGGTTACGGCGCCGGTGACGAAGCCGGCGCGGCGAGCGGCAGGTCGAGGTGACTGGTGGGGAACACCTCGATGTGCGCGACGCGGGCGTCGGCAATGTTCTCGTAACCGATGCGGCCGCCGGTGTTGTAGTTCTTCTGGTAGAACGCCGAGTTGAGCGGCGCGATCGTCAGGCGCAAGCGCGTGCCGGCGGGAATCCGCCGCGCCATCCAGAAGAACTGGAATGGAATTTCCGCGTCCTGACCCGGTTTCAGCAGCTCCTGCTTGAACGGGCCGTCGCGAAAGCGCGCCCGGCGGATGTCCTCGCCGAGGCGGGTGGTCGAACCGTCCGGCGACACCATCAGCACCTGTGCCCACAGGTCGAAATCCGGCGCGTCGGCCTTGACGTGCAACGTCAACCGCATCTGCCCCGCGACTTCGACGGCTTGCGGTAACGGTGCGGTGTGGAATACGACGGCGCGCTTCTGGAAATCACGAAACTGGCTGGTCAGGTCTTCGTTCGCGAGATACGGTTTCATCGTGAGTTCCGGAAGTTCGCGCGGGTCGTCGACGATGACGGTCGGTGGTTCGGCCTCCGGCGCCGCGGAAACCAGCGCCCCGGAATGGAACACGTCCATCGGGGTGCCGGCTGGCGCGGACAGGTAGAAGTCCAGCGTCTTGCCGGACGAAGCGGCATCGAGCGACGCGGCATGCCGCCATTCGTCCGCGCCGAGCATGAAATACGTGACCTTGTCGCGCAGGAATGCCGGCTTCGGGCCGCGGCCGAGGATGAAGTCATACCAATCCGCATGCAACTTGTCCATGTCGAGCACGGCGGATTCCGGAATCGCGAGCCCCATGATGGTCTTTTGCGGACGCTGGGTACCGCCGTGGTCCCACGGTCCGATCACGAGGAAACTCCTGTCGAGTTCGGCGGCCGGCGCGTTCGCGATGTAGCCGCGGTAGTAACGCAGCGCGCCCGGCTGGTCGTCGTCGAAGAATCCGGTGGCAGTGAGGATCGGGAATTGCATCGTCGCGAAATCCTTTTCGGTCGGTGCCGCGGCGAGGTTGAACGCCTTGTCGCCGACATGGTCGAGCCAGGTGTCCATGAACGACTTGTGCACTCCGTGTCCGTCGTCCATCCACCAATCGTCGGGCGCGATGCCGATCGCATCGTCGAGCTCGCTGAACGGGCGGTAGTCCGCGTACTGTTCGAGCATCTTGCCTTGCCAATACGCGGCATTCGCAATGAACCCGGTGTTGAGCGAGCGGCCGGAGGTGTAACCCATGATCACGGCCGACCACGCTTGCGGGATGCCGTTGGTGTTCGGCACGTCCCAGCCAGGATAGATCGGCACGTACGGCGCAATGCCGGTCAGGTGCGGCGGGTGCTGCGCGGCAGTACGCCATTGCGTCATGCCGACGAACGAGCCGCCGTACATGAAGACGTGGCCGTCACTCCACGGTTGCTTCGCGATCCACTCGACGAGGTCGTGCCCATCGCGGCCGACCTGCAAGCCGAGGTCATCACTCTTGACGCCGCCGGAACGACCCCGGCCGCGCACGTAGGCCATCACGAACACGAAGCCGCGTTTAGCCATCGCGACGGGCTCGCCGCGCCGCCCGCCATCGATGTCGTACTGGGTCAGTTCCAGCACCGCCGGCAACTTGTCGTCGGCATGCGAAGGCCTGGTGATCCACGCCTCCAGCGACACGCCGTCGCGCATCGGGATCATGCGGCTCATCTCGATGTCGTAGCCGGGGCCGACCGGATCGGGCTGTGCGCCGTACGCGATGGAGGCAATGGCCAGCACGGTGCCGGCCGCGTACGCGCGAATTGCCCGAGGCCATGCGATCGAGACTGTCATGCGCTTCCCCTTGTCGTAGCCTTGACGCGGGCCCGCAGTCCGCGCCGGATTCCGGAATGGAAGTCTGCCACTTGGCCGCTTTGGGCGCGAATCGCGCAAGGGAACCTTCCGGGTAGTCGGCCCTGTATTGTTCCGGTGAGCGCACGGAAACCGAAAATCTTGGTGGGAACAAAGGCTCGCGTCCAACGACAGGAGACACGCCGTGAGCTGGCTGTCAGGCCGGCAGTTGCAGCAGCGGGTCGAGCCGGCACGTCGCTTGAGGAACTTCGGACAATGAGGCTACGCTTGGGGCGCGTCGGCTGGGGGTGTCGGGGAGGATTGCGCATGCGCAAGCGCAAGCATTCGATGCCGCTCACGACCATCATCGTGACAGTGATGGCGGCAGCGGCTGGCTTGGGTGCCGCAATGGTTGCGCCGGCGGTCGCAGCCCAGGTGGACATCGCCGGTCCCCCCGGAAGCGTGCAATTCGGGATGCGAGTTGCCGCATTGCCGAACGGGAACTTCGTGGTGGCCGATCCATACGGTGGAACGGCGGGCGGCGGAGCCGTGTACCTCTATTCGTTTGATGGCACGTTGATCAGCACTCTGACCGGCAGCCAGCCCGGAGATGACGTCGGCTTGAGCGGGATCGTGTTGCTGGACGACAGTCGGTTCCTGGTGCTGAGTCCCGCGTGGAGTGATGGGACAACCACCGGTGTCGGGGCCGTGACGTGGGTCGACGGAAACATCGGACTCGATGCCGCCATTTCATCATCCAATTCCCTGATCGGAACGCACCCTGCTGACAGCGTTGGTGCTTGGGGTGTCACGGTACTTCCCAACGGTAATTATGTCGTGGTGAGTCCGAACTGGAATGACGGCACCAATGTTCTGGTTGGCGCAGTGACTTGGGGAAGCGGCACAACCGGGATTTCGGGCGCTGTGTCCGCTGCCAATTCACTGGTTGGAACGGACTCCACCGACGACGTGGGAATTGGTGGCGTCGTGGCACTAGGCAATGGGACCTATGTGGTGGTGAGCCCCGCATGGCGTAGCGAGGATGCGTTCGCCGTGGGTGCGGTTACCTGGGGTAATGGCACCTTCGGAACTTCGGGTGCGGTTTCGGCTGCGAATTCGCTAATGGGTACGACGGGCGCCGATCAGGTCGGTTTCGGCGGTGTCGTGGCACTCGACAACGGCAACTACGTGGTCGTGAGTCCGGTGTGGGACAACGGCTCCGTCACGGACGCCGGAGCGGTGACCTGGGGCGATGGAGCGGGTGGAACTTCGGGGCCCATTTCCGCAGGCAACTCCCTGGTCGGTACAAGTGACCATGACCAGATCGGCTCCAGCGGTATCTTGGCCCTCGCCAACGGCAACTACGTGGTCGCGAGCCCATGGTGGGACAACGGGTCGGTGCCCGACGCAGGCGCCGCGACGTGGGGCAACGGTTCCGTTGGTACGTCGGGGGTCCTATCTCCGCTCAACTCGCTGGTGGGTACGACCGCCGGCGACAGGGTCGCGGCCAGTGGCGTGTTCGCTCTCGCCAACGGCAACTATGTCGTCACGAGCGCGTGGTGGGACAACGCAGCGGTCGCCGATGCCGGCGCCGTGACTTGGGCCGACGGCGGCGCCGGCATCACGGGTCCGGTGGAGGCCGGGAACTCCCTGTTTGGTACATCGGCGGACGACCAAGTCGGTTTGTTCGGCGTTGCTGCACTCGCCAACGGAAACTACGTCGTCGATAGCCCGTGGTGGAACAATGGTGGCACCGCGGAAACGGGTGCCGTGACGTGGGGAAACGGTGCTGGCGGCACGACGGGTGCGGTCAGCGCAGCGAACTCGTTCGTTGGTACGGTGGCGGAAGATCAAGTCGGACGCAATGGCGTCACGCCGCTCGACGACGGGAACTACGTCGTGGCGAGCAACTGGTGGAACAACGGGACGGCGGGCATGGCTGGCGCGGCGACCTGGGGCAATGGTGCCGGCGGGACCGTGGGGCCGGTCTCAGTCTCGAACTCGCTGACGGGAACGACCGCAGGCGACAGCGTCGGATCCGACGGCATCGTCGCGTTGCCCGGCGGCAATTACGCCGTCGCGAGTTCGTATTGGAGCAACGGTGCGGAAACCGGCGCCGGCGCAGTGACCTGGTGCCGGGCGGGTGGCGTCTCGACTGGCCAGGTTGGCACGGACAACTCCCTTGTCGGGGTAGGCGCCGGCGAACGCGTGGGGTTCCCGGTCCTGCAGCGCTTCGCCGATGGCAACTTCATGGTGAAGAGCTCCGAGTGGGGATCCGGCGGTGGCACCATCGACGGTGCGGTCACGCTGGCGAGCGGAAGGTTTCGCCTTGCGAGTCCCGTTGCCGCTTGGAACAGCGTCACGGGCGGGATCGCCGGCGGTGGCCGAAGCATGAGTTACGCCTACGATCCAGTCCACCACCGCCTCATCGTCGGCCGACCCGCCGAGAACATTGTCAGCGTGTTCACGATGGACCAACCATTCGCCGACAGTTTCGATCCGTAGCCGATGCCGGCATGCTCCAGGCCGGAGTGTCCGCTGCCGGGTATGACCTGGCCCATCGCATGGAGCAGGTTGGAGCGCTTGGCCCCGGCCCGGTCCCGTTCCGGAGCCGGGCTCTTGCACGGAGGGTAGGGCCGGCTCCCAATCTGCCGTGATTCCTGGAGTAAGCTGCGCGCTCCAAACAGGGGCATGCCCACGATGTCGACGCTGCGCGCCGCGACCGATTCCGTGAAGGCTTTCGATGAAGATGCCTGGGACGACCTCCTCAACTATATCGAGGAGCATCGCGTCATCCCGATCATTGGCCCTGACCTCTTGCGCGTGCAGACCGACAGCGGCCTGCGTCCGTTGTACGGGTGGCTGGCCGAGAAACTCGCGGTGCGCCTGTCGGTCGATCCGACCGAGCTGCCACAACCGCTGACGCTCAACGACGTGATGTGCAGCTACCTCGGCCAGCACGGCCGGCGCGAGGAAGCGTACACGCGGTTGCGCTCGATCATGCGTGAGGTCCGTTTCGAACCGCCGTTGGCGTTGCGGCAACTGGTGCAGATCACCGACTTCGGACTGTTCGTCACCACCACGTTCGATCCGCTGCTGGAAGAAGCCGTCAACGCCGAACGCTACGGGGGGCAGCCCGGCGCAGAAGTGATTGCGTACACGCCGAACCGCGTCGCCGACCTGCCGAGCGAACTCGCGGACCTGCAACGCATCGTCGTCTATCACCTGCTGGGCCGGTTGTCCGCTTCGCCGACCTATGTGCTATCCGACGAGGACATGCTGGAGTTCATCTGTGCGCTGCAATCCGAACACCTGACGCCGGAGAAACTCTTCCACGAACTCGAGCACAACCACCTGCTGCTGATCGGCAGCGACTTTTCCAACTGGCTGGCACGCCTGTTCCTGCGCATGGCAAAGCGCAAGCGGCTGTCCGACCCGCGCGACGTCACCGAAGTGCTGGCCGATGACCACACCACGAAGGACGACCGGCTGGTGGCGTTCCTGCAGCAGGTCAGCGTGCGCACCCGCGTGTACGGCGGCGCGGAAGCCTTCGTCGCCGAGCTGCATCGGCGCTGGACCGCACGCCAACGCCCGGCGCAAACGTCATCCGCGAACGCGCCACGGCGTTTCCTCCCGCCCGCGCGCGAGATGCCGGAGAACGCGATCTTCATCAGCTATGCGCGCGAGGATCTGCCGGCGGTGCAACGGCTGAAGGCGGGCATGGACGGCGCCGGGCTCACGACGTGGTTCGACCTCGACCGCCTCGAAGGCGGCGACGACTACGACCGCAAGATCCACGCCAACATCGGGCGTTGCAGCTTCTTCGTGCCGGTGATCTCGGCGAATACCCAACGCCGCCTCGAAGCGTACTTCCGGCGCGAGTGGAGTTACGCGGTCGACCGCACGCGCAACATGGCCGGCGGCGCGGTGTTCATCCTGCCAGTGTGCATCGACGACACGACCGAGGCCGAGGCCCGGGTTCCGGAGGCGTTCAAGGCCGTACACATGCTGCGGCTGGCGGGTGGCGATCCGACGCCCGATTTCCTGCGCCGCCTGCTGGAGTTGTCGAACGGGAGGAGCGCATGATCGACCAAGGCACCGCGGGCGATCATGCCATCACGCTCGATCCGGAAAATCCCTGGCTCGGACTCGATTCCTACAGCGAGGCGACCCGCGCGTATTTTCACGGCCGCGACGAGGAGACCGCCGAACTTGCGCGCCACGTGCAACGCAAGACGCTGGCCGTGCTGTTCGGCCAGTCGGGACTCGGCAAGACTTCGCTGCTGCGCGCGGGACTGGTGCCGCGCCTGCGCAACGAAGGCTATTGCCCGGTGTATGTCCGGATCGACTATGCCGCAGGATCACCGGCGCCTTCCGAACAAATCAAGCAGGCGATCTTCCGGGCGACTCAAGCCGCCGGGCACTGGACGCGGCCCGGCAGCGCCATCGAGGGCGAGTCGCTGTGGGAGTTCCTGCACCACCGTGGCGATCTGCTGCGCGACGCCGACGGCCGCCCGCTGATCCCGCTGTTGATCTTCGACCAGTTCGAGGAAATCTTCACGCTGGGACAGGCCGACGACGCCGGCCGTGCGCGCGCCAAGGAATTCCTCGAAGACCTCGCCGACCTGGTCGAGAATCGCGCGCCCGCGGCGCTGGAAGAACGGCTGGAGCGCGACGACAGCGCGATCGAGGATTTCGATTTCGCACGCGCCGACTACCGCGTGTTGATCGCGTTGCGCGAGGACTACCTCGCGCATCTCGAAGGCATCAAGGACACGATGCCGTCGATCACCCAGAACCGCATGCGCCTTGCGCGCATGGACGGCGTGCAGGCCCTGAGCGCCGTGGTCAAGCCCGGCGGCAAGCTGGTCTCGCGGGAAGTGGCCGAATCCATCGTGCGATTCGTGGCTGGCGGTTCGGAGCTCGCCAACGCCGAGATCGAACCATCCCTGCTGAGCCTCGTCTGCCGCGAACTCAACAACATCCGTCTTGCGCAGCACCGCAAGGAAATCTCGACCGACCTGCTGGCCGGTTCGCGCGACAACATCCTGACCGAGTTCTACGAACGTGCGCTGGCGGATCAGCCGGCCGGCGTGCGGCGCGTCGTCGAGGACGAACTCCTCACCGAGTCTGGCTACCGCGAAAGCCTCGCCGAGGAACGCGTACGGAAAGCGCTGGCCGCCGCCGGCGCCGTGCCCGACACGCTGGCGACGCTGGTCAACCGGCGCCTGCTGCGGATCGAGGAACGCCTCGACATGCGCCGGGTGGAACTGACCCACGATGTGCTGTGCGGCGTCGTGCTGGCCAGCCGCAACCTTCGCCGCGAGCGCGAAGCGCGCGAGCAGGCCGAGCAGGAACTCGCTGCCCAGCGCGAGCGCGAAGCCGCGATGCACCGCGCGTTGCAGCGGACCCGGCTCATCCTGACCGGATGCGCGGCGTTGCTCGTGGTCGCGGTCCTTGCCGCGCTGTTCGGGTGGTACGGCATGCAGCGCGCGCAGCAAGCCGAAGGCCAGGCGCAAGCCTCGCGCAGCAATGCCGAAAAGCTCGTGAGCTTCCTGATCGAGGACTTCTACAACGAACTGGAACCCACCGGGCGGCTGGAAACCCTCGGCAAGCTTGCGCAGAAGACCGTCGCCTACTACGACCGCCTGCCGCCACGGCAAGTCACGCCGCAAACACGGATCAACCGGGCGATGGCGCTGATCCGGGAAGGCGGGGCCCTGTACGCGGCGGGCAAGGTGGACGAGGGTTTCAAGGACCTCGCCGCGGCGCAAACCGTATTTCAAGAACTCCACGCCGCCGGCAATCACGGCGAGGACGTAGTCTACGGCTTGGCTTTGGCCTTGTATGAGCAAGGCTCCACCGTGATCCGCGGTGGCCGCGGGACCGCGACACAGTTGCAGCAAGCCGCCGATCTGCTGCGTCCACTGGTGTACGGGGCCGATCCGTCGCGTCGCGTCCGACAACTGTACGGGGACAACCTGAATTTCCTCAGCCACACCCAGCCGGACGAGAAGGGAGTGGCCACGTGCGAGGAAGCGCGCAAGGTGCTGACAGGCATCGGCGCGCTGGACCTGTCGGATCTGAATGCCACGTCCTCATACGCCGACACCGCGGATTCGGAGGCGCGTGTCCTGATGAAGCTCGGCCGGCTCGATGAGGCGCAAAAGCTCGAGCTGCAAGTCTATGACTTGGCCGAGAAAGTGCTGGCACAGCGTCCGGGTGACCTGCATTCGCTGCTGAACCGCATGCTGGCCGCGGGTCTGTTGAGCCAACTGGCCGATCGTCGTCACGACGACGCGACTGCTGCCGATTACTCACGGCGTGCGGCACAGGCCGGTGAGGAGTGGGTGCGTTTCGATCCGTCGGATCTCGAGGCATGGTGGAACTGGACTTCGGTGTTGCGCGGGACAGCGGATCAGCAGTTCGATCGCGGTGACGTCGCCACCGCGATCGCCACCATGCATTCCCTGTTCGCGCTGGAGCAGGACAAGCGCCTGCCCTCCAGCCTCGGCCCGCGCGTCTGGTATCAATGGCTCGGACTCGCATACATGCAGGCCGAAGCAGGAGATGCTGCGGGTGCCGCGCGGTCGATGAAGTCCTATGCACGCGACGCCGACGAATACATCGCGCAGCTCGCAGCGAACGATCCCAGGCGTGTCCTGCTCGCCGACGCAGACAAGCCGATCACGAGCGCCTTCGTGCAATTGCTCGAAGGCGAGCCCAAAGTCGCGCTGGCGTCCGCTACCGCCATGGTTGCCCACGTCGAACCGATCAAGGTTCCCGCGGACAACACGATCGGTGTCAATATCCGGATCAACATACTCCGCAATTATCTGGGCGTCGCTGCGCGCGCGGCGATCCGCCTGGGTGAGTACGCGCAGGCCGAGACCTTGGCGCGTCGCTGGGCGGAAGTCCCGCCTTCTCCGATCGATTCCGACGATCCGCGCATCCTGTCCTCGATCATCGACGCGGTGCTTGCGCACGCGGTGGCCATGCAGGGCCGCAAGGACGAAGCGAACAAGGTCCTGCAACCGGCGTTGACGTATTACCGCGAACAGCAGCAGGCGGGCGCACACGGCACGCATTTCCGTCACGACTTCGCCTATGCGTTGTACGTCAGCGCGATTTCCGCACCCGCGGATGCCGCGGGCCGCAGGCAACGCAAGGCCGATCTGGATGATGCCGACAAACAGATTGCAGGCGCCTCGGCGGAAGCGCAGAAGCTGGCGAGCCTGCGCCACGTGGGCGGCCTCATCACGGTGGCGCTGCGAGGCGAATGAAGCGGTGAAATGGTGTCAGGGACAATTTCCTGTCGCGACGCCTGTTCGCCGGCTACCGGCGGCGGCGGGCAAGGCAACGTCGTTTCGAAGACACCCTGACTACGGCACGCCGGCGGGTGCGCGCACGTTGGTGAATTCGTAGCGCATTTCGCTGCTGCTGCCGTCGAGGCGGGTTGACTTGGCGTGCACCGGCAAACCGCTGGATTTCGAAATCCATTCCTGGTCTTCGGTGTCCGCTTCCTTGCTGTGGATCTTGTAGAGCGTCGCTGCCTGGCCATCGATGGACTGATCGCCGACCAGCGTGCAAGTGGCCGGATGCGTTTTCAGTTTCTCCCGTGCGTCTTCGAGCATGTCTTGCGGTTGCACCGGGCTGCGCATCAAGGTGCCGTGGTGCAGCAGATAGGAGGCCTTGCCGTCAAAGATCGTTTCGCTGGTTTCGGTCTTGCCCGCGTACAACGCTTTGCCCGTGCCTTGCTTGAACCTGTCACTGTTGCGCATCTGCTCGCTGCTGTGGGTCATCGTGAGGTAGCCGTGATGGGGGGTCTGCAGCAACTTGATATTGGCGTTGTAGACCGCGTCGCACGCATCGGCGGCGCGCGCCGGCTGCGCGACGAGACTGCTCGCTGACAGCAAGACGGACAGGACGGCGAGCGCGAAACGATTGGAACGAGGCATGTCGGTTCTCCTGTTGCGAAACGGAAGCGGGTCGAGCCGCAGTCTTGGGGCGCGGCGCTGCTTCGGCGCACCCATCAAAGCCCGGAGCCAGGATGAGGGCCTTTCTGGCATCACCTCGCCACCTGGAGTCAATCGGCGGAGGCCTGCCTGTCTGCCAACGGCTCTTCGGACTGCCTTCTCGACAGACCGCCAGCCTGCCTTCGCCGACGGTCCTGCGATCGGCCGGCAGACAGACCGGTGACCTTGCGTGGGTATGGTGAAAGCATCCTCAGGGTAGCCCGCGAGGATCGTGTCGCGAAGGCGTGCGCTCATGACGCTTTCTCCCTTGTCTGCGTGTCAGTGCCCGCCTGGCTTCTCGACCGACTCGACCGGCTGCGGCACCTTGTGGACGGCATGTCCCGGCGGGATCGGCTGCGGATTCAACGCCTGCTTGCCGCCGACGAAGATGATGCCGTGCGTATTGGACACGGTGGCGTGCTGCCCGATCGGCACGCCGGGCCGCGGCTGCACCCTCGACTTGTCGATCATCTTCGTGACCGTGGTGTGGTGTGACGGCTTGGAGATATACGCCGGCGTCATTCCCGGAGGCAGGTTGGAATGCGCGGTGTAGGTGTGCGAATGCGCTGCGGGCGCCTTCTGCTGTTGTGAGCTCCGATCCGGGACGCAGTGTCCCCGATAGAGCTGCTGGTAGGGTGGACACAACGGTTGCATCACATTGCTGTTCGGCGTCGCAACCGAGTGCGCCGTGTAGTGCTGGGGAACGGTGCGAACCGGCTGTGCCTGTGACTGCACCGAATCGCCGTGCGGTTTCGTGTACTGGACGCCCTGTGCTTGCAGGTTGGGCGCGATCGCGCCGAGCAACAGGCATGCGATCGCCATGCCGGGTCTGCGGATTCTCGTGCGTGACATGTTCATCTCGTTCTCCATTGTGGTTTACGGTTGCCTGCCGGAAGCGAAATCCGCGGTCGAGAACACCGCGAAGCTGCAACCATAGGCGTGCAGGCAAGGCACGAGCCATTTTCGGAAAGCGGAAAGTAAGCGATCCCGCCGTTGCCGAAGCTCGGGTCGAGCTCGCCCATGTGCGCCAGAGCATGCGTTGCGGGCAGCAGGCCGGGTAGCCACGTCAGGCACAGGCCGGGGAAAATGCGCATGGTGAACCTCCTGCGGCGATGGCTCGAAGTCGTTCAAGTTCGGACCGTCGCAGCATCCGGCGCAGCCGAAGTCTTGTCGCTTCCGTCGCGCTGGCATTTTTCTGGCAATTTTCCTGCACACCGCCAGGAACCGGTTTGCAGCACCCGCAAACGGACCAGATTGCGGATCCGGGGGCGCGGTTTGAAAAGCGATGATCGCGCTCGGCGATCCGCATGCCTGCGTGCCGCTCGAGCAATCGCAGCGCGAGCAGGCGGGAGCAGGTGGGCGGCGTCCGTCCGGAAACCCCGCACGCAAGTGCTGCACCGGCCAAGCAGTGTCGCTGGAGACGGCGTAGCGGGTGGCGCGGCAGTACCGCGATGTGCTACGTCGGCGTATCGGTGGCTGAGGTGGCAATCGCTGGCGCCGCCACCCCAGTAGCCTTTGCCGGTGCGGCGAACTCGCGCGCCTTCTGCGTCAGATCGCGGAACTTGGCCGACAGCGCTTCGAGCTTCGCGCTCCATTCCGGATTGGGTGTTTGACCTTGGGTGATCTTGTCGTACACCTGAATCAGCGCAACGGTCGCGAACGGATCGATCAATGCCGCTTTCAGGCTCAACGCGGCGACTACGGCGAGCAGAAACGTCGCCAGCCCGGCCTGCACATGCAACAGGCCGACCGCGGCGGCGATCGGTGCGGCGACGAGGAACAGGATCAGCAAGGTCAAGCCCCAGATCAGGAAGGTCAGGAACACCGCGTTCTTCAGCGCGCCCTTCGCGTTCTGCGCGTACAGCACGATGCAGTTTCGCGCGACCGCCCACGGGTTGTCGCCGCGCACGCGCAGGATCTGCGCAAGGATGACCTGATCCAGGTGCGACAAGCCGGTGTTGATGACGGCATCGATCACCTTTACCACCACGTCGAGGCCGGGAATCGGCAGCGACGCGGCGATGCTCAGCGTCAGGCGGTTGAAGGCCTTCAATATTCCGCGAATCAACTGGTTCAAGCCGAACAGCATCGACGACGTGGCGAAGTGCTGCTTGACGATGGAACTTGCGTAGTCGATCTGGCCGCGCCCGCCCGGAACCGGCTTGCCATCCATCAGTTCGACCAGCACGGCAACATGACCCGCCTTGACCATGTAGAGCAGATATTCGCGCGCCCACCACAAGATGCCGCTGACGATCCCGAAACCCATCAGCCCGCCGAACGCACCGCCGCCGGCGCCGTTGCCGCCGATCTTGCCGAACAGCGCACCGATGCCGCCGCCAACACCGACGGCGACGATGTAGGCCAGCGTGATGCCGATGTAGACGACGAGGCGCAGCAGCAGGAACGGCGTCGTGCGCGCGAGCAGGCCGATGATCTGGGTGGGTTTGAAATCGATCATGCGGGTCACCGATCTCATGGTTTGGGAAAGGCGGACGAATCGGTTCGCGTTGGCCGTTGGCTCCCGCGAAGACCAGCACGGGTGGATACATCACGCCGTCCTCGACGTGCGCGTTCGGGTCCATCGCATGCAGGGCCGTGCAGCCATCCGGCGTGCGCACGTCGCCCAACTGGGGAGTGTCGCCGGGACCGTTGGCAGTGGTCTGGAAACACGACATGTCGGCCGCTGACATGCTGTCCGCCATCGCGCCGAACAGGTCGTGGCGTTCCTCGATTGCGCGTCCGACCGGGATGCCGCCGCCGCGCTGCGCCCGCGCGAACAGGTTTGCCGGACGCGTGCAGTGCCGATCCACGAGATGCTGCGCGCGGACGATTCGCGTAGCGGTTCGCGGTGACTTCCCGAAGGCCGCGGCTCGCTGTTTCGAGTCCCTGGGAAACGCATCCAGCGCGGCGTCGGACTGCGCCGGCCGGCTTTGTTCTCCCTCGTGTCTGGGTCGGTTCAACAACACCTGACAGGGTGCACGCGTTCATGCGATCAATGCGCTCCCGCCGGCGCGTGCACGTTGTCGTAGGTCACATGCGATTCCGCACGCACCTTGCGCCCGCTTTTCTGCGACTCCGACATGGTTTTCAGCGTCAACCCATTGGCGCCGATCCAGATCTGGTCGTCTTCGCTCGGGAGCGACGTGCCGGGCGAGGTGCGGTGCGCCGCATACACGGTCGCGCGTTGGCCATCCACGGTTTCCGTCCCCAGCACCTTGCAGTTGGAATACGAACTGCCGCTTTCGCGTATCACGTCCAGCACGTCTTGCGGCGTCATCGGCACGGTCAGCCACTTGCCGTTGTTGATGCGCATGGACAACGTGGTGGTCGTGTAGATTTTCTCGAACGGTTTGCCGTCGACCGTGGCCACTTCGTGGTAGGGGGTTGCAGCCATTTTGGTCGCGGCATCCGTGATCGGCTTGCACGAGGCGTCGTCGGCGCGCGCGGGCAACGTGACGAGACCGCTTGCCAAAGTGGCAACGGAGATGAGCAGGATCGGCTTGAAGGTTTGCATGTTGCCTCCCGAGTGGATGTGCGCCTCACTTGCCGCTTGGTGCCTCCGGCGCCGGGGCGGCGACGTCGGCCACGCACAGCCACGGCCCGCCGGGTTTGCGGCGCCAGATGCTGATTCCTTGCGTGTGCAGGGTGGTGGGCTTGCCGTCGGGACCCGGCACCGTCATTTCGTCCGCACCCGGCATCCAGGCCATGCTGCCGTCGGCGGAGAAGACCGGATCTCTGGACACCCAGTGGATCTTGAATCCGGGCGTCTTCAGGCTCTGCGCGACATAGGCCCGAATCGCCGCCTTGCCTTCGAGAGGCGGTGCGCCGGGCTCGATCACGACCGCATCGTCGCTCCAGTAGGAAACGATCTTGTCCACGTCCTTGCCGGCGCTGGCGAGATCGGCCCATTCGGCATCGCGCTGCAACAGGGCCTTGCCTTCCGCGACGGGGTCGAAGTGGTTGCGCGCGTGGCGGGCCGATGCCGTGCCGATGACGAGGGGCGCGAAGGCACAAACCAGCATTGCGAAGATCGCGAGACTCGTGCGTTTCATGATGCAGCTCTCCGGTTGGATGAAGGGTGTCTGTGGCTCACGGGTCGAATCCGTTGGCGAAAATGGTGTCGTCCACGGACTGCGATTCGAACGCGCCGATGTCGGCCGCGGCGCCGAACACCCGCGGATAGCCGTTGCCGCGCTGGTCGGTGGCGAAACCGGCGACGTCGTTGCCATGATCGATGGCCGGGCTGCTGATGCCGAGCGCAAGGGTCAAGGTCACGCCGCCGTTGTCGGCGAGGGGCATCAACACGGGGTTGGCATCGAGGGTATCCGGTGGTGGAATTGCGCCGTTCGCGAACATGATCAGGTTGTTCGCGCCGGCGATCGTGATCGGGTAGCCCCCGCTGCCGAGGTCGTAGTCGTACTTGTTGACGGAGTTGCCGTTCATGGCAAGAATCGAACTGTTGAACTCGACTGGGTCCGTGTACGACGCAAGTTCGACGGCGGGGCCGCTTGACCCGCACTCGTTGAACGCGATCGTGCTGTTGGCAAGCGTCACCGACCCCCGGAAGTAGGCTGCAGCAGCGTAATAGGTGCTCGTATTGCCGTATATCGTGGTGTTCGCAAGCGTGATGGAAGCGCCGTAGGTTGCGATGCCAGAGACGACCAAGCCTCCGCCGACTTCGGCCTGGTTACCCTCGATGGTCGAGTTCGTGATCTGCGATGGGGCGTTTCCCGAGTTGACGACTGCGATACCCCCGCCGAATCCGCCGAAGCCATAGTCCTCGTAGCGCTCGGCCAGATTGTCGCTGATGGAGGTGTAATTCGCGTCGATTGCACCATGGGTGAAGACGCCCGCACCGTCGGCACCAAGAGTCGAAGTGGCCGTATTCCCGGTCACGACACTGTGCAGCAGCGTCACGTTCCCGGCAGCGAAAATGCCCCCTCCCGCGGCGTCTCCTGCACGCGTGTCTTTCACAATGCAATTGTCGACCGTGCTGCCGATCATGTAGACGTTGCCGCTCGAGTAGATGCAGCCGCCGTACGCGGGTACCAGCTGAAAGATGTCGGTGTTGTCGTAGCTGCCCTGCGTGATGGTCAGTCCGGTCAATTTCAGCGTGCCGTAGCCCGTGTGATGGAACACGCGGCTGCTGAAGTTTGCCTCGATCGCCGGTGGGGTGCCGCCTTCGCCGGAATACTTGATGTAGAGATCGTCCTGCGGAATCTCGATCTGGCCGCTGCTCAAGGTGATCGTGCTGCAGGTGAGCTCGCTGAGATCGACCATGTCGCCGCTGGCCGCGTTGGCGACTGCGTCGCGCAGGCTACCGGGTCCGGCGTCGTCGCAGTTGGTGACGAAGAGCTGGTTCTGCGGCCTGTGCGCGCTGGCGTGCCGAGCGTCGGCGTGCGCAGGCGCGGCGACGGCCAGCGCAATCGCACCGGCCAGCACGGCCGTGCGCGGCCAGTGCATCGCCGGCGCGCACAGGAAACCCGTATTCTGCGTGGTCATTGTTCACCTCAGTCCGGCATGCGCATGCCAGCTCGGATGCACTAGAAGACCGTGACCATGAAGCGCCCCAGGCTCGGCCCACCGCTATTCTGCAAGGTCGTAATCACCTGCACCTGCGTGCTGGTGATTGTTGGGCAACGCCAGTTGCTGGCGTCGCATGTGCTCGTGACGATGTTCGGATCGGCTGACGCGACCATTTCGAAGCGGTCGTTGACCTGAAAGTGGAAGTCCACAACAGTTTCGTTTACGTCACTGTTGAAGAACGTGATGCCGCACGGTGGCGTCGTTGCAGAAGGCCCGGAAAGCCGAGAATTGAAGCAACGCAGAACCTGCATCGTGCTGGAGTCGACAAGTACGCTGGCCTTGAGCCAACCGTTCTGGTTGCGTGCCTGCACGGCGGAACCGGGCGACACGATGTTGGCGTTGCCGTCGATGTGAAACTCACCGGCGGGAACAAACGCCTTGAGCAGATACCCGGTGCCGCCGGTGATGTTGTTGCCGAGCAGCAGGGCGGTGTCGGTCGAGTTGTTGGTGATGATGGCGCCGATACCGCCCGAGCTGTTCACGTTGAGCCCGGCATTGGCGAGGCCGCCGCCAGCGCTATTCACGACGACGCCGCCGCCCGCACCGGTATTGGCCACGCTGAATGCCGCGCTCGAACTCGCGGTCGACCCGCTGAACGGCAGCGTGACCACGCCCGGCGGACCCTGTGGACCAGGATCTCCTTGTGGCCCCTGCGCGCCGGTCGGCCCTGCCGGTCCAATCGGGCCCGTGGGACCCGTGGGCCCCGCGGGTCCTTGCGGACCTGCGGGGCCGGAGTCGCCTTGCGGTCCTTGTGGTCCTTGTGGTCCTTGTCCAGGACCCGTGCGGGCCTTCGGGCCGGGCGGTCCTTCCGGCCCCGGGTTGCCGCTCAGTGCATACAACGCATACGGTGTCGCGTTGAGTGGTTGGCGCGGCGACAAGGTCGTGAAGGCGCCACCGCCTGCTGATCGCACGCTGACCTCGATCCACAGCGCCTGGCCGTCGTACGGCGCGTCGGTGAAGTCGAGCGAGGCGTTGACGAGGCCGGCACCGACGTTCTGTGCGTCGAGTTCGATCGAATCAATCGCGGTGCCGCCGCTCGCACTGGTGTACAGGTCGAACTTCAGGTCGTAGCTGCCGTTGGCGGGCGCGCCGCCGTCGTTGAGCTGGCCCTGGTAAGTGAAGGCCGTGCCGAGTGGATCGGCCTGCGTCGCGCTGATGGTCGCAAGCAGGGCGCAAGCGAGCAGTCTGGAAAGGACGCGCATGATCTTGGTCCTCCGCATCGGTATCGATGGCGCTGCTGCGTGCGATGCGGATGGCGCCGGCATCACACGCAGCAGGCCGCCGCGGTTCAACGCAACATCACCAGCATCTCGATCTCGCCATTGCCGTGAACGAGCGGCTGCATCGCCTTGCCGATCACGGTGCCGGGGCGGGGATTGGTCGGCGCGCGCATTGCACGACCGGGAACCGACGACGACACCAGCAGGTCACCGGGGCGGATTGCGCCGTTCTGGTCCGTGACCTTGACGGGAACGCGACCGGTGAGCGCGAGGCGCGGCTCGCCGCGTGCCGCCTTGTCGTCCTGCTCGGATGTGTTCATCGTCAGGCCCGGCTGCGTCGAGATGACGCCGGCGACGGCCGTGCTGTTCGCCATCGTCGCCAGCCGGAAGGCGCCGCCGCTGTCGCTGTCGATCGCGACGACATCACCTGGCTCGAGGGACTGCGTGGACGGCACAAACTCGGCGACGTCGGCGCCACCGGCCTGATAGGTGCCGGCGAACACGTTGCCGTTCCCGTCCACGCGGAAGACGGTAAAAGCGTCGTTCTGGCCGAGAATGATGTTTCCACCCCCCGTGTTGTTGGCAATCAACGCGGCGTATGGGCAGATCGATGCCTGGCTGTTGCAGTCGTTGAAAAGCTGGGTGTAGACACCGGCTCCGCCAAGGTTGCCGCCAGTTCCACTGATGAAGAAGCCGCCGTTTCCGGTCTCGCTCAAGCCAAAGACGCCATTGTTCGAATTGTCTCCAAAACCCGCTACGCCACTGGCGCTTCCATTGCCACCGAGGTTGCTTGTGTGACCATGCAAGCCGTCAGAGCCCGCGCTTTCCCCCCACACACCTGCGCCTGACGAGCTTCCACCGAACACACCCGAGAGGGTTGTGCTGGTGCCGTGCACGCCGTCCCCAGCAATGCTTGCAGCCGTCATGCCATTGTTGAACGAAGCGCTGGATGGAGAGCTGATGTTTCCCTGGCCGTCGATGTGGAACTCGCCCGCCGGGACAAACGCCTTGAGGAGATAGCCGGTGCCGCCGCTGATGTTGTTGCCGAGCAGCAGCGCCGTGTCGGTCGAGGTGTTGGTGATGATGGCGCCGATGCCGCCCGAGCTGTTCACGTTGAGCGCTGCATTGCCGATACCGCTACCAGCGCTGTTGGCGACGATGCCGCCGCCCGAACCGGTATTGGTAACGCTGAAGACGGAACCGGAACTGGCCGCCGAGCCCGCAAACGGCAACGTCAGCCCACCGCCGCTGCCCGGCGCGTTGAGCGCATACAACGCATACGGCGTCGCGTTGATCACTTGGCGTGGCGACAACGTCGTGAAGCTTCCATCGCCGGCCGGGCGAACGCTGACCTCGACCCACAACGCCTGACCGTTGAACGGCAGGTCGGTGAAATCGAGCGACGCGTTGACGAGTCCACCGCTGACGGCCTGCGCGTCGAGTTCGATCGAGTCGATCGAGGTCCCGCCGCTCGCCGTCGTGTACAGGTCGAACTTGAGATCGTAGCTGCCGTTGGCGGGTGCGCCGCCGTCGTTGAGTTGGCCCTGGTACGTGAATGCCGAGCCGAGCGGGTCGGCGTACGCTGCGGTGACACCGAGCGCACAAGCCAAGGCGAGGGTAATGAGTTTGCGCATGGCGAATCCCTCCTTCATGGGTCGAAGCCGTTGATGAAGATCGTGTCGTCGGTTTCCGGGGCCGACGCCGGCGCCCAGAAGCCGTCCTGGAGCCGATAGGTTCCCGCCGTGAGCAGGGTGGTCGCGGGTTGCCCGAGCGTGCCGCTGAGCACGAAGCTGCCACCGCCGAGCGTGCCGCCGCCCCCGACGATCGCGACTGGCGCGATCACGTATGGACCACCGGCGGTTTGCGCCGAAGCCTCCGCAGGAACCACGGCAAGCAGGGCGAGGAGGGCCGTGAAGCCCGTCAACCGGATGTGGTGCATGGATGTCCTCCATTCGTTCCGTTTGCGCCGATTGAAAAGGCGGCCCGAGCCCGGGCCGACTGGCCGGCCGCGGTGTTTCCCTATCCGCATCCACTGGGGAGATCGGGCTGGTGCGGCCAGCCAGTCGACGGCGACGATGGCGTGACGCCGGCACCCGCGTCGTGGTCGTTTCTCTGGTATTTTTCTGGCAGATTTCCTGCCGCGGCCGGGAAGCCCATGTCGACGCCGGAAAACCGCGTCTACCGATTCGGCAACTACGAACTCGATCCGGGCGAGCGACGGCTGCGCGCGAACGGCGAGCCGGTGACCCTGACGCCGAAGGTCTTCGAAACGCTGGTCCTGCTGGTTGCCCGCGCCGGGCACGCCGTCAGCAAGGACGAGTTGATGCACGCGCTGTGGCCGCGCGGCTTCGTCGACGAATCGAACCTGACCAAGCACATCTGGCTGATCCGCAAGGCGCTTGGTGACGACGAAGGGCGCTGGATCGAGACCGTGCCCAAGCTTGGCTACCGGTTTGCAGGCGCCGTCGAACCGGTGGCGCCCGCTGACCACCCGGAACAGGCTCCATCGTCGGAACTCCGCGAACCGACGCCGGCGTCCGCGAACGCGGAACCCGTTGCCGCGGTCGAACCATCGACGCTCGACGCGGCGCATGCCAGGCTCGGGCAGGCGGCCACGGCATCGATCACGTTTTCATCCTTGCCGCCGGTTTCCTTTCCCGTGCCGGGCACGGCCGCGATCGATGCCCTTCCCGATCCGCACCCGGAGATAGCCACTGCCGCGCCAGTGCCGGCACGTAGGCCCTGGCGCCGGATCCTGCCGCTGCTGGCGGCGGCGCTGATGGTGGTTGGGCTCGCGACGGTCTGGTTCGTGACGAGGCCGAAGCCGGTTGTGGCGCCTTCGGGGACGCCCGGCACCGCGGTCGCCGTGGTCGGTTTCAACAACCTCGGCGGCAATGCGCGTGATGCGTGGGTCGGCCCGGCACTCGACGAGATGTTTTCGACCGAGATTGCGGTTGGCGGACGGCTGCACGTCCTCCCGAGCGAGTTGGTCGGTCCGGCGACGCGCGACCTGCCGGCCTCGCCGCCGGGTGGCTACGCCGTGCAAAGTATTGCCCTGCTGCGCCGGCGGCTGGGTACCGATTACGTGCTGGGCGGCAGCTATCTCGTCTCCGGCGAGGGAGACTTGGCCAGCGTACGACTCGATCTTGCGTTGCAGGATGCGCGCACCGGCGAAATGGCGGCGGCGTTCGCACGCATCGCATCAGTCGGCGAGCTGCCCCGGATGGTGGCGCAGGCCGGCGCGGACCTGCGTGCACGCCTCGACATTGCCGAACCCGGTCCGGCGGCCCTGCGCGCGGTGGCGGAAGCCCAGCCGCCGAATTCCGAGGTCGCGCGCCACCTCGGTGTCGCGCTCGACGCCTTGCGCCACAGCGATCCGGCGAAGGCGCGGGACGAATTGCTCGAAGCGGTTGCCCAGGCACCTGGCTACGCGCCGGGTTACGCGTATCTCGCCCAGGCCTGGTCGGCGCTGGGTTACGGCGAAAAGGCCATTGCGGCGGCGGAACAGGCGGCGGCCCATTCGGCCGGGCTGCCAAGAGAACAGCAACTGGTCATCGCAGCGCAGTTGGCCGACGCGAAACATGAGCGCGCACACGCCGTCGACGTCTGGCAATCGCTCGTCACGCTGCGCCCACAAAATCCGGATTACCGGCTGCAACTGATCGCCGCGCAGATCGCGGCGAACCAGCTCGACGGCGCCAATGCGGCTTTGGTCGCATTGCGTGGCCTGCCCGGCGCCGCGGACGACCCGCGCACCGAGCTCGCCGCATCGGACATCGCCACCGCGGGTAGCGACACGCAAGGGGCGGCCGACCATGCACGCAAGGCATTGGCGTTGGCCGAAGCCCGCGACGAGAACGGACAGATTGCCCACGCGCAAGCCGCGCTCGCCGATTCCCTCGACCGGCTGGGCGAGGCCGGCAGTGAGACCGGGCACCTGTTGCGACAGGCCATCGCGACCTGGCGGCGGGTTGGCAACCCGCATGGCGAGGCTGTCGCGCACCACACGCTTGGGGTGATGCTCGCGGACGCCAACCGCGGCGACGAGGCACGGGCCGAGTTCCAGACCGCCATGGAAATCTTCCAGCGCATCGGGGATCTCGGCGGCATGGCGTCGACGTACACCTCGCTCAGCCGGATGCTGTGGGCCGCCGGTGACCGGGATGGCGCCGCGACCGCTGCGCGCAAGGTGCTCGAGCTCGGCCAGAAGACCGGCAACGTCAACATGCAGGGCTGGGGTCTGCAGGCGCTGGCCACGGCGGCTTCGGATGAAGCGGCCAGCGACGACGTCGTGAACGACTATCGCAAGGCCATCGAGCTGGCAAGGAAATCCGGCGGTGACAACGCCGCGGTCTGGGCGCAGGCGGCACTGGCGGATGTGTTGCGACAGCGCGGCGAGTTGGCCGAGGCCGAGGCCTTGTGCCGGCAGGCATCACCGCGTGCCGCAACGATGTCCGACCCACAGTTCGCGATCACGGTCGGATTCAACTGCGCGGAAGTCGCGCTCGACCGCGGCGATGTCGCGGCGTCGACGGCAGGTTTGCGGGGAGTGCTGGAGGCAGTGCTCGCGGCCAATGACACGGTCAACGCCGCGAATATCGACATGATGTTGGCGCAGATCGACATGGGCTATCGCCGGTGGAGCGATGCCACCGATCGGTTGACGCATGCGTCGGACAAGTTCCGACAAGCCGAGGCGTGGACCGGGATGGCCGACGCGCAAGCCTTCCTCGCGCTCTGTGCGCAGGCACGTGGCGATTCCGCGGCGCGGGACAGCGCCGAAGCCCATGCACGCGAGTTGCGGCGCGGAATCAATTCCCGACAGGAGGTTTTCTCGGTGGATCTCGCACTGGCCGAGTTGCGCGCCGCGCACGGTGAAGTGCAGCAAGCCCTGGCCGATCTCGACGCCTTGGCTGCGGACGCCGAGCAGCGGCACTGGGTCGGGTGGACGCTCGAATGCCGGCTCGCGGCGGTACGCGTGGCCGAGGCCGCGCACGACGCGGGCGCGGCCTCGCGCCGCCAGCGCCTCGAGGAGCAGGCGGGTCGCCTGGGCTTCGGCTGGGTGCTGGCGCGGCTCCACGGCGCAGGGCCTGCCACCAAGGCCGGCTGATCGTGCGCCAGTCGGTCGCTTGACAGCCGGTGCGCCACCGCCGAAAGTGGCCATCCGCTGCGCGGGAGCACTGACATGAGCGTACCACCCGAATCCGCCACTCCGACCCCGCCGGTTGCCAGTGGCAATACCGAAGATCGCAACATCGCAATGCTGACGCATTTGTCGGGCATCCTGTTCAGCGTGCTGGTCCCGCTGATCGTCTGGCTCGTGCACAAGGACAATGCGGGCAAGGGATACCTGACCGGTGAAGCCAAGGAAGCGTTGAACTTCCAGATCACGGTGCTGATCGGGTACGTCATCAGCATGTTCCTGATGGTGATCCTGATCGGTGCATTGCTGATCTGGCTGGTGTGGCTGTTCAATCTGGTGTTCTGCATCCTGGCCGCGGTCAAGACCAGCAGCGATGGCGGTTATCGATATCCGTTCACGCTGCGCCTGATCCACTGAGCCTGCGAGGCTGTTCGGGATTGCGAGTGCGACGCCGCGCACAGCGCGGCGCAGCGGGGTTGCTTGTCCCGCGGCGACGGGGTACCTTCCGGGCCGGTGGGGTGGCACAGGGAGTGGGGGCATGATCCGAGTCGTCCTCGTCGACGATCATGAACTCGTACGCACCGGGTTCAGGATGATCCTCGCCGCGCAGGCGGGCATCGAGGTGATCGGCGAAGCCGCCGATGGCGAGAGTGGACTCGCGCTGATCCGCAAGGCCAAACCCGACGTCGCGCTGGTCGATGTGCACATGCCGGGGCTGACGGGCATCGAAGTCACGGACCGCGTGCATCGAGCCAACTTGCCGACGCGCATCGTCATCCTCTCGGTCGTCAGCGAAGCGCCGTTTCCGCGCCGCCTGCTCGAAGCCGGCGCCAACGGTTACCTGACCAAGGGCTGCAACGCGGACGAACTGGTGCGCGCGGTGCGGCAGGTCGCGGACGGCCGGCGTTACTTGTCGCCGGACGTCGCCGAACTGCTGGCGCTCGGATCGATCGGCCGCGCCAACGAATCGCCGTTCGAAAAGCTGTCGTCGCGGGAACTCGACGTCGCCGTCATGCTGGCGCGTGGCGAGGATACGCAGGCGATTGCGCGGCACCTGAAGCTCAGTGCCAAGACGGTGGCGACCTACAAATACCGGCTGTTCGACAAGCTCGAGATCGACAACGTCGTCGCGTTGGCGCACCTCGCTCACCTGCACGGTCTGCTCGACGACGGCGCCGCAGCGCGCGCCTGATCCCGCGATACCTTCAGCCGGGCAGCGGGCCAGGGATGCTCTGATCAAACCCGCGCAGGCGTCACCGGTCGGTCTGCCGGCAGATCGCAGGACCGGCGGCGAGGGCAGACTGGCGGTCTGTCGAGACGGCGGGCCGAGGAGATGACGGCAGACCGACCGGCCTCAACCGATTGACTTCAAATGACGAGGTGATGTCCGGAAGGTCCTCATGTCGTCGCGCGCGTCCTGCCCAGACCACCAGTCTGGGCTGCGCCACGCACGCCAATCTGCGAACCTTCCGGACATCATGCCGCCTACGTGGGTTTGATCAGAGCATCCCTAGGCGTTTCCGGACTTCGGATCGTCATTGGCACGCGTTGTATCGCGGGCAGGTTCCGGCGCCGCGGGGTTCGTCGCTTCCCCCTGATCGCCGAACCGTGGCGTGGCGCCTTCGGACTGGGCCGCTGGCATGGATTGCGAAGGAGCGGCCGGTGGCGGCTGCAGCGGGAGTGGCAGCGATCGGCTTGCGTCCGCTGGGCGTGGCGTTACCGTGACGGCGGGTGTGGTGATGATCGGCAGGTGCGCCGGTGCCTGCTCCGGAGTGGATTCGGGAGCGGAACGCGTCGGCGCAAGCGACGGCACTGGACGGGGTTCGGGAACCGCATCGTGGGGGTGACTCGCGACCGGATCCGATCCGCGGCCTTGACTCGGAACACTGCCCAGCGTGGAAGAAGGGATCGAGGGTGCGGAAAACGCTTCACTGCCCATCGACGGTGCGGTTGCCGAGTGCGTTACATCGCCTCGCCGATTGCCATCGTTGGCTGCGCGCGCGTCGCGCGTGCGATCTTCGTCATCGATGTCGCGTGGCATCGAGGTGCCGGTGGCTTGGGTGGGGGCCACCGGTTCGCCTGAGCTCTTGTGGCGACGGCGTCCACCACGCCGGCCCCGGCGACGGGTGCGCATCTCATCACGCGGGCTGGCGGAAGGGGCCGCCGTTGAATCCTTGGGACCGGCGCTTTCGGAAAAAACGGGCGGCGACGCGGCCTCCGCGGGCTTGATCGGTGCGCCACCGGCCGACTCTGGCTGGGAGGCGGGTGAAGGTGGCCGCTTGTCCGCGGCTCGCGGCGCCGCTGGTTTGGTGCTTGCCGGCGCCTGCCGGCTGTCACGACGGCCGTCCCGCTCGGGTTTTCCGGACTTGCGTGTTCCGCCTGCCGTGCGACCATTGCCGGAGGCCCGTTCGTCGCGCCGGTCCCGGCCCGTTTTCGGGTCCTGGAAGTTGCGACGCTGCGATGCCGTTTCGCGATGTGCAGGCGTGTTCGCTCGCGGCGCTCGTTCTGCAGCAACACTCGGGGTCTCGGCGCGCGCGGCGGCAGGAGGATTGGCGTGACGCCAACTTCCGAACAGCCGTGCCCAGAACCCTTGCGCAGGGACAACCGTTGCTGCGGGGACTTCGTCGCCGGCGAGGATCCGTTGCGGAGCGGGAGTCGAACGCACGACGCCGGCGACTGCCGGGCGTTCGGGTTCGTCGCCCGGACGCTGCAGCGACGGCTGTGGCGGGGCTTCGGCCGGTGTCACGCGCGTGTAGCTCGGCGGAATGTCCTCGCCGGTCTCCGAATCCCGAAGGCGCGTGATCTCGAGATGCGGCGTTTCAAGCTGCTTGTCGGCGACGACGACGACGCTGACGTCGTGGCGGCGCTCGATGTCGCTCAACTCGCTGCGCTTCTCGTTGAGCAGGAAATTCGCGACCACGGCGGGCGCCTGGACGAGCACCTGGCCGGTGTTCTCCTTCATCGCGTGCTCCTCGACGAGGCGGAGCGCGGACAGCGACAATGACTCGACGCTGCGGATGCGGCCATGGCCGTCGCAGCGCGGGCAGACGACCTGCGTCGATTCGCCGAGCGACGGACGCAGCCGCTGCCGTGACATCTCGAGCAGGCCGAAGCGCGAGATGCGCCCCACCTGGACCCGGGCGCGATCGAGCTTCAATGCGTCGCGCAGCTTGTCCTCGACCTCGCGCTGGTGCTTCTGGTTCTCCATGTCGATGAAGTCGATGACGATCAGGCCACCCGCATCACGGATGCGCAATTGGCGCCCGATCTCGACGGCCGCCTCGCAGTTCGTGTTGAACGCGGTCTCCTCGATGTCGCTGCCGCGGGTCGCCTTCGACGAGTTGATGTCGATCGCGGTCAGCGCCTCGGTCTGGTCGATGACGATCGAGCCGCCGGATGGTAGGCGTACGGTGCGCTCGAAGGCGTGCTCGATCTGGGTTTCGATCTGGAACCTCGAGAACAGCGGGACCGTGTCCTGGTAGTGCTTGAGCTTGCGCAGGTTGTTCGGCATCACCTGCTGCATGAACTCGCGCGCGTCGTTGTAAAGCGATTCTTCGTCGACGAGGATTTCGCCGATATCGTTGCGGAGGTAGTCGCGCAGCGCGCGGATGATGAGCCGCGATTCCTGGTAGACGAGGAACGGTGCAGGACGCTCGGCCGCGGCCTCGGAAATCGCCTTCCACAACTGCAGCAGGTAGTCGAGGTCCCACTGCAATTCCTCGGCGTCGCGGCCCATGCCGGCCGTGCGGACGATCATGCCCATGTCGTCGGGCAGCTTGAGGTCGTCCATCGCATCCTTGAGGTTTTGCCGGTCTTCGCCTTCGATGCGGCGCGACACGCCACCCGCGCGGGGATTGTTCGGCATCAGGACGAGGTAGCGCCCCGCGAGGCTGATGAACGTCGTCAGTGCGGCGCCCTTGGTACCGCGTTCCTCCTTGTCGACCTGGACGAGGAGTTCCTGTCCTTCCTTGACGAGTTCGCGGATTCCCGCGCGGTGGTGGTCGACGCCGGCCGCGAAGTACTCGCGCGAGATTTCCTTCAGTGGCAGGAAGCCGTGGCGATCGGCGCCGTAGTCGACGAAGCACGCCTCGAGCGAGGGCTCGACCCGCGTGATGCGACTCTTGTAGATGTTGGACTTCTTCTGTTCCCGGGACGGGATTTCGATGTCGAGATCGAACAGGTTCTGGCCATCGACGATGGCCACGCGCAACTCTTCACGCTGAGTCGCGTTGATCAACATGCGCTTCATTGTCGTTATCCGTTGGCGGCGCTCGACCGGCTTCGGTGTCCGTGCATGACGCACGGACCTGGCTACCTGTCAGGGAGCCATCGAAGACGGGTGCGACCGTATTGCAATGGGGCACCCGGCGCACGCATGCGCCTGGGTATTCAAACTTCCGGTTGCATGTGCCCGCGATGACCCCGGTGGCCATTCGACAACCGGCAATCCTCGATCCGAGCCGCTACGATGCGCTGTCGATCCGGCACTGTGTGGTCCCGGGGAATCCGGTGACCGGCAAACGACGGGATCGGACGGTTCGGATGCGCCTCGTTCTGACCGGAAGGTGTCGCCTGGGCGGGCCATCCGGTCGACGCCGCACACGCGGGCGAGTATAGGAGCCGGCAGGTTTTTTTTCAATGAAGACACGCACTTCTGAAGGATTCCTCGCCCGTGTCGCGGAAACCGGGGTGCGCACCGTCGCCGTTTCTGCGGACCGGGCCGGGCAGCGGCTCGACAATTTCCTGCTGGTGACGCTCAAGGGCGTGCCGAAGAGCCACGTGTACCGGTTGTTGCGCACGGGGCAGGTACGGGTCGATGGGCGCCGTGCCCGACCCGAGCATCGCCTGAGCGAGGGGGAGCGGGTCCGGATTCCTCCCGTGCGGATGGGTCCCGAAGCGCCAGTCTCCGTGCCTCCGGATGCGGCCGCGGACCGGATCGAGGCAGCGATCATTCATTCCGATCGCGATTTCATCGTGCTCGACAAGCCAGCGGGTCTGGCGAGTCACGGCGGCAGCGGGATCCGTTTTGGCGCGATCGAACTGCTGCGGGCGGCACGGCCACGCGAGACGCTCGAACTTGCGCATCGCCTCGATCGCGACACGAGCGGCGTGCTGGTCATCTCGCGCCGCCGTTCCGCCCTGACGGCACTGCAAGTCGAGATTCGCGCCGCACGCGTGCGGAAGCGCTACCTCGCGCTGCTTCGCGGCGCACTCCCGCAAGCCTCGCTTGTCGTCGATGCCCCGCTGCGCAAGGACGCGGTGCGCGGCGGCGAAAGGATCGTGATGGTGGATGCCGGGGGACGGCCGGCGCGCTCGCGGTTTGTCGAACTGGAACGCTATCCCGGTTCGACGCTGGCCGAGGTCACCATCGAATCCGGCCGCACGCACCAGATCCGGGTGCACGCGGCGCACATCGGGAATCCGCTGGCAGGCGACTCCAAGTACGGCGATCGCGAGTTCGATCGGCGTCTGCGATCCGCCGGGTTGGCGCGCATGTTCCTGCACGCTTCGCGCTTTGCATTCGACCTCGGTGACCGACACTTCGATTTCAGCGCGCCGTTGCCGGAGGACCTTGCCGCGGTGCTCGACAAGCTCACGCGGACAGGCAGGGCCGGCTGACCGATCGTGGGGCGTCAGTGGACGCCGAGATCGTCGACGCGCGCCGCGCAGATGAAATCGTTCAGTGACAGGCCACCTGCATCGTGCGTCGAATAGCGAACCGTGCACCGGTTGTAGCCGACCTCGAGGTCCGGGTGGTGGTCTTCGCGGTGCGCGATCGACGCGACGGCATTGACGAACGCCATCGTGTGGAAATAGTCGGCGAACCGGAAGATTTTCTCGATGCGGGATCCATCGGCATCCAGTTGCCAGCCGGTGAGTTTGCCGAGCAGGCGCGCGACGTCGTCCGGCGCGAGCCGTGCGCCGGGTCCGCGCCGCGGCTCGCAATGGCGTGCGCGCAGGGTTTCGAGCGTCTCCATGCATCCTCCACGAGGCGATTCCGTACCGATGATAACGCGCACCGGGCGGACCGGTCCGATGACGGCTGCGTCATACCGCACTAGAATGGTCCAGTATGGCTCCAGCCTTCGACATCGAGATCTCGGATGCAGCGCGGAACTACTTCGAGCGCCTGATCGCGCAGCAGGCGACTCCCGGCACCGGGATCGCAATCCGTGTCGCGCACGCGGGGACTCCGGCCGCCGAGTGCCGGCTCGAGTTCTCGGAACCGGCCGACCGGGACGGGAGCGAAATCGTGGTTCCATGCGGGACGTTCTCGGTTCACGTCGAACGCGCCAGCCAGAAGTACCTGGATGGCGCACGCATCGACGTAACCACCGATCGGGCCGGTGTTGAACTGACGATCCATGCGCCGGCATTGCGGGGGTCGGCGCCCGGAGCGGACGCGAGCGTCGAACAACGCGTGCGTTGGGTGATCGATTCCGAGATCAACCCGAAGCTGGCCACCCATCACGGGCGGGTCGGCTTGGTGGAGTTCACGGCGGAAGGTGTTGCCGTGCTGGAGTTCGGCGGGGGCTGCCACGGTTGCGGCATGGCTGATGTGACGCTGAAGCGTGGGGTCGAGGCGACGTTGCGCGAGAGGATTCCGGAGTTGCGTGGCGTTGCCGACGCGACCGACCACGCCTCCGGGCGCACCCCGTACTATCGCCGCGGATCTGCGGGGTGAGGCCGGCCCGCAGGCCGAATTTCAGTCGCCCTGGACCTTGCCGGCGAGATCGGTGAGCTTCGTATCCGGAAGACTCGAAAAATACGCCGCGATGTCCGCGATGTCCTGTTCCGAAAGCGTACTCGCGAATCCCTTCATGATGGGATTGTCGCGGGTGAGCGAGTTCTTGTTGCCGTCCTTGGACGTGTCGGCTCCGGCCTTGTATTCGTGCAAGGCCTGTACGATGTAGTTCTCGTACTGCCCGGCGAGGCGCGGGTACTGCGGATCGACTTCGGCGTTGCCATCCGCGCCGTGGCAGGCCTGGCACGCGATCGACTTCTGCTTCCCCGCCGCGGCGTCGCCCTCCGCAAGGGCCGGTGTCGTGACGGCCAGCGCGAGCAACACGGCGAGAGGCATGGAATACGTCATTGCGTGGCTCCCGGTTTTCATTTCGACGTGGGTGAAAGGCTCGAGAGATAGGCCGCGATATCCTGGATTTCCGTCTCGCTCAGCGCATCCCCCTGGGCGCGCATCGTCGGGTGCGAACGGTCGCCCTTCTTGTAGGCGTTCAGCGCGTCGACGATGTACTTGTAGTTCTGCCCGCCGATTTTCGGAACGTGGTAATCCGGGTACGCATTGTTCCAGCCGGTGATGCCGTGGCATCCCGCACACGTATAGACGAGCGTCTTGCCTGTGTTGGGGTCGCCCGGGTTGTCGGCTGCCAATGCCGGGATAGCGAACACGAGCGCAGCAGCAACCAGAATCGGTCGGTTCATGGTCAGGTCGATTTCGAAGGTACGAACGGGGTATGCGTTCGAGTATAGCGCGCTTCATGCGGATTGCACGATGCGCCGCGCAAGTGGTGTCCGGCCGATCGCCAGCGGTGCCCGGGATCGCTGTCGGCGACGGCGTGGCGAGTGCCCCGCGGTCGTTGCATGGCGCAGTGCCTTTGCAATGCCCTACATCAAGCTTCGGAAGATGTGGAAGCCCGCAACGTACTCGCCAAAGATCGTTCCGAGATTCGTCAACAGGAACACGAGGAGGATGCGCGACACGCGATTCTTCCACCAGCCGCGCCAGCGGACGACATCGTCGCGCAACGTGTCGAAATCCCCGACGCGTGGCCGGTGCAACCAGAGTTCGGCGCCGGCGCTGACGGCTCCGGCGGGAATGCCCGGCCGGAACGGCTTGAGTGGCGCAGCGACGAACGCAGCGAGGATGCTCAACGGGTGCCCGCCACCGGCAAGTGCACCAAGGGCGGCGAATGCACCGGTGAAGACGATCCAGTCACGCAGTGCTTCCGCGCCAAGGTGGGTGCCGCGGCTGAAGGCGAACGCGATGGCCGCGGCGATCGCGGCGAGGACTCCGGCGGCCAGCCACTTCGGCCACCGCGGCGGGGCCGGTACCTCGGAGAGGCGTTCGCAGATCGGGTCCGGTATTCCGGTCTGGGAGTCGAGTTCGCGCGCGACGCCAGCGAGGTGCCCGGCGCCAATGACGACCAGGATCCGCGAAGCGGGGAGGTTCGCGGTTTCACTGCGCAAGCGCGCCGCCATGTACCGGTCCCGTTCGCCGATCAGGGCTTCGTACAGCGGCGGCGACTCGCGGGCGAACTCGCTGAACATGCTGCCGAGGAGGTCGCCCTGCTTGAGCTTCTCGACTTCGGCTTCGCTGACTTCCTCGTGCGACAGCAAGCTCGCGGCAAGACCGCCGATGATGCCGAGCCGCGAGAAGAAGCCGACGCTTCGATAGGCGCGTTTCAGCGTAACGCCGACTTCCCGGTCGACCAGCCAAAGGGGAAGGCCGCGTTCTTCCGCACCATGGATCGCGGCTTTCATCTCGGCGCCGGGTTCGATGCCGAACTGTTCGGCCAGGCGCTTCTGGAATGCGGAGAGCGCCAGGTTGGCCGCGACGAGCCCCGCCTTGCCTTCGCGGATCACGCGATAGAGGTCGAGGTCGCGGAACGCCTCCGGATCACGGATCGAACGGTACCTCGACTCGCAAAGCTCGACGGCAACGGCATCGAAGTGCTCGTCCTCCAGCATGCTCCTCACGGCTTCGGCACTGGTGCGCGAGACGTGCGCGGTGCCGAGCAGGACGAACTCGGTACCGCCCCGGCGAAGGCGCTCGATCGGCTGGTCGGCGGCCGGGCCGGGTGCGCTCCCGGTGGCAGCCGGCGAATCCTGGGTCACGTCGGACATTGTTGCGGCGGTTCAGTCGCGAAACCGCTTGACGAGGTCGCCGTAGGCGTCGACCCGGCGATCACGCAGGAACGGCCACATGCGGCGTACGGTTTCATTGCGGCCAAGGTCGAGCTCGGCGTACAGCTGCCGAGCGCCGTCGACGGGCGCCGTCGCAAGGATTTCACCCTGTGGCCCGGCGATGAAACTCGAACCCCAGAACTGGATGCCGCGGCCGCCGTCCGGCGCGGGTTCGAACCCGGTGCGGTTGCAGGAGAGGACGGGCAGCCCGTTGGCAATGGCATGCCCGCGCTGCACGGTGATCCATGCGTCCCGCTGGCGCGCCTTCTCGTCGTCGGAGTCGGCGGGATCCCAGCCGATCGCGGTCGGGTAAAGCAACAGGTCGGCGCCCGCCAGCGCCATCAAGCGCGCAGCTTCCGGGTACCACTGGTCCCAACAAACCAGCACGCCGAGCGTCCCGACGGATGTGGCGACGGGATGGAAGCCGAGGTCACCGGGCGTGAAATAAAATTTCTCGTGGAATGCCGGATCGTCCGGAATGTGCATCTTGCGATACTTTCCGGCGATTTCCCGCGAACGGTCGAACACGACGGCAGTGTTGTGACACAGGCCGGCGGCGCGCCGCTCGAACACCGATGCGACGACGACCAGCCCGAGTTCTTCGGCCAATACTCCCACGCGTTGCGTCGTCGGCCCCGGCACCGGTTCCGCGCGCTCGAATTCCGCAGGATCCTCGTGCTGGCAGAAATACGGCCCGTTGTGCAGTTCCTGGAGCAGGACCAATGCCGCGCCATCGGCCGTCGCGCGCCGCAGGCCGGACTCGATGGCGTCGAGGTTCGCGGCCGTCGAGCCGTGGTCGACGTCCTGCAGCAGGGCGACCTTGAGGGTCGATCGTGTCATGGGTTCCTGTCTCGAAAAGCCACGGAATCACCCGGAGTCCGGCTGGGCCGTTATGGGGTCCCGGCGCGTCTGCTGCAAGCCAGGTCATGCTGCACGCGCGAGTACACCCTCCGGCAACTGCATCGTCACGCAGTGTACGCTGCCGTTCTGCCAGATCAGGGAGCGCGCATCGACCGGGACAATCTCGCGGCGCGGGTGCGCCGCGGCCAGCACTTCGGCCGCGTGGTCGTCGGCTCCATTGCCATAGGCCGGCATCACGACGGCGTCGTTCAGGACGAGATAGTTGGCGTAGGACGCCGGTAGCCGGCGTCCATCGTCGATGATGCCTCGT
>JAXMHA010000018.1:0-53967 GCA_046347015.1 Lysobacterales bacterium | reverse complement strand
TCACGGCGTTAGGCATTGAACTTTACAGTTTGGGGAAGTATCGTGCGGAACAGCGAAGCCATCGAATCGCCGAGCTCGGGGGAGCCGCCAGCCTTCGGTGCGGAAGGGCGACAGGAAGACAGCGTGACGGAAGTTTTGCCTTCGGCGCGACCGTTTTCCGGACGCGCCCCGGATGGACAGACGAGGGGGTCGCCGGTGGACGACACCAAGCAGAACGGCCTGCATGGCGTGAAGGTGATGGTCATCGACGACTCGAAGACCATCCGGCGCACGGCCGAGACCCTGCTGCGCAAGGAAGGTTGCGAGGTCGTCACGGCCGTCGACGGGTTCGAGGCCCTGCACAAGATCTCGGACCAGCAGCCCCAGATCATTTTCGTCGACATCATGATGCCGCGGCTGGACGGCTACCAGACCTGCGCGCTGATCAAGAACAACCAGATGTTCCGGTCGACGCCAGTGATCATGCTGTCGTCGAAGGACGGCCTGTTCGACAAGGCGCGCGGCCGCATCGTCGGCTCGGAGCAGTACCTCACCAAACCATTCACGCGCGAGGAACTCCTCGGCGCGATACGCCGGCACGTGGACTGGAAATGACCGCCGGCTGACGCAGTATCAGTTCGACTCGGGGGACTACACGTGGCACGTATCTGCATCATCGACGATTCGCCGACGGATGTTCATGCGTTGACGACGATGCTGGAAAGCGGCGGTCACAAGGTGTGCAGCGCCGCGGCTGCCGAGGAAGGCATTGCAATGGTCCGCCGCGAACGGCCGGATCTGGTCCTGATGGACATCGTGATGCCGGGCATGAGCGGGTTCCAGGCGACCCGCCTGCTGAGCCATGACCACGATACCGCGGGGATTCCGGTGCTGATCGTCACCACCAAGACGATGGAAACCGATCGCGTGTGGGGCTTGCGGCAAGGCGCCAAGGACTTCATCACCAAGCCAGTGCGCGCCAGGGACCTGCTCGCACGCATCGGCCAGTGGCTGCCGGCGACATGAATGCGGTTGCGCACATGCCCGAGCTGACGCCGTTCGAAGCGCTGGTCGACTATGAGCGGCGCAGCCTTGCGCACGTTGCCGGCACCCCCGAACTGGTCGACGCTCCGGGCGTCTGGCGCGGCATCGCGTTCCGTTGCGGTGCGCGTTACCTGGTCAGCGGGATCGCGGAAATCGGCGAGATCCTCGCGTTGCCTCAGGTGGCGTCGATCCCCGGCACGAAACGGTGGCTGCTCGGGATCGCCAACGTACGCGGCAACCTGATTCCGGTCGTCGACCTGCGGGATTACATCGAGGGCGAGCGGACGTTTCCGAGCGAGGCGAGCCGCGTGATGCTGGTGCGGCAGCCGGGCGGGCAAGTCGGGTTGCTGATCGACGAAGTGGTGGGACAGCGCGGCTTCTCCGAGCACCAGCGCGAGTCGGCGCGTGGCGAGAGCGATGAGCGTTATGCGCCGTTCGTCGGTGAGGTGGTTGCGCTCGGCGGCGAGGACTGGGGCCTGTTCAGCATGTCGGAACTGGTCCGCACGCCCGATTTCCAGAGCGCCGCGGCCTGAGGCCGGGCATGGGTCGGAAGCTGGCAATGGTGGGTACGGAATCGACGGGACGGGGGAACGGGGCATGAGCACGACAGGGGGAGAAATCGGACAGGAGCGCAGCGGCGGTACCCAACCGTTGCTGTTCGTCCTGCTGGGCGCCTTGTTCATTTTCGCGATCGTCGACTTCGTGTTCCTGTATCTCAAGAACCGGGAGGACCGCGCGGCGGTGGCCTACACGACGAACATCCAGGTCCTGTCGCAGGCGCTGGCCAAGTACGGTGCCGAGGCCGCCGGGGGCAATGCCCCGTCGTTCGACGAGTTGGCCGCGTCGCGCAAGAGCATCGATTCGTACGTCACCGCGTTGAACAAGGGCGACAGCCACGGCATGCCGCCCTACATCGACCAGTCGTCGGTACGGGGTGAACTCGAAGCGCTGAACAAGTCCTGGTCCGCGTTGCAGACCGACGCCACGACCATCATCGGCGAGAAGGACCTGGTGCTCGGGGCCGGCAACGTCGGCAAGACGATTTCCGACGCGATGTCGGTGCTGAATTCCCGGATGAGCGAGGTGCTGAACATCCTGACCGAGCGCAACGCGGGATCAGCGCAGGTCTACATCGCGTCGCGGCAGTTGCAGCTCGCCGACCGCATGGCGCGCCGGGTCAACGAGATCCTCACCGGCGTCAGCGACGTGCAGGCGGCAGCGGACGGGTTTTCGCGCGACGCCCGGCTCTACGGCGTCGTGGTCGATGGCCTGCGCTCGGGGGCGCCGGACCTCAACATCAAGGCGATCGACAACGCCGATGCGCGCAAGATCCTCGATGACGTTGCGCAGCGCTGGAACAGCCTCGCCACCGCGCGCAAGGCGATCCTCGATGCGGCGACCGGACTCGCGGCGGTACGCCGCTCGGCCGACGCCATGTCGACCGACAGCCAGGGTGTGTTGCTGCGTGCCGGCAACGTGGCGCAGCGCGTCGATGACCTGCCGAACAAGCGGCTGTTCCCGAATCCCGTCTGGGGCGGTGCGGCCGCCGCGGCCGCCATCCTGCTGCTGCTGTTCCTCGGTTACCGGACGATCCGTGACCAGCAATCGCGCTATCAGTCGACGGCCGCACTGAACCAGCGCAACCAGGAAGCCATCCTCCGGCTCCTCGATGAAATGGGGTCGCTCGCGGAGGGCGACCTCACGGTGAAGGCCACCGTCACCGAGGAGATCACCGGTGCGATCGCCGACTCGATCAACTTCGCGGTCGAGGCGCTGCGATCGCTGGTCACGACGATCAACGAAACCGCGGTGCAGGTCGCGACGGCGGCCAACGAGACCCAGGGCACGGCGATGCAGCTCGCCGAGGCGTCGGAGCACCAGGCCCAGCAGATCACGTCCGCGTCGGCGGCGATCAACGACATGGCGCAGTCGATCGACCAGGTTTCGCGCAATTCGGCGGAGAGCGCCGACGTCGCGCAGCGTTCGGTCAAGATCGCCGCCAACGGCGCGACGATCGTGCGCCAGACGATCCAGGGCATGGATTCGATCCGCGACCAGATCCAGGAGACGTCCAAGCGCATCAAGCGGCTCGGCGAGTCGTCGCAGGAAATCGGTTCGATCGTGGAACTGATCAACGACCTGTCCGAGCAGACCAACATCCTCGCGTTGAACGCCGCGATCCAGGCGGCATCCGCCGGCGAAGCCGGGCGGGGCTTCGCGGTAGTGGCCGACGAGGTGCAACGGCTGGCCGAGCGCGCGTCGGCGGCGACCCGGCGCATCGAGACGCTGGTGCAGGCGATCCAGTCCGACACCAACGAGGCCGTCACCTCGATGGAGCAGACGACCTCCGAAGTCGTCTCCGGGGCGCGGCGGGCCGAGGACGCGGGCACCGCGCTCGGTGACATCGAGAAAGTTTCGAAGGACCTCGCCGGGCTGATCCAGGGCATCTCGAAAGCCGCGCGACAGCAATCGTCGGTGGCATCGAGCATTTCCTCGACGATGAACGTCGTCCAGGGCATCACCAGCCAGACGTCGGTGGGTGCGGGTCAGACTGCCGAATCGATCGGCAACCTCGCGCAACTGGCGTCCGACCTGCGCCGGTCCGTCGCGGACTTCAAGCTGCCGGCATGAACGCACCGCGCCAGGGCAGTCACGTCACGCGCGGACGAATGCCCGTCCACGGCTCGCCTTGCCGGGCCTCGTGTCCACGGGACGCGGATCGATGAAACTCAACGACGCCACCGGCAACGCTCCGCTCGCCTGGGTCAAGCATGAGCTCGACGAGACGCTGAAGCAGGCGCGGCAGTCGTTGGTTGCCTATTCGGAAGATCCTTCGGCCCGTGACCTTTTGCGCCAGTGCGCGACCCAGTTGCACCAGGTGCAGGGCACGCTGCGCATGGTCGAGCTGTACGGTGCAGCCATGGTCGTCGAGGAGATGGAACATCTCGCGCAGGCATTGGCCGAAGAACGGGTGCGCCAGCGCGAGGAGTCCTGCTCGGTCCTGATGCGCGGGCTCGTGCAACTGCCGGACTATCTCGAGCGGTTGCAGGGCGGCTACAAGGACATCCCGATCGTCCTGCTGCCGTTGTTGAACGACGTTCGCGCCTGCCTCGGCGAGAAGCTGCTGTCGGAATCGGCGCTGTTTTCACCCGACCTGGGTGTTGCGATGCCGGCGTCCGCGGTCGGAGCCGCCGAACCTGCACCGCAGATCGAGCTGCACCATCGGACCTTGCGGCTGCGCCTCGCGTACCAGGCGGCGCTGCTGAAGTGGTACCGCGAGGAATCCGAAACGAAGCATCTCGATCGCCTCATCGACCTGCTGGACCAGTTGCGCGGGATTTCGTTCGGCGCCGAACCGCGCCGGTTGTGGTGGATCGCCGCGGCGGTGGTCGAAGCCGTCCGCGACGGCGCGCTCGAACCCGGCGTGTCCATCAAGTTGCTGTTGGGCGCCATCGACCGCGAGATCAAGCGGTTCGGCGACGTCGGCGAAACCGGGTTCGTCGGCACGCCGCCGCACGACCTCGACCGCAACCTGCTGTACTACGTCGCGCACGCCGAATCGGCCGGCGCACGATGCACCGCGGTCCGCGGCACGTACCACCTCGACACGCTGTTGCCGACCGAAACCGAGTTGCGCCATGCCCAGGGATCGATGACGGGCCACAACCGGATGCTGCTCGACACCGTGTCGATGGCGATCCGGGACGACCTGCTGCGCGTCAAGGAGGCACTGGACATCCACCTGCGCTCCGCGGCACGCGATGGCGACGGCTTGTCCGTCCACCTCGCGACCTTGGCGCGGGTCGCCGACACGCTCGGCATGCTCGGGCTCGGCGTGCCCCGGCGCCTCGTCAACGAGCAGTGCCAAGTGATCTCCGAGATCGCCGACGGCCGCCGTCCCGCCGACGAGAACGTCCTGCTCGACGTGGCCGGTGCCTTGCTGTACGTCGAGGCTTCGCTCGATGACCACATCGAACGGCTCGGTGCCGAGGAGCCGCAAGAGACGGAAGAGGACGCATTGCCGAGCGCCGAAGTCCGCAAGCTCGTCGATGCGCTGATGCGCGAGGCCGGCGTCAACATCACGCGCGCCAAGGACAGCGTCATCGCGTTCATTGAATCGCCCTGGGACCACGAACGGCTGGCCGAAGTGCCGCGCCTGATGCGCGAGGTTGCCGGTGCGCTCGGCATGCTCGGCCAGGACGACGCCGCGCGCGTCGCCCGCGGCTTCGAGCGGTTCGTCGACGACGAACTGCTGCGCCTGCGGCGGATCCCGGCGGTCGAGCAGATGGACCGGATTGCCGATGTCGTCGCGGCACTCGAGTACTACCTCGAAGCCACGCGCGAGCAGCGCGGGGATCGCGGGCGGATCCTCGAAGTGGCGCGTGGCAGCCTGGGACGCCTCGGCTATTGGCCGGTTCCACCGACTCCCGATTCACCATCGGGAGTGGCGCCGGGAGCGATCGGTACCTTCCCGGTCTTCGATGGACCCGAAGCAGCAGAGGGCGCCGCGGCCTCTGCTGCGCCGGTGGTGGCCAAGGAAACCGAGGCGGAACGCGTGCCGGAATTGAGCGCCGTCGACATCGTTCCGGGTGATGACCTCGGCGATCTCGTCATCGGCGAAACCGGCGACACCGTGGATCCGGCCCACGACGTCGGCGGCTTGCGGTTCGCCGAAACCATTCCGACCGCAGCGCCACCCGCCGCGAACGATGCGGCGCCCGTGGTGAGCGCACCGGAATTGCCGTTCCGTTTCCAGGACACGCCGGGCGTGGAGATCGGCGCGGACATCCGCGACGTGTTCCTCGAGGAGGTGGACGAGGAACTGGCGAACCTCGAGAAGCAATTGCCGCGCTGGAAATCCGATCCCGCCGACCTCGAGGAACTGCGCCCGTTGCGACGGTCGTGGCATACCCTGAAGGGATCGGGGCGGTTGGTCGGCGCCGTCGCCCTCGGCGAATTCGCGTGGAAAATCGAAAACGCCCTGAACCGCGTCCTCGATCGGACCGTCACGGCCGGCCGGCCGGTCGTGACGCTCGTCGAGCGTGCGGTGGCTGCCTTGCCGCAGTTGCGGGATGCGTTGCGCGACGGTGCCACGCCGACGGCCGACATTGCCGGACTCATGGGAGTTGCCGACCGTGCGGCGGCGGGATCCACGGATCCATTCTCCGCCGGATCTCGGGGGTCCGCCGCGGAACCCGATGCCGTCGCGGGTGTCATCGCGGGCATCGACCAGGCGGCGGCGCCGCACGCTGAAGAATTGCTGGTGGGCGGTGAACCGGTGGTCGAGTCTGCGGGCGACCCGGAATCCGCCAATGCCGGCCAGTATCACGAAGCCGACCGGGTGGGCACATTCGGCGCCGATGCCGGCGTCCAGATCGACCCGGTGCTGTTCGACATCCTGAAGAGCGAAGCGGATACCCACCTGGCCGTCATTGCCGACTACCTGCAGAACCTGCCGGCACCCGCGAGCGAAATCCTGTTGCGGGCGCTGCACACGCTGCACGGGGCGATTGCGATGGTCGAGATACCGACGCTGGTCTCGGTGCTCGCTCCGCTCGAAGGCTACGTCAAGCGGCTGCGCGCGGCCGGCGCGTCCCCGGCCGCGGATGGCGTCGAGGCCCTGCGAGCGGCGTCGGATGTCGTCCGCGCGACGCTGTCCGCGCTCGACAGTGGAGCGTTGGAACTGCCGGATACCACGACGCTCGCCGAGCGGGCGATCGCGTTGCGCGACGAATTGCCCGAACCGTCCACGTCGCGGCACCTGTATGCCCCGGAACCGGTCGATGCTTCCGAATCCACCGCGCCTGTCGCGCTGGAGAAAGGAGCCAGTGCCGAGGCTGACGTACCTGCTTCGCCGGAGACGCCGCCCGCGGCCAGTGGCGCGAAGGCCGAACCGGAAGAGCCGGCAACGCCGGAACCGGAAGCGGCCGCGGAACCGGCGACGGCCGGGGCCGGCAGCCTCGGCGAATTGCCGCCCGTCACGGTCCCCGATACGTCGGAACAGGAAGTCGCGGCCGTTGGCGCGCTGGCACCGCTGGTCGCGCACGCCCTCGAATCCGTGAGGCAACGCACCGCGGGGACGGCGACCGTCGCGACCATGGCGCCGCCGGTCGCGGCAGCCGTGCTCGAGGGACCCGCCGCGCCTCCGCTCGAGGAAGATCCCCAGCCGGATTCGCCGCTCGACATTGCCGATCTCGATTCCGACCTCCTCGACATCTTCGTCGACGAAGGGCGCGACATCCTCGATCATGCGGATGGCGTGCTCGCGAAGCTCCGTGGCGCACCCGACCAGGGCGACCACGTCACCGACTTGCGCCGCGACCTGCACACCCTGAAGGGTGGCGCACGGATGGCGGGATTGCCGCCCGTCGCCGAGCTGAGCCATGCGATGGAGTCACTGCTCGAGGCCATCGGCGAGGGACGCGGCCGCATCGACCGCTGCAACGTCGAATCGCTCGAGTCCGGGTTCGACCGCCTGAAGCAACTTCTCGAGCGTGTCGCCGACCGCAAGGCCGTCGAGCTTCCGACGCATGCAATCCGCCGCTTCGAACAGCTTGCGGCGGGAGTACCGCTCGCAGCTGCGGAAGCGCCGAAACCGGCGAAGCCCGCGCGGCGGCCACGCGACGAGAAGGGCCAACGGGAGCAGGCACCGGCTGCACCCATCCGGCGTCCGGCGCCACCACCGGTCACGGCGGGCGGTGCCGAAGAGGAGGAACCGGGCGCACCGCGTGAAATGATCCGGGTCCGCTCCGAACTCCTGGACAACCTCGTCAACTTCGCCGGCGAGGTTTCGATCTACCGTTCCCGCCTCGAACAGCAGGTCGGCTCGTTCCGTTTCAATCTCGTCGAGCTCGACCAGACGGTGAAGCGCCTGCGCGAGCAGTTGCGTACGCTCGAAATGGAAACCGAAGCGCAGATCATCGCGCGCTACCAGCGCGAGCATCACGACGCGGGCGGCAACGACTTCGATCCGCTCGAACTCGATCGCTTCTCCCACCTGCAGCAGTTGTCGCGGGCCATTGGCGAATCCGTTTCGGACCTTGTGTCGATCCAGGGTCTTCTGGAAGACACCTCCCGCCAGTCCGAGACGCTGTTGCAACAGCAGTCGCGAGTCAATTCCGACCTGCAGGAAGGCCTCATGCGCACGCGCATGGTGCCGTTCGAGGCGATCCTGCCGAACCTGCGCCGGACGCTGCGCCAGACCGCGCACGACCTCGGCAAGCGCGCCCAGCTTCGCGTCGAAGGCGCGCAGGGCGAAATGGACCGTACGCTGCTCGACCGCATGAAGGCCCCGTTCGAGCACATGTTGCGCAATGCGCTCGCACACGGCATCGAGATGCCCGACGAGCGGGTGGCCGCCGGCAAGCCGGCGGATGGCACCGTCACGATCGCCGTGAGCCGCGATGCCACCGAGGTCGTGCTGCAGCTCAGCGATGACGGCCGCGGACTCGACCGCGAATCGATCCGGCGTACCGCGATCGAGCGCGGGTTGATGCGGCCGGAAACGGAACTCGGCGACCGCGATCTGTACGGGTTCGTGCTCGAGTCGGGTTTCTCGACCGCGGGGAAGATCACGCAACTGGCCGGCCGCGGCGTCGGCATGGACGTGGTGCACAACGAGATCAAGCAGCTCGGTGGTTCGCTGCGGATCGATTCGGTGCCGGGGCGCGGTGCGACCTTCACGGTACGCCTGCCGTTCACGCTCGCCGTGACCCAGGCGATCCTCGTGCAGCTTGCCGAGCACGTCTACGCGGTGCCGCTCTCCTCGGTGCTCGGCGTTGCGCGCATTTCGCGCGAGGACCTGGCGCGGCGCATGATGTCGGGCACTCCGGTATTCCCGTATGCGGGCGAGGAGTTCGCGATCTACGAATTGTCGCAGTTGCTCGGCGTGCCACCCGGCCGCGTGACGGGCGATGAAACCCAGTTGCCGCTGTTGATGACGCGGACCGGTGACCAGCGCGCGGCGGTGCGCATCGATGCGGTGATCGGATCCCGCGAGATCGTCGTGAAGTCGGTCGGGCCGCAGGTGAGTTCAATCCCGGGCATCTTCGGCGCGACGATCATGGGCGACGGCTCGGTGGTCATGATCCTGGACCTCGCGCCGCTGGTGCGCCGCGTCGCGTCGCTGCGCGAGCAGGCGATCGTGTCGGGCGTGCCACCGGTCGCGCCGCACGTCCTCCAGCCGGATGCGCTGCAGGGGCCGCGCGCTCACCCGCTGGTGATGGTGGTCGACGATTCGATCACGATGCGCAAGGTGACCAGCCGCGTCCTCGAACGCGCCGAGCTCGAGGTCGTCACCGCCAAGGACGGACTCGATGCGATCGACAAGCTGCAGGAACGCGTTCCGGACCTCATGCTGCTCGACATCGAGATGCCGCGGATGGACGGCTACGAACTCGCCACCTACATGCGCAACGACGCACGCCTCAAGCACGTGCCGATCATCATGGTGACTTCGCGCACCGGCGAGAAGCACCGCCAACGCGCGCTGGAAGTCGGGGTGCGGCATTACCTCGGCAAGCCGTACCAGGAGGCGGACCTGCTGGCCCACGTACTCGCCATCGTGGGAGCTCCCGGTGGCAATGCCTGATCGGGGTTCCGCGGTGCCTGCGCTCGCTTTCGTCTACCAGCGGGCGGAATCCGCGCGCCGGGTGCGCGATGTCATCGCCGCGACGGGCACCGCGATCGTCTACGAATCCGCGCTTGCGCAGTTCGACCCCGGCACCCTCGATGGCTCCGGTGCCCGTGTTGTCGTCGTCAACCTCGATGCGGACGCCCCCGATTCCGTCGACGATGTCCTGGCCGCGCTGGAATCCGGTCGCTACACCGTCGTGTTGAATGATGCCGAGGCTTCGGCTGGCCTCGATGGTTGGGACGAAGCGCGTTGGGCGCGCCATCTGGCCGCGAAGATCACCGGTGGCGCTTACATCGATCCGCCGCGTCCACCCGGTGCTGAACCGATTCCGGTGCCTGAACCACCGGCAGCCGGGGAGCCGTCCGCAGGCGCGCCGCATGCAGCGGCCGCCGAAGCGCCGGTACCGCAGGAAGTGAAAACGGTCGCAGCCCCCGTCGCAGGAGGGCACGATGTGGCGACCGAGGCTTCTGACGCACCCTTGGCAGTCGCTGCCGACGCATCGGCAACAGGCACCGCGGATACCGTCGATGCTCCCGGCGATCTCGATTTCGATTTCGAATCGCCAGTGGCAATGGGCGACCTCGACGCCGTATCGACAGAAGGACTTGCCGACGCGCAACGGGTGCCGGAGTCCGTCACCGGCGCATCCGAAGCACCGGATGAAATCCCGGTGCCGATCGAGTGGACCCTCGACATCGAATCGGAAGCCGGGTCCGAATCGGCCGAAGATCTGGCCGGTGCGGCGACGAAGCCACCTGAAACCGAAGCAGGCGGCGACGGTGTCCTCCCGTCCGTACCGGAATGGAGCCTTGCGCTCGACGGCGACGACGCGGGGCTTGCCGAAGCGGAGGCTGGCGATGAGGGACAGCCGGAGCCCGCGGTCCGCGCTGACTTCGATCCGCAGGTCCCGGATTGGGACCTGGTCTCGATTGCGTTGCCCGACGACCAGCAACCGGCCGTGGTTCCGGCAGCGGCAAAGGCAGCAACTTCGCGGGCGCCGGCGGTTTCCGCCGGCATCCCGCCTGCCTACGGCGAGGCCGACAACTGGACGCTCGAGGAACTGCTCGACGCGGTCGACGCGGGCGTTGCCGGGGAAGGGGATGGTGCCGCCGCATTCGGCATCGAGACCGTCAGCGCCGCCGAGTTCCTCGCGCCCGACGCACCGGCCGAAGACTCCGTCGCCAACGCGGCTCCCGTTCCCCTCGAACGCATTCCGCTCGAGGAAGCGGTCGCGCCGCAGCCGTTCGACGTCGCACCGGGCCCGGCACCAGCCCTGGGACTCGAATCGGCCGCCGTCATCGAACGGGTGTGGGTGCTCGCGGCGTCGATCGGTGGCCCGGAGGCGGTACGCGAATTCCTGGCGGCCATCCCGGCCGGATACCCGGCCCTGTTCCTGCTGGCGCAACACATGGGCGCGGAGTTCGCCGACGTGCTCGCCCGGCAGCTTGCGCGGGCGACGCCGCTCACGGTGCGTACGCCGCAACACGGCGATCGGGTGGGACACGGCGAGGTCGTGGTCGTTCCCGCGGCGCGCAAGCTCACCGTCGGCAAGGATGGCGTCGTCACGCTGGAGGACAACGAGACGCAGGCCGAATACCTGCCGTCGATCGACCAGGTGCTGTACGAGGTCGCCGACCGGTTTGGCGCCAGCGCGGGCGCGATCGTGTTCTCGGGCATGACGAACGATGCGGTCGAAGGTTGCAGCTACCTGGCCCTGAAGGGCGGCAAGGTCTATGCGCAGGACCCCGCGACGTGCGTCGTCAGTTCGATGGTGGACGGGGTTCGCGAGGCCGGATTGGCGAGCATGACCGCGGCGCCAAGGGCCTTGGCGGAGTCACTGCTCGCCGGCGCTCGCTGAATCGCGCGCGGGCCGCAACAGCCACTCGAGGCAGGAATCGTGGAATCGACAAGAGAAATCCGGGGCGTGATGATTCCGGTCAGCGGGGGCAGCGTGTTGCTGCCGAACGCGACCGTTGCCGAAGTGATCAGCTACGTCGCGCCGGCGGCCGTGGATGGCGCACCGCCGTGGCTGCTCGGGACGATTACGTGGCGTGGCTGGCACCTGCCGCTGGTTTCGTTCCCGGTGCTGGTCGGCATCGCCGACAGCGAGGCGTCGGAGAGCGCGCGCATCGCCGTACTGAAGGCGCTCAGTGGTGATTCCCGCCTGCAGTTCATCGCGATGCTGGTACAGGGTTTCCCGCGCCTGACGACCGTCACGCCGGATCTCCTGATCCCGACCGGCGACGCAGGTGGCCGCGCCGCGGGCGTGCACTCGGAGGTGCTGGTCCGCGAGGACCGGGCGTACATCCCCGACCTCGGTGCGATCGAGGACATGGTGCTCGCCGCGTTGCCGGCCTGAACGAACGGCTCGCGCCGGCAACGCGTCAACCGAGATCCCCGAAGCGCGACTGCAGTGCGGCCAGCACTGCGGCCCCGGCGGTTTCGGTGCGCAGGATGCGCGGCCCGAGGCGGATCGCCTCGAAGCCGCCCCCGCGCAGCCGTTCGATTTCCTCCGACGCGAATCCACCTTCCGGGCCGATCGCCACCGTGACACCGGAGTCGACTCGAAGGTCCGCAATCCCGCGTGCGCCGTCCGGGGCGAACACGAGCTTCAGCCCAGGCTGCTGCGTTGCGTCGGCAAGGAATTCGTCCAGCCGTACCGGCGGATCGAGCGCCGGCAAACGGTTGCGCCCGCACTGCTCGCAAGCCGCGATCGCGACCGCGCGCCAATGGCCTGTGCGCCGTGCGGCCCGTTCGTCGTCGAGGCGGATGCCGCTGCGCGCGGTGGCAAGCGGCACGAATCGCGCGACCCCGAGCTCGGTCGCCATCCGGACGATCGCATCCATCTTCTCGCCGCGCGCCATGGCCTGCGCGAGCGTGATGTGCAGCGGGCTTTCCCGGTCCGCGGGCGGAGCTTCGTCGCCGATCGCCACGCCGATCCGGTTGCGGCTCGACGACACGATCGACGCGCTGCACGCGCGCCCCCGGCCGTCGAACAATTCCAGCGCATCACCCGTGGCAAGCCGCAGCACCCGGACCACGTGATCCGCCGCGGCCGCCGGCAGCGCCAGCGTCCCGCCGGCCTCCGGTATCGCCTCGACGTGGATGCGTGGCACCCGCACCGGGGTCACGCCACCGCGCGATCGATGCCGGCCGCCGCGACGTCGACCATCGTGTCGATCTCGTCCGGCGTGATGCAGAACGGCGGCATGAAGTAGACGACGTTGCCGAGCGGCCGCAGCACGACGCCGTGCTCGAGGCCGTGGCGGTACACGCGCAATCCCCGGCGTTCGCTGGCGGGGAAAGGGTCACCCGACATGCGGTCGCGGACCAGTTCGATCGCCCCGATCAAGCCGGTCTGGCGGACATCGCCGACGTGCGGGTGGTTCGCGAACGGGGCAATCCGCGCGGCGAGGTGCGCGGCCAGCTCCCGCACGCGTGGCAGGACCGGCTCTTCGCGCAGCACCGACAGCGTCGCGAGTGCGGCGCGGCAGGCGATCGGGTTGCCGGTGAAACTGTGCGAATGCAGGAACGCCTTGCCGGCCGACCAGTCGGCATAGAACGCGTCGTAAATCGCCCCGGTCGCGAGCACCGCGGACAGTGCCATCGTCCCGCCGGTCAGGCCCTTGGACAGGCACATCAGGTCGGGGGCGATGCCGCCTTGTTCGCACCCGAACAGGGTTCCGGTGCGGCCGAACCCGACCGCGATCTCGTCGGCGATCAGGTGCACGCGGAACTCGTCGCACAGCGCGCGCAGGCCGGTCAGGTACTCCGGCGGGTACATCCGCATCCCCGCCGCGCACTGGACCAGCGGTTCGACGATCACCGCGCACACCGTTCCGGCGTGCTGCTCGAGCAGCTTCCGCATCGATGCGAGGCGTTCGGTGACGTGGGCTGCGCGTTGTGCCGGCGGAATCCGGTAGCAGTCCGGCGATGGCGCGATGATCGGATCGAGCAGCAACGGTCCGTAGGTGTCCCGATAGAGCGGAACATCGGTCACCGACAGCGCGCCCAGCGTTTCGCCGTGGTAGCCGCCGGACAACGTGACGAAGCGCGTGCGGGATTCGCCGCAGTTCCGCCAGTAGTGGAAGCTGAGCTTCAACGCGACTTCGACCGCGCTCGAGCCGTTGTCGGCGTAGAACACGCGCGACAAGCCCCGCGGCGTGATGCGGACCAGTTCCTCCGCAAGCTCGACGGCCGGCGCGTGCGTGAAGCCGGCCAGCATGACGTGGTCGAGGGAATCGAGCTGCTCGTGCAGCGCTGCAACGACGCGCGGGTGCCGGTGCCCGAGCAGGCAGGTCCACCACGATGCGACCGCATCGAGGTAACGGCGTCCGTCGGTCCCGGTCAGCCACGCGCCCTCGGCGCGCGCGATCGGGACCATCGGCAGGGTTTCGTGGTCGTGCATCTGCGTGCATGGGTGCCAGACGACGGCAAGGTCGCGTTCGGCGAGGGAGGGCTGCGGGGCGGTCATGGCTTGCTATCATCGTCGGGCGGATTCCCTCCGACAAGCAGGCCGTCCATGCGGCGAATCGAAGTTCCACTCCACGCGTCGTCCGGCCGGGCGCGCGGCTTCACGCTGATCGAGATCCTCGTCGTCGTCGTGATCCTCGCGATCCTCGCGGTGATCGTCGTGCCGCGCGTCATGGAGCGGCCGGGCGAGGCGCGCATCGTGCGCGCACGCCAGGACATCCAGGGCATCGTCACCGCGCTCAACCTGTACAAGCTCGACAACTTCGCCTATCCCGGCACCGAACAGGGACTCGCTGCGCTCGTCACGAAGCCATCCGGGCAACCGGATGCGCCGAACTGGAAGGGGCCCTACCTCGATCGCGTGCCGAAGGATCCGTGGGGGCATCCGTACCAATACGCCCAACCCGGACGGCACGGCGATGTCGATGTCTGGACGGACGGCGCGGACGGGCGGCCCGGCGGCAGCGGCGAGAACGCCGACATTGGCAACTGGGACGGCTGACGGTTCGCGCCGGCGCGCCGTGCGCGACGCGATGCGCGTGCGCCGGACCGCAGGCTTCAGCCTCGTCGAGACCCTGGTCGTCGTCGCGATCGTCGGCGTGCTGGCGCTGGCGGCAACCCTGGCGCTGTCCGGCGCCGGCGGGGAACGCCAGCTCGACGAAGCCTCTCGCCGTTTCGCCGGTCTCGTCGCGTTCGCCTGCGAACGGGCGGAGCTGGCCGGGCGCGACATCGGCACCGTGCTCACCCGCGACGGCTACCGATTCGACCGGCTCGACGGCGATGCGTGGCGGGCGCTCGCAGGCACCAGCGAATTGCGTGCGCGCCAGTGGCCGGACAGCAGCATCGTGACGCTGGCGCGCGATGGCCGCCCGGTCGAACTCGCGACGCGCGACGACGCACAGCCGCAGGTCATCTGCCGGGCCTCCGGCGCGATGACGCCGTTCGTGTTGACACTCGCGCTGCCGTCGGTTGCGGTGAAGTATCGGGTCGATGGCGCCGCCGATGGCACGGTCGTCCCGCGGCGGATCGACGACCATCGATGAAACGCACGCGCGCCTTCACGCTGCTGGAAGTGCTGGTCGCATTGGTCGTGGTGGCGCTGGCGCTGCTCGCGCTGGCGCGCACCGCGGCGCTGTCGGTGCGCGACTTCGATGCGCTGCGCGAACGCACGCTGGCGGGCTGGGTCGCCGCCGACGTGCTGGCCGACACGCGCCTCGCGACGCGATTTCCGCCGACCGGCACGAGTGATGGCCGCGTCACGCTGGCCGGCCGCGACTGGCGCTGGCGGCGTGCCGTCGTCGCGACTCCGAACGCGGCAATCCGCCGCATCGACATCGACGTGTACGCCGGCGACGACGCCACCGCGCTCGTGCACCTGTCGGGCTTCGGCAGCGCGGAGCTGCAATGACGAGACCGCAACGCGCGTTCACGCTGGTCGAGATGCTGGTCGCGCTGGCGATCTTCGCGGCGATCGCGGCGGCGGCGTGGGGCGGGCTCGCGCAGATCGCACGAACGCGCGCGCGCCTTGGCGCCGAGCAGCAGCGGTTCGCCGACGTCGTGCGGTCCGTGTCGACGCTCGCCCGTGACTTGGGCGCCGCGACGCCGCGGCCGGTGCGCGGGAATGATGGCGCCGTGCTGCCGGCACTCGTCGGGACCGGCGACCACATCGCGTTCACGGCCATTGGCGCGGCCGATCCGCGCGTGGAAGCGCGCAGCCAGCTCGAACGCATCCTGTATTCGGGTGACGATCGCGGCGTGCAGCGCGCGATCTACGCGGCGCTCGATCGCGCACCGGGCAGCACGCCGCTGGCACACACGCTGCTGTCCGGCGTCGAGCATTTCGCGCTGCGTTACCACGCGTGCGATGGCCGCTGGTACCCGACGTGGCCGCCCCCGGCCGTGCCGGCCTGTGCGCCGCAGGGCCTTTCACTCTTCGACGTGTTGCCGGACGCGGTCGAGTTCACGATCGACGCAAGCGGCATCGGTTCGATCCGCCGTGTCGTCGAGCTGGCCTCGTCGTGGCCCTTGCGGGCCGCCGATGCGGGGCCGCCAGCACCACCGCCACCGCCACCGGCCAGAGACGCCACGCCATGAAAGGGCCGGCACGCCAGCGCGGCATAGCCCTGCTCGTCGCGCTGCTCGCGGTCGCGCTCGCGGTGGTGCTCGTCGCCGGCCTGCTCGATGGTGGCGAGCTGGCACTGGCGCGCACACGCAACGCATTGCGGGAAGTGCAGGCGGTGGCGTACGCGCGGGGACTCGAAGCGTGGGCGGCGGATGCGCTGCTCCACGACGAACCGCAATCGGACGCGAACACCGATGTCTGGGCCGTGCCGTTGCCGTCGCAACCGGTGCCGGGTGGAACGATCGGTGCGACGATGCGCGATCTCGACGGCTGCTTCAACCTCAACAACCTCGCGCCCGGCGCGCCGCCGGCGTGGCACGACGTGTTCCGCCGCCTGCTCGGCGTGCTGCATGCCGACCCCGGGCTCGACGACGCGGTTTCGGCATGGCTGGCCGCGAAGCCCGGGTCGGGTTCGGCCGCCGACGCCTGGTATCTCGCCCAGCCGATTCCGTACCGGCCATCGGGACGAGTCTTTGCGCACGCCTCCGAACTGCGGCTCGTGCGCGGCGTGTCCGGAGACGCCTACGCGCGCATCGCGCCGTACGTGTGTGCGCTGCCGACGGGCACGCACATCAACGTCAACACGGCGAGCGTGCCGGTGCTGGAAGCGATCACCGTGCCGCCGATCGAACCCGCGCTCGCGCAGCGGCTGTGGCAGGACGGCGGCGCGCAGTGGCCGGATCTCCCCACGTTTGCGCGCGCGGCGGGCTTGCCGCCCACCGCCGTCCCGAGCGATTTGTTCTCGGTGCGCAGCAGCTACTTCCTCGCCCGTGCGCTCGTCACGCTCGACGGGATTCCGTTCGTCTTCACCAGCGTCATCGAGCGCGGCAACGGCGGCATCCACGTGCTCGCGCGCTCGCGGGGCGTCGATTCGGCGATCGCCGCCGGGGAAGACGCGGGAGCACCACCGTAGCGGGAACTGCCACCTCGCTTGCCGCCTGCGCGGCGAAGTCGATCCGACGATGGACCGGGGCGGGTGTGTTGAACCGCCTTCGACCTTCGACCCGCCAGCGGTTCCGTGACCCCGAGGCGCAAGTTGCGGACTGCTCCGCCTGCTGCGACCCGCGCCTTGGCCGGCCCCCACTTCGCCGCCGAACGGCATCGGGAAGCAGGGCCCGCCATCGGGGCATCGTGGTGAGTCCGCGCCCCTTCGAAGGCGGCACCGCTACAATCGCGTGCGATGTTGCTCCGCAGGCGAACACGAAGGCAGCCGCTGGCACGATGACGCTGGCGGGCACGGCAGGATCAGGCCGAACGATCCGGATCTCCCTGATGACGGCGAATTCGCGGAGTACCGACAACCCATCGCAAACGCGTCCCGGGCCGGACACGTTGGTGCTGCGCCTTGGCGCCGACGGCGGCCTGACTTGGCGGCTGGCCGGGCGCGCCGGGGTTTCGACCATGACCGGAGCGCCGCCTGCCGGGGTGCTCGCGGGAGCAAGGCGCATCGTCGTCCTCGTTCCGTCCGAAGACGTCCTGCTGACCCGTGCCCGGCTCCCGGCGCGCACGCCGGCACAGCGCCGACAGGGGGTGCCGTTCGCGCTCGAGGACGAGCTGTTGTCGCCGGTCGAGTCGCTGCACTTCGCGCTCGGGCCGGCCGAAGGCGATGACGTCGATGTCGCCGTCGTCGCGACCGATACGCTGCGCGGCTGGCTGGCGACGCTCGCCGCGGCGGGCGTGAAGCCCGATGCCATGCTGCCCGACGCGTTGGCGTTGCCTTGGGATGGCGCCCATGCGCGCGCCCTGATCGAAGACGATCGCGCGCGGGTCCGGTTGGGCCGCAACGCCGCGATTGCCTGCGCGCCGGGGGACCTTCCCGCGTGGCTCGCCGGGATGAGTGGCGCGGGGGAGCCGGCGCCGATCGAGGTGATCGATGCCCGCACCGGTGGCGCACCGCCATTGCCGTGGCCGGTGGCGAGTCGTCGCGTGGTACCCGGCGCTGCGCTCGCGGTCCTTGCCACCGGCTCGCTGGACGGCCTGGACTTGCTGCAGGGCGAGTTCACGCCGCGGCATCGCCATGCGCCGGCGCGGCATTGGTGGCGCGTTGCCGCCATCCTCGCCGGCGCCACCATCGTGCTGGCGTTCGCCGCGAGCGGTGTCGATGCGCTTCGGCTGCGCAGCGAAGCGCGGGCTCTCGAAGCCGCGCAGGTCGACGTGTTGCGGAAGGCATTCCCCGATCTCGACGCGCAGGCGTTGTCGCGCGCGAGCGCGGCCGACCTGATGCGGGGGCGCCTCGAGCGCCTGCGCGGCGATGCCGGATCCGGCGATTTCACGCGGCTTCTCGGGCGGATCGCGCCGGTCCTCGGCCGGGCGACCCGCGTACAGACCCGCGGGCTCGAATTCCGGACCGGCGTGATGACGCTGACGCTGCGTGCCCCCGATGTCGCGACGCTCGACAGCGTGCGCGAGCAGTTCGCGGCGCTGCCCGGAATCAAGGTCGAACTCGTGTCCGCGAACGCCGGCGCCGGCGGTGTCGATGGGCAACTGCGGATCAGTGGAGGCGCGCCATGATCGCGGCATGGTGGACCGCGCAATCGCCGCGTGACCGGCGCATGCTTGCGTCCGGCGCAGTCGTCGTCGCGGTATTGCTGGCGTGGGCGTTCGCGTGGCATCCGCTCATGACGGCGCGTGCGTCGTTGCGAATGCGGGTCGACGCGGACCGCCGCGACCTCGCCTACGTCCGGATCGGCGCCGCGGAAGTGGCGAGCCTGCATGCCAGCGGCCAGCGGACACGGGGCGAGCGTGCCGGGAAGTCGCTGCTGGCGTTGGCGGATGCAACCGCGCGCAGCGCCGGGCTTGGCCATGCGTTGGCGCGCGTCGAACCGGTCGGCGCCGGCGCCGTGCGCGTCGGATTCGACACCGCGAACTTCGATTCGCTGATGCGCTGGATCGATGGGCTCGAGCGCGACTACGGCATCGAAGTCAGCGAGTTCTCGGCCGATCGCGCCGACGGCGTCGGTCTTGTCAATGCGCGCGTCACGCTGCAGGATGCGCCGTGATTCCGGCAAGCCAGTGCAGGGTCCCTCGATGCGACGAACCGTCCCGATGATCGGCAATCCGGTGGCTCGATGCGCGCACTGAAATGGCTGCTGGCGATCGTCGTCCTGGTCGCCGTGCTGGCCGGAATCCTGCTGGCGACACTGCCGGCCGGCGTCGCGTGGCGCTGGGCCGAAAATTCACTGCGCCCGCTCGCGATGAGCGGAGTCGATGGCAGTATCTGGCGCGGACACGCCGACAGCGTCAGCCTGTTCGGCCACGATCTCGGTGCGCTCGACTGGACGCTGGCCAAGCGACCGATGTTCACCGGGCGCCTCGTGACCGACTTCCACCTGAGCGGCGCCGGCATCGACGCAGCCGGCGAGTTGACCCGTGAACGGGGCGGGGCGCTGTCGGCCGCCGGGCTGCGTTTCCGATTCCCGGCGGCACGCCTCGCGCCGCTGGTTCCGGCTGCCGTGGGAGCGTTGCGCGGTACCGTCAGCGGGACGCTCGATTCCGCCAGCGTCGTGCATGACCTGCCGCTGCGTGCGCAGGGCGAGGCGCGCTGGAGCGAGGTCGGCTTCGGTGCGTTGCCGTCGATGAACTGCCCCGACCTGCTCGCGCGCTTCGCCCCGGCGGAGGCTGGCGGCATCGAAGGGACGATCGGCGATGGCGGGGGCGGGGACTTCGGAGTCGCCGGCACGTTCTCGCTGAAGCCATCGGGTTACAGCCTCGACATCCGCCTCGCGCCGCGAACCGGTGATCCCGCAGTGCGGGCGATCCTGCAGCAGCTCGGGCGCAGCGAAGCGGATGGCAGCATCGTCGTTGCGCTGGAAGGTCGGTTGCCGGCGGGATGGCCGTGACGCCCGATCCGGCATTTCTCGACGAAGCACTTGCCGTCGCGCTCCGTGCCGCCGATGCCGCCGAAGCGGAAATCCTGCCGCGCTTTCGTTCCCGCGATTTCAGCGTCGCGACCAAGGCCGACGCGACGCCGGTCACCGAGGCCGACCGCGCGGCGGAAGCCGCGATCCGCGGCGTCCTGCGGGCGGCGTTTCCCGCGCACGCGATCCTCGGCGAAGAGGAAGGCCGCGAAGGCGAAGGCGAGTTCACGTGGCTGGTCGATCCGGTCGATGGCACGCGCGCGTTCGTGCGCGGCTATCCGTTCTTCTCGACGCAGATCGCATTGCTGCATGCCGGCGAACTGGTCCTCGGCGTCTCGTCGGCCGGCGCGTTCGGCGAGCGCGCGTGGGCGCGGCGCGGCGGTGGCGCGTTCATCGACGGCAAGCCGGTGCGGGTGTCGGGCACGCGCGCGTTCGATGCCGGATGCGCGATTTCGACCGGCAACCTCGCGACGCTCGCGGCGGACCGGCACCGGTGGGACGTCCTCGCGCAACTCGTGCGACGGGCCGGCCGGACGCGCGGCTACGGCGACTTCCTGCACTATCACCTGCTGGCGCGCGGAGCGATCGATCTCGTCATCGAATCGGACCTCAATATCCTCGACATCGCGGCGCTGGTGGTCATCGTGCGCGAGGCAGGCGGTATCTTCACCGCGCTCGATGGCGCGCCGATCGGGCTCGCGACGAGCAGCGCATTGGCCGGCCCGCCGGACCTCCACGCGCAGGCATTGCGGGCGTTCGCGTAGGCCGCACGCCGCTGTGCCGGACATGCGGCGCCGGTACAATGCCGGGATGCGCAAACCCCCGATCGTCCATGCCACGCGAAGCGCCGACACCAGCCGCTTCCTCAGGGTGGAACAAGTCGACCTCGAGTTCTCGAACGGCGCCCGACGCACGTTCGAGCGCCTGCGCAGTTCCGATCGCGGCACGGTCATCATCGTGCCGATGCGCGACCCCGACACGGTGCTGCTGGTGCGTGAGTACGGCGCCGGCGTCGATCGCTACGAACTCGGCTTGCCGCGCGGCCTCCTCGATTCCGGCGAAGACGTCCTCGCCGGCGCGAATCGCGAACTGAAGGAGGAAATCGGGCACGGCGCGCGCGAACTGCGCGTGCTGACCGAGCTCTCGTTGTCGCCGGCCTACATGACCTCGACGACCAAGGTCGTGCTGGCGCGCGACTTGTATCCGGAGCGCCTGCCGGGCGATGAGCCGGAGGAACTCGAAGTGGTGCCGTGGCCGCTCGCAGACCTGCACCGGCTCATTGCGCTGCCGGAGGTCAGTGACGGCCGCTCGATCGCGGCCCTGTTCATCGCGCGTGAATTCCTGCTCGGGCGATTCCGGATCGAACCATGACCGACAACCTCGCGACCCTCTCCGTTGCCGTCGCCGAACTCTGCACGCGCGCCGCCGCCGCGATCCTCGACGTGTACGGCCGCAGCGATGTCGGTGTCGAGAGCAAGGATGACCGTTCGCCGCTGACCGCGGCCGATCTCGCCTCCCATCGCACGATCACCGCCGGGCTCGCCGCGCTGACGCCGGACATCCCGGTCCTGTCCGAGGAATCGTCGAAGATCCCGTGGTCGCAGCGGGAGCGCTGGCGCCGGTACTGGCTGGTCGATCCGCTCGACGGCACGCGCGAGTTCCTGAAGCGCAATGGCGAGTTCACGGTCAACGTCGCATTGATCGAGGACGGCCGGCCGGTGCTCGGTGTCGTGCAGACGCCCGTGACCGGCGAGCTGGCGCGCGCATGGCGCGGCGGCGGCGCGTGGCTCGCCACCGGGGGTGCCGCGGCCGTGCCGATGAAGACCCGCCGGCGGGCGACGCCACTCGTCGTCACCGGCAGCCGCTCGCATTCCTCGCCACGCGAAGCGGAACTCCTCGGCCGCCTCGGTTCCAGCGCGGCAATGCCGATGGGGTCGTCGCTGAAGTTCCTGCGCATCGCGGCCGGCGAGGCGGATCTCTACATTCGCCTCGGGCCGACGTCGGAATGGGACACGGCCGCTGCGCAATTCGTGCTGGAGGAAGCCGGCGGCGCCGTGCTCGGCTTCACCGGCCAGCCGTTGTTGTACAACCAGAAGGAATCGCTGTTGAACCCCGGGTTCTTCGCCATCGGCGACCGCACCGCCGACTGGTCGGTCCTGCTGGCGGACTGAGCGGCCGGCCCGGCGTCCGCGCGATGCGCACGATCGAGGAACTGCTCGCGATCATGGCGCAATTGCGCGATCGCGACCACGGCTGCCCGTGGGATGCGGTGCAGACGTTCGACACGATCGCGCCCTACACGATCGAGGAAGCCTACGAGGTCGCCGACGCGATCGACCGTCGCGACCACGACGCGCTGCGGGACGAACTCGGCGACCTGCTGCTGCAGGTCGTGTTCCACTCGCGCATGGCGGAAGAAGAGGGGCGGTTCGCGTTCGGCGACGTGGTCGACGCGATCGCCGGCAAGCTGGTCGCGCGGCACCCGCACGTGTTCGGCGGCGCCGGCCCGATGTCGCTCGCCGAGCAGTCCGAGTCATGGCATGACCTCAAGGCACGCGAGCGCGCCCGGTGCGGCGACACCGATCGCAGCGCACTGGCCGGGATCACGCGCGGACTGCCGGAATGGGCGCGCGCGCTGAAACTGCAGCAGCGCGCGGCGCGGGTCGGTTTCGACTGGCCCGGCCCGCGGCCGGTGCTCGACAAGCTGGCCGAGGAAGCCGTCGAGTTGCAGGCCGAGTTCGATGGCGGCCGCGATGCGGAGCGGCTGCTGGACGAAATCGGCGACGTCCTGTTCGTGTGCGTGAACCTGGCCCGGCACGCCGGGGTCGATCCGTCGCGCGCCTTGCGCAGCGCCAACGCGAAGTTCGAACGGCGCTTCCGCCGCATGGAAGTCCTGGCTGCGGAAGCGGGCACGCCGCTTGCCGGGCTGCCGCTCGACGCGCAGGAAGCGTTCTGGCAGCGGGTGAAGGCCGAAGAACGCGGCGGCTGATGCCGGCGCAGCGCGCAGTGCGCACCGGGGCAAAAAAAACCGCGCCCGTTGCCGGGCGCGGTGGTTGGGACGAGGTGTCCGGCGGATCCGCTCAGGGCGTACCGTCGAAGCCATCCTCGAAGATCGTATCGTCCGCCGCTTCGCCGCAGCCCTGCACGACGATGTCGTCGATTGCCCACGCCGGGTCGCTGCGGTGCTGGAAGTGGTCGTTGCCGAAGTTGAAGCGGAACTGCACGGTCTGGCCGGCCCACGACGACAGGTCGACGATCGACTGCGCGTAGGCCGCCGGATCACCGCACCAGCCCTGGTCGCCGCCGAGCGGGTTGCCGAAACCATCGCTGATGGTGCCGTCGTACGGCGTCGTCAGCAGGTTCGAGCCGGCGACCTGCGTCCAGGTGCTGCCGCCGTCGAGCGAGACCTCGACGATCGCGCCGTCGTAGCAGCTCGCGTTCGGACCGGACTTCATGTCCTGCTCGTTCCAGTACTGCAGCGTCAGGCCGGGCAGGCCGGTCGGCAGTGTCACCGCCGGCGACACCAGCCACTGGTTGCCCGGCGTGCCGGACGGCGGGTTGTTCGCCTGCCACGCGAAGCTGCCGTCGTGGGCGGCATTGCCGCGGGTCCAGGTGTCGGCCACGCCATTGGCGCCGTGGGTCCAGCCGTTGGTGCCGTTCTCGACGTTGTCACTGAACAGCGTCGTGACCGGGGTGCCGCTGGAGCACTGGCCCGGACCCGGCTGGGTCACGAACGAGGACACCGCGCTGACCGCGCCGCCGCACACGTTGCCGGCGGTGACACGCCACCAGATCTGGGTGTTGGTCGGCAACGCCGCGCTCGGCTGGAAGCTGGTGCCCGCGACCGACTGCGAGACGATGATGTTGCTGAAGTTGGCGTCGGTCGCGACCTCGATCAGGTACGACGTGGCCTGCGCGGACGCCTGCCAGGTGAAGGTCGGCTGCACCGGGATGCTGTTCGACCCGTTGGCGGGGTAGGTCAGCGTCGCCGCCGGCGCCGACGCGGTGGAGACGTTCGCGGTCAGCACCAGGTCGCGATCGGTGCCGTCGGCGCTGCCGCGCAGCGTGATCGCATTGGCGCCGGGGGTGGCGGTGTTGTCGACGGTCAGGTCGGCATCGGTGGTGCCGGGCGGAGTGACCGGGTTGACCGAATACGAACCGAGGAAGCCGGTCGGCAGGCCGTCCCCGAAGCTCATCGTGACCGGATCGGTGAAGCCGTTGCGGGAGCCGACGGTGATGGTCGCCGGTTGCAGCGCGGTCGGCGTCGACGAGGCGGCGCACACGTCCTGGGTCAGGTTGGTGCCCGAGGTCGTGAAGGTCGGCGTGCCGCAGGTATCGAAGCGGAACGCGGCGTAGCGCATGCGCCAGTTGCCGCCGGGCGGCATGTACATGCCGGTGAACCAGAACGTGCACCCATCGTCCGGGTCGACGCCCATGCCGAAGTAGTCGCCCCAGCGGTCGAAGCTGTCCTGCGAGCTCGCGCCGTCGACCAGTGTCGTTTCCGCGGTGGTCATGACGCCGGGCGGGTCGGTTGCCTCGCGGCCGACGTAACGGAGGCCGGGGTAGACGTTGTCGGCGCGTGCCACGGAATAGCCGAGCGCGATGTTGCCGGAGTCGTCCATGCCGATCGCGCCCATCCAGCGGCTGATCTCGCCGCCGTCGTCCTGCGGCGCATAAGTGCCCTGCTGGTACAGCGTCCACGGATTGCCGGGCCCGCCGGTGCGGCGCAGCTCGAACCAGCGGATGCCGGCGATGTTGTCGTGGCCGTTGTCGTCCATCCTTGTGACGTGGTTGCCGACCAGTGCCTCGTAGCTGCCGAAGTTGCGGTAGTGCACCGGCACCATCGGTACTTCGAGCAGCGGATCAAGCAACGTCGACGTGCCGGGCTGGTGGATCGCGCCGAAGCCACTCGGCACCCAGAACTCCGAGTTGTACTCCGCTTCGGGAATCTGGAGCGGACCGGTCAACGTCGTGTTGGCGGGATTGGCCCAGTCGACCTGCAGCGTGAACAGCTCGAGGTAATCCTCGTTCGGATTGTTGTCGCCGGGGTCGTTGCGTTCGTCGTCGTTGTCGCGGATGAAGATTCCGGGTGCGCCCGCGGGCGGCGGCGTCGAGCCGTAGACACTGGCCGGCGGCAGCATCTCGAAGCCGAGGCCGGCGAGGCCCGGCACCGTCTTGCGCTGCAAGGTCGCCGGCAGTCCCGCCAGCATGCTCTGGCGGTCAAGCGCATAGACGGCGGGGCCTTCGTTGGCGCCGACATAGTAGGCGTCCGTCCAGGTGCCGTACTTCGGATAATCCGGGAAGCTCGGCGTGTTGAACGTGTAGCGGGTCCACGTCGTGTTGACCGGGTCCGAACCCGAACTGAGATACGTGCAGAGCGTGTTCGATGAACCCGAAAATTCGGTCAGCAGCCAGCGCTCGGCCAGGTGGTCGTAAACGACGATGCCGTCACCGAGTCCGTTCGCGCAGGCTCCGCCGCTGCCGAGGCTGCTCATCAGGAACGGACCGGCCACGATGGTGCCGTCGGCGGTGCTGTAGATCTGGACTTCCGCGCCGCTGCCGTTGAAGACCATCACGTAGTAGCCGCCGCCGACGTCGCCGGTCGGGTCGGGCGGATAGACGCCGTTGTAGTCTGCGCCGTCGGCGTTGTAGATCGGCGTCGTGAACCCGTTCGGGGTCGCCGGGCCGAACTGGCGTTGCAGGTCGGCGAGGAAATCCGCGTGCGGCGCCACCGGGTCGGCCGGCGGGCGCGGGTGGTTCTGCAGTTCCTCGCCGCCGTTGAACTGGCGCGGGATTTCACGGATCGGATCGCCCGGCTTCCACGCCGGGACGACTGGCAGGGTGCGCGCATCGACCCGGAACGTATTTGCGATCGCCGGCGGACTGACGTAGTCGGCGCCGCGTGAAACGGTGGAAGTTTCCCCGGCGGCTACCGCGTTGGCGGCAATCGCGAACCCCGCGATGGCCAGCACGGCCATCAGCCCAACCCCACGCCCCTGCACCATCAATCGGATCCCCCGGCAACGTCGAGAGGTGACACGCGGCTCGCACCGCCCCGTCGTCGGTCCATGGACCGACTCAGTCGTCATCCTCAGGAAGGTGCGTATCGTCGCCCAAGAGGATCATTTGTTCAAGTGCAATGTCGCCGGTCCGGCTGCGAATCGTGAGGCCGGACACGCCGGCGCCGTAGCGCGCGTGGGCAGCGTGGATTCCATCCGGCATCGTATGGACGCTGAGTCCGAAGCGTGTCGTCAGTTTCCCCGTGGTGCGGGCATCGAGCACGATGTCGCCAAACGTCGGTACCGCGAACACGATCGCGCCGGTGTCGGTGGTGACCGTGCTGGCGCCGCTCCAGCGCTTGCCGAACGCCATCGCGCGGATGGCGCCGGACTGCGAGGACAACACCATGCGTCCGCGTGAAACGGCCTGGATCGACCCGCTCACCGTGCGCGCCTCCACCGGGCCGATGCGCCGGCCGACCTTGATGCGGCCGTCGCGCGTCGAGAGTGCGATCGGCAGTTGTCCCGGCACGTAGACCGCGACGTCGATCCGGCCGTGCTTCGACGTTGCGTCCGCGGGATCGCTGCCAGCGAAGCCGATCGTGATCCGCAACGTGCCGCCGTCGACGCGCGACGTGAACTCCGGCCGCGCGTGGCCCGGCGCGGAGCGCTGCACGACCGCGTGCAGGCCGACCGCGCGCTCGTCGCGGCCGCGCACGGCGATCTCGCCCCACGGGTTGTCGACGGCCACGCGGTTGACGGTGGGGGGCAGCTCGAAGTTGCGGTCCGTTCGCTCGATCCAGGTGCCATCGGCGGCGACCTTCCGGGGCGGATTGACGGGCGCGCAGGCGACGCCCCCGAGGAGCACGGCGATGGCCGCGAGACGCACGATCGCGCCGGGACGGGACACTTTCACGATGAACATTACCCGAGGAACAGGAAGTACGCGGCAAGCGCGATGAACGCGAAGCCGACCAGATGGTTCCAGCGCAGCGTCGCGCCGAGGTAGGTGACCGAAAACACGACGAACACCGACAGCGTGATGATTTCCTGGAGCGTCTTCAACTGCGCCGCGCTGTACGGACCGTAGCCGATGCGGTTGGCCGGCACCTGCAGGCAGTATTCGAAGAACGCGATGCCCCAGCTCGCGAGGATCACGATCCACAACGGGCGGTTCGTGAACTTGAGGTGCCCATACCACGCGAACGTCATGAAGATGTTCGAGCCGAGCAGCAGCACGATCGGCGCGAGGAATCGCCACATGGTCCAGGCTCCCGGGTCTTGCGTGCCGGTCATGCGGGGCCAAGGCACGGCACGCGGGGTGGGTCGAAGGTCATGGTCCGGCCGGCTGGCGAAACCCGCTACAATCCGAAGGTTTCGAGCCCTTCCCGCAGGACTTCCCATGCTACCAAGTCGCCTCGCCATGAGTCTCGGTCTCCTTTTGCTTGCGTCCGCTCCCGTCGTCCTTGCCGCCGAAAGCGCGGGACACACTCGCGAGAATCCGTTCTTCACGGCCAGCACGCTGCCGTTCCAGGCACCGCCGTTCGACAAGATCAAGGATTCGGACTACCAGCCGGCGATCGAACGCGGCATGCGCGACCAACTGGCCGAGGTGAACCGCATCGCGGACCAGAAGGCCGCGCCGACGTTCGACAACACGATCGTCGCGCTCGAGAAGTCGGGCCAGCTGCTGCACCGGGTCGGGCAGGTTTTCGGCGCCGTCACCAGCGCGAACACGAATCCGACGCTGCAGAAGGTGCAGGAAGTGGAGGCGCCGAAGCTCGCCGCGCACCAGGATGCGATCTACCTGAATCCGAAACTGTTCGCCCGCATCGAGGCGATCTGGGAAAAACGTGATTCGCTCGGGCTCGATCCCGAATCCCATCGGCTGGTCGAGTGGTACCACGACGAGTTCGTGCACCACGGCGCGAAGTTGTCGGCCGCGGACAAGGCGAAGCTGAAGAAGCTCAACGAGCGGGAATCGACGTTGTCGGCGCAGTTCGTCAACAAGCTGCTGGCCGGCACCAAGGCGGGTGCACTGATCACCGACAACGTGGCCGACCTCGCCGGCCTCGGTGAAGCCGGCATCGCGGCGGCGGCGCAGGCGGCCGAGGCGCGCGGCCTCAAGGGCAAATGGCTGATCCCGTTGCAGAACACGACGCAACAGCCGGCGCTGGCCTCGCTCGACAAGCGCGACACCCGTCACGAGCTGTTCGAGCACTCCTGGACCCGCACCGAAAAGGGCGACGCGAACGACACGCGCAAGACGATCGCCGAGATCGCGAAGCTCCGCGCCGAGGAAGCGCAGCTCCTCGGCTACCCGGACTACGCGGCGTGGACGCTGGTCGACCAGATGGCGAAGACGCCGGAAGCGGTCGAAGGATTCATGGGCAAGCTCGCGCCCGCCGCCGTCGCCCGCGCAAAGGCCGAAGGCGCCGACATCCAGGCCGAGATCGACCGCGACCGGAAGGCGGCCGGGCAGCCCTCGTTCGCGCTGACGCCGTGGGACTGGGATTTCTACGCCGAGAAGGTGCGCAAGGCCAAGTACGACCTCGACGCCAATGAGCTGAAGCCGTACTTCGAGCTCGACAACGTGCTCGAGAACGGCGTGTTCTACGCCGCCAACAAGCTCTATGGCCTGACGTTCAAGGAGCGGCACGACCTGCCGGTCTGGCAGCCCGACGTGCGCGTGTTCGACGTCTTCGACAAGGACGGCAAGCCGCTCGCGCTGTTCTACTGCGACTACTACAAGCGCGACAACAAGAGCGGCGGCGCCTGGATGGACAACCTCGTCGGCCAGTCGAAGCTGCTCGGCACCAAACCCGTCGTCTACAACGTCACCAACTTCACCAAGCCCGCGCCCGGCCAACCGGCGCTGCTGAGCTGGGATGACGTGATCACGATGTTCCACGAGTTCGGCCACGCGTTGCACGGCATGTTCGCCGACGAGGAGTATCCGAGCCTGTCCGGCACCAACACCGCGCGCGACTTCGTCGAGTTCCCGTCGCAGTTCAACGAGCACTGGGCCAAGAACCCCGACGTGTTCGCGCACTTCGCGAAGAACTACAAGACCGGCGCGCCGATGCCGCAGGCGCTGGTCGACAAGATGAACAAGGCGGCGCTGTTCAACAAGGGCTACGACATGACCGAGCTGGTCGCCGCGGCGATGCTCGACATGAACTGGCACATGCTGCCCGCCAGTGCGCCGCTGGAGAACGTCGACACGTTCGAGGCCGCATCGCTGAAGAAGGACGGCGTGGACCTGTCGTACGTGCCGCCGCGCTATCGCTCCAGCTACTTCATGCACATCTGGGGCAACGGCTACGCCGCGGGCTACTACGCGTACCTGTGGACGCAGATGCTGGCCGACGACGCGTTCGAGTGGTTCAAGGACCACGGCGGCATGACGCGCGCGAACGGCGACCGCTTCCGCGCGATGGTGCTGTCGCGCGGGAACACCGAGGACCTCGCGAAGATGTACCGCGACTGGCGCGGCGCCGATCCGAGCATCGAGCCGATGCTGGTCGATCGTGGCTTGAAGGAAGCGCCGGCCGCGAAGCCAAACTGACATGGCGGTCGCGCCGGGCGGCGGTCCGGTGCGGCCTGACCGGCAGGAGGCGAACGTGAACGTCGCGGGTACGGTTCCGCCATTGGTCACTCCATGCGGGGTGCGGCGATGAGCAGGCGCCCGGTGCTCGTCATCCACGGCGGTGCCGGCGTCATGCCGAAGGCGCTGACGCCGGAAACGGAACGTCGCGTCCGCGTCGATCTTTCGGCCGCGCTCGCGGCCGGCTACGACGTGTTGACGGAGGGTGGCAGCGCCATCGATGCGGTCACGCGGGCCGTGGTCGCCCTCGAGGATTCGCCCCACTTCAACGCGGGCCACGGCGCGGTATTCACGTACGATGGCCACAACGAGCTCGACGCCGCGATCATGGACGGCGCGACGCTGCGTGCCGGCGCGGTCGCGGCGGTGCGTCGGGTCAGGAATCCGGTGTTGCTCGCGCGCGCCGTGATGGAACACTCGCCGCACGTGATGCTGGCAGGGGAAGGCGCCGATGCCTTTGCCGAGTCGGTCGGCATCGAGCGCGTCGATCCGGGCTATTTCCGCACCGAAGAGCGCTGGCGCCAGTTGCAGGAGGCGCGGGCAGCGGGCGCTGGTGATTCATCGTCTGCCGGCATCGAACGGTTCGGCACGGTCGGCGCCGTCGCACTCGACGGGCACGGGCACCTCGCCGCGGCGACCTCGACCGGCGGCATGACGGCCAAGCGCTGGGGGCGCATCGGCGATTCGCCGGTGATCGGCGCCGGCACCTACGCGAACGCCGAGTGCGCGGTTTCAGGCACCGGCTGGGGCGAGTTCTACCTCCGCGCCGCCGCGGCGCATGCAATCTGCATGCGCGTGTCGTTGCTGCACGAGTCGCCCGCGGCGGCGGCCGATGCCGGCATCCTCGGCGAGATTCCGCGGCTCGGTGGCGACGGCGGAGCGATCGTGCTCGGCGCGGACGGCACGTTCGCGACGCCGTTCAACACCGAAGGCATGTACCGCGGCTGGATCGACGCCGACGGTCGCGAGCACGTCGCGATCCGCTGACGCGTCCTTCCCGTCCGGGTGACTATTCACCGGAACTGAACTCGATGATTGCACCGGTGCGGCGGTCGACCGCGACATACAGGCCTGCGCCAACGTGGCACGGACCGGATTTGAGCGTGGCATGGAAGTAGTACAAGGCGTTGCGCTTGCAACCGTATGGGATGAAGTCGTCCGGTGGCCCTGGGCAGAGTGACAGGACCATCCGGTCGCCCATCCAGCGTTGCGCGATCTGCCGCGAGGCAACCGGGTCGAGAAGAAGGGGCGGATCTTCCATTGAATGATTCGCCGATCACACCGCAAGGCTGCGTTGCCCGGGCTGCCAGCGGCTGACGTCGAGGTACGCGGTGCCGAGGCCGAGCCGGCGCATCCAGCGTGCAGCGGAGTCGAGCGTCGCGAACGTACGTGGACTTCCCTTCCCCGTGGTGGGGACGAGGGTGCCGGCAGCCGTATCCGCCTCGATGTGGATGCGGGCGCCGTTCGCGATGATCCGCACGCGCCGCAGCGCGCCGGCATCGACCAGCGCGCGGAACGTTTTTTCATCCATCGCCGGGCTCCTTCGCGTCGAACAGTTCGGCCTGGGTGGGAATCTCGATGCCGGCTGCCGCGCAGTGCTGCCGGATGAGCAGTTCGATCAGGTTGGCGACGCTGCGATGGTCGCGCAGCGCGGCGATGCGCGCCGCCTCCTTGAGGGCCGGGTGGATGCGCAGGTTCAGGGTCGCCGTCTTGATTGGGGGCATGGCGTGGTACCGCTGATGTGACAGAAATGTAACGCATAAAGCGATACAGTACAATACACGTTCAACGATGCCTCGATCCGCGAGAGGCGTAGGGCCTGGAATGACGAGATGCTTCGAGGGAACCGCATGACACTGACCACTCCGCTCGTCGATGCTGCGCGGGCTTGCGTGCCCTTGCGATCGGCCCGCGAGGACAGCGCGGCTGGTTCCGGAAGCGGCGGCGAACTCGCATTGCTCGGTCAAGTCCTGACCCGGCGTCTGCACGACGACCTGCGCGATCCCGTCCGGGTCGATCGAAAGGGGCGGGGTCCCATCCGGGTGATGCGCGGAATCGAAATCGCGGTCGATTCCGACTCCTGCTCGATCGACGTGCGCGGACGCAGTGGGCCTGCCGGGGATGACTGGTTGAACGGCACGCTCGGGCTCGATCGGCCGCTTTCCGGCCCCAACTGGGCGCGTGCCTGGTGGTGGGTGGTGCGCACCGAATTGCCCGCGAACCTCCGTGCACTCGGCGATTCCCTGGTCGAAGTCGAGTTGCCGGACCGGATCAACGCAGCCGCACGCCGCAGCGGGCTGTTGCTGGCGGCGCGACGCAAGGTCATCGCGGCGTTGCGGCTGGACCCCCGGCTGCTGGATTGGGCACGCGCATTGAGCCACGACGGGGACGTCGGGTCGTGGCTCTACGAGATCGTCTGGTGCAACGAATGGTTTGCGCAACAGCGCTTGCGCGAAGCGCCGGTCCTGTGGCCGTTGTACGCCGCGACACGCATTCCCCTCGAACATGATTTCGACGAGGTGAAGTGCCACCTTCGCGATCGAGGCCTGACGCGGGGTGGCTGGAGGGTCCTTTGCCGTCACGGCCGCGCAGTGTGGTGGCCCCTGCGCCACTGCCACGAGTTCGGCCGCAAACCGGAGCGCGAAATCGTGATCCAGGCCAACCTGGCGGCAGCCATCGGTCGCGGCGAACTGCCGCCGGCGGCACTGCGGCTCGCCTTGGGGCGCCTTGGATCGATGAACCTTCTCCTCCGCCGCGAAGCGTTGCTGCGACCCCCGATCATGGCGGCATGGCGGCAGCTCGACCGGCTCGCCGATCCCGCCGGGCGCAGCGCGTTCGTGCGCGGCCCGCTCGACGTCGTGCTGGCGAACTGGCTGTTGCGGGATGGTTTGGTGGAGGTACCCCGAGGCGCCGGCTGGCGTTGGTTCGTGACGGCCATGAGCGCTGCCCACGAAACGGTAGTGGCGCCGAACCGACGGCGGCGTTCGTTCGGGAAGCGGCGCGTGATCGATGGGTACACCATCGTTCCGCTGCGCACGATCGGCGCCGTGCAGGCGGCCGGCATGTCGATGCGGAATTGCCTCGCCTCGCCCGCGTCGCTGGATGATCCCGAGCGGCCGGCGCTGTTCGCGATCCGGACAGCGCAAGGCAAGCTCGCCGCGATGTTCAGCGCACGACCCGGGTGTCGGGAAAGCACCCTGGTCGAGATCCGCGGCCGCTGCAACCGGCCGGTTCCTCCGGCATTGGAGGCGATCGCGCGGGCCTATCTCGCCACCACGCGCGCGACGCCACGGTCCTCGCGTCGCGGTGGAACGGCCAGGGGCTGCGATGCCCACCCGATGCCGTTGCCGCACGCGCGGCATCAGGCTCAAGCGGCGGAAGGCGGGCAAGGACCGCCCATTCGTCGCCCGGCCGACGCGGGCGCGGCCGCGCCACGCCGCAGCGTCTCGATCAGGCGCCGGCGTCTTCCTTGAACGCTTCCACCGGCACGCACGTGCAGAACACGTGCTTGTCGCCGTACACGTTGTCGACCCGGCCCACCGGCGGCCAGTACTTCACCGCCTTCAGCGACGGCAGCGGGAACGCCGCGAGTTCGCGCGGGTAGGCGTGGGTCCACTCGCTGGCCGACACCGCGGCCGCGGTGTGCGGCGCGTGCTTCAGCGGATTGTCCTCGCGGTCGAGCCGGCCGTCCTCGATCGCGCGGATCTCGTCGCGGATCTGGATCATCGCGTCGACGAAGCGATCGAGCTCGTGCAGCGACTCGGACTCGGTCGGTTCGACCATCAGCGTGCCGGCGACCGGGAAGCTCAACGTCGGCGCGTGGAAGCCGAAATCGATCAGCCGTTTCGCGATGTCCTCGGCGGTGACGCCCGACGCCTTCTCGACCGGCCGGACGTCGAGGATGCATTCGTGCGCGACGAGGCCGTTGCGCCCGGTATACAGCGTCGGGTAGTGCGCGGCGAGCCGCTTCGACAGGTAGTTGGCATTGAGCAGCGCGACCTGGGTGGCCTTCAGCATGCCTTCGCGGCCCATCAGCGCGATGTACATCCACGAGATCGGCAGGATCGACGCGCTGCCGAAAGTGGCTGCCGCCACCATGCCGCCACGGCGCTCGCCGCCGTTGGCGCCGAACGCTTTCGGCAGGTACGGCGCCAGATGCGCCTTCACCGCGCACGGCCCGACCCCGGGGCCGCCGCCACCATGCGGGATGCAGAAGGTCTTGTGCAGGTTCAGGTGCGACACGTCCGAACCCCAGCGGCCCGGACGCGCGACACCGCACAGCGCGTTGAGGTTGGCGCCATCGGTGTACACCTGGCCGCCGTGGCGGTGCACGATGTCGCAGATCTCGACGACGTCCTCCTCGAACACGCCATGCGTCGACGGATACGTCAGCATGATCGCGGCAAGGCGATCGGCGTGCTGCTCGGCCCTCGCGCGGATGTCGGCGACATCGACGTTGCCGTTGGCGTCGCATTTCGTGACGACGACCGTCATGCCGCACATGTGCGCCGACGCGGGGTTGGTGCCGTGCGCGGACTCGGGGATCAGGCACACGTCGCGCTGCGCCTGGCCGTTCGCGCGGTGGTACGCGCGGATCGCGAGCAGGCCCGCGTATTCTCCCTGCGCGCCGGCATTCGGCTGCAGGCTGACGGCGTCGTAGCCGGTCAACGCGACCAGCATCGCTTCGAGGCCGTCGATCAGTTCGCGGTAGCCGCGCCATTGTTCGGGCGGCGCCAGCGGGTGGATGTCCGCGAACGCAGGCCAGGTGACCGGGATCATTTCCGCGGTGGCGTTCAGCTTCATCGTGCACGAACCGAGCGGGATCATGCTGCGGTCGAGCGCGAGGTCCTTGTCGGCGAGCTGGCGGAGATACCGCAGCATTTCGTGCTCGCTGCGGTAGCTGTTGAACACCGGATGCGTGAGGAACGCCGACGTGCGCAGCAGGGCCTTGGGCAGCGCATCCGGCGTCGCGCGGTCCAGCGCGTCGATGTCGTCGATGCGCGCGCCGAACAGCGACGCGAGTTGCGCGATATCCGCGCGGGTCGTGGTTTCGTCGAGGCTGATCGCCAGCGACGTCGTGTCGATGTGGCGCAGGTTGATGCGTGCGGCGCGCGCCATCGCGTGGATCGTGTGCGCGTCGATGCCGGTGACGTGCAGCGTGTCGAAGAAGTCCGCGCCGACCCGGATGCCGGTGTTGCGCAGCGCCGCAGCCAGGATCGCCGCGAGCCTGTGCGTGCGACGCGCGATGCGCACGAGGCCCTCGGGGCCGTGGTACACGGCGTACATCGCGGCCATGACCGCCAGCAGCACCTGCGCCGTGCAGATGTTGCTCGTCGCCTTCTCGCGGCGGATGTGCTGCTCGCGCGTCTGCAACGTGAGCCGATAGGCCTTGTGGCCCGCGGCGTCCACCGAGACGCCGATCAGGCGGCCGGGCATCGAACGCTTGTAGGCGTCACGGCAGGCCATGAACGCGGCGTGCGGCCCGCCGAAACCGAACGGCACGCCGAATCGCTGCGAGTTGCCGACGACGATGTCGGCGCCCCATTCGCCGGGCGGTGTGAGCAGGCTCAGTGCCAGCAGGTCGGTCGCGACCGCGACCAGTGCGCCCTTCGCGTGCAACGCCGTGCACAGCGCCTTGTAGTCACGCGCGGTGCCGAAGGTGTCGGGATATTGCAGCATCGCACCGAAGCAATCGATGTTCGCGGCGTTCGTGTCGTCGTCGCCCCGCAGTTCGATGCCGAGCGGCTCGGCGCGGGTGCGCAGCACCTCGATCGTCTGCGGATGCACGTTCCCCGACACGAAGAACACGTCCGCTTTCGCCCTCGACGAGCGCCGCGCGAGCGTCATCGCCTCGGCTGCGGCGGTGGCTTCGTCGAGCAGCGACGCATTGGCGATTTCCATGCCGGTGAGGTCGGCGCACATCGTCTGGAAGTTGATCAGGGCTTCCATGCGGCCCTGGGAAATCTCCGCCTGGTACGGCGTGTAGGCGGTGTACCAGGCCGGGTTCTCGAGGATGTTGCGCAGGATGACCAGCGGCACGTGGGTGCCGTGGTAACCCTGGCCGATGAACGAGCGGAACACTTCGTTCTTGTCGGCGATGGCGCGGATCTTCGCCAGCGCTTCCGTTTCCGTCATCGCCGGCGGCAGGGCCAGCGGGTTCTTCTGCCGGATCGCGGCAGGCACGATGGCATCGGTCAATGCATCCAGCGAATCGAACCCGACGATGCGCAGCATGCGCGCGATTTCGGCGTCGTCCGGACCGATGTGGCGGGCGATGAAGGCGTCGTGCTGTTCGAGGTCGCGCAGCGAGGGCGTGTGGGTCGTCATGGCGGATTCCGGAATGGCGCGTGGCGGGACTGTGGCGAAGCGCGCAAGGACCGAAGCGGGCGAAGGCAGGTTGCGGGACGCCGGAGCGCAGCAAGCGGAGCGTACACGTCGGTACGTGAGCATTGCGGGCACCGCCGACATGCAAGCTGCCGAGAGCTGCAGGTTGTTGCGTGCTTCGTTGATGCCCCTCTGTCCGTTGTACCTGAGAGTTTCGAAGCCTTGCGCTTCTTGCCCCTTCGGTGCCGGTTCCCGCAACACGCCGCGGGGCGGTCTCTCCAGAGTTTCCGATCGTGGTGGTTGCGGGCCTGAGCGATTACGGGCGTTGCGCCTTCGGCAGCAGCGGCAACGGGCCACACGAGCCCGCGTCGCGCTTCTTCCACCACCGCAAGATTATAGCCGGTCGGCGTCCCCTCGAAATGGGGACCACGAAAGCGCGCCGCCCTTGGGCTTCCGGGGCGGCGCGGGCCGTGTCGAAGTCGACGGGCCCCGTGGCGGTCAGTCGAAACCGTCCTCGAAGATCACGTCCGCCGGCGCGAACGTCACGTCGACGGTGCAGTCCGCATGAACCGGTGCCGTCGTGAACAGGGTTCCGGACAGCGTGCCGCCGCAGGAACCACCGACCGCGCTGACGGCGTAGCCCGGATCCGGCAGCAGGGCGAACGTCGTGGTCAGGCCATCCTCGATCAGTTGGGCGCCGCTCGGCGAGATCGACCCGTGGGCGCCGGACCCCGACGTCACGGTCCAGTTGAACCCGCTGTCGTTGGTCACGGTCAGGAAGGCGTCGATCACGCCGTAGTTGTTGCAGGGAGTGCGCCAGCCGCCACAGTAGTCGCCGGCCCAGTACTCGAGGTTGGACGCCGAGATCGTCCAGCCGACGTAGTACGACGGATACGGCGTCACATAATCGGGCAGCCGTATCTCCCAGTCGTAGGTGCCGTAGGTGTTCGGACCGAATGCGCCGCCGAACGCGAGCGAATCGAGGTAGAGACAGGAAAACGGGTTCACGTTGGTGTCGTAGCACGCCCAGAAATCCACCGTGACCGTGCCGCTGTCGTACCAGCCGAAGTTCGCGACGTTGAACCTGAAGTCGACGAGTCCGCGACGGCCGACGACCGGTGTCCACAACGCCTTCAGCACGTCCTCGTAGTGGTAGGTCTCCTCGCCCAGGTCCGCGAAGATCTGGGGCGGGCGGGTCGTGAGGTCCTCGGTCGCGCTCGACGTGAAGTAGTTTTCCTCGTCGGTGGTGTAGCGGGTCGCCTCGGCGTTGCCGACGCGATCCGAGGTCGAGTTGACGCCGAGGATGTAGCGATTGCCGTCGATGTATTGCCAGACCGGCCCGCCACTGTGCCCGCCGTAGGTGTAGGCATACATCGGGATGCGGTAGTCGGTGTAGTCGTGGGCATTGCCGGGATCGTATCCGGGGTATTGCACGAGCGTGTTCGGCGGCACGTACGGCGTCTCGACCGGGTAACCGGAGAAATTGAGATTGGGTTCCTCGATGCCCCAACCTCGCCCCATCCAGCCGATCCGGTCGCCGAGCGAACGGTCGAGCGTGAGAAAGCCGAAGTCGCAATCCCAGTCGGCATCGACCGTCCAGCACGACCAACTGCGCATGTAGGTGACGTAGGCTTCGCCATAGGGATGGTCGGCCTCGCCAAAGGGACCGACCAGATCCGTCTGGGCCGGGAACGCCCAGATCTCGTCGGCCCACTGCTGGTCGGACGTGTCGCCATCGTCGTTCGGGTCGAAGTTGTAGACGCAGTGGCCGGCGGTCAGCAGATGGAAGCCGTCGAATCCGTCGCCCGTGCAGACGTACCAGTACGACCCGAACCGCATCAACAACTTGACGATGGTGCTCCACGGATAGTCGCGCACGTAGTAGGAAGGTGACGGTGGCGTCGCCTCGACTTGCCGAGGTTGCGCGGATCCTGTCGCCGCTGCCGGACCTTCCGATGGCGACGGTTCGGTGCCCGAAAGCGCGGCTACGACGGGAAAGCCATCGACGCGGCCCCTCGGCGTTTGCAGCGCGCGCAGCACATCGACCGGTACGGTTCGCACGGCGCCGGACTCGATGTCCTTTTCCATGCCCAGGTTCTTGACCGGTGGCACGCCGATCGGGGTACGGCGCCACTCCGGGCGTGGCATCGGCGCCGGTGGCGCCGTGCGCAGCAGATCATTGAAGTCGGGCCCGCGTGGCTGGCTTTGCGCGTGGGCCGGCAGCCCTGTACACAGCGCCGCCGCCACACAGGCCGTGATGGCCAATATTGCCTTGTTCATGGTGGGATTCCCCGGTGTCGCAACGGAACGATTCCGCTGCATGTGTTGCACATACGGCGTCCGGAGCCAAGGATTACGCGAAGACGGGCAACGTTTCGCCGAACCGGGCTTGCGCTCCGGGATGGCCTCGGGACTGGCGCCTGGCGGTGGCCTGCGGGCGGCGAGGGGTGCTACCTGCCGCCACCCCACGCATCGCGCAGCGCGACGACCCGGTTGAACACCGGGGAGGCCGGTGCATGGTCGCGGGCATCGGCGACGAAGTAGCCGAGCCGCTCGAACTGGAAGGTGTCACCCGGTTGCGCGTCGCGCAGGGTCCGCTCGAGCCGCCCGCGGATGATGCGTTTGGAGGCCGGGTTCAGGTGGTCGGTATAGGTCTTGCCGCCGGTGGTGTCGTCGGGATCGGGCACCGCGAACAGCCGGTCGTAGATGCGGACTTCCGCGTCGACCGCAGTGTGCGCGTCGACCCAATGGATCGTACCCTTGACCTTGCGGTCCGCGCCCGGCTGGCCGGGGCGCGATGCCGGATCGAGCGAGACGCGCAATTCGGTGACGGTGCCGGCGGCGTCCTTCACGACCTCCTCGCAGCGCACGATGCCGACGCCGCGCAACCGCACCTCGCCGCCCGGCACGAGCCGGTGGAACCCTTTCGGCGGCACTTCGGCGAAATCGTCGCGTTCGATCAGGAGTTCGCGCGAGAACGGGACCTCGCGCGTACCGAGGCCCGCATCCTTCGGGTGGTTGGACAGCGCCAGTGTCTGCGCGTGGCCCGCGTCGAGGTTGGTGATGACGATGGGCAACGGAGCGAGCACCGCCATTCGTCGCGGCGCCGAGGCATCGAGCGTTTCGCGGACGACGGCCTCGAGCACGCCGAACTCGATGACCGAGTTCTGCTTCGACACGCCAGCGCGCTCCCAGAACGTGCGGATCGCCGCTGGCGGAAACCCGCGGCGGCGCACGCCCGCCAGCGTCGGCAGGCGTGGGTCGTCCCAGCCGTCGACGAGTCCATCCTCGACCAGCGCGACGAGCTTGCGCTTGCTCATCACGGTGAAGTCGAGGTTCCCGCGCGCGAACTCGATCTGCTGCGGCTTGCTCGCCGGGTGGGTCAGGCCCGCGCGGCGCATCGGCTCGGCGAACTCCGGGCTGTGTGGCAGGTCGAGCCGGTCGAGGAACCAGTCGTACAGCGGCCGGTGGTCTTCGAACTCGAGCGTGCAGAACGAGTGCGTGATCCCTTCGACGGCATCGGACACCGGGTGTGCGTAGTCGTACATCGGGTAGATGCACCAGGCGTCACCGGTGTTCTGGTGCGTCATGCGGCGGATTCGGTAGATGGCCGGATCGCGCAGGTTGAGGTTCGGCGAAGCCATGTCGATCTTCGCGCGCAGCGTGCGGGTGCCGTCGGCGAATTCGCCGGCCCGCATCCGGCGCAGCAGGTCGAGGTTTTCGTCGACGCCGCGGCCGCGGTACGGCGAGTCGCGTCCCGGCTCGGTCAACGTGCCGCGGTAGGCGCGGACCTCGTCGGCGCTGAGGTCGCAGACATACGCGTGGCCGTCGCGTACCAGCTTCTCGGCGCCGAGGTACAGGATCTCGAAGTAGTCCGACGCGTGGTGCAATTCGTGCCACTCGAACCCGAGCCAATGCACGTCATCGCGGATCGCGCGGACATAAGCCTCGTCCTCCTTGCCTGGATTGGTGTCGTCGAACCGAAGGTTGCAGGTGCCCCCGAACTCCCTCGCGATGCCGAAGTCGAGGCAGATCGCCTTCGCGTGCCCAATGTGCAGGTAACCGTTGGGCTCCGGGGGAAACCGCGTGCGCACCGTGCCGCCGTGGCGGCCCGCGGCGTGGTCGTCGGCGACGATCTGGCGGATGAAGTTGTTCGCAACGGCGGGTTCGGTCATGCGTCGGTGCTGCGCGGGGGCAGTGCTGTCGGGTCGGTGAGTCTAGCAACCCGGGGTTCCGCACCGGCGGGTTCCGCGGCGCGCGGCAATTCGGTTTCGAAACCGGGATGCTGCGACGCCGGGCGGCCAAGGCGCAGGAACGGGCGCTCGATCAACACGTTCGACAGGTACCCCGCCAGGGTCGACAGCACGAAGGCAGGCAGCAGCAGGATCCAGAAGCGCGCGACGGGCGGCAGCGTGTCCGGGATCAGCGGCAGCAGCCAGCCGATGATCGGCATGTGCCAGAGGTACGTTCCGAAACTGCCTTCGCCGAACCAGCGCATCGCGCGGTTGCCGAACAGGACCCGGGCAGGCGCCGCGCCTGCCGCCGCCGCGACGAGGATCGCCGTGATCGCGGCGGCTGCCGGCGGATGCCAGGCGAACAGCAGCCAGTGGCCGTTCCAGTACTGCTCGGCCACCGCGAGGATGGCGAGGCAGCACGCCGTGAAACCGGCGACGCCGAGCCAGAAGATCGCCGCCAGCCACCGCGCCGGCAAGCGACGAAGGTTCCACGCGACGAACAACGCCGCGCCGAGCATGCCGAGCACGAATTCGTCGAGCCGCCCCGGCAGGCGCTCGATGACGACGACGCGCACCGGTACCGGCAAGGCCGCGGTCGCGTGGAACGCCCAGAAGCGATAGGCGAAGGTCACCGCGAGTGCGCCGACGAGGAGCCACGGCCATCGCCTGCGGTCGAGCCCGAAAGCCAGCAGCGGCAGGATCAGGTAAAACCAGAACTCGATCGGCAGCGTGAACCACGCGCCGACCAGCGGCGGGATCCAGTGGCTGCCGATGTTGAACCAGAACACGAGGTGGGCGAGGAACGCCGCTGGATCGATCGTCCGGCCAATGCCGAGGACCGCGGCCAGCGCGAGCAGGATCGCGAGTTCGGCGAGATACGCCGGATAGATCCGCAGCACGCGGCGCAGCAGGTAGAGGCCGATGCGGGGTTGGCGCCCTCCGCGCAGCCGCCAGCCGGCGAACGGCAGCGTCAACAGGAATGCGGACAATGCGAAGAAGAGGTCGACGCCCGCCCAGCCGAGGTGCGCGAATCCGGTCAGCACGTTGCCCGCGGCGGGCCATGCGGGCAGCAGGGAGGGCGCGGCGCCCGACAAGGCCGAAACGTGGAACAGGAGGACCCACAACGCGGCGAATCCGCGCAAGCCGGTCAGGGCCGGGAGTTCGCCGACCCGATCGGCGGCCGGCATGGCGGGTGTCGAGTCGGCCATCAACTGCCGCTGGCCGGGAAGCCGGAACGCGTCAGGCGGCTTCGCGCTGGTTCTGCAGGGACCGCAGGCGCAGGCGGACGGGACCGCGCGCCTGCGCGATGTCGATGACGGCGCCGTGCTGCACCGCTTCGATCGCGCCAATGTCGGCCAGCGCCGCCGCGACCGTCCGCACCGGGCGCATCAGCTCGCGCCACCCGCAGCCGAGGCGCAACGCCGCAACGCGTGCGGCCTGGCTCGGGCAAATGTTGCGCTCCGGCCCATGTTGGGCCAGCAGCTCCAGCAGGCAGGCCGAAATCTTCTCGGCGAGCTCGTCGTCTGGTACGTTCAGCGCCATGCCGGTGATCCTCTGTCGAGATCGTATTCCGGCAGCAGCGGACCCGTCCAGCGGCAGTCCGCGGCTCCCACCCTTCGGCGCCGATCATAAACCGCCTTTCGATTGCGCGCGATAGGCGCATCAGCTAGCGTGGTCCGCGAGGTACATTCATGCAGATCGTCTATCGCGCCGAGAACGTCATCGACGCCCAACTGGTGAAGGACGCGCTCGAAGGTGCCGGCATCCGCGCATTCGTCAGCGGTTCGTACCTGACCGGCGGGATCGGCCAATTGCCGGCCTGGGACTACGTCTCGGTGATGGTAGCGCCGGACGACGTCGAGCGCGCGGTCCCCGTGGTCCGGCAGTTCAACGAAGATCGCGCCGATCGTCACCCGGTCCCCGCGCCGGTGCGTCCCGTGCCGCGAACCGCCTGAGCGGCTGGCGGCGAGCCCAGGTAAAACCCGGCAACGATGCGGTTCGACGTGCTCGCGACCGATGGCGCCGCCCGCTGCGGGCGGCTCGCGTTCGCGCGCGGGACGGTCGAGACCCCGGCCTTCATGCCGGTCGGCACCTACGGCACCGTCAAGGCCATGCGGCCGCGCGACTTGCGCGAGGTCGGCGCCGAAATCGTGCTCGGCAACACCTTCCACCTGTTCCTGCGCCCCGGTCTCGACACGCTGCGTGCGTGTGGTGGCCTGCACCGCTTCATGGGTTGGGACGGTCCGATCCTGACCGACTCCGGCGGCTTCCAGGTCTTCAGCCTCGCGGCGCGGCGCAAGATCACCGAAGAGGGCGTGGCGTTCGCATCACCGGTCGACGGTGCGCGCGTATTCCTGTCGCCGGAGGAGTCGATGCGGATCCAGGCCGTGCTCGGCTCGGACGTCGTGATGGCGTTCGACGAGTGCACGCCGTTCCCGGCGGCCGAGGACGTGGCGCGTGGATCGATGGAGCTCAGCCTGCGCTGGGCCGCCCGGTCGCGGCGCGCGTTCGACGAGGGCGGCAATCCAAACGCGCTGTTCGGCATCGTGCAGGGCGGCGTGTACGACGACCTGCGGCGGCGTTCGGTCGACGGCCTCGCGGCCATCGGCTTCGACGGCTACGCGGTCGGCGGCCTCGCCGTCGGCGAGCCGGAAGGCGAGCGCAACCGCGTGCTCGATGCCGCTGTCCCGCTGTTGCCGGCGGAACGGCCGAGATACCTGATGGGGGTCGGGCGCCCGGTCGACATCCTCGCCGCGGTCGGGCGAGGCATCGACCTGTTCGACTGCGTGCTGCCAACCCGCAACGCGCGCAACGGGTTCCTGTTCACGCGGCACGGCACGCTGCGCATCCGCAATGCGCGCTTCGCGGACGACGCGCGGCCCATCGAGGAGGGCTGCGCGTGCCACACCTGCGCCAACGGTTTCTCGCGGGCGTACCTGCGCCACCTCGACCGTTGCGGCGAGATCCTCGGGTGCCAGCTCGCGACGATCCACAACCTGCACCATTACCTGACGCTGATGGCGGAGATCCGCGCGGCGATCGCGGCGGGCGGCTTTGCGCGGTACGCCACCGCGCGCGCGGCCGAGGCCGCGGGCGACGACGCGATGCCTGACTTGCGGTGACCGCCGGGCGGTCGGCGCGGGCGGCATCCCGCCGGCCGCTGTGTCATAATTCGCGGCCTTTTTCGACGCGCCGGTTGCGGCCGTCCAGCCACGAATCCCGGGAGAATCGATGGACTTCCTCATCGCCAGTGCCCATGCGCAGGCGGCGGGCCAGCCGGCGGCAGGCAACCCGCTGATTTCCTTCCTGCCGCTGATCATCCTGTTCGGCATCTTCTATTTCATGCTGATCCGGCCGCAGATGAAGCGCGCCAAGGAACAAAAACAGATGATCGCGGCTCTCACGGTGGGCGACGAGGTGTTGACGGGCGGCGGCATCGCCGGCCGGGTGACGTCGCTGTCCGATCACTACGTCATGCTCGAGATCGCCGACAAGGTGACCGTGCGGTTGCAGAAGCAGGCGGTGTCCGCGGTGTTGCCGAAGGGCACGCTGAAGGCGATGCAGTAAGGCCCCGGGTGGCCGCGCTCGCGGGCCGCCGCAACGGATACCCCGAATGAACGATTTTCCCCGCTGGAAGTACGCGCTGGTCGCGCTGGTCCTGCTTTTCGGCCTGCTGTACGGCATTCCGAACGTGTTCGTGCAGCAGCCGGCCGTGCAGATTTCGGCCGCGCACGCCGAGCCGGTCGACGCCGCCCTCGAGACCAAGGTCAAGGACGCGCTCGCCAAGGCGAAGATCCCGATCGACCGGATCGACATGGGCGACGGCCGGATGCTGGTCCGGGTCGACAACGTCGACGTGCAGGCCAAGGCCGCCGACGTGCTGAAGACGACGCTTGGCGACCAGTATGTCGTCGCGCTGAACCTCGCGTCGACCGTGCCGCACTGGCTGCACATGATCGGTGCCAACGCGATGCCGCTCGGCCTCGACCTGCAGGGTGGCGTGCACTTCCTGATGCAGGTCGACGACAAGGGCGTGCTCGAGAAGCAGCAGCAGCGCTACGCCGACGACATCCGCGACCTGTTGCGCAACGACAAGATCCGCTACCAGTCGGTCGACCGCGGTGCGCAGGGCATCGTCGTCAGCCTGCGCAGCTCGGCCGATCGCGACGCCGCGTACACGAAGATCGCGACCGGCATCCCGGACGTCACCGTTGCCAATGGCACGACGACGGGCGACGTGTGGACGCTCGACGTCAAGGTGAAGCCCGAACGGCTGACCGAAGTCTCGCAGAACACGATCCGGCAGAACGTCGCGACCCTGCGCAACCGCATCAACGCGCTCGGGGTTTCCGAACCGGTGATCCAGCAGCAGGGCGAATCGCGGATCGTCGTCGAGCTCCCGGGCGTGCAGGACACGGCCGAGGCGAAGAAGATCCTCGGCGCGACGGCTACCCTCGAATACCACGCCGTCGACGAGAACGCCGACGCGTTCGAAGCCGAGCGCACCGGCCAGGTGCCGCCGGACGACCGGCTGTACTACATGCGCGAGCGTGGCCCGAACGGGCAGAAGATCCCGATCGTGCTGAAGAAGAAGATCATCGCCAGTGGCGACGAGCTGGTCGATGCGTCGAGCGCGCCCGATCCGCAGAACGGCACGCCGGCCGTCTCGGTCGTGCTGAACGCGACCGGCGGCCGCAAGATGCTCGAGTTCACGACGCAGAACGTCGGCAAGCGGATGGGCGTCGTCTACATCGAACGCACGCCCGAGACCAAGATCGTCGACGGCAAGGAAGTGCGCTCCGCCAAGGTCACCGAAGAGGTGATCAACGCGGCGGTGATCCGCGGCGTGTTCTCGAACCGCTTCGAAACCTCGGGCCTTGCCAGCAACAAGGAGGCGTCGGACCTCGCGCTGCTGTTGCGGTCCGGCTCGCTGGCGGCACCGGTCGACATCGTCGAGGAACGCGTGGTCGGCCCGACGCTCGGCCAGGACAACATCCGCAAGGGTGTGCGCGCGGTGCTGCTCGGCCTGGCGTCGGTGCTGGTGTGCGCCGCGCTGTACTACCACCTGTTCGGGATCGTCGCCGACATCGCGCTGTTCTTCAACCTCGTGCTGCTGCTCGCGATCATGTCGGCGATCGGCGTCACGCTGACGATGCCGGGCATCGCCGGCATCGTGCTGACGCTCGGCATGGCGATCGACTCGAACGTGCTGATCTGCGAGCGCGTGCGCGAGGAGTTGCGCAACGGGTCGACGCCGCTGGCCGCGATCCGCGCCGGCTACGAGAAGGCGTGGGCCACGATCCTGGACGCCAACGTCACCCACCTGCTCGCGGCGCTGGCGCTGATGACGCTCGGTTCCGGCCCGATCAAGGGCTTCGGCATCACGCTGTTCATCGGCATCCTGACGTCCATGTTCACGTCGGTGACGGTCACCCACGCGATCACGAACCTGCTGCACGCCGGCCGCAAGCTCAAGGGGCTGTCGGTCGGCGGCGGCCATGCCCGACCGGCCGGAGCGACCTGAGCCATGGAAATCTTCAATCCGCACAGCAACATCGATTTCCTGCGCTGGCGCAAGGTCAGCATCACGATTTCCGCGGTGCTGGTGATCCTGTCGGTCACGATGATCCTGACGCGCGGCCTCAACTACGCGCTCGACTTCACCGGTGGCGTCGTCGTCGAGGTCGGCTACGACAGGCCGATCGAGATCGGGGACGTGCGCACCGCGCTGGCGGCGGGCGGGTTCCACAACGCGGTGGTGCAGAGCCTCGGCGGCACGCGCGAGGTGCAGATCCGGCTGCAGCCGCAGCACGGCGAAACCAACCAGAAGTCGGACAAGATCGCGAGCGACGTGCTGGCCGCGTTGAAGGCGGCGCGCCCGGACGTGACCGTCAAGCGCCATGACTTCGTCGGGCCCGAGGTCGGCGCGGAGCTGAAGAGCAACGGCGTCGTCGCCGTGATCTTCGTCATCATCGGCATCATGATCTACATTGGCGTGCGCTTCGAGAAGCGCTTCGCCATTGCCGCGATCCTGAGTGAAATCCACGACACGTTGCTGACGGTCGGCTACTTCGCGCTGACCCAGCGCGAGTTCGACATGACGGTGCTGGCGTCGGTGCTGGCGGTGGTCGGCTACTCGATCAACGACAAGGTCGTCGTGTTCGATCGCGTGCGCGAGCTGTTCCGCGCCACCCGCAAAGCCGAGCCGTACGAGATCCTGAACCGCGCGATCAACAACACGCTGTCGCGGACCATCATCACGTCGTTGTTCACCGGCGTCACGATGATCGCGCTGGCGCTGTTCGGCGGCCCCGCCGTGCACGGCTTCGCGATCACGATGATCATCGGCATCATCATCGGCACGCTGTCGTCGATCTTCTTCGCCAACCCGATCCTGTACTGGACCGGCGTGTCGAAGAAGGACCTGATGGCGGTGACGAAGGAAAACCCGGAGCTGGCCCGCCGCCCGTGAGGCGCGGCGGCGCCGCCGATGCGGGCGGCGCGGGTCAGTTGATGCGGTAGAAGTTGTGCCCGCCGATCGTCGCGAGCGGCGGGCCGTTGACCCACGCCGGCGACGTCGGGCTGTCGGCGGCGACGAAATGGTCGGCGTTCGGCACCACCTGCTTGCGCTTGCCGGCCGGCTTCGACCAGATCGTCAGTGCGCGGCCGGCGACGTCCCACGCCTTCTGCCACGCGTCCGGATTCCCAAGGTCGTAGCCCGGTGGCGTCGTCGTCACCGCGAACTGGCCCGGCGCCTTGACCACGGCGCACACGTCATGGCCCCAGCGCCCGCGGTCACGGCGCCGCAGCGCGACTTCGGCCACCGCAAGCTGCCCGAGCGTGCTTTCGCTGCGCGCCTCGAGGTACACCATCGTCGCGAGGCACGTCTGCTCGGCCACGGGGTGCGGCAGGATCGTCGAGATCCACATCAGCCAGGCGAGTTTCATGAGGCAACCTCCGTTCTCGTCTTGCGCGCGCGAACGCACGCCACCGTGCAATCGGTTCCTGATGGCCGGAGCAGCCGGCCGGACAATTTTCTCGACGCGCCGGGCCTGGTCAGGGGGTACGAGGCCGGTTCGGCTGGCGCCAGTCTTCGATTGCAGTACCGGCCGGCGCTTGCGCGCCGTCTTGTTCCGGTACCCGTTCGCCGTGTCTGCCCATCTCGGCAGTCGCTTCGGCGCAACGATCGTCAATTGACCGGTGGAATACGGAACGCGTCACCGGTCGTGGAATCCGCTCCCGCCGCCCGGACGGGTCCGGCGAGGCGTGCGCAGGGTACGCAAAATGGTGCCTCGCGTCATGTGCCGGCGAAAATTATTCAAGCGAAGTTCAGCAAGCGCGTTCCTTGCGCCGCGCGTTGCCACGTCCGCTCCGGGCTTCAGGCGGCAGGTGTACGCACAAACGGAACGATCACGACCGGTGCGCCCGCGGCGTCTTGCAGCGTTCGTCGGTCGTCGAACTCGAGCGGCAGCACGGCGACGCATTCACTGGTGCCGTGACCGTCGGGCGCGGCGTAGAGGACGGTGCCGCCACGGGCGCCGTCGCCACCGATGATTGCCGAACCGGATGCGGGAGGGCTTTCGCCACGGCATTGCAACCGACGCAAGGCGAGCTTGTTGCCGCCGCGGAAGTGCAGTCGGGCGGCAATCTCCTGCCCCGGGTAGCAGCCTTTGTCGAACGCGATGGCGCCCCAGTGTTCGAGATCGAGTGCCTGCGGCACAAAGCCTCCTGCACGGTCCGGAGGCAGGAGCGGCAAGCCCAGCTCGATGTCCGTACGCCGCCACGCGTCACGCCGCGCCGCGTCGATCGCCGCGCCATCGGCGGGCCCGATCCACGCCGTGCGAGGCGGCCATCCCGGCAGCGTGAACGTCCAGCCGCCTTGCCAATTCCGCACCTGCGTTCCGGCCGTGCCCGCTTCCGCCGGAAGGTCCGGTGCCGCATGCAGCCACTTCGACCCATCGATGGCGAGCGTGACCTTGGCGCGGAAGACGTACCGCGCGAGACCCGCGCGCACCGCCTCGGCGCCACCGAGCGGCAGCCACGCGATCAGCGCGTCCGGTTCGACGCGCAGCACCGCGAACACCGCGCGCGCACGCCCCTTCTCGTCGAGCCACGCGCTCCATTGCCAGTGGCCGGGCGCGAGCAACGCGATGTCGGTCGTGAACTGCGCGTTCGCGAACGTCACGGCGTCCGGACCGGTCAACGTCAGCAGTTCGATGGCTTCGAGTGCAACCGGCATGCGTCGATCATCGCCTTCGGTACCCGTTGCGGAACGTACCGCAAAACCCCGTTCACCGTGCGCACGGCTACGCAATCCGGGGCCGCTCGGTCCCTTGCAGGCGCGCAGTCGGGAGGCCGTCAAGTTGTCTGCACCGCGCGGCGGCGCTAATCTTCCGGTTCGCACGAGAATCCTGCCACGCGGCACGCGCGCGATGCGCGATGGCCGCGCCGCGGCACGCTCGTCGTGACATCCGGTGGCATCGTCCGCACGGCGACCGGATGCCATTGGCGAAACGTCAGCAAGGAGTGGTTCGATGTCCACCGGCGCGCGTCCGCTGTCCCCGCACATCCAGATCTATCGCTGGCAAATCCAGATGGTGACGTCGATCCTGCACCGCGCGACCGGCATCGCGCTCGCGGCGGGCAGCATCGTCGTGCTGCTCGGCGTGCTCGCGCTCGCCGCCGGCCCGGATGCCTACGCGACGATGCAATCCTTCGGCGCGTCGTGGATCGGCCGCATCCTGCTGATCGGCTGGACCTGGTCGCTGGCGTACCATCTGCTGAACGGCATCCGCCACCTCGTGCAGGACGGCGGTGCCCAGTTCGAAATCCGCGAATTCGTCCGCAACGGCTGGATCGCCATCATCGGCTCGTTCGTGCTGACGGTGGTCGTGTGGGCCATCGTGTTCGCCGTCGGGAGCGCGCCATGACGAGCCTGCGCAGCCCGCTGAAGCTCGCGCAGGGCCGCGGCTCCGCGCATTCCGGCACGCGCCATTTCATCGTCCAGCGCCTGACGGCGCTGGCGCTGGTCGGTCTCGGCATCTGGTTCGTCGTGCTGGTTCTCCGCGTGCTCGGGGCGGGCTACGACGATGCGCGCGCATTGCTGGCGCGGCCATGGAATGCGGTGCTGATGATCAGTTTCGTCGTCGCGATGTTCTGGCACGCGCAACTCGGCCTGCAGGTCATCGTCGAGGACTACGTGCACACGCCGTGGCGGGAAGCCGCGCTGCAGATCGCGATCAAGTTCCTGTGCTTCCTCGGCGCCGTCGCGGCGGTGCTCGCGGTGTTGCGCATCGCGCTCGTCGGGGTGGCGCCATGAGCGCCTACAAGATCATCGAGCACAGGACCGATGTCGTGGTCGTCGGTGCCGGCGGCGCCGGCCTGCGGGCGACGCTCGGCCTCGCGGAAAAGGGCCTCGCGACGGTCTGCCTGACCAAGGTGTTCCCGACCCGCTCGCACACCGTCGCGGCGCAGGGCGGCATTTCCGCCGCGCTCGGCAACATGGGCGAGGACGACTGGCGCTTCCATTTCTACGACACCGTCAAGGGCGGCGACTGGCTCGGCGACCAGGATGCCGTGCAGTTCATGTGCGAAGGCGCGCCGAGCGCGGTGATCGAACTCGAACACTATGGTCTGCCGTTCAGCCGCACCGACGAAGGCAAGATCTACCAGCGCCCGTTCGGCGGCATGACGACGCACTACGGCAAGGGCATCGCGCAGCGCACCTGCGCCGCGGCCGACCGCACCGGACACGCGATGCTGCACACGCTGTACCAGCAGTCGCTCGCGCACTCGGCGCGCTTCATGATCGAGTACTTCGCGCTCGACCTGTTGTTCGACGCCGACGGCACCTGCTGCGGCGTGCTCGCGCTCGACATGAACGAGGGCACGTTGAACGTGTTCCGCGCGCACGGCGTCGTGCTCGCGACCGGCGGCTACGGCCGCGCGTACTTCAGTTGCACCTCCGCGCATACCTGTACCGGCGACGGTGGCGGCCTCGTGCTGCGCGCCGGCCTGCCCCTGCAGGACATGGAGTTCGTGCAGTTCCATCCGACCGGCATCTACGGCGCCGGCTGCCTGATCACCGAAGGCGTGCGTGGCGAGGGCGGATACCTCACCAATTCCGAAGGCGAGCGCTTCATGGAGCGCTACGCGCCGAACGCGAAGGACCTCGCGTCGCGCGATGTCGTCAGCCGCGCAATGACACTCGAAATCCGCGAAGGCCGCGGCGTCGGCGAACACAAGGACCACCTGTTCCTCAACCTGATGCACCTCGGCCCCGAGGTCGTGCACGAGAAGCTGCCGGGCATTGCCGAGAGCGCGCGCATCTTTGCCGGCGTCGACGTGACGCGCGAGCCGATCCCGGTGCAGCCGACCGTGCATTACGTCATGGGCGGCATCCCGACCAACTACCACGGTGAAGTAGTGCGGCGCGTGGGCGACGATCCCGACGTCGCCGTGCCGGGCCTGTATTCCGTCGGCGAAGCGGCCTGCGTGTCGGTGCACGGTGCGAACCGGCTCGGCTCGAACTCGCTGCTCGACCTCGTCATCTTCGGGCGCTCGGTCGCGGCGCGCTGCGCGGAAAAGATCACGCCGGGCGCGAACCATCGCGTGTTGCCGAAAACGACGGTCGATGCCGCGGTCGACCGCTTCGACCGCGTCCGCCACGCGAACGGCGGCACGCCGACCGCCGAGATCCGCCAAGCCATGCAACGCACGATGCAGGCCGACGCCGCGGTGTTCCGCACCGAGAGTTCGCTGCGCGAAGGCTGCGCGAAGATGGCGAAGGTTTTCGACTCGTTCGCCGACGTCCACGTCACCGACCGTTCGCTGGTGTGGAACACCGACCTGATCGAGACGTTCGAATTGCAGAACCTGCTCTACAACGCCGTCGCGACGATCAACTCGGCCGAACAGCGGCCCGAGTCGCGCGGGGCGCACGCGCGCGAGGATTTCCCGGAACGCGACGACGCGAACTGGATGAAACACACGCTGGTCAGCGTCGACGCGAATGGCCGGTGTTCGTTCGACTCCCGCCCGGTGCATTCGAACACGCTGACGGACGAAGTCGCGTCGGTGCCGCCGGCGAAGCGGGTGTATTGAGGGACCAGAATCATGTTGATACTGCAGAATCGCGTGTTCCAGGGGCTGCTGGTGTTCTTTTTCCTGCTGCCACCTCTGTTGGTGCTGCTCTCGCCGCGGGTTCACGGCGTCGAGAAGGCTGGTTGGGTGTGCCTCGGCTTCGTGTTCTCCTGGCTGGGTCTCGCCGCGTTCCTGATCACGAACGCATTCCGTCGCGAAGCGAGGAGTTGAAGCGATGGCGAATTTCAGCCTGCCGAAGAACTCGAAGGTCACCACGGGCAAGCACCACCCGGCGCCGGGCGGCGCGAAGAAGGTGCGTACGTTTCGCGTCTACCGCTGGTGCGCGGACGATGGCACGAACCCGCGCCTCGACAGCTACGACGTCGACATGGCCGCGTGCGGGCCGATGGTCCTCGACGCGCTGATCAAGATCAAGAGCGAGGTCGACTCGACGCTGTCGTTCCGCCGTTCGTGCCGCGAGGGCGTGTGCGGATCGTGCGCGATGAACATCGACGGCACCAACACGCTGGCGTGCACGAAGGCGGTCGACGACTGCCGCGGCGGCGACGTGACGATTTATCCGCTGCCGAACCGGCCCATCGTCAAGGACCTCGTGCCCGACCTGACCCAGTTCTACGCGCAGTACGCATCGATCAAACCGTGGATCCGCACGCAAAGCGCGCCGCCGCCGGATCGCGAGCGGCTGCAGTCGAAGGCGGATCGCGCGAAGCTCGATGGCCTCTACGAGTGCATCCTCTGCGCATGCTGCACGGCCGGCTGCCCGAGCCACTGGTGGAACGGCGACCGTTTCCTCGGTCCCGCCGTCCTGCTGCAAGCCCGGCGCTGGATCGCCGACAGCCGCGACGAAGATACCTCCGCGCGCCTCGACGACCTGCAGGATGCGTTCAAGCTCTACCGCTGCCACACCATCCTCAACTGCACCCGCACCTGCCCGAAGGGACTCAATCCCGGCGAGGCCATCGCCGACATCAAGCTCGACATTGCCGAACGCGAGGGCATCTGAACGGCCCCCGGCGGATGGTCGAAGCGGCGGGGTCGGTGAGGCGGTCGGGGCGCACGCGGGTTTCCTCCGGCTTGCGAACGATGTCATTCCGGGACCGCGGCTTGGCACCGTCATGGGCTCATGTAGTAACATCGCTACATTGCTTCCGGAGGCCTGCCCGTGACAACCACCTATTCCAGCCGTGAGTTCAACCAGGACACCGGCAGTGCCAAGAAGGCCGCGCGGCGTGGTCCCGTCTTCATCACCGACCGCGGCAAGCCTTCGCACGTCCTGCTGAGCATCGAGGATTTCCACAAGCTCGCCGGCACGCAGGCGAACATCGTGGGTCTCCTGGCCATGCCGAAGGGCGACGCCATCGCGTTCGACCCGCCGCGCCTGCGCGATCGCCTGCTGCGGAAGGCCCGCCTCGGTTGATGTTCCTGCTGGATACGAACGTCGTCTCGGAATTGCGCAAGCCGCGCGCCGATCCGCGCGTGAGGCGCTGGGCCGCGAGTGTCGCGGCGGCCAGCCTGTTCCTGTCCGTGATCAGCGTGCTCGAACTCGAGACCGGGGTGCTGCGCATCGAGAGGCGCGACGCCCGGCAGGGCGAGGCGTTGCGCCACTGGCTGGAAACGCAGGTGCTCACCGCGTTCGCGGAGCGCATCCTGCCCGTCGACGTCGCGGTCGCGCAACGTTGCGCGCGGCTGCACGTCCCGAACCGCATGGCGGAGGGCGATGCCCTGATCGCTGCGACGGCAAGAGTGCACGCCCTCACGCTGGTCACCCGCAACACGGGCGATTTCAAGCGTGCCGGCATCGAGTTGCTGGATCCCTGGCAAACCTGATTGACGCCGCCGCCCGTGAATGCAGTCATGACCCTCGTGAAATCAAGGCAACGCGTCGCAGGCCACGGAGAGGTGTTCACTCTCGCATCGCTGGCCGGTGAAACGGGGTCGGGTTCACTGGTCAGCGTTGGAGGAGGCGACTGGCGATCCGCCACGAACCTTTGGCCCGTCGCCGTCCTAACCCCGTTCCTGCGGAGGCACTCCAGATGACGGCGCACCGGGTTTTCCTTCCCGCCCTCGCGATGGTCGCGCTGACGTTCGTGGTCTGGATACGCATGTACGTCATGCGCATCGCGCAGATGAAGCGCGATCGCATCCATCCGCAGGCGATCGCGACGTCGGCACAGGCGACGGCCAGGCTCACCGACAGCCGCGCCGCCGACAACTTCCGCAACCTGTTCGAACTGCCGGTGCTGTTCTACCTGGCGCTGGTGGTCGCGGCGGTGTGCGGGCTTGAAACGCTGCCGGTGCTGGTCCTCGCCTGGCTGTTCGTCGTGCTGCGCGTCGCGCACAGTTGGATCCACTGCACCTACAACAAGGTCATGCACCGCTTCAGCGCCTATCTGGCGGGCGGCATCGCGCTGTGGCTGCTGTGGATCGTGCTGGGTTACGGGCTGCTGCGCGCGTAAGCCGCAGGTCAGTCAGGCGAGACGTCGCAGCGAATCGTCTTGCACCAAGCCGGAATCGGGAGGGGTGCGCGTGGCGCCGGACTTGCACCGGATAATAGGGACCTACGGTCGCTAACCTTTCTGCTAGGAAACT
>JAXMHA010000017.1:0-56865 GCA_046347015.1 Lysobacterales bacterium | reverse complement strand
CGTCGTCGCCGACCCGCAAGATGCGTCCGTCGAATTCGAGGCGCGTGCCGCGAGGCGCGTGGGCGATGACGAGTTGTCCCGGTTCGACCGAAGCGGGCAATTCGAGTCCCCGATCAGCCGCTGCGCGCGATGTCGGCAGAAGCATTCCGGCCGCCAACAGCGAAAGCGCGGCGAGGAGGTTCCGGGTGCTCACCGCTCGAACTCGATCCGTTGCCCACGCAGCGAATCGTCGAGCTGCCCGCGATGCCAGCCAAGTCGGCCGTTCACGAAGGTCGCCGCGATCGAGGACCGGAACGTCATGCCTTCGAATGGCGACCAGCCACATTTGGAAAGCACGCAGGCGGCGTCCACCGTCTGCGGCGCCACGGGGTCGACCAGCACGAGGTCGGCGTGGAAGCCCTCGCGCAGGAAGCCACGCTCGCGGATGTCGAAGCGGATCGACGGCGCGTGCGCGGTCGCCTCGACGATGCGTTCGAGCGTCAACTTCCCGTCGAAGACCCGTTCGAGCGCGAGTTGCAGCGCGAACTGCACCAGTGGCAGTCCCGATGGCGCGCGCAGGTAGGGCTGCGCCTTTTCCATGGCGAGATGGGGTGCGTGGTCGGTGGCGAGGATGTCGATGCGGCCTTCGGCCAGCGCGTGGACCAGGGCCTCGCGGTCGGCGGAGGTCTTGATCGAGGGATTGCACTTGATGCGATTGCCGAGGCGTGCGTAATCCTCGTCGCAGTAGTGCAGGTAATGGACGCAGGTTTCCGCCGTGATCGGCTTGCCGCCGACCGGGCCGGGCGCGAACAGCGCCGCTTCCTCCGCGGTCGATATGTGCAGGACGTGCAAGCGGGTGCCGTGCCGGCGCGCCAGTTCGAGGGCGAGGCGGGTCGACGCGATGCAGGCCTCGCGCGAGCGGATCAGCGGGTGTTGCTGCAGCGGGACATCGTCACCCCAGCGCTCGCGCGCACGAGCCTCGTTGGCGAGGATCATGGGCGTGTCTTCGCAATGCGTAATGACCGGGACCGGCGCATCACGGAAGATCGCATCGAGGATCGCCGGGTCGTCGACCAGCATGTTGCCGGTCGACGAGCCCATGAACACCTTGACCCCCGGTGTGGTGCGCGGATCCAGCGTCCGGATCGCGTCGAGGTTGTCGTTGGAGGCGCCGAAATAGAATGCGTAATTGACGCGCGCGGTTTCGGCGGCGCGCCGGTACTTCGCTTCCAGCAGCGCGTGGTCGAGCGTCGGCGGACGCGTGTTCGGCATTTCCATGAACGTCGTGATGCCACCGGCGAGGCACGCGCGGGACTCGCTCGCGATGTCGGCTTTCGCCGTCAGCCCGGGTTCCCGGAAATGAACCTGGTCGTCGATCATGCCGGGCAGCAGCCAGCGGCCATTCGCCGCGAGGACTTGTTCGCCTTGACGCGCGGCGAGGTCGTGGCCGATTTCGTCGATCCGATCATGGTGAATCCGAAGGTCGCCATGGAAGCGGCGGCCCTCGTTGACCATTTCGGCGTCGACGATCAACCAGTCAGTCATGCGTGGGCATCCTCGCTGCGGCACGGTTGGGGCGACGCCAGTGGAACTCGTCCGGAACCGGATCGACACCTCCTGCGCACAGCGGGTGGCAGCGCAGGAGTCGCAGGAGGCCGAGCCAGCCGCCGCGTGGCGTGCCGAATCGCGCGATTGCGATGCGCGTGTATTCGGAACAACTCGGATGGAATCGGCAGCGGGCACCGAGCCACGGACTGACCAGCCGCTGGTAGCAGCGGATCAACGCGTTCGGCAGGCTTGATGATGGCATGGAGGGGTTGGTCGGTCGCCGGTGCGTCCGCTGCCCACAGGATCGGCACGCGAATTCAAGGGAATCCGGAGCGGTCGCGCCGCCTCCTGTTGCAAGGTACTTGCCGACGGCGCGGAATGGAGGCCGTGCAGCGGTTGCCCGGCACCGGCAGTTAGGCTATAACACGCGGCCGCCGAGCAACAAGTCACTGGTACGAATGATGTCGAAAGGCAAGCAGAAACCGACCAAGGGCCACGCCGGTCCGGCCATGTCGGCGAAGTCGGGGAAAACGGTCTCGAAGTCCCGATCGACGGCAGCGCCGTCGAAACGCCCGGTGGTGAAGAAGGCGGCAGCCGCGAGCAAGCCCGGCAGGGCGGTGGCAAAGAAGGGCCTGGGCCGGCACGATGCGAAGGCATCGGGGAAGGCAGCAGCCAAGCCCAGGATCAAGCCGCCATCGAAACCGGTTGCGGCCGCGAAACCGCACGCCAAATCGGCGTCGGTGGCAAGAAACCATCCGAAGTCGGCGGCTGCGGCCCGGCCGAAAGCCGACAAGGCCCATCGCCCGGGCAAGGCCGAGCCGGCCGAATCGACGATCACGATGCAGGACGGGCACTATGCGTTGCCGGCCAACGTCGAGATCCAGCTGCCATCAAGTTACAAGCCGAAGGCGAGCGAAGGCTACATGGTGCCTCGGCACCTCGCTTATTTCCGCGGCAAGTTGAAGCAGTGGCGGGACGACCTGGTCGAGGAAAGCCGCCAGACGATCGAGAGCCTGCGTGACGAAGTTCGCGATGTCGGCGATGACGCCGAGCGCGCGACGCGCGAGACCGAGAATTCGCTCGAACTGCGCACACGGGACCGCTATCGCAAGCTCATCGCGAAGATCGACAATGCCCTGAAACGCATCGAGGAAGGCCGCTACGGTTACTGCGAGGAAACCGACGAGGAAATCGGCCTCGAGCGGCTCGAAGCCCGGCCCATCGCGACGCTGAGCCTCGATGCACAGGAACGCCGCGAGCACCGCCAGCGCCAAATGGGTGATTGATCCCCGCGCGATGGCGCCGTCGTACCATGCGTGCGACCGGGGCCGCGCGACCTGACGAAGCGGTCTCCCGCAATGGCCCCACGCACGATCCAGTCCGGAGCGGGGCGCCAAACCGGGATTCGCGCCGAGGAAGCACCCATGCCAACCCGCCGCTACTTCGGAACCGACGGTATTCGCGGCCGCGTTGGCGAGTGGCCGATCACCGCCGAATTCATGTTGAAGCTCGGCCGTGCCGCGGGAGCGGTGTTCGGAGCCGGATCCCGGCGCAAGCCGGTGTTCGTGATCGGCAAGGACACCCGGGTTTCGGGATACATGTTCGAATCCGCGCTGGAGGCGGGCCTGGTCGCGGCCGGGGCGGAGGTACGCCTGCTGGGCCCGATGCCGACGCCCGGCGTCGCATACCTGACGCACAGCTTGCGTGCCGATGCCGGAATCGTCATCAGCGCCTCGCACAATCCCTATCAGGACAACGGCATCAAGTTCTTTTCGGAGAGCGGCGAGAAACTCGAAGACGCGGTCGAAGCCGCCATCGAAGCCGAAATCGATGCGCCGTTCACGACCGTCGACTCGGCGTCGATCGGCAAGGTCGTGCGGATCGAGGATGCGATCGCCCGCTACACCGAGTTTTGCAAGTCGACCGTACCCGACCTTGCGCTGCGCGATTTTTCGATCGTCCTCGATTGCGCGAATGGGGCGACCTACCAGATCGCGCCGCGCGTGTTCCGCGAACTCGGCGCCAGGCTCAGCGCGATCGGCAACCAGCCGGACGGCCTCAACATCAACCGCGAGTGCGGTTCGACCCATCCGGATGCGCTGGCGAAGGCCGTCGTCGAATCCGGTGCCAGCCTCGGCATAGCGTTCGACGGCGACGGCGACCGCGTGCAGATGATCGATGGAAAGGGCCAACTGGTCGACGGCGACCAGTTGCTGTACCTGCTGGCGACGGACTGGCAGCGTGGTGGAAGGCTGCGCGGGCCGGTCGTCGGGACACTGATGAGCAATTTCGGGCTGGAACAGGCGATGGGAGGACTGGGCGTTGCATTCGAACGCGCCAACGTCGGCGACCGCCATGTGATGAAGGCGCTGAAGGAAAAGGAAGGCGTGCTCGGTGGCGAAACCTCCGGCCACATCCTGTGCCTCGATCGCGCCAGCACGGGCGACGGGATCGTTTCCGCATTGCAGGTGCTCGATGTGCTGGCGCGTCGCGGTTGCCGCCTCGACGAGGCCGTCGCCGGAATGCGCAAGATCCCGCAGACGACGGTGAATGTGCGGATCACCGGGCGTGGTGCCGACGCGGTCACGGCGCCGGCGGTGCAACGGACGCTGGCCGAGGTCCGGAATGAACTCGCCGGTCGCGGCCGCGTCGTACTGCGTCCGTCGGGCACAGAACCAGTCGTACGCGTCACGATCGAGGCCGCCGACGCCGCCGAGGTCGAGCGCCTTGCGGCGCGCCTGGCCACGGTAGTGGAAGCCGCGGTGAACTAGAAGAAGAGGACGGAGGCAACCAAGCGCCGTTCAATTGCCTCCGTCACCTTTCCGGCTTTCCGCCGGCTCAGTCAAAGCCGCTGTAGAAAATCGCATCGACTCCGCCTCCCGCTTCGACCGCGCCGATGTCGCAATCCGCGTTGCCGTCGCCATTCCCGTCCACGGGCCGTGCAACACCGCGCTGGTCAACCGCCTGACACAGGGCGTTCGATCCGGCGTCGATCACCGGGCTTCCGGGTTGGGGCAGCAGCGTTCGCGTCGGCCCGCCGTTGTCGGCCAAAGGCAGCAACTGCGGGTCGATGTTGGAGAAGTTGCCGGGACCGGTGAGCCCGCAGGAGCCGTCCGAGTCGAGGCTCGAAGTTGCCGAACCGACGGCGCCGCTGCAGTCCTGTCCGTTGTCGGCGACGATCGAATTGATCAGCGTGGCCGCGGAGGGGTTGTCGGCATCGATGCCAATGCCAATGAATCCCGCCACGGTGGAAGCATCGAGCGTGATCGTTGTGTCTCCGCCCACGGCCGCGCTTTCGACCTCGCTGCCGCCGGTGACGGTGCTGTTGACCAGCGTGATCGTTCCCGACGAGGACCTGACGCCGTCCTCAACGGCGCCGCCGACGAGGCTGCGGGTCAGGCTGATCGATCCCGCTCCGGTATTGACGCCATCGGGATTGGCGACGGTCACCGAGCTGTCCACCATCACGACATTGCCATCGTCACTGCTGACACCGTTGTCGCCGAAGATCGCCACTCGCGTCAGCGTGATGTTGCCGTTCGACGTGTTGACGCCGTCACCGCCGCCGACGCCATCGCCGATCGTGACATCGGTCAGCGAGACAGTGCCGCTGCTTGAATTGACTCCGCCGGTGCCGAACGTGGCTCCTGCAATCGTGATGTTGCCGCCCAGAGAATTCACACCGCCAACGCCGACGAACGTGGTGTCCGAGATCGTGATGCTTCCGTCGAGGGAATTCACGCCGTCTCCATCGAGATCGACACGTGTGACGGTAATTGCTTGTGGTCCGTCCGCGTTGAGGTCGCCGACCAGCGTGAAGTCCGCGAACGTCATCGCGGCGCCGGCGGCACCAGGACCATTGAATGCCGTGGACGCAGATCCTTGCTGAATCGTCGTGCTGGTGCGGCCGGCGCCGCTGACCGTCACCGCATCGGTGACATCGATCGTCACGCTCAGCGGAATCGTGCCGGCCGGCAGCGCGATCGTGTCGAGTCCAGCGCTGCCGGCGAGACAGGCATCGACCGCCGTATTGGTGTTGGCCGCTTCCGCCGCTTCGCGCAGCGAGCAGTCGCCGTCGGTGTTGAGCTCGTCGTCAAGTGTGTTGACGGTAATGATCGCGGCGGTGGCCGGCCACGCGCCGACCAAGGATGCGAGCCCAGTTGCAAGAACGGCAGGAATCACCCTATTGCGCGCCATGTTGTCCTCCGGGTTCGGGGAGTCGTCGTTTCTCGTCGCGATGCCTATGGTTCACAGCCCACCACCACAGTCGGGTCTCGAGGCAGTGCGTGGGTGGAGCCTCGACCCCGCATGACTGCAGACAGTCCCGGCGGCGTTCACGGATAGGTGGGTGGGTCGAAACCATCGTCGAATATCGGCTCGTGGATCAGGGCGTCGAGTTCGACAACCCGCGAGCCCGAAAACGGGCCTTCGTCGTCCTGGGTGAACTCGGCACGAAACTCCTGCGCGTGGATCGGGCGAATATTCGGGCAGCGGTTGAGGGTCCGCTGTTCGATTTCATCCGGTCCCTCGCCGTAAGGGACGGGAATGTCGCTGTCGTAGATTGTCGTGAATTCGGCGCCGGTCTCGCGCGCCTTGATCGTGAGGTGGCGAAAAGCGCGCTCGAAGGAGGGCGATTCAGGGTCGTGAAATGCGTCGATGGCAAGGCGATCGAGCGTCACTGGCGCCGCCGTGGTCCATTCGATCGACTGGATGGTTCCGCCGGGCAGGCCGTCGGCGAACAGCGTCGAGGTGGGTTCCGGATTGCCTTCGGTGCCGCCAAACATCTCGTTGCCACTGAACCCCGGGTGCAGCGGGCTGGTGGCGGTGACGAGTGCGCCTTGCCAGGCGTCGTCGGCGAGGTCGACCTCGCACGATGGTTTGCATTTTCCGGCGGAACCGGCGGCGAAGATCGAGGCGATTTCGGCGTCGCTGAGCGCGCGGTCGTACACGGTGACTTCGTCGATTTCGCCGCTGAATGTTCCAAACGAGTCGTCGATGTTGCCGATCACGCTGAAGGACGCGAACACGAAATCGCGACTCGAAGTCAGGCCCGTGTGGACGAGCGCGCCATCGATGTAGATGCGCGGCGTCTTGTTTTCGACCACCACCGCAACGTGTGTCCAGTTCGTGAGCGGAGTGTCGACACGCGCGAGGCAAGAGGCGAGGAAGTTGGCGTGCTGGCCGACACACACGCCGTCGGTGCCGACCGCGACGCCGATGCCGGCGTCGAGCGCCCCGGGCGGCGCATTGTCGTCGCCGTGCTCGGGAGAGATCACCCACGGCTGGCCGATCGCACAGGTACCGCTATCCGATTCGCCGCAGGCTTGCAGCGGGGCGGCCGGGCGCACCCAGAATTCCTCGGTGAAGGCGGCGAAGACACGGCGCTCCTCGACGAATGTGGTATCGGAAACCACCTTGGCGTTGGAACCTTCCAGGTGCAGCCCGGTGCCGGCCATTCCCGGAGCGAAACTGACGCCGCTGCCAGACGTGGCATTGTGGAATCCGGCCAGATCGTCGTCGTTGCGCTCCGCGCCGAGCCAGTACACCGCGCCCGGTGGCGAAGTCACGCAGTCCTGGGCACGGACTCCACAGCTTCCGCCGGTCAAGGCAACGAGTCCAACGACGAGGGGCACGGGATTGGCCCGGGTCCGGAGCCCGCTGCGAAAAGCGTTCCTGGCTTGCATCCTGGTGCCCTCCGTACCGGTTGAACAGGTCCCCATTAGCGTCCCGCGAGCGGCTTCGAGTCCTGACCGAGTGCGGAAGGATTCGGGAAGGATTTGTCCCGGCCGGCACCGAGGGCGCTAAGATCGGCGTACTGATCAGGGAGGGCCGCGATGAACGTCGCTGCCGGCCTGTCGTCACCGTCGGTCTACCGCTTCGCTCGCGCCGAGCTCGACGAACAACGCCACGAGCTGCGCGTGGACGGGCACGCGGTCGCGGTCGAAGCCAAACCCTATGCGTTGCTGCGCGTGCTGCTGCTGCGCCCCGGCGAAACCCTGTCCAAGGACGAGCTGATCGAGGCGGTGTGGCCGGGGCGGGTGGTCACCGAGGGGGTCCTCACCAAGTGCGTCAACAAGCTGCGCGTGGCGCTCGGTGACGACGGCCAGGAACTGATCCGGACCATCCACGGTTATGGCTATCGGTTCGTCTCTCCGGTTTCCGTGCGCGCCGCAGGGGCGGCGTCGAGCCACGTGTCGCCGCGCGTCGGCGACGCACCGCCAATGCGGCCGAGCTGGCAATTCGTCCGCGAACTCGGGGGCGGCGGCCATGGCGCCGTCTGGCTGGCCGGGCACGCCAAGACGCGCGAGCGGCGGGTATTCAAGTTCGTCAATGACGCCGAAGGCCTGAAATCGCTGAAGCGCGAGATCACGCTGTACCGGCTGTTGCACGACACGCTGGGTGACAGCGCGCCGATCGTCCGCCTGCTGGACTGGAACATCGACGAGCCGCCGTACTTCCTCGAATCGGAGTACGTCGCGGGCGGCAACCTGCTCGACTGGTGTGACGCGCAGGGCGGCGTCGCGGCGTTGCCTCGCACGCAGCGCGTCGACCTGATCGCGCGCATCGCCGATGCGTTGGCAGCGGCGCATTCGATCGGCGTGCTGCACAAGGACCTGAAGCCCGCCAATGTGCTCGTCGACACGGCCAATGCCGAGGCTCCGACGATTCGCCTTGCTGACTTCGGCAGTGGCCGCGCGCTGGAACCGGAACGTTTGGCCGCGCTCGGCATTACCCGGCTCGGCCTGACGCAGCCGCAGGCCGCCGGCGAATCGACCAGCGGCACGCCGTACTACCTCGCGCCAGAACTGATTGCCGGCGCCGCGCCGACAGTGCGCGCGGATATCTACGCGCTGGGCGTGATGCTGTACCAGATCCTGGTCGGCGACTTCCGCCGTCCGCTGGCGCCGGGTTGGGAACGGGACATTGATGACGAACTGCTGCGCGAGGACATTGCCGCCGCGGCCGATGTCGAACCGGAACGGCGGCTCGGCGATGCAGCCGGGTTTGCGCGGCGCCTGCGCGAACTCGAAGCGCGCCGGGCACGGCGCGCACAGGTAACCCTGGCGGCCGCGAGCGCGCTGCGCCAGCGCGAGCAACTGGAGCGTTGGCGCACGCGTCGAAGCTGGCTGCTGACGCTATGTGCGCTGCTTGTGGTCGCGGTTGCCGGTGTAACCTGGCAGGCGCTGCGCGCGCAGCACGGAGTGGCGGTCGAGCAGGCGGTCAACCGGTTCCTCAACGAGGACCTGCTCGCCGCGGCGAATCCGTACGGGCAATCCGGCCCGGACCTGCGCGTGCGCGACGTATTGGATCGTGCGCGTGACGCGGTGGGCCGGCGGTTTGCGGGCCGACCGGTCGAAGAGGGCGCCGTTAGAGCGACGCTCGGTCGGGCGTATCTTGGCATCGGCGATCATGCCGAAGCGCGGATACAATTGTCCCGGGCGCTGGAACTTGCGGTCGCGCGTACAGGCGAACGTGGCACGACAGCATTGGCGCTGCGCCGGTCGTTGGCGGACAACGACATCGAAGACAGCCGCTACGCTGCAGCCGACAAGGCCTACGCCGCGCTGGCGACCGACATCACCGCGGTGTATGGCGACGATTCGAACGAGTCGCTTGAACTCGCCGTGGCCCGGGCGCATGCGCAGTTGCGCGAACGCCACGAAGCCGCGGCAGCGATGGCCATCGAGGCTTTGCTGCCGCGTCTTATGCAACGCTTCGGCCCGGATGGTGATTCGACGCTTGCGGCCCGTGCCGATCTCGGCCAGGCCTATCAGGGCCTCGCGCGCTTCGACGACGCCGAAGCGGCCTACCGTACGGTTTACGACGCACGCGTACGGCGGTTCGGCAAGGACCATTGGAGCAGCCTGCAAGGCCTGCAGAATCTCGCCAAGCTGGAACGTGACCAGGGCCATCCCGATCGCGCAATCGATTTGCAGCGGCAGGTTGTCGAGGGTCGGCAAAAGCTGTTCGGTCGCAGGCACGAGGAAACGCTGAACGCGCTCAACGAACTCGCCGGCATGTTGCAGGACCGGAAGGATTACGCCGCGGCCGAACCGCTGTTCCGCGAGGTGCTGGCCGGACGCGAGCGGAACCTCGGCGAGAATCACGAGAAAACCCGCAACAGCATGAACAATCTTGCATTGGTGTTGTCGCTGGAAGGCAAGCTCGACGAGTCCGAAGCGTTGTACAAGCGGGCACTGTCGATCGAGCGCGCCTTGCTCGGCCCGGACGATCTCGGCGTCCTGATCCTGGAGCACAACCTCGCCGGTCTCGAACGTGACCGCAAGCGCTATGTCGAGGCCGAGACGCTGAGCCGTGGAGTGGTGGATCGTGCGGCGCGCTCGCTTGCGCCTTCGCGTCCCGAAAACGGTTTGTTCCTGGTCGGCCTGGGCAGGACCCTGCAGGCGCAAAGGCGCTACGCGGAAGCCGCCGAGACCTACGCCACCGCGCGCAAGAACCTGATCGCGGCGTATGGCCCCCGGCATCCGCGTGTGGAGCGCCTGACGGAGATGCAACTCGAGCTGTACCGGGACTGGGGCCGGCCGGCGCCACCGGAATTTCCCTGAGCGTCCGCGTTGCGTTTACGATTGCCATCGTGAACCGAATTCCGACCCTTGACGTTCGCCGCTACGACACCGACCGCGTCGCGTTCGTCGCGGATCTCGGCGCGGCCTATCGCGAATGGGGCTTCGCCGGCATCCGCGGCCACGGGATCCCGCAGGCGCTCATCGACGACGCCTACGCGGTGTTCAAGGCATTCTTTGCATTGCCGACCGACGTGAAGATGCGTTACCACGTCCCGGGCGGCGGCGGCGCGCGTGGCTACACTCCGTTCGGGATCGAAACCGCGAAAGACTCGCGCTACCCCGACCTCAAGGAGTTCTGGCACATCGGCCGCGAGATTCCGCGCGATTCGAAATATGCCGGATTGATGCCGCCCAACGTGTGGCCGGTCGAGGTTCCCGCTTTTCGGGAGGCCGGATACGCGCTGTACGACGCGCTCGACCGGCTCGGGAGCCGCGTGTTGCGCGCGCTGGCGCTGCACATCGGATTGCCGGAGCGGTACTTCGATGCCAAGACAAGCTCCGGCAACTCGATCCTGCGCCCCATCCACTATCCACCGATCACGACGCCCGAGGTTCCGAACGTACGGTCCTGCTCCCACGAGGACATCAACCTGATCACGCTGCTGGTCGGCGCCAGTGCGGAGGGGCTCGAGGTGCGGTCGCGCGACGGTGGCTGGGTGCCGTTCACGGCCGATGCCGACACGATCGTCGTCAACATCGGCGACATGCTGCAACGCCTGACCAACCACGAATATCCATCGACGACCCATCGCGTGGTCAACCCTCCGGGCGAACGGGGCCGCCAGCCGCGATACTCGATCCCGTTCTTCCTGCATCCGAACCCGGATTTCCTGATCGACGTGCTGCCATCCTGCGTCACGCCGGACAATCCGTTGCGCTACGCGAAGCCGATTACCGCACACGACTATCTGCAGGAACGCCTGCGCGAGATCAAGCTCGTTTGAGATTCGGGAGCGTTTCCCTGGCGCGGTTGTGAGCGCGCCGGGGCGTCGTTATCCTTGCCGCCCATTCGCAACGGGAACCGACGATGCGGCGCAAGCTGGTGGCCGGCAACTGGAAGATGAACGGCACGCTCGCGCGTGCGGCCGAACTTACCGACGCCATTGTCGCGGCCACGCTGCCCGATTCCGTCGGCATCGCGGTGTTCCCACCTTACCCGTTCGTTGCCGGACTCATCGCGCGGCACGCGGGAAAGCGCCTCGCGTTCGGAGCACAGGATGTCAGCGCCCACGTCGACGGCGCATACACCGGCGAGGTCTCCGCCACGATGTTGCAGGACATCGGGTGCCGTTACGTGCTGGTCGGTCACTCGGAACGGCGCCAGTACCACCACGAGTCGAATGAACTCGTCGCGGCAAAGTTCCGCGCGGCCGCGACCGCGGGTCTGGTTCCGATCCTGTGCGTGGGCGAGACGCTGGCCGAGCGCGATGCCGGAACGACCGAGGCGATCATCGGTGCGCAGCTCGATGCAGTGCTCGCGGATTCCGGCAGCGACGGATTCGAATCGGCGGTCGTTGCCTACGAACCGGTATGGGCGATCGGCACCGGACGCACCGCCGAACCGGGACAGGCCCAGGCCGTGCACGCGTTCATCCGTGACAAACTCGGAAGGCACGATGCTACAATTGCCGATCGCCTGCCGATCCTCTACGGTGGCAGCGTGAAGCCGGCGAATGCGGCGTGGCTGTTCGGCCAACCGGACATCGACGGTGGCCTGATCGGCGGTGCCTCCCTGGTGGCGGGCGAGTTCCTCGCGATTTGTCGCGCGGCCTTACGGTAGACGAATGCTCCTGATCATCGGCAACATCCTGTACGTGCTGATCGCGCTGGCGATGACGGTGCTGATCCTGCTGCAACGCGGGGCTGGCGCCGACGCCGGTTCCGGATTCGGTGGTGGGGCTTCCGCTACGGTGTTCGGCGCGCGCGGATCGGCCAATTTCCTGTCGCGCAGCACGGCCGTACTTGCGGGGTTGTTCTTCCTGCTCAGCCTTGGCATGGGCATGTACCTCGGCCGGCGCCAGGCGACGGTGCAGCCGAACCAGGACCTCGGCGTGATGGGCCAGGTGGTCACCTCGCAGGAGAAGGCCGCCACCGGCAAGCCGGCGACGGCGCCAACCGGCGACGTTCCGAAGGCTGCCGGGCAGCCGGAAGCTGCGACGGGATCATCGGCGCCGGCGGCGAAGGAAGCGTCTCCGGGTTCGGACGTTCCGAAGGCTTCCGGCCAGCCGGACGGGAAGCCGCAGCCCAAGGACGGCGGCAAGCATTGAGTTTGGCCCAGGTGGCGGAATTGGTAGACGCACTACCTTGAGGTGGTAGCGGGACATCCCGTGGAGGTTCGAGTCCTCTCCTGGGCACCAACGCGGGTCGCCGTGACCGCATGACGCTGGTATTGCCCGTTCGCGATGCGCGGTGGGCCGGTCGGAGGAGGCGCGCACCGGAATACCGGCGAAGCGCCAAAGCGGGAGACGCCCGTGTTGTCCGAATACTTCCCAGTCCTGATTTTCCTGATCGTCGCCGGCGGAATCGGCCTCGCACTCCTCGTGATCGGCTGGATCGCCGCGCCGCGCCGCCCGGATGCCGTGAAGTACGCCCCCTACGAATGTGGCTTCGAGGCGTTCGAGGACGCGCGCATGAAGTTCGACGTGCGTTATTACCTGCTTGCGATCCTGTTCATCGTCTTCGATCTCGAAATCGCGTTCGTGTTTCCGTGGGCGACGGTGTTCGGCTCGCTCGGGTTGTTCGGGCTCGTCGAGATGGCGGTGTTCCTCGGCCTCCTCGTGCTGGGTTTCGTCTACGCGTGGAAAAAGGGCGCGCTGGAATGGGAATGATCGTTTCCGGGTCGCCGCGGGTTGATCCGCAGGGAAGGCACGGGGTGCATCGATGAGCATCGGTTCCTCGATCTCGCAGGTGATGCACAACCCGCCGCCGGTCAGCCTCGTCGATGACATCCTGCGCCCGGACGCTGACAACCCGATGGTGCAACGTGGTTTCGTGACGGCGCAGTTCGACGCACTGCTGAACTGGGCGCGCACGGGATCGATGTGGCCGGTAACGTTCGGATTGGCCTGTTGCGCGGTCGAGATGATGCACGCCGGTGCCGCGCGCCTGGACCTCGATCGCTACGGCGTGATCTTCCGGCCGAGTCCCCGGCAGTCCGACGTGATGATCGTCGCCGGCACGCTCGTCAACAAGATGGCGCCGGCGCTGCGCCGTGTGTATGACCAGATGCCGGATCCGAAATGGGTCATTTCGATGGGCAGTTGCGCAAACGGCGGCGGTTACTACCACTATTCATACGCCGTCGTGCGCGGGTGCGACCGCATCGTGCCGGTGGACATCTACGTTCCGGGTTGCCCGCCGACTGCGGAGGCACTAGTGCACGGCATCCTGCAGTTGCAGCAGAAGATCCGGCGGACGAGCACGATCGCCCGCTGACGCGGGTTCCGTATGCGGGATCGAACATGACCGACCAGAAACCCGGTTTCGCCGATGTGCTCGAAGCCCGTCTGGGAGGGAGGCTGGTGCGTGTCGCCACGGCGCTCGGGCAGACGACGGCCGAAGTGCTTCCCGAGAACTGGGTTGCTGTCGCCACGCAGCTTCGCGACGACCGGGACTTCGCGTTCGAGCAGGCGATGGATCTGTGCGGCGTCGACTACTTCGCGTATGGCCAGACCGAATGGGAAACGGCCGAAGCGACCGGCGAGGGGTTCTCGCGCGGCGTCGAGGGCGATGCACTGGGGCGATTCGACTGGTCGCGGCGGCCCCGGCCGGAGCCGGCACCGAAGCGATTCGCCGTCGTGCTGCACCTGCTGTCGCTGGCGCACAACCGGCGCCTCCGGTTGCGCGCGTACTGCGCCGACGACGAGCTGCCGTCGATGCCGTCGTTGACCGCGATCTGGCCAGCGCTCAATTGGTTCGAACGCGAGGCCTTCGACCTGTTCGGCATCGTGTTCGAAGGCCACCCCGACCTGCGGCGCATCCTCACCGACTATGGCTTCATCGGCCATCCGTTCCGCAAGGACTTCCCGCTGATCGGCAACGTCGAGGTGCGCTACGACCCGGTTGCGAAACGGGTGGTCTACGAGCCGGTCGCATCCGTCACGCCACGCGTCCTCGTGCCGCGGGTAATTCGCGACGACGACGACCTGCTCGCGGCGCGGGACGAGCACGCCGACGATTGGCGCAGGAACTGACGATGGCCGCGCACGAGATCCAGAATTTCACGATGAACTTCGGGCCGCAGCACCCGGCGGCCCACGGCGTGCTGCGGCTGATTCTCGAAATGGATGGCGAGACCATCGTGCGGGCCGATCCGCACATCGGCCTGTTGCACCGCGCCACCGAGAAGCTCGCCGAGTCGAAGCCGTTCAACCAGTCGATCGGCTACATGGACCGGCTCGACTACGTGTCGATGATGTGCAACGAGCACGCCTATGTCAGGGCGATCGAACAACTCGTCGGCATTGAACCCCCGGAGCGCGCGCAGTGGATCCGCACGCTGTTCGACGAAATCACGCGGATCCTCAACCACCTGATGTGGATCGGCTCGAACGGCCTCGACCTCGGCGCGATGGCGGTGTTCCTGTATGCGTTCCGCGAGCGCGAGGAACTGATGGACTGCTACGAGGCCGTGTCCGGGTCGCGCATGCATGCAACGTATTACCGGCCGGGTGGCGTCTACCGCGACCTGCCGGACGCCATGCCGAAGTACCGCGAGTCACCGTGGCACAAGGGCAAGGATCTCGCGCGCTTCAACGCCGCGCGCGAAGGCTCGATGCTCGACTTCATCGAGGACTTCACCGGGTACTTCCCGCAGCGAGTGGACGAATACGAGGACCTGCTGACCGGCAACCGCATCTGGAAGCAGCGCACCGTCGACATCGGCATCGTCAGCCCGGAAATGGCCAAGGCCTGGGGCATGTCGGGTCCGATGCTGCGCGGCTCGGGCGTCGAGTGGGACCTGCGCAAGAAGCAGCCGTACGCGAAGTACGCCGAGGTGGATTTCGACATTCCGGTCGGGACGAACGGCGACTGCTACGACCGCTATCTCGTGCGGGTGGAGGAAATGCGGCAGTCGAACCGCATCATGAAACAATGCGTCGATTGGCTGCGCGGGAATCCGGGCCCGGTGATGCTCGAGACGCACAAGATCATCCCGCCGAAGCGCGCGGACATGAAGCAGTCGATGGAGGAACTGATCCACTGGTTCAAGCTGTTCACCGAGGGGTATTGCGTGCCGGCCGGCGAAACCTACGCCGCCGTCGAAGCGCCGAAGGGTGAGTTCGCGTGCTACCTCGTCTCGGATGGCGCGAACAAGCCGTTCCGGTTGAAGTGCCGGGCGCCGAGCTTCGTGCACCTGTCGTCGATGGACGAGGTCGTGCGGGGCCACATGCTGCCCGACGTCGTCGCGATGATCGGCACTTACGACATCGTGTTCGGGGAAGTCGACCGATGAAGGCGCGTGGTGACTACGACGAAGTCAAGGATGTCGATCCGCTGGTGGCGTTGACCGATGCGACGCGCGCGCGCATCGACCACTGGGTCGGGAAGTTCCCGCCCGAGCGCAGGCGCTCGGCCTTGATCCAGGGGCTCATCGCCGCGCAGGAGCAGAACGGCGGCTGGCTGACCGATGGCTTGATCACGGCCGTGGCGAAATACCTCGAGGTGCCGCCGGTCTGGGCCTACGAGGTGTCGACGTTCTACTCGATGCTGGAGACGCATCCGGTCGGCCGGCACAACGTCGCGATCTGCACCAATATCTCGTGCTGGCTGAATGGCGCCGATGCCATCGTCCGCCACTGCGAGAAGCGCCTCGGCGTCAAGCTTGGCGACAGCACGCCGGATGGCCGCATCTACCTGAAAAAGGAAGAAGAGTGCCTCGCCGCGTGCTGCGGCGCACCGATGATGGCCGTGGATGGCCACTACCACGAGCGTCTGACGCCGGAAAAAGTCGACGCCATCCTCGATGCGTTGAAGTGATCCCATGGCCTACGGACCCGCACCCCAGGAACACCAGGCGGTTTACACCACGCTGCACTTCGAGCAGCCGTGGGCGTTGGCCAGCTACCGCCAGGTCGGCGGCTGGGCGGCGTGGGAGAAGGTCCTGGCCGAGAAGCCGGATCCACATTCGATCGTCGACGAGTTGAAGAAGAGCGCACTGCGCGGGCGCGGCGGCGCCGGGTTCCCGACCGGGCTCAAGTGGTCGTTCATGCCGAAAGGCGACATGGCGAAATACATCCTGTGCAATTCGGACGAATCCGAGCCCGGCACCTGCAAGGATCGCGACATCCTGCGCTACAACCCGCACGCCGTGCTCGAGGGCCTCGCGATCGCGTGCTACGCGACCGGCTCGCGGGTCGCCTACAACTACCTGCGCGGTGAATTCCACCACGAGCCTTTCGAGCACTGCGAAGCGGCCCTCGCCGAAGCCTACGCGGCCGGCCTGCTCGGCCGGAACATCCGCGGCAGCGGCATCGACGTCGACATCCACAACGCACTCGGCGCCGGTGCCTACATCTGCGGCGAGGAAACCGCGTTGATGGAATCGCTGGAAGGCAAGAAGGGTTGGCCGCGGTTCAAGCCACCGTTTCCCGCCAACTTCGGCCTCTATGGCAAGCCGACGACGATCAACAACACCGAAACGTTCGCGTCGGTGCCGGCGATCCTGCGCCGTGGCGCGGACTGGTTCCTCAACGTCGGCAAGCCGAACAACGGCGGACCGAAAATCTTCTCGGTCTCCGGGCACGTCGCCAAGCCGGGCAACTTCGAGATTCCGCTCGGTACCCCGTTCTCGAAGCTGCTGGAGATGGCCGGTGGCGTGCGCAATGGCCACCGGCTGAAGGCCGTCATTCCGGGCGGATCGTCGATGAAGGTGCTGCCCGGCGACGTGATGATGGGCCTGACGATGGACTACGACGCGATCCAGAAGGCGGGGTCCGGGCTCGGGTCCGGCGCGGTCATCGTCATGGACGAGACGACCTGCATGGTGCGGGCGTGCGAACGGATCAGCCAGTTCTACCACATGGAGTCGTGCGGGCAGTGCACGCCGTGCCGCGAAGGCACCGGCTGGATGCACCGCCTCCTGACGCGTGTCGTCAATGGCGGCGGCGTACCCGACGACCTGCACCGCCTGAAGGCAATCGCGGGGCAAATCGAGGGCCACACGATCTGCGCGTTCGGCGAGGCGGCGGCGTGGCCGGTGCAGGCGTTCCTGCATCACTATTGGAACGAGTTCGAGTACTACGTGCAGCACGGTCGATCGATGGTCGATGAGCGCATGGGGAAGGCGGCATGAGTCGCGCGCAGGAATCAGGCAGCCGGAAGCCTGGAGGCGTGCGCCAGGCGGTGGCAGCGATGGCGCCGCGAACCTGCCCTTCGCCTGCCGGCTCCCGGTTCCCCGCCACCGGAGCTTGCCCATGAGCGCGCAACCGACCGCCACCGGCAGCGCGCCGGGCTTCGTCACGATCGAGATCGACGGCAAGGTGCTGCAGGCGCCGAAGGGCGCGATGGTGATCCAGGTTGCCGATCGCGCCGGGATTCCGATCCCGCGCTTCTGCTATCACCGCAAGCTGCCGATCGCGGCAAATTGCCGCCAGTGCATGGTCGAAGTCGAAATGGGGGGGCGCAAGTCGCCGAAGCCGCAGGTTGCCTGTGCGACGCCGGTGGCCGAGGGCATGAAGGTGTTCACGCGCTCGCCGCTCGCGCGCTCCGCGCAGCGCAACGCGATGGAGTTCTTGCTGATCAACCATCCGCTCGATTGCCCGATCTGCGACCAGGGCGGCGAGTGCGAATTGCAGGACGTTTCGCTCGGCTTCGGGCGTTCGATCGGCCGCTTCACCGAGCGCAAGCGCGTCGTGGCCGACGAGGACATCGGCCCGCTGGTCGCCACCGAGATGACCCGTTGCATCCATTGCACGCGGTGCGTGCGCGTGCTGAGCGAGATCACCGGCAGCTACGAATTCGGCGACATGGATCGCGGCGACCGCCATGTCATCGGCACGTACATCGGCCGGCCCCTCGTCAGCGAGTTGTCCGGCAACGTGATCGAGGTGTGTCCGGTCGGCGCGCTGACGGACAAGGTCTTCCGCTTCAAGGCGCGCGCGTGGGAGCTCCTCGCGCGGAAATCGATCGGCTACCACGACGCGCTCGGGTCGAACCTCTGGTTGCACACGCGCCGGGGCGAGGTCCTGCGCGCGGTGCCACGGGACAACGAGGCCATCAATGAGTGCTGGCTCTCCGACCGTGACCGCTACAGCCATCAGGCACTGAGGTCCCCGGACCGGACGCGCGAGGTCCGCGTCAAGCGTAATGGCGTCTGGCAGAAGGTCGGTTGGGACGAAGGCCTGCGGGTCGCGGCCGAGGCGCTGCGCGAAGTCCCGCGAGGCGAATTGCGCGCGCTGGTCCATCCAGCGACCTCGAACGAGGAGGGTTGGCTGCTGGGCCGGCTGGTCCGCGCACTCGGGTCCGGGTCGATCGACTTCCGGCTCCGCCGGCAGGACTTCCGCGATGGCGCGGTCCCGCGCACGTTCGGGATGCCCTTGGCCGCCGTCGAGAAGGCACACACGATCGTCCTCGTCGGGTGCAATCCGCGACTCGAGATGCCCCTGCTCGGCGCCCGCGTCCGCAAGGCCGTATTGGGCGGTGCGAAGGTTTTCTCGATCAACCCGGTCGACTTCGACCTGAACTTCACGGTTGCCGGCCGGCGGATCGTGCCGCCCGGCGCGTTGCTGCATGAAGTGATCGCACTGGCGCGGGCGGTGCTCGACCTGGGCCACGGGTCGAAGCCCGCGCCGTTTGCTGCCGCGATCGATGCCGTCCAGCCCGGTGATGGCGTGCGCGGCGTCGCGAAGGCGCTGGGCGAGGGTGCGGTACTCGTGCTTGGCGAGACGGCGCTCGACCATCCCGAGGCATCGCGGATCAGGTTTGCGGTGGACTGGATCGCGCAGGCGACCGGCAGTGCCGTGAACGAAATTCCGGTTGGGCCGAATGCGCTCGGCCTTGCCGCGATGGGTGCGCTGCCGGGACCGGACGACCGTGACGCGGCGTCGATGCTCGACGCCGCCGGTGGTGGCGTGCTGCTGTACGGCTGCGATCCACCGTTCGATTTCGCGGACGGCGCGCGCCTGCGGAAGGCGTTGGAAGGGGCGGGTACAGTCGTTGCCTTTGCGGCCTTCGCGAGCAAGGCACTCGAGGACGTGGCCGACGTGATCCTGCCGATCGGTTTGTTGCCCGAGATCGACGCGACGCTCGTCAACGTCGACGGGACTGCGCAGGTGGTCGCGGCGGGCTCGACGGCTCCGGGTGATGCGCGTCCAGGGTGGAAGGCGCTGCGCGCGCTCGGCAGCGGCATGGGACTCGAGGGATTCGACTTCGTCGACATCGCCGAAGTGCGTTCGGCGATCGGAGCCCCCCCGGCCGCTCCGCACAAGGTTTCCTCGCCGCCGGCCGAGGCTGCGGCGGTGGAACGGAGCGCCGGGACCAGTACGCTGGAACGGATCGCGACCACCGCGATCTACGGCGTCGACGCCATCGTCCGCCGGGCACCCGCCCTGCAGGCACACCCACTCAGCGCCCGCAAGGGCGTGACGTTGAATCCCGAGGATGCCCTGGCTCTGGGTCTCCGGGATTCCGGCACCGCCCAGGTCGAGGACGTGGTGCTGCCGGTCGAGATCAGTCCGCGGGTGCCTCGCGGCGCCGCCTGGATCGAGGCAGGCCATGCCGAGACGGCGGGCCTGCCGCCCCATGGCAGCCCATTGCGGATCCGGAGGACCGGCGCCGATGCATGAGGACCTGCTGTTCGTTGCGTGGACCGTGTTCAAGGTCCTCGCGATTGCCGTTCCGCTGATCCTCGCGGTGGCGATGTTCGTTTACTGGGAGCGCAAGGTCATCGGCTGGATGCACGTGCGCCTCGGGCCGAACAAGATCGGCCCTTGGGGCGTGCTGCAGGCATTCGCCGACGTCGTCAAGCTGCTGGTCAAGGAAATCGTCCTGCCGACCAATGCGAACCGGGCGCTGTATTTCCTCGCCCCGCTGCTCGCGGTGGTTCCGGCGTTCACGGTGTGGGCGGTCATTCCGTTCGACCAGCGGCTCGTGCTGGCCGACATCAACGCCGGGCTGCTGTTCGTGCTCGCGATGAGTTCGCTCGGCGTCTACGGGATCATCCTCGCCGGGTGGGCCTCGAACTCGCGCTATGCGCTGCTCGGTGCGATGCGGTCGGCGGCGCAGATGGTGAGCTACGAAATCGCGATGGGATTCGCGTTGGTCGGCGTGCTCGTCCTCGCGGGCAGCCTCGACCTGTCCGCCATCGTCCGGGCCCAGGCGGGGACGAAAGGTCTGTTCGAATGGTTCTGGCTGCCGCTGTTGCCGGTGTTCGTCGTCTATTTCGTGTCCGGCGTCGCCGAGACCAACCGGCTGCCGTTCGACGTGGCCGAAGGCGAATCGGAAATCGTCGCGGGCTTCCACGTCGAGTATTCGGGTTCGGCATTCGCGATCTTCTTCCTTGCCGAATACGCGAACATGATCCTGGTGTCGTTCCTCGCGTCGGTGCTGTTCCTCGGCGGTTGGCTGTCGCCGTTCCCGGCCTCATGGGGCATGCTCGGCGCCGGTGGTTGGTGGTGGCTGTTCATCAAGGCTTTCGCGATGAGCTTCTTCTTCCTCTGGTTCCGGGCGACGTTCCCGCGCTACCGCTACGACCAGATCATGCGGCTCGGCTGGAAGGTCTTCATCCCGATCACGATCGCGTGGCTCTTCGTGGCTGGCCTGATGCGCTATTTCGGCTGGGTGACCGTCAATGGCTGACGCGACATGAAGCGGTTCACGAACTATTTCCGCAGCCTGCTGCTGATCGAGTTGTGGCAGGGCATGGTGGTGACATTCGGCTACATGCTGAAGCCGAAGTACACGATGCGCTACCCGATGGAGCACATCCCGAAGTCGGTGCGGTTCCGCGGGCTGCATGCATTGCGCCGCTACCCGAACGGCGAGGAGCGCTGCATCGCGTGCAAGCTGTGCGAGGCGGTGTGCCCGGCGCTCGCGATCACGATCGATTCGGCGCCGCGTGCATCGGATGGCCAGCGGCGGACGACGCGCTACGACATCGATCTGTTCAAGTGCATCTATTGCGGGTTCTGCGAGGAGAGCTGTCCGGTCGACTCGATCGTCGAGACCGACATCCACGAATACCATTTCGAACAGCGCGGCGAGAACGTCGTGACCAAGCCGAAGTTGCTGGCGATCGGGGACCGCTACGAAGCCCGGATCGCGGCGGCGCGTACGCAAGACGCGCCATTCCGATGATGCACCGGAGACATGCCAAGGGTGTTGGGCGACATCCGGATGGGGATGGCGTGGTGAATCCGGGCCGTTCGGACGCGGCCTGCACCGGGTGGATTCCGTGGCCGGGCATGCCCGCCCCGCGATTGGGAGAGACGTCACCGTGACGCTGCCCCTGCTCTGTTTCTATGTCTTCGGGATCATCGCCGCGGCCTCGGCGCTGACCGTCATTACCGCGCGCAATCCGGTGCATGCGGTGCTGAGCCTGGTCCTCACATTCTTCTCGATGGCCTGCGTCTGGCTGCTGGCCGATGCCGAATTCCTCGCGATCGCACTGGTGCTGGTCTATGTCGGCGCGGTGATGGTGCTGTTCCTGTTCGTCGTGATGATGCTCGACATCGACATCGCGCGCCTGCGGGAAGGGTTCGTGCTGGCCCTGCCGGTCGGTGTTGCGGTGGCTGTCATCATGCTGGTCGAGATGCTGCTGTTGATCGGCATCCGGGCGATGCGGATCGCGCCGCCGGACGATCCCGCCCTCGCCGCCGGCATGTCGAACACCGAATGGCTGGCGAAGGCGTTGTTCGGCCGGTTCCTGCTGCCGTTCGAAGTGGCCGCGCTGATCCTGACAGTGGCGATCGTGGCCGCGATTCCGCTGACGCTGCGCCGCCGCGAGGGCGTCAAGACCCAGAACCCCGCGATCCAGGTGACTGCCAGCAAGGAGTCGCGTCTGCGCGTGGTCAGCATGCCGGCCGAAAAGGTGGATGCACCGACATGATCACGCTTGCCCACTACCTGACGCTGTCGACGATCCTGTTTTGCACGGGGGTCGCGGGCATCTTCATCAACCGCAAGAACGTCATCGTGCTGCTGATGTCGGTCGAGCTGATCCTGCTCGCCGTCAACACGAATTTCGTCGCGTTCTCGCGCTTCCTCGGCGATCCGTCGGGGCAGGTGTTCGTGTTCTTCATCCTGACCGTGGCCGCCGCCGAGGCGGCCATCGGTCTCGCCATCCTGGTGGTGCTGTTCCGCAACCGGGCGACGATCAACGTTGCCGAGATCGATTCGATGAAGGGATGACGGGTGCGGCGGCCGGACGGCCGCGTCGTCATCGCGCGCCCCGGCGTGCAACCTGCCGGGCGCTACGCGTCGTGAGTGAGTTGGAGGCACCGTGATCGACCAATCCATGCTGATCGCGATCCTGTTGGCACCGCTTGCCGGCGCCGTGGTTGCCGGTCTTTTCGGTCGCTGGATCGGCCGCGCCGGCGCGCACTGGATCACGATCCTCGCGGTCGCCGCAAGCTTCGTGCTGTCCGCGTGGGTGCTGTACCGGCTCATGCAGCCGGGGGTGCCGGTGTTCAACCGGAATGTGTACACCTGGTTCGCGGTAGGGCCGATCTACGCCAATATCGGATTCCTCGTCGACCGCCTGAGCGCGCTCATGATGGCGGTCGTGACCTTCGTGTCGCTGATGGTGCATGTCTACACGATCGGCTACATGAAGGACGACGATGGCTACCAGCGCTTCTTCAGCTACATCGCGCTGTTCACCTTCTCGATGTTGCTGCTGGTGATGAGCAACAACTTCCTGCAGTTGTTCATCGGCTGGGAACTGGTCGGCCTCGTGTCGTACCTGCTGATCGGCTTCTGGTACACCCGGCCGACCGCGACCTTCGCGGCGCTCAAGGCCTTCATCGTCAACCGAGTCGGTGACTTCGGGTTCATCCTCGGCATCGCCGGCGCGTTGTACTGGTTCGGTTCGCTCGACTACGCGCAGGTCTTCATCAACGCGCACACGGAATCGGTGCGGGCCGGCATCCGCACGGTCGAAATCTTCGCCGGGCATCCCTGGAGCGTCGCGACGATCGTCTGCGTGTGCCTCTTCGTCGGCGCGATGGGCAAGTCCGCGCAGGTGCCGCTGCACATCTGGCTGCCGGACTCGATGGAAGGCCCGACGCCGATCTCGGCGCTGATCCACGCCGCCACGATGGTGACCGCCGGAATCTTCATGGTCGCGCGGATGTCGCCGCTGTACGAGCTTTCCGAGGCCGCCTTGTCGTTCGTGCTGATCATCGGCGCGACCACCGCCCTGTTCACCGGCCTGATCGGTATCGTGCAAAACGACATCAAGCGGGTCATCGCGTATTCGACGCTGTCACAGCTCGGCTACATGACGGTCGCGCTCGGCGCATCGGCGTATGCCGCCGGCATATTCCATCTGATGACGCACGCCTTCTTCAAGGCGCTGCTGTTCCTCGGCGCAGGATCGGTGATCATCGCGATGCACCACGAGCAGGACATGCGCGTGATGGGCGGGCTGCGCAAGTACATGCCGATCACGTGGATCACGATGTGGATCGGTTCGCTGGCGCTCGCCGGGACGCCGGGGTTTTCGGGATTCTTCTCGAAGGACTCGATCATCGAGGCGGTCGGGGCAGCCGACCGGTACGGTGCCGGCTACGCCTACTTCTGTGTCCTGGCGGGCGTCTTCGTGACGGCGCTCTACAGCTTCCGTCTGCTGTACATGACGTTCCACGGCAAGGAGCGGTTCACGGTGGATCCGCACGCTTCGCACGATCCGCACGCGCACCTGCCGCAAGGGACGCTCGCGCACGCGCCGCACGAGTCGCCATTGGTCGTGACGTTGCCGCTGATTGCGTTGGCGATCCCGTCGGTCATCATCGGTTGGCCGACCGTCGGACCCCTGCTGCACGACGGCTGGTTCGGCAATGCGATCCGGGTGGCGAAGGAGCATGCCTGGATGGCGGACTTCGCCCGCGACTATCACGGAGCGTGGGCGATGTTCATGCACGGGTTCTCGCAGCCGACGTTCTGGATGGCGCTCTCCGGGTTCCTCGTCGCGACGTGGGTGTGGCTGCTGAACCCGCCACTCGCGGAACGCGCACGCCAACTGTTCGGTCCGGTCTACACCTTGCTGTTGAAGAAATACTACGCGGACGAAATCCTGTTTGCGCTGTTCGGCAGCGGCGGCGTCAAGCTCGGCCGCGGGTTGTGGCGTGGTGGCGACGTGGCCGTGATCGACGACGGCGCGGTGAATGGTTCGGCGGCACTGGTAACGGGATCGTCGGCCGTGTTGCGCCGGGCGCAGACGGGTTACCTCTACCACTACGCTTTCGCGATGATCGTCGGGTTGATCGTGCTGCTCGGCGCCCTGTGGTGGGCGACGCGCGGCCTCATGCCGTGACCGGCCGGGGAACTGGAACGACATGCTCATTCCACACCTGCTCAGCATCCTGATCTGGCTTCCGGTCCTCGGCGGCGCGATCGTCTGCGCGTGCCTGCGCTCGCCGCGGCTAGCACGCTGGCTCGCACTGGCGTTTTCGCTGCTCGAGTTCGTGTTGTCGATTCCGCTGTGGAGCGGTTACCAGCGTATGCAGCCCGGCATGCAGTTCGTCGAAAGCCTGCCGTGGATCGACGCGTTGAACGCACGCTACGCGCTGGGGGCGGACGGCATCTCGATCGCCCTGATCATCCTGACGACGATCACCACCGTGCTCGTGGTCGTCGGCAGCTGGAAGCCGATCAAGGTGCGCACGGCCCAGTTCATGGGCGCGATTCTCGTCCTCGAAGCCTTCCTCGTCGGCATCTTCGCGGCAACCGACGCACTGCTGTTCTACGTGTTCTTCGAGGCGATGCTGATCCCGATGTTCATCATCATCGGCGTCTGGGGCGGCCCGCGGCGCGTGTACGCGACGCTGAAGTTCTTCATCTACACTTTCTTCGGTTCGATCTTCTTCCTGATCGCGCTGATCTACCTGCACCTCAAGACCGGTGATTTCTCGATCATATCGTTTGCGCACGCGGGGCTGACCCAACGCGAGCAGGCGTGGCTGTTCTTCGGGATCCTCGCCGGCTTCGCGATCAAGGTGCCGATGTGGCCGGTGCACACTTGGCTGCCCGACGCGCATGTCGAGGCACCGACTGGCGGTTCGGTGATCCTGGCGGCGATCATGCTGAAGGTTGGCGGCTACGGCTTCCTGCGCTTCGCGTTGCCGATCACGCCGGATGCGAGCCAGCAATACGCGTGGATCATCGTCGCGTGCTCGCTGATCGCGATCATCTACATCGGCTATGTCGCGCTGGTGCAGGACGACATGAAGAAGCTGGTGGCGTACTCGTCGGTCGCGCACATGGGCTTCGTCACGCTCGGGATCTTCATCGCGCTGGCGCTGGTGCGGGGTGATCCCCACAACTACAACGCCGCGCGCCTCGGCGTCCAGGGCGCGATGGTGCAGATGATCTCGCACGGCTTCGTGTCGGGGGCGATGTTTTCGTGCATCGGCGTCATGTACGACCGCTTGCACACACGGCTGATCAGCGCCTACGGGGGGCTCGCCAAGGGCATGCCATGGTTCGCGGCGTTCATGGTGATGTTCTCGATGGCGAACTGCGGGTTGCCCGGCACCAGCGGCTTCGTCGGCGAGTTCATGGTGATCCTCGCATCGTTCCAGGACAGCCCCCTCATTGCGTTGGCCGCCGCGTTCACCCTGATCATCAGCGCCGGCTACACGCTGTGGCTGGTGAAGCGCGTGATCTTCGGCGCCGTCCGCAGCGAGGAAGTCGCGAAGATGCCCGATCTCGACCTCAACGAGTGGATCGTGCTCGGCACGTTCGCGGCCGGCGTGCTGGCGATCGGCATCTGGCCGAAGCCGCTGACCGACCTGATGGAAGTCCCGGTGCGCGACATCGTCAACGCGCTGTTGCTGGCCAAGGCCTGACCACGACCATGCCCGTAGTCAACTTCAACCCCCACGATCTCGTCGTGATCTTGCCGGAATTGTTCCTCGCGATCGCGACCTGCACGATCCTGTTCATCGATCTTTTCATCGGCCCCAACCGCCGCGGCATCACGCACGGCCTGGCGCTGGCGGCCCTGGTCGTCACCGCAGCGCTGGTGTTCCACGGGGCGCCGGCCACCGGCCGCAGCGAGTCCGCTTTCGACGGGATGTTCGTCCGCGACGGCATGGCGACGGTGGTCAAGCTGTTCGCGTTGCTGATGTCGTTCCTCGTCGCGGTCTACGGGCGCCCTTACCTGCACCAACGGCGCCTGTTCATCGGTGAATTCCACCTGCTGCTTCTGTTCGCGACGCTGGGCATCCTGCTGCTGACGTCGGCCGCCAACCTGGTCACGGTGTATCTCGGACTGGAGTTGCTGGCACTTTGCACCTACGGCATGGTCGCCTTGAACCGGGATTCACCGCTGTCGAGCGAGGCGGCGATCAAGTTCTTCGTGCTCGGCGTGCTGGCATCGGGGCTCCTGTTGTACGGCATGTCGATGCTGTATGGCGCGACGGGGACCCTCGATCTCGCGAAGATCCGGGCGGTGACCGAGTTCGCCACCGGCTCGCCGCACCAGGCTTTGCTCGCGTTCGGCGTGGTGTTCCTTGTCGTCGGCATCGCATTCGAACTCGGCGCGGTTCCCTTCCACATGTGGCTGCCGGACGTCTACGAAGGGGCGCCGACGGCCATCACGCTGTTCATCAGCACGGCCTCCAAGCTCGCCGCGTTCGCGATCGCCTATCGCCTGCTCGACAACGGCGTCGGTGGGCTCGGCGGCCAGTGGACGATGATGCTGGCGGCGCTCGCCGCCGCATCACTCGCGGTCGGCAACATCGTCGCGATCGCGCAGACGAACCTGAAGCGGATGCTGGCGTATTCGACGATCTCGCACATCGGGTTCATGTTGCTGGGATTCGTGGCCGGCACGCCCGCCGGGTTTGCCGCGGCCTTGTTCTACATGGTGACGTACACGATCATGGAGGCGGTCGCCTTCGGCATGATCCTGCTGCTGGCCCGGGCCGGATTCGAAGCCGAGAACATCGATGACTTCAAGGGGCTCAACCAGCGCAGCCCGTGGTTCGCGGGCGTGATGGCGGTCTCGATGTTCTCGCTGGCCGGCATTCCGCCGCTGTTCGGGTTTTTCGCCAAGGTGATGGTGCTGCGTGCGGCGATCGGCGCCGGATACCTGTGGCTTGCGATTGTCGCGATCGTGTTCGCGATCGTCGGGTTGTACTACTACCTGCGTGTCGTCAAGGTGATGTACTTCGACGCACCGGCCGAAGCGGGTGCCGCCGTGCCGGTCAATGACTGGCCCCTGCGCTGGGTGTTGTCGCTGAACGGGATCGCGCTGGTCGCGCTCGGCATCGGCTGGGGACCGCTGCTCGACTGGTGCTACCGGGCCTTCGCCGCCGGCCTTGCCCACTGAAAGCGGCTTCGGCAGTTGCTGCATGGGTGCCAGCCCGGCTTGCGCCGCAACAGGGCGCGACGCTAAAATGCGCGTTCGGCTGATGCGGGGTGGAGCAGTCTGGCAGCTCGTCGGGCTCATAACCCGAAGGTCGCAGGTTCAAATCCTGCCCCCGCTACCAGGCTTCCTGACGGCTCCCAGCGGGGCCGTTTTTGTCTCAGCGCACACGGAGTGTGCAACCTGCCGGCGAGGACGCCGCCATGGTGGCTTGACGGAATGGGCTTCGGCCCATTTTTTTTTGACGAGGGATTGGCGCGACCCGTGACGAGTGATGAGCTGGCGGTACTGCTTCACCCGGTCGTGGCAGGGCTCGGGTTGACGCTGCTCGGGACCGAGACGACCGCCGAACCGTCGGGCGGGCTGTTGCGGCTGTACATCGAGGCGCCGGACCGGCCGGTGACGGTGGATGACTGCGAGCGGGTCAGCCGCGAGGTGTCGGCGACGCTCGACGTGTCCGATCCGATGCCGGGGCGCTACACCCTCGAGGTGTCGTCGCCCGGGATCGACCGGCCGTTGTTCACGCCGGAGCAGTTCTCGCGATTTGCCGGCAGCGAAGTCCGGGTCAGCCTTCGCCGTCCGGTCGCCGGGCAGCGCCGGGTACACGGTCGCATCCGGTCGGTCGATGGCAGCCGCATCGTCGTCGGCGCCGAGGGCGGCGACTTCGCGTTCGACATTGCCGACGTCGGACGGGCTCGGCTGGTGCCGGACTACGCGGCGCTCGGCATGGCCGGGCCACGGCCTGCGCGTGGACGCGGGCATCGCAGGAATCGTTGAATCGCCCGGATGGCGGGCGGAATGGAATGCAGCGGGCGGCGACGGGCCGTCCAGGAGTCAGGCAAATGAGCAAAGAACTGCTGATGGTCGTCGATGCGGTCGCCAACGAGAAAGGCGTTCCCCGGGAGGTCATCTTCGAAGCAATGGAGGCGGCGCTGGCATCGGCGGCAAAGAAGCGCTATTCGACCGCGGACGTGGCGACGCGGGTCGCCATCGACCGTGAAACGGGGGAGTACGAGACCTTCCGGCGCTGGGAAGTGGTCGCGGACGACGTCGTGATGGAGTCGCCCGACCGCCAACTGCGGCTCATGGACGCGGTGGACGAACGGGCCGACATCGAGGTCGGCGAGTTCATCGAGGAGTCGATCGACAATCCCGAGTTCGGCCGCATCGAGGCGCAGGCGGCCAAGCAGGTCATCGTGCAACGCGTGCGCGAGGCTGAACGGGCACAGGTGGTCGAGGCCTACACGAACCGCGTCGGGGAACTCGTGACTGGCGTGGTCAAGCGGGTCGAACGTGGCGCGATTTATCTCGATCTCGGCAGCAATGCCGAGGCGTTCGTGCCACGCGACCGCATCATCCCGCGCGAGTCGGTGCGAGCCGGCGACCGCTTGCGCGGATACCTCTACGAGGTGCGATCCGAGCCACGCGGGCCGCAGCTCTTCGTCTCGCGCGCGGCGCCGGAATTGATGATCGGCCTGTTCCGGATCGAGGTGCCCGAGGTCGGGCAGGGACTCGTCGAGATCAAGGCATGCGCGCGCGACCCGGGCGACCGCGCCAAGATCGCGGTCATTGCCCATGACCACCGCACCGACCCGATCGGCGCCTGCATCGGCATGCGCGGCTCGCGCGTGCAGGCGGTTTCGAACGAGTTGAACGGCGAGCGCATCGACATCGTGCTGTGGAACGAGAGCCCGGCGCAGTTCGTCATCAATGCGATGGCACCCGCCGAGGTGCAGTCGATCATCGTCGACGAGGAGCGGCATTCGATGGACATTGCCGTGGCCGAAGAGCAGTTGTCGCAGGCGATCGGCCGTGGCGGCCAGAACGTGCGCCTCGCGAGCAAGCTGTCCGGGTGGCAGCTCAACGTGATGACGGCCGACCAGGTGCGCGAAAAGAGCGAAGCCGAACAAGCGGCCGCGCGCGAGTTGTTCATGTCGCGGCTCGAGGTGGATGGCGAAATTGCCCAGATCCTGGTGCAGGAAGGGTTCTCCACGGTCGAGGAGATCGCCTACGTCCCGAGTGCCGAGTTGCTCGCGATCGAAGGCTTCGACGAGAACATCGTCGAGGAATTGCGGTCGCGGGCGCGCGATGCGCTGCTGACGGCCGCACTCGCGGACGAGGAGGACCTCGACGAGCACCAGCCCGCCGAAGACTTGCTGGCCGTCGAAGGCATGGACGAAGGACTCGCTTTCGAGCTTGCACGCAACGGCATCGTGACGCGCGAGAACCTGTCCGATCTCGCGACCGACGAGATGATGGAGTTTGGCATCGAAGGAGTGGACGAAGAGCGCGCCGCGAAGCTGATCATGTCGGCCCGCGCGTTGGAGCTTCCGCAATGAACTGATATGAATCACCGGGAGGATTGCCTGCCAGGCGCGTGATTCCGCGGCCCGGCGTTCGGCATCCGCAGCCCGGACCGAAAGATCCACGCGCCGCGGACGGCAGGACGTGGATGCTGCACGCAGGCGTCAGGAGCGACACACATGGCCCAAGTCACGATCAAGCAACTCGCGGGTGCGCTCGGCACCCCGATCGACAAGCTGCTGACCCAGCTTGCCGAAGCGGGGATGACGTTCAGCGACCCCGACCAGGTCATTTCGAGCACGCAGAAGATGCGCCTGCTGGGATTCCTGCGCCGCACGCACGGCAAGGAAGACGCGAGCCAAGAGGCAGCCGCGACTCCGCGCCAGATCACGCTGAAGCGGCGCACGGTCAGCGAGTTCACCGTGAAACCCACCCAACGCGGCGGTACGGCCAAGACCGTCAGCGTCGAAGTCCGCCAGAAGCGCACGTACCTGAACCGGCGCGTTGCCGAAGACGAGGCGCGGGAGCAGGTCGATCCCGATCGCGCTGCCGCCCAGCGCAAGCTCGAGGAGTCGCAGGCGCGCCGCGAAGTCGAAGAGGCGGCCCGGGTCGAAGCGGAGCGCCGCCGCCAGGAGGAAGACGCCAAGTTGCGTGCTGCCGAGGAAGCGCGCCGGCAAGCCGAGTTCGAGGCGCGTCGCAAGGCGGAAGAGGAAGCTGCAGAGGCAGCGCGCCGGGCCGAGGCGTCACCCGAGACACAACCGGCGAAGGCCGGCGAGCCATCGCGCCGCGACGATCGCACGCGTGGCAATGGCGAGGGCGCGCCGCGCCACAGGAAGGGGCACGGTTCGCACCGGATGCGAGACGAGGGCGACGAGGGCGGAGACCGCAGCCGTTTCTTCGGGCGCGAACTGCACCTGTCGCAGGAAGGCAGCGCGCGGCGCGTGGCGCGCAAGCGTCCGAAGCCGCGGCCGGCCGACACTTCGCATGCCGCCGGCGCCACCCACGGCTTTTCGCGACCCGTGGCACCGATGGTGCGCGAGATTGCGATTGGCGATTCGATCGTCGTTGCCGATCTCGCGCAGAAGCTGGCCGTGAAGGGTGCCGACATCGTCAAGGCGTTGTTCAAGATGGGAGCCATGGCAACGATCAACGAGGCGATCGACTTCGACACCGCCGTGCTGGTCGGCGACGAACTTGGCCATCGTGTCGTGAAAGCAGAAGCGCGCGACGTGGAAACGGTGCTCGAGAAGCACGTGGTATCCGGCGACGCGGTTGCGCCGCGGCCACCGGTGGTCACGATCATGGGGCACGTCGACCATGGCAAGACCTCGCTCCTCGACCACATCCGGCGCACCCGCGTGGCGCAGGGCGAGGCCGGAGGGATCACCCAGCACATCGGCGCCTACCACGTCGAAACCCCGAAGGGCGTCATCACGTTCCTCGACACGCCGGGCCACGCGGCGTTCTCGTCGATGCGCGCCCGCGGCGCGCAGTCGACCGACCTCGTCGTGCTCGTCGTCGCCGCCGACGACGGCGTGATGCCGCAGACCGTCGAGGCGATCCAGCATGCGCGCGCGGCGAGCGTGCCGCTGCTGGTGGCGATGAACAAGATCGACAAGCCCGAAGCCAACCCCGACAACGTCAAGCAGGGACTCGTGCAGCACGAGGTCGTGCCGGAAGAGTGGGGTGGCGACGTGCAGTTCGTGCCGGTGTCGGCGAAAACGGGGGAAGGCATCGACGCATTGCTCGACGCAATCGCGGTGCAGGCCGAAGTCATGGAGCTGAAGGCCCGTCCCGATGGCCGTGCCAGCGGCGTCGTCATCGAGGCGAGCCTCGATCGCGGGCGCGGCCCGCTCGCGACCGTGCTGGTCCGCCAGGGCGAGCTGAAGCGGGGTGACTATCTCGTCTGCGGCGTGGAGTTCGGCCGGGTGCGTGCCCTTTTCGATGAAGCGGGCAAGCAGGTCGAATCGGCGGGTCCGTCGATTCCCGTCCAGGTGCTTGGACTTTCCGGCGTGCCGGAGGCGGGCGACGATTTCGTCGTGGTCGACGACGAGCGGCTGGCCAAGGAAGTCGCCCAGCAGCGCCAGCAGAAGCGCCGCGAGTCGCGGCTGGTCAAGAAGACGACCGGTTCGCGAATGGAAGACATCATGGCGCAGATGGACCAGGGCGCCGGTCCGCAGACGCTGAACCTCGTCGTCAAGGCCGACGTGCAAGGTTCGGCCGAGGCTCTGCGGGAGGCACTGACCGCCGTTTCGACCGACGCCATCACGATCAACGTCATTGCGTCGGGAGTCGGTGGCATCACGGAATCCGATGCGACGCTCGCGGCAGCCTCGAAGGCCGTCATCATCGGCTTCAATGTCCGCGCCGACGCGTCCGCGCGCAAGGTCATCGAGGCCAACGGCCTCGACCTGCGCTATTTCTCGATCATCTACGACGTGATCGACCAGGTGAAACAGGTAGCGTCGGGGCTGCTCGGCACGGAAGTGCGGGAGGAGATCATCGGCATTGCCGAAGTGCGCGACGTGTTCCGGTCGTCGAAATTCGGCGCGATTGCCGGATGCATGGTCGTGGAAGGTACCGTCAAGCGGCACAAGCCGATCCGGGTACTGCGCGACAATACCGTCATCTTCGAGGGTGAACTCGAATCGTTGCGGCGTTTCAAGGAAAACGTCGACGAAGTGCGCAACGGCATGGAATGCGGCATCGGCGTCAAGCAATACAACGACGTGAAGCCGGGCGATCAGATCGAGTGCTTCGAGCGGATCGAGATTGCACGCACGCTGTGAGCCGGGGCGGGAAGGTGGAGGGCGCTTCGTTTGCGCGCCCACCTCTTCTCCTTCCCCGGCGCCGCCGGAGAGGACATGTCGAACAAGCCTTATCCCCGGACCGAACGCATCGTCGCCGAACTCCGGCGCCTGGTTGGTGCCGGGGTCCACGCGGTGGTACGCGACCACCGGCTGCCGTCCGCCAGTGTGTCGGATGTCGAAATCACGCGCGATCTCGGCATCGCGACGATCTACATCACGACCGCGACGCGCGCCGACGGCCCCGGCGTCGTCGCGACCCTGAACAGCATGGCATCGGAGCTTCGGCGCGACCTGGCCGCGGCGATGCGGATTCGCCGGGTCCCGACACTCAGGTTTCGCTATGACGAGTCGGTCGATACCGGAGAGCGCATCGATGCGCTGCTGCGGGGCAGCCCAGCTGCGGGTGGCGATTGACGACGACGGTGGTCCCGGTGACGATTCCCGTACCGGGCGCCCCGCGCAAGGATTGTGCACGCCGCGCACGCTTCGAGGCACGCGCGGTCTCGGGGGTGCTGCTGCTCGACAAGCCGGTGGGGCCCAGTTCGAACCGCGCACTGCAGGAGGCCCGGCGCGTCTTTCGCGCGGCCAAGGCAGGGCATGCCGGCAGCCTCGATCCCCTCGCGAGCGGCATGCTTCCGGTCTGTTTCGGCGAAGCGACCAAGATCGCGGGTTGGCTGCTCGGCGCGGACAAGGCCTATTCCACCGAATGCCGCCTCGGCGTCACGACGACGACCGACGACGGCGAGGGTGAAGTCCTTCGCGAGCGGCCGGTTCCGGACCTGTCGATCGACGAGGTCGTCGCGGCCCTTCGCGGCCTGACCGGTGCAATCACCCAGGTCGCCCCCGCTTTCAGTGCGATCAAGCGCGGCGGCGTCCCGTTGTACCGCCGCGCCCGGGCGGGGGAATCCTTCGCGCCGCCGGTCCGCGGGGTGACCGTGCACCGGATCGACCTGGTGGCGTTGGACCGGGACCGCCTCGATCTCGCCATCGAATGCGGCTCAGGAACCTACGTGCGCAGCCTCGTTCGCGACCTTGGCGAGGCGCTCGGCTGTGGTGCGCATGTCACGGCGCTGCGGCGCGAATGGGTGGTTCCGTTTGCCGGTCGGCGGATGTGGACCTTCACCGAACTCGGCACGCTTGCGGAATCAGGCGAGGAGGTTCTCGATGGGTGCCTGATCGGCATCCCCGACGCACTTTCGGTCTTTCCCCGGATCGCGCTCGATCCTGGAGCCGTCGCACGGCTTCGGCGAGGGCAGTCCGTTGAACTCGATCAGATCGATGGCCCGCCACGCGACCGCTGTGTCGCCGTGGATCCGGCGGGGAAACCGGTTGCGCTGGCCCGGATCGACGCGTCTGGGCGTCTGCGGCCGCTGCGGGGCTTCGTCGGTTGACGGGCACCCTCGAAGCCGGCAACCGGCACGGCACGATCCCGCCGCTTGTTACATACCTCAGGCTCCCGCTAAAATGGCGTGTTAACCCGTCACGACCATTCCCGTCAGGCGGCCGGGCTCGGCCCCGGCACCGGCGTTCGCCGCCGCGCCTACCGCCATTGGATTCATCATGTCACTGACCAGCGAGAAAACCAGCCAGATCATCTCCGAGTTCGGACGCGCGCCGAATGACACCGGTTCACCGGAAGTCCAGGTGGCGTTGTTGTCGGCTCGAATCGACCACCTTTCGGAGCATTTCGCGACCCACGGGAAAGACCACCATTCCCGTCGTGGCTTGCTCAAGATGGTCAACCAACGCCGCCGGCTCCTGGGTTACCTGAAGGACCGGGATGGCGAGCGCTACAAGGCACTCATCGGCCGCCTCGGCCTGCGCCGGTGATCCCGAGGCGGATCGGCGCAAACACGCTTTCGCGGCAACACAGCCTGTGCGCAGGCTGATCGGCGGCCCTGCTGCTCCGGGCCGTCGCCCAGGCGCAAGACACCTCTCGGCCTCGATGGCCGCATCACTACTCAGAATCGGGAATCATCATCGTGGCGAAGGTCACCAAGTCGTTCAAGTACGGCAATCAGGAAGTCACGCTCGAAACGGGTGAGATAGCCCGGCAGGCTTCCGCAGCGGTCATGGTCCGCATGGGAGGGACGGTCGTGCTGGTCTCCGCGGTCGCGGCCGGCAAGGCGCGAGAAGGCCAGGATTTCTTTCCGCTTACGGTGGATTACCTCGAAAAGTTCTACTCGGCCGGTCGCATTCCCGGCGGCTTCTTCAAGCGCGAGGGACGCCCGACCGAGAAGGAAACGCTGACATCCCGGCTGATCGATCGCCCCGTGCGCCCGCTGTTTCCCGACGCCTTCCGCAACGAGGTCCAGGTCATCGCCACCGTGTTGTCAATGGATCCCGAGATCGACGGCGATATCCCGGCCCTGATTGGCGCGTCGGCGGCACTTACGCTGTCGGGAGTCCCGTTCAAGGGCCCGATCGGCGCGGCGCGGGTCGGGTATGCCAATGGCAAGTACTTGCTGAACCCCACTGCGACCGAACTCAAGTCCTCCGAGCTCGATCTGGTGGTCGCGGGTACCGCCAAGGCGGTCCTGATGGTCGAATCCGAAGCCAAGCTGCTGTCCGAGGACGTCATGCTCGGTGCGGTGATGTTCGGGCATCACGAGATGCAGGCCGTCATCCACGCGATCAATGAGCTCAAGGCCGACGCCGGCAAGGCCGCCTGGGATTGGCAGCCGCCGGCGCGCGACGCGGCCCTGCAGGCCGCGCTCGTGGAAGCCACCGGGCGGCGCCTCGCCGATGCTTACGCCGTACACGACAAGCTCGAGCGCCGCGACGCGATTGCCGCGGTGAAGAAGGACGTCACCGACAAGCTTGCCACGGTTGCGGAGGCGAAGGGCTGGAGTCCCGCCGACATCGGTCGCGAGCTTGCCGAACTCGAATACCGGACCTTGCGCAGCGGTGTACTGGATACTAGGGCGCGCATCGACGGCCGCGGTCTCGAGGACATCCGGCCGATCACGGTGCGCGTCGGCGTGTTGCCGCGCACGCATGGATCGGCCCTGTTCACGCGCGGCGAGACCCAGGCGCTCGTCACCGTGACGCTGGGCACCGCGCGCGACGCACAAATCATCGACGCGCCGGAAGGCGAATCGAAGGATCCGTTCCTGTTCCATTACAACTTCCCGCCGTTCTCGGTCGGCGAGACCGGCCGCATGGCGGGCCCGAAGCGGCGCGAGATCGGCCACGGGCGCCTGGCCAAGCGGGGCGTGCAGGCCGTCAAGCCGGATCTCGATGCGTTCCCGTACGTGCTGCGCGTCGTGTCGGAAATCACCGAGTCGAATGGCTCGTCGTCGATGGCTTCCGTGTGTGGGTCGTCGCTCGCGCTGATGGATGCCGGCGTGCCGCTGAAGGCGCCGGTGGCCGGCATCGCGATGGGACTCATCAAGGAAGGCGAGCAGTACGCCGTTCTCAGCGACATCCTCGGCGACGAGGATCACCTCGGCGACATGGACTTCAAGGTTGCCGGCACGTCGAACGGCATTTCGGCGCTGCAGATGGACATCAAGATCGACGGCATCACCGAGGAAATCATGCGCACCGCGCTCGCGCAGGCCAAGCGCGGCCGCCTGCACATCCTCGGCGAAATGGCCAAGGTCATTTCCGCGTCGCGCACCGAAATGAGCGAGTATGCGCCGCGCCTGATCACGATGAAGATCCATCCGGACAAGATCCGCGAGGTCATCGGCAAGGGCGGTTCGACGATCCGCTCGATCACCGAGGAAACCGGCGCGACGATCGACATCAACGATGATGGCACCGTGGTGATCGCTTCGGTCAACCGCGAGGACGGCGACGCGGCGAAGAAGCGGATCGAGCAGATCGTGTCCGACGTCGAGCCGGGACGGATCTACGAGGGCAAGGTCGTCAAGCTGATGGACTTCGGCGCGTTCGTGACGATCCTGCCGGGCAAGGATGGCCTGGTGCACGTGTCGCAGATTTCGAAGGAGCGCGTCGAGAAGGTATCCGACAAGCTGCACGAAGGCGATATCGTCAAGGTCAAGGTGCTGGAAGTCGACAAGCAGGGGCGCATCCGCCTGTCGATGAAGGCTGTACTCGAAGAGCAGCCCGAATCCGCCTGACTTCGCGTCAGTCCGGCGCGGGCTCCGAGACCGAGACCCCGAGCCGGACCATCCGGGCCAGTGTCACCCCGTTGCGGACAAGGCGCAGCGTCACCGGCCTGCCAGCGTGACGTGCAAGCTGGGTCTGGAACGCCTCCTTGTCGGTGACCGGCTGGCCATCGACCGCAGTCACGATGTCACCCTGCAACAAGTTGGCCCGGGAAGCCGGAGAATCGCCGACCACCAGCCCGATCGTGATGCCTCCGGCGACGCGCGCGGCCCTGCTTTCAGCGGGCGTCAGCGTTCGGAACGTCGCGCCGAACACGAGTTTCACGCGCACGAAGTAGCCCGCAGTCCATGCCGCCTGCGCGCGGACCGCCGGCGCGTAGAACACGATCCGATCGGCGCCGATGGCAATGCCCTGGCGCAACGCGTCGTCGCGGGCATCGGGCCCCGTACGGGTGAATGTGGCTCGCCCGATCTCGATGAAGCCGCGCGCCGCAAGCTGGCGGCGATCACCCTCGGGGCTGCGGCCGTCGATGATCTCCGGGACCGCAGGAGGCGGCGCGGCACGCAAGCGGGTGACGGTGGCGGGGTCGCGGCCCGGCAGTGACCGGTAGTCGATGGCGGGCGTCGCCGGGACGGCGGATGCAGGCGGCGCCGGCGATTCCCGCGGCAGCGTGCTGCACCCGGCGACAACGGCAAGTGACAGCGCCGTCAGCAACCGAATGCGCATGGGGCGGTCCCGCTGGCCATCCGGAAAGTGTCGCAGATCGACAGCGGCTTCGCAGGGCCTGCCTTCGACGGGCCCGGGCGGCAACCGCGATGCGCGGCAGGGTACAATGCGCAACCCGAAGAACGGCGTGCGGAGGATGATCGGCATGTGGCGCAAAGTCCTGCTTTCAGCGGTTCTTGCTTCCGTGCCGCTGGTTGGATTCGTGCGGGCCGATACGCCGCCCGATGCTTCGGTCGATGCGAGGCTGCGTGATCTCGAACGGCGCGTCAGCGATCTCGAACGAAGGCTCGGGGAAGCGACGAAGCCGGCTGCGGCCTCGCCGGCACCGGCTGCGCCGGCCGCAGGATCCTCCGCGCCAGCGGCCACGGGCACTGCGACTGTCGCACCGGCGCCTGCTGCGCCGGCTCCAGTCGAGCCCTGGCGGAACGCGGCCAATTGGGATCAGTTGCACAAGGGCATGTCGTGGAGCCAGGTCCGCAAGCTGCTCGGCAAGCCCGGCAAGGTCATCACCGGCGTGTTTGGCGACATCTGGTATTTCCCGGACGACAGCGGCGGTCGCGTCGATCTCGATCGTGACGGTCGGGTTTCCGGCTGGATCGCGCCGCACGCACAGTAGTCCACGCCAGCGAGATCGTGCGCGATTGCCCTTCCGCGAAGCTCGTGGTCGCGGCGTTCGCGCTGGGCGTTTCGATAGTCAAGGTGGCGTTTGGGCGCGATCGACAATGAGGACAAGACATGGCTGACAGCAACACCCCGTTCGGCAGCGGTGATTGGCAGGCGCTCTCGGAACAATACTGGAATGCTTGGCAGAAGCTTTCCCGGGCGTCCGAATCCGGAGAGGCCGCCGCAACGCCCTGGCACGAGGGACTGGAACAGTGGGTGCGGCTGTTCGGCAAGGGCAGTGGGGTCAACGAGACCGCCGAACGCATGCTCGCGAGCGCGCGCGGCTATGCGGATTTCATGCAGGCGATGGTCAAGGCAGCGAGTTCCCCCGACACTTCCGCCGCAGGGGCCTGGACGGATGCGATGCGCCGCGGATTCTCGGCGGCCTCCGGCGAAGCCGCGGATCGGGACAATCCGATCGCGCAGGCGCTGCACGGCATCGGCGGCAAGGGCGCCACGGGCCTGTGGGACATGATGGAAGGCTTCGCGCCGCTGCTCGAGTCGCCGCTCGCCCTGTTCAAGTCCTGGGTCGATGTCCCGGCATTCGGGTTCTTGCGCGAGCACCAGGAGCATTGGCAGAAGATGGCGGTCGCGATGGCCGACTATCAGCAGCAGATGATGCGTTACAACGCGCTGTTGCTGGAGGCCAGCCGGCGAGGATTCGAGTTGTTCGAAGCGAAGCTCGCCGAGCGCGACGAGCCCGGTCGACGCATCGATTCCGTGCGGGCGCTGTACGACCTGTGGGTCGACGCCGCCGAGGACGCGTATGCCGAAGTGGCGCTGTCGCCGGAATTCCGCGAAGTCTATGGCGCGCTCGTCAACGCCCAGATGCGCGTTCGTTCCCACGTCCAGAATGCGGTCGAGCGGATGGCGGGTGATTTCGGCATGCCCACCCGCAGCGAACTCGACAGCATCGGCAAGCGCTTGCACGAAATTCGGCGCGAACTCGCGGCAATCCGTGAAGCCGGTGGCCTCGCCCCGCAGCAGACGCATGGAGAATCGGGCGCGGGCCCAGGGAAGCCGGACCGGCCTGTCCGGAGTCGATCATCCAGCCCAGTCGCGCGGCGCGCCCGTCGTGCAGGCAACGCGAAGGCCGCGGCCAAGCCGCTGAGCAACGAACGGGACGCCGCAAGAAAGCGTGCCGTTCGGGCGGTTGCGACGGGTCGGAACGGTGCTTCCGACAGTACGCCTCGGCGCGACGACGGGAGGACCGGGAAATGACCATGGGACCGATCGACATCGATCCACAGAAGGCCGTCGACGAGGCGGTGAGGATGCAGCGCAAGCTGGTTGCCGGAATGACGACCCTGCGCGAGCTCGACGACGTCGACTTCGGCGTCACCGACAAGGAACTGGTTTACCGCGAGGACAAACTCGTCGTCTACCGATTCAAGGGCGATCGCAAGCCGACGGCGCGGCGGCCGATCCTGATCGTCTATGCGCTGGTCAACCGCCCGTACATGGTCGATCTGCAGGACGACCGGTCGCTGGTCAAGAACCTGCTGGCGATGGGCGAAGACGTCTATCTCATCGACTGGGGCTATCCGGACCGCGCCGACCGCTGGTTGACACTCGACGACTACATCAACGGCTATATCCGGCGCAGCGTCGAGGCCGTGTGCCGGCATGCCGGGGTGAATCGGTTGAACCTGCTCGGCATCTGCCAGGGCGGCGCGTTCTCGCTGTGCTTTGCCGCGCTCCATCCGGAGCGGATCAAGAACCTCGTCACGATGGTGACGCCGGTCGATTTCCACACGCCGGACAACATGCTGTCGCACTGGACGCGGGGGCTCGACGTCGACCTGTTCGTCGATACGCTCGGCAACGTGCCGGCCGACCTGATGAACTGGTGTTACCTGACCCTGAAGCCGGTACGGTTGAACCAGCAGAAATACATCGGTCTCGTCGACATCCTCGATGACAAGGCCGAACTCGAAAACTTCCTGCGCATGGAGAAATGGATCTTCGACTCGCCCGACCAGGCCGGTGAAGCATTCCGCCAGTTCATCCGTGACTTCTACCAGGGCAACAAGCTGGTCGCGGGCGGACTCGAGATCGGCGGCCGCGATGTGAGTCTGAAGAACGTGGCCATGCCGGTGCTGAACATCTTCGCCGAGCAGGATCATCTGGTGCCGCCGTCGGCGTCGCGGCCGCTCGGCAAGCACATCGGCACGAAGGACTACACCGAGCTTGCGTTCCGCGGTGGCCACATCGGCATCTATGTCTCCGGGCGTGCCCAACGCGAAGTGCCGCCGGCAATCCATGAGTGGCTGGGGAAGCGTTCCGGCTGACTTCGGTTCGTTTCCCGGCCGCCGGGTCGCCTTCGGGCTGGCCGAAAACCGCTAGACTCCGCTCGACAACCTTGCCGTTGGCCAGCGCGATGCAACCGACCGATATCCGCAACCCGGAATACTTCCACAAGGTGGTGGATTGCCAATGGGCGTGCCCGGCACATACCCGGGTTCCGGAGTACATCCGCCTGATCGCGGCCGGACGTCATGACGAAGCGTATCTCGTCAATTGGGATTCCAACGTGTTCCCCGGGATCCTCGGCCGCACCTGCGACCGGCCTTGCGAGCCCGCCTGCCGCCGCTCGCGCGTCGAGGAGAGCAACGGCGGAAAACCCGAACCCGTCGCCATCTGCCGCCTGAAGCGGGTGTGTTCGGACCACAAGAGCGACGACATCGGCAAGCGCCTGCGGGCGCGGTTGCCGGAACGCATCCCGGGGGCCGAGCGGCAGCGCATCGCCTGTGTTGGCGCGGGACCTTCATCGCTGACCGTCGCGCGTGATCTGGCGCCGCTTGGTTATCGAGTGACCGTGTTCGAGGCCGATGCGAAGGGCGGCGGCTTCATGCGCACGCAGGTTCCAAGGTTCCGCTTGCCCGAGGCGGTGATCGACGAAGAAGTCGGCCAGATCCTCGACCTCGGCGTCGAGTTCGTCGGCAACCGGCGCATCGACGCGTTGCGCCCGCTGTTGGCGGATTTCGACGCGGTATTCATCGGCTGCGGCGCACCGCGTGGCAGGGATCTGCACGTCCCTGGGCGCGAGGAAGCATCCGCCCGGATCCACGTCGGCATCGAGTGGCTGGCATCGGTCTACTTCGGCCACGTGAAGCAGGTCGGCCGGCGCGTGATCGTCCTCGGCGGCGGCAACACCGCGATGGATTGCTGCCGCAGTGCCCGGCGTCTTGGCGGCGAGGACGTCAAGGTGGTCGTGCGCTCGGGTTACGACGAGATGAAGGCCAGCCCATGGGAGAAGGAAGACGCCGAGCATGAAGGCGTCGAGATCCTCAACTGGTTGAACCCGAAATCGTTCGTGCACGAAGGCGGCAAACTCGTCGGCATGTGGTTCACGCCGATGCGCGCGGAACGGGGCGAAGGCGGCCGGCGGAGACTGGTTCCGAACGGCGAGCCGGACCGTTGCATCGAATGCGACGAGGTGCTGATCGCGGTCGGACAGGAAAACGCGTTCCCGTGGGTCGAGCGCGACCTCGGCATCGAGTTCGACCAATGGGGCATGCCGAAACTCGACTCCGCCACGCTGCAATCCACGTTGCCGAACGTGTTCTTCGGTGGCGATGCGGCGTTCGGCCCGAAGAACATCATCTGGGCGGTCGAGCATGGGCACCAGGCGGCGATTTCGATCCACCGGGTGCTCCAGGGCATCGACGTGCATGATCGTCCGCCACCGATGACGAACCTCGTGTCGCAGAAGATGGGTATCCACGAATGGAGTTACGACAACGAGGTATCTCCCGACCAGCGCTATGTCGTGCCGTGGGCGCCAAAGGAAAAAACGCTGCGCAGCATGCATCAGGAAGTCGAACTCGGCTTCGACCTCGAGACGGCGTGGAAGGAAGCCCAGCGCTGCCTCAACTGCGACGTGCAGACCGTGTTCACCGACAAGCTCTGCATCGAGTGCGACGCCTGCGTCGATATCTGTCCGATGGATTGCATCACGTTCACCGTCAATGGCGACGAGGCCGATCTCCGTACGCGCCTGTCGGCGGTCGCGGCGAACCCCGCACAGGACTTGTATGTGTCGGGGCCGCTGAAGACCCAGCGGGTCATGGTCAAGGACGAGGATGTCTGCCTGCACTGCGGCTTGTGCGCCGAGCGTTGCCCGACCGGAGCTTGGGACATGCGCCGGTATTTCTACCAGGCGGCGCATGCGGGTGACGATGCGGACAGCGCATCGAAGGCCGCCGCATGAACCGGCAAGAGGCCGTCAACGACTTCGTCGTCAAGTTCGCCAATGTCAACGGCTCCGGCTCGTCGTCGGCCAACGAACTGTTCGCGAAATGCATCCTGCGGATGGGCGTGCCGGTGAGCCCGCGCAACATCTTTCCGTCGAATATCCAGGGTCTGCCGACCTGGTTCGAAGTACGCGTCAGCGAAGCCGGGTGGCTCGGCCGGCGAGGTGGTTACGACCTGCTGGTGGCGATGAACCCGCAGACCTGGGACGCCGATGTCGCGGGTCTGGCGCCGGGCGGCTACCTGTTCCACGACAACAGCAAGCCGGTGCCGAAGTCGAAGTTCCGCGACGACGTGACCGTGATCGGAATGCCGCTGACCGATATCTGCAACCGGACGTACGAGGATCCCCGGCAACGGCAGCTGTTCAAGAACATCATGTACATCGGTGCGTTGTCCGTGCTGATCGGCATCGAGCGCGACGTGATCGTCGCGTTGATCGGCGAGCAGTACCAGGGCAAACCGGCCCTGCTCGACCCCAACGTGCGCGCCATGGACCTCGGCCGCGACTACGCGCAGGAACACCTCGAGCCGATCGGACTGCGCATCGAGCGGCGCGACAACATCGGCGACCGCATTTTCGTCGACGGCAACAGCGCCGCGGCGCTCGGGATGGTGTATGGCGGCGCGACGGTGTGCGCTTGGTATCCGATCACGCCGTCCTCGTCGCTGGCCGAGGCGTTCCAGAAGTACTGCACGAAGCTGCGGGTGGACCCGGAAACCGGTGAACGCCGCTACGCGATCGTGCAGGCCGAGGACGAGATTGCGTCGATCGGCATGGTGACCGGCGCCGGCTGGAACGGGGCGCGCGCGTTCACCGCGACATCCGGACCCGGCATTTCACTGATGAACGAAATCATCGGGCTGGCGTATTTCGCCGAAATCCCCGTGACGATCGTCGACGTGCAACGGGGCGGGCCATCGACAGGCATGCCGACGCGCACCCAGCAGTCGGACGTCGCATTCTGTGCCCACGCCTCGCATGGCGACACCCGCCACGTACTGCTGTTTCCGGAGGACCCGCACGAGTGCTTCGAGTTCGCCGCGCGCTCGCTCGATCTCGCCGACCGGCTGCAGACGCCGGTGTTCCTGATGAGTGACCTCGACATCGGCATGAACCAGCGTCTGTGTGCCCCGTTTGCCTGGGATGAGGGGCGACGCTACGACCGCGGCAAGGTCCTGGATTCGGCGCAACTCGAGGCAGGCGTTCCTTTCGGCCGTTACCGCGACGTCGATGGCGATGGCATCCCGTATCGAACGTATCCGGGCACCCATCCGACGCGCGGCGGTTTCTTCACCCGCGGCACCAGCAAGAACGCCGACGCGAAGTATTCAGAGCGTGGCGAGGACTATCTCGAGAACATGCAGCGGCTGGACCGCAAGCTCGAGACCGCGCGGTCCCTCGTGCCGCAGCCGGTGGAACTGCGCGCTTCCCGATCCACGCCGTTCGGGGTGATCCACTACGGCTCCACGGCTCCGGCCATGCGCGAAGCCCTGTCGATGCTCGAACACGAAGGGCTTGCGCTCGACGCATTGCGGATCCGCGGCTATCCGTTCGCCGCTGCGGTCGGTGACTTCATTGCCCGGCACGGGACGGTGTTCGTGGTGGAGCAGAACCGCGATGCACAGTTGCGGGGCCTGTTGATCGAGCAGTTCGAAACCGATCCGGCGCGCATCGTGCCGATCCTGCATTATGACGGCACTCCGATCACGGCGCGCTTCATCCGGCGCGCCGTCGGCGAGAGGGTGCGCGACGCGAGCGTGACGACGCTGCGCGAAGGCAAGGTGGCGTGAGATGACTTATCTGCCCAAGCCAAAACTGCATCATCCGTCGTTGCAGCGCAACCAGGTCGGCTTCACTCGACGCGACTACGAAGGCGCGGTTTCGACCCTGTGCGCGGGCTGTGGCCACGACTCCATCTCGGCCGCGATCATCCAGGCCTGCTGGGAACTCGACGTCCAGCCGCACCGGGTCGCGAAATTGTCCGGAATCGGCTGCAGTTCGAAAACGCCGACCTATTTCCTGTCCGCGTCGCACGGGTTCAACACGGTCCACGGCCGGATGCCGTCCGTCCTGACCGGCGCGAACCTCGCGAACCGCAACCTGTTGTACCTCGGCGTTTCGGGCGACGGCGACTCGGCGTCGATCGGCATCGGTCAGTTCATTCACGCCATCCGGCGCGGCGTCGACATGGTCTACATCGTCGAGAACAACGGCGTGTACGGACTGACGAAAGGGCAGTTCTCGGCGACGGCCGACCAGGGCAGCAAGTCGAAGAAGGGTGCGGTCAACACGGATGCGCCGGTCGACCTCGTCGGACTCGCGCTGCAGGTCGGGGCCACGTTCGTCGCGCGGGGCTTCTCGGGGGACAAGAAGCAGCTCGTCCCCTTGTTGAAGGCCGCCGTAAGCCACCGCGGCGCGGCCCTCATCGACGTGATCAGCCCGTGCGTCGCGTTCAACAACCATGCCGGCAGCACGAAGAGCTACGACCACGTGCGCGCGCACAACCACGCGCTGAACCGACCCGATTTCGTCCCGGCATGCGCGGAAATCACCGTCGACTACGATCCGGGTACCGTGACGGAGGTGCGTCAGCATGACGGCAGCGTGCTGCGACTCCACAAGCTCGATGCCGACTACGATCCGCGCGATCGCGTCATGGCCATGAACGTCCTGCATTCGAGCGAAGCGCGGGGGGAAATCGTCACGGGCCTGCTGTACGCGGAGCCGGACGCGCCGGACCTCCATTCGCACCTGAACACCGTCCAGATGCCGCTGAACCAACTCGGCGAGACGGAGCTTTGCCCCGGCAGGGTGGCCCTGGACCGCATCAACGCGTCGCTGCGTTGATCACGGGCAACGAATCGGCATGCCTCGCGCAGGCACCGGCTTCGCCAATTGCTAAACTTCGCGGCCGGCTCCCGCCCTTTCCGGTCGCCCCATGGACACCGTCATCCTGCATTTCCACCATGTCGTGATCACGCCGTGGAAGCTGGTCGGCTACCTCGGCCTGTTCCTGTTCACGAGCCGCTGGTTCGTGCAGATGTATGCGACGAAGAAGCTCGGCCGCGTGCACATGCCCCGGATGTTCTGGTGGCTGTCGTTGTGCGGCAGCGCCCTGCTGGTGAGCTACTTCACGTTCGGAAAGAACGACTCGGTCGGCATCATCGGCAATCTCTTTCCGGCGGCGGTCTCCCTCTACAACCTGGCCGTGGATCGCCGCTTCCGCCATGGTGGCGCCGACGCCTGACCCGATTGCCGGGCCGGCCGGGATGATCAGTCGGGATCGTAGTCGAGGCTGGCCGAGAGCCAGCGTTCGGCTTCGGCGAGCGTCCAACCCTTGCGCTTCGCGTAATCCTCGACCTGGTCGCGTGTCACCTTGCCGACGACGAAGTACTGGCTGTCCGGGTGACTGAAATACCAGCCGGATACCGCGGCGGCCGGATACATCGAGAAACCTTCGGTCAGTTCGATGTCGGCGTTCCTCGTGGCGTCGAGGAGCCGGAACAGCGTCGCTTTTTCGGTATGGTCGGGACAGGCGGGGTAGCCCGGCGCCGGGCGAATGCCACGGTACTGTTCCGCGATCAACGCGTCGTTGTCGAGGCTCTCGTCCGGTTCATAGCCCCAGTACTTGCGGCGAACCTCGCGGTGCGTGTATTCGGCCAGCGCTTCGGCAAGGCGGTCGGCGAGCGCCTTGAGGATGATCGCCGAATAGTCGTCGTTGTCCTTGTGGAATCGTTCGAGGTGCTCCTCGATGCCGAGCCCGGCAGTCACGGCGAACCCGCCGATCCAGTCCTCGCGGCCGCTGTCCCGTGGCGCGACCAGGTCCGACAGGCACAGGTTGGGGCGCTCGACGGGCTTGTCGGCTTGCTGGCGCAAATGGTGCAGCATGACCGGCTTGCCATCGACATGCAGCTCGATGTCATCGCCAATGCGCGAAGCAGGCCAGAACCCGACCACGGCTTTCGCGCGCAACCACTTCCCGTCGACGACCTTGTCCAGGATCGCCCGGGCATCGGTGAAAAGTTCGGTCGCCTGCTTGCCGACGGCCGCGTCGGTGAGGATCGCGGGATAGTGGCCCCGCAGCTCCCACGCCTGGAAGAACGGCGTCCAGTCGACGACCGGCAAAAGCTCGGCCAGGGGAATATCGTCCAGCACCGTGATGCCGGGATGCTTCGGCACCGGCGGCGTGTAGCCTTGCCAGTCGAACTTCGCGGCGTTGGCGCGCGCGGCCGCCAGTGGCACCGGGCGCTTCCCGGGCGCGCGGTTCCGATGCCGTTCGCGGACCTCGGCGTACTCGGCCCTCACCTTGGCCAGGAATCCATCCACCAGGTCCTTGCTGACCAGCGTCTGTGCGACACCGACCGCGCGCGAGGCATCCTTGACCCACACGCAGGCCGTTTCGTAGTTGGGTTCGATCTTGATCGCCGTGTGGGCGCGCGAGGTGGTCGCGCCGCCGATCAACAGCGGGATGTGGAAATCGCGGCGCTTCATCTCCCTGGCGACATTGGCCATTTCCTCCAGCGAGGGCGTGATGAGGCCCGACACGCCGATCATGTCGGCGTTCTCGGCGCGAGCGGTGTCGAGGATCTTCTGCGCCGGCACCATCACGCCGAGGTCGATCACCTCGAAGTTGTTGCAGGCGAGCACCACGCCGACGATGTTCTTGCCGATGTCGTGCACGTCGCCCTTGACGGTCGCCATCACGATCTTGCCGTTGGACTTGCCGACGTCGCCGTTGCGCTTCTTTTCTTCCTCCATGAACGGCAACAGCCAGGCCACCGCCTTCTTCATCACGCGCGCGGACTTCACCACCTGCGGCAGGAACATCTTGCCGGCGCCGAACAGGTCGCCGACCACGTTCATGCCGTCCATCAACGGGCCTTCGATCACGTCGAGCGTGCGCGTGACGGTCTTGCGGACTTCCTCGGTGTCCTCGACCACGAACTGGTCGATGCCGTGCACCAGCGCGTGTTCCAGGCGTTTCGCCACCGGCAGCGCGCGCCATGCCAGCGTGCTGCCATCGCCCTTCTCCCTCGCGCCCTTCCGGTACCGGCCGGCAATCTCCATCAACCTTTCGGTGGCGTCGGCGCGACGGTTCAGCACCACGTCCTCGACGCGTTCGCGCAGGTCCTGGTCGAGGTCGTCGTAAATCGGCAACGCGCCGGCGTTGACGATGCCGAAGTCCATCCCGGCGCGAATCGCGTGGTACAGGAACACGCTGTGGATCGCCTCGCGCACGGTGTTGTTGCCGCGGAACGAGAACGACACGTTGGACACGCCGCCGGACACGTGCGAGTCCGGGAAGCGCCGTTTCAGCTCGCGCGCCGCCGCGATGAAGTTCACCGCATTGTTCGCGTGCTCCTCGATACCGGTCGCGATCGGAAAGATGTTGGAGTCGAACAGGATGTCCTCGGGCGGAAATCCGAGCCTGTCCGTGAGCAGGGCGTACGAGCGCCCGCAGATTTCGAGGCGACGCTCGACGCTGTCGGCCTGGCCCTGCTCGTCGAACGCCATGACCACCGTCGCGGCGCCGTAACGCAGCACCTTGCGCGCCTGCTCGAGGAAGGTGTCCTCGCCTTCCTTGAGCGAAATCGAGTTGACCACGCCCTTGCCCTGCAGGCACTTCAGGCCGGCCTCGATGACGGTCCACTTCGACGAGTCGACCATCACCGGGATGCGGGCAATGTCGGGTTCGGCCGCGATCAGGCGCAGGAACTTCACCATCGCGGCTTCGGAATCGATCAGTCCCTCGTCCATGTTGACATCGAGGATCTGTGCGCCGTTCTCGACCTGCTGCCGCGCGACTTCCACCGCTTCTTCGTAGCGATCCTCCTTGATCAACTTCTTGAACGCGGCGGAGCCGGTGACGTTCGTGCGCTCGCCGATGTTGACGAACAACGTGTCCGGCGTGATGACGAGCGGCTCGAGGCCGGAGAGGCGGGTATGGCGGCCTGTCATGCGGCGACGGGTTCCGCGCGGCGCGCGAGGCGCGGAGCGACGCCATCGACGGCGGCCGCGATCGCGGCAATGTGCTCGGGCGTCGTGCCGCAACATCCCCCGACGATGTCGAGCAGGCCGTCCCGGGCGAACTCCCCGAGGACCGTGGCCATCTCTTCCGGGGTCTCGTCGTAACCGCCGAGCGCATTCGGCAACCCGGCGTTCGGGTGGGCACTCACTCGGCAATCGGCCACCCGCGACAAGGCCTCGATGTGCTGGCGCAAGTCCTTCGGGCCCAACGCGCAATTGAGGCCGATGGACAGTGGGCGCGCGTGGGCGACCGAATACCAGAAGGCCTCGGCGGTCTGGCCGGACAGCGTGCGGCCGGACCGGTCGGTGATGGTGCCGGAAACCATGATTGGCACGCGCGCGCCGATTCCGTCGAACGTGCGGGCGATCCCGGACAGCGCCGCCTTCGCGTTCAAGGTGTCGAAGACCGTCTCGACCATCACGATGTCGACGCCGCCCTCGACGAGGCCACGCGTGGCGTCGGCGTACGCGTGCTCCAACTCGTCGAAGTCAACGTTCCGGAAGCCGGGGTTGTTGACATCGGGGGACAGCGAGGCCGTGCGGCTGGTCGGCCCGAGGACACCGATCACGAATCGGAGCCGATCCGGCGCCGCCTGTTCGAATTCGGCGCACGCCGCGCGCGCGAGCTTCGCGCCCTCGAGGTTCAACTCGTGCGCGAGGTGCTGCAGGCCGTAGTCGGTTTGGCTGATGGACGTCGAATTGAACGTGTTGGTTTCGATCAGGTCGGCGCCGGCGCGAAGGTATGCCCGGTGCACGTCGAGGATGATTTCAGGATGAGTCAGCGAGAGCAGGTCGTTGTCGCCCTTGAGGTCACGCGCGCAGTCCGTTCGCTGCCCATGGCCGTTCTGGTGCGCATGGACGTGCCGGCGATCGCAGCCGGCGGCGAACCGTTCGCCACGGTAGCCGGCTTCATCCAGCCGGTGCGCCTGCAGCATTGTTCCCATCGCGCCATCGATCACCAGGATGCGCCGCGACAGTGCATCGACGAGTTTTCCGGCCCGGGCCGGATGCAGCCATGGCAGCGGATTCATCGTTTCGTCCCGATCCGTGGCGCGTCTGCGGGAAATGACGGAAGTTTGCACGTGGCGGGTCGCCGCGGGATGGCACGTCCACGGAGTGTCCCGTTTCGTGGCAAGCAGCGCCGTGCGTGATCGGACATGTCGGCGATTCGGGTCATTCGGGCTTGCGCGCCAGAAGGCTCAGCACCTCGAAGTGCGGTGAGCGCGACTCGCGCGAAATGCGCGCGCAGTGCGCAATCTCGAGCCCGGCCTTGCGCGCGTGGCCGATGAGGTCCTCGCGCCGGAAGCCGAAGTTCTTGTGATCGAACGGCGCGACCGCGGAACGATGGGCGTGGCGAGCCAGCGTCGCGGCCAGCAAGCGGCCACCGGGCTTCAAAACGCGCGCGGCCTCGGCGAGGGCGTGTTGCGGGGCGGTGCTGTAGGTCAGCGCATGCATCATCAGCACCAGGTCGAAACGGCGCGGGCCGGAACCGAGTGCCGCGCCGAGCGCGTGCATGTCGCCTTCCGCCACCTTGACGTTGGGGAACGCGCGAAGCCGCTGGCGGGCTGCCGCCACCACGGCAGCACTGGAATCCACGCACACGATCGAGCGAGCGTGCGGCGCCAGCAGTTCGGCCAGCACGCCATCACCCGATGCGACATCGAGGACGTCGCCGGTTTCCAGCAGTTGCAGCAGCGTGCGTGCCAGCGTTTCCCACGTGCGGCCGGGGGAGTAGTGGCGTTCCATGTCGCCGGCGACGCTGTCGGCCCAACCACGGCTCCGCGCGCGTGCCGCCAGGACCCCAGGCAAGCGTTGCGCGTCGGCATCGAGCAGGGCGTCGCCGACGGCGCCTTCCAGTGTGCGCAGCAAGTCACCTGCCGCGTCACCCTCGGTGTCGTTGGCACGATAGTAGGCGGACACGCCGGACCTGCGGTCACGCACGAGGCCGGAGTCCCTGAGCTTGGCGAGATGCGTCGACACGCGTGGCTGCGCGAGGCGCAGCACCGACGACAACTCGGCCACGGTCAGTTCCTCGCGGCGCAACAGCGCGAGCAGGCGGACACGCGTCGGATCAGACAGCACCCGCAGCAAGGCGGATGCCGAAGCCAAGTCCAGCATTTCATCTTTATATCAGGATGAAAGGATAAATCAAGTTCCGCCTGGACGTGCGCGTGGGCACGGGGTGGCTCCCGGGTGGCGGGGCGGGGCCGGCGCAGGCGACAATGGCGGTACGAGATGGGGCGCGCCGTGGTCCAATTCGTGTTGTCGATGGCGATCGTGCTGGCGCCGGCCGCAGCGTGCGCCGAGGTTGCATCCACGCAATTGGCCAGGTACTGGACCTCCGGCGTACAACACGTGCCGTATCGCGCCATGGAAACCCCGGGCCGCGTCGACGGCGAGCCCCTTCCGCTCGTCGTGTTCCTGCACGGCGACTGGCAGGACGGCACCGACAACGAATCGCAACTCGCGGGCTACGGGAATGGCTCGATGCTGTGGCTGGACCAGGCCATCCACGATGGCATCCCGTTGGTCTATGTCGCGCCGCAGACAACCGGAGCCTACTGGCCTCCCGCGCGGGTCGCCGCGGTCATTCGCGATGTGCGGGCGAGGTTCCCGATCGATGGGCGTCGCATCTACCTGACCGGAATCTCCGACGGCGCCACCGGCGTGTGGGACGCCCTCAAGACCTGGCCTTCGTGCTTTGCGGCCGCCGTGCCGATGTCGGGCATGACCGAGTTGGCTGGCCTCGCATCGATTCGCGACGTGCCGGAATGGATCTTCCACGGAGCCAAGGACAACGATACCGACGTCGAGAACGGCTACGGCGGCGCGATGGTCGGCTCGCGCGCGGTGGTGCGTGCGTTGCGCGCGCTGGGTGCGCACCCGCGCTACACGGAGTACCCGGATGGGCTGCACGTGATCTGGCATCGCGCGTATTCGACGCCGGAGTTGCTGCCGTGGCTGCTCGACCAGCGGCTCGCGCATGCCTCCTGCGACTTCACTTCACCGTTCGCAGGCGGGTTGCGGACGGGCCCGGGGCGAAAACGGTAAAATCCCGGGTTCCCGTGTGTGTCGACTGCGAGTCTTCCGGCATCGGATTCCGGTCGTTTGCATGCTCGCCGGGTCCGCTGCCGGCGGGCTCCGGATTGCAATCATGGTTTTCCTGCAAGGAGCCACCATGGACTTCCGCTTCACCGAGGAACAACTCCAGATCCAGGCCATCGCCCGCGATTTCGCGCAGAGGCGGATCGCGCCGGTGGCGGCCGATTTCGACAAGTCCGGCGAATTTCCGCTCGACAACATCCGCGAGATGGGACAACTCGGGCTGATGGGGATCGAGGTGCCTGCCGAGTACGGCGGCGCCGGGATGGATTCGATCGCCTACGCGCTGGCGATGATCGAGATTGCCGAGGCCGATTGCGCGCACTCGACGATCATGTCGGTGAACAACACGCTGTATTGCAACGGCCTGCTGAAATTCGGGAACGAGGCGCAGAAGCACAAGTACGTGACGCCGATCGCGAGCGGCGAGGCAATCGGCGCCTTCGCGTTGACCGAGCCGCAATCGGGGTCCGATGCGACGGCCATGCGTTGCCGAGCCGTGCGGCAGCGCGATGGCAGCTTCATCGTCAACGGCAAGAAGAGCTGGATCACGTCTGGCCCGGTCGCGAGGTACATCCTGCTGTTCGCGATGAGCGATCCCGAAAAGCACGCCCGCGGGATCACCGCATTCATGATCGATACCGGACACGACGGCTTCCGCCGTGGCAAGACCGAGCCCAAGCTCGGCATCCGCGCGTCGGCCACCTGCGAAATCGAATTCACCGATTATCACGTTCCCGCCGAAGACGTGATCGGCGAGGAAGGCCACGGCTTCAAGATCGCGATGGGCGTGCTCGACGCCGGGCGCATCGGCATTGCGTCGCAGGCCGTGGGCCTCGCGCGTGCCGCGTACGCGGCGACGCTGGCTTACGCGCGTGACCGCAAGGCGTTCGGACAGGCCATCGGTTCGTTCCAGATGATCCAGCAGAAGATCGCCGACATGAAGTGCAAGCTCGAAGCGGCGTACTGGCTGACTTTGCGCGCGGCGTGGGCCAAGCAGCAGGGCGGGCGTTTCTCGACCGAGGCGGCCGTCGCGAAGCTCACCGCGTCCGAGGCTGCGATGTGGATCACGCACCAGGCCGTGCAGGTACATGGCGGCATGGGCTATTCGAAGGAGATGCCGCTCGAACGCTACTTCCGGGACGCCAAGATCACCGAGATCTACGAGGGCACCTCGGAGATCCAGCGGATGGTGATCGCGCGCAACGAGACTGGTCTGCGCTGAAGGAATCCTGCGGGCCCCGCGCCAGGCGACCTAAGGATGCTCTGATCAAACCCGCGCAGGCGTCACCGGTCTGTCTGCCGGTAGATCGCAGGACCGTCGGCGAAGGCAGACTGGCGGTCTGTCGAGACGGCGGGCCGAGGAGATGACGGCAGACCGACCGGCCTCAATCGATGGATATCAAATGACGAGGTGATGTCCGGAAGGTCCGCATATCGCCGTGCGCGTCTCGCCCAGACCACCAGTCTGGGCTGCGCCACGCGCGTCAATCTGCGAACCTTCTGGACATCATGCCGCCTACGTGGGTTCGATCAGAGCATCCCTAGCAGGCGCCTCGGGATGGCGGATCCGGCCCGCCGGTTTCCGGCAGCCTCGGTACCGGCGCTCAGGTGCCGCGCCGCGGGTCCGAATCGAACGGGGCCATTCCGGTGGGGGTGGCCGGTGTTTCGGATTCGGGCTCGAGATGCTCGCCGAGCAGCCGGCGCACGACGACATAGAAGATCGGGATCAACAGCAGGCCGAGCACGGTCGCGAACAGCATTCCGCCGGCGACACCGGTGCCGATCGCATGGCGGGCGTTGGCGCCGGCGCCGGTCGACAGCGCCAGCGGCGTGACGCCGAGGATGAACGCGAACGAAGTCATCAGGATCGGCCGGAACCGCATTCGCACCGCCTCCATGATGGAGTCGCGCAACGAATGTCCGGCTTTCTGCGCATCGACGACGAACTCCACGATCAGGATCGCGTTCTTCGCCGCGAGGCCGATGATCGTGATCAATCCCACCTTGAAGAAGATGTCGTCCGGGAGGCCGCGTGCAGTGGCGGCGACCACCGCGCCGAGCACGCCGAGTGGCACGACCAGCATCACCGCCACGGGTACCGACCAGCTTTCATACAGGGCGGCGAGTGCGAGGAACACGACGATGACCGACAACGCCATCAGCAGCGGTCCGGTATTGCCGGACAGGACCTCTTGGTACGACTGTCCGGTCCAGTCGTAGCCGAAACCCTTCGGCAAATCCTTGTCGACGATCCCCGACAGCGCATTCATCGCCTCGCCGGAACTGTGCCCGGCCGCCTGCGAGCCGACGATCTCGATCGCCGAATAGCCATTGTAGCGGGTCAACGTCGGCGGACCCGTGAACCAGTGCGAGTGGACCACGGTATCGATGGGGATCATCGCGGGCAGGCCATTCGCCTGCTGCTGCGTCGATGACGGCGTGAAGAAGCGGGACAACGCCTCGGTACCCATGCGGAAGCGGGCATCGGCGCGCATCGTGACGCGCTTGACGCGCCCTTGGTCGAACCAGTCGTCGACATAGACCGGCGCCAGCATGAGCTGGATCGCATTGAACACGTCGCTCACGGACAGGCCCATCGACTCGGCCTGCTTGCGGTCGACGTCGAGTTGGACTTGCGGTGCGTCGGCGAGGGTATTCTGGCGCACGGCCGTCAGCGCCTGGTCCTTCGCTGCCGCGGCGAGCAGGGCATCGCGCGCCTTGGCGAGTGCGTCGCGTCCCTGCCCGGTGCGGTCCTGCAGGTACATGTCGAAACCGCCGAACTGGCTGAGGCCGGACACCGTCGGCAGGTTGACGAGGAATATCTGCGCGTCGCGGATCGAATAGAGGTTGCGATTGTTGCGGGCGATGTATTCGGTCGCGTCGTCCCGGCGCTCGCTCCACGGCTTCAACTGGATGAATGCCATACCGACGTTCTCGCCGGCGCCGACGAAGCTGAAGCCGGAAACGGCCATCATGTTGGCCGTGTCGGGATCCTGCATCAGCTTCTCGCGGACTTGCTTCATGACGGCATTGGTCCGCTGCAGCGTCGCGCCGGCCGGCAATTGCACGATCGCGAGCGCATAGCCCTGGTCTTCCTCGGGCAGGAAGCTGCCGGGTAACCTCACATAGAAGAAAACCAGCACCGCGACGATCAACACATAAACCGCCATCCATCGCGGTGCGTGCCGGATCGCACTGCGGATATGCCCCAGGTACGTCGTTCGCGTCGCTTCGAATGCGCGGTTGAACCACCGGAACAGGAAGTTGTGGGTATCGTGGCGCGTGGGCTTCAGCATCGTCGCGCACAACGCTGGCGTGAAGCCGAGCGCAAGGAATGCCGACAGCCCCATCGCCATTGCGATCGACAACGCGAATTGCTTGTAGATCGCGCCTGCGGTGCCGCTCTGCAAGGCGCTCGGGATGAATACCGCCGCGAGCACCGTCGTGATCGCGACGACGGCGCCAGTGATCTGCGACAGCGCCTTGCGGGTCGCCGCGCGGACCTCGAGCCCCTCCTCGGTCATGATCCGCTCGACGTTCTCGATCACGACGATGGCGTCGTCGACCAGGATGCCGATGGCCAGCACCATCGCGAACAACGTGAGCTGGTTGATCGTGAAGCCGATGATCAGCATGCCGGTGAACGTGCCGAGCAGTGCGACCGGAATGACCATCGTCGGGATGATCGTGGCCCGCAGGTTCTGCAGGAACACCAGCATCACGAGGAAGACGAGGACGATGGCCTCGACCAGGGTCTTGACGACTTCCTCGATCGACACCTTGACGAAAGTGGTGGAATCGTAGGGGACGAGCCATTCCACACCCGGTGGGAAGGTCGGCGCCAACTCGTCCATCTTCGCGCGCACCCGCTTGGCGACATCGAGCGCATTCGCGCCGGGCAGGAGCTGGATCGCGAAGGCGCCGGTCGGCTTGCCGTTCCACTGCGTGTCGAAGCCGTAGCTGAAGGCTCCCACCGATACCCGCGCGACATCGGACAAGCGCACGGTCGTGCCGTCGGGATTCGCGCGCAGGATCACGTTGTCGAACTGTTCCGGCGTGCTGAAGCGGCCTTCGGCGGATACGGTCGCGGTATATCCCTGGCCCGGAACGGCCGGTTCGGCGCCGATCGCGCCTGCCGCGAACTGGACGTTTTGCGCGGAGACTGCCGCGAGTACCTGCGTCGCCGACAAGCCGTAGCCGTGCAGCTTGTCCGGGTCGAGCCAGATGTTCATGGCGTACTCGGACCCGAATTGCTGTGTCGAACCGACGCCGGGTACCCGCGAAATCTGGTCGAGGATGCGCGAGCCGACGATGTCGTTCAGCGCGTTCCGGTTGATCCCCGGGTTCGAGGAACGCAAGGCGACGACCATCAGGAAGCCGGCGTTCGCCTTGGCCACCACGACACCTTGCTGCACGACCTCACTCGGCAGCCGCGGGGTCGCCAGGGCAACCTTGTTCTGGACCTGCACCTGCGCGATGTCCGGATTGGTGCCGGTATCGAACGTCAACGTGATCGAAGAGCGGCCGGACGAACTCGATGATGACGAGAAGTAGAGCAGGTGGTCGATGCCGGTGAGTTGCTGCTCGATGACCTGGGTGACCGCCTTCTCGGTCGTTTCCGCGCTTGCGCCCGGATAGCTCGCCGAGACGTTGACCTGCGGCGGAACGACATTCGGGTAGGACTCGACACCGAGTCTGAAGATCGAGATCACGCCGGCCAGCGAGATCAGGATCGCGATGACCCAGGCGAATACCGGATGGTCGATGAAGAAGGAGGGCACGCGCGGGCTGGCTCAGTGCGGTGGCGTCGCGGTCGCGGTGCCGGGTGCCGGCGCCGGGGTTTGCCACGGCACGGCCTTGGCCGGCTTGCCGGGGATCGCGCGCTGGATCCCGGAGACGATCACCTGGTCGCCCACCGACAGGCCCGAGTCGATGATCCAGTCGCTGCCACTGGCGGAGGCGACGTTCACGTTGCGGCTGGCGACGTTGCCGTCCTGCGCGACGACGAGGACAAAGGGACCGGTGTCGGTGCGCTGGAGTGCCATTTGCGGGATGCGGTACACGCCTTTGCGATGGCCGAAGTCGGCGGACAGACTTACGTACATGCCGGGCAACAGCATGTGCGCGGGGTTCGGGACCACTGCGCGCAGGGTCACCGCGCCGGTGGCGGGATCGACCTGCGCATCGGAGAAATCGATGGTCCCGGTCTCGCCGTAGGTCGACCCGTCGGGGAGCGCGAGCTTCACCTTG
>JAXMHA010000016.1:0-65716 GCA_046347015.1 Lysobacterales bacterium | reverse complement strand
TTGGCGCGTGTCATCGGTCGCGCTCGAGTTCGACCTTGGCGCCGACGCGACCATCGTGTCCTCGCAAATGGTGCTTGAGCAGGCGCCCGGTAGCGCTGCCGAGCTTCACCTTGACGGCGAGGAACTGGAACTGCTCGAGGTGCGACTCGGCGGCCGGGTGCTCATGGCGGCCGAGTTCCAGCGCGATTCAACCGGCTTGACGATCCCGGGCGCCCGGGACCGCGTGGAAGTCGCGACCCGATGCCGCATCCGGCCCGACCGGAACAGCGCGCTGTCCGGGCTGTATCGGAGCGGCCAAGGTGACTCGGCCATGCTGTTGACGCAATGCGAAGCGGAAGGCTTCCGCCGCATCACGTACTTCGTCGACCGGCCGGATGTCCTCGCGACATACCGGGTAACGCTGCGTGCGGATCGGATTCGCTACCCGGTATTGCTTTCGAACGGCAACCTGACGGCAACCGGCGACTTGCCCGACGGCCGCCATTTTGCGACGTTCGAAGATCCATTCCCGAAACCGAGCTACCTCTTCGCCGTTGCGGCCGGCCGGCTCGAATCGATCGAAAGCCGTTTCGTCACGGCGCAAGGGAGGCCCGTCCGGCTCGTGCTGCATGCGAGCCCGGGGCGCGCCGAACGTTGCCGCTGGGCGCTGGAGTCGCTCGAGACCGCGATGCGCTGGGACGAGCGGCGCTTCGGCCGCTGCTACGACCTCGACGTGTTCCACGTCGTCGCCGCCGACGACTTCACGATGGGTGCGATGGAGAACAAGGGCCTCAATATCTTCAACTCCAAGTACCTGCTGGCCGACCCGGATACCGCGACCGACGACGATTACCGGCACATCCTCGCCGTCGTCGGCCACGAGTACCTGCACAACTGGTCCGGCAACCGCGTCACGCTGCGCGACTGGTTCCAGTTGAGCCTCAAGGAGGGACTGACGGTCTACCGGGAGCAGGAATTCGAGGCGGATTCCGCGGCACCGGTGCTGCGGCGGATCGAGGATGTCCGCACGTTGTGGCGCGCCCAGTTCCGCGAGGACGCCGGACCTCTCGCGCATCCGGTGCAGCCACCGTCGTACAGCGAGATCAACAATTTCTACACCGCGACGGTGTACGAGAAGGGTGCCGAAATCATCCGGATGCTGGCGGTCGCCCTCGGGCGCGCCGGATTCCGGCGCGGCCTCGACCTCTATTTCGATCGCCACGACGGGCAAGCCGTGACCATCGAGGACCTCGTGGCGGCGCTCGGCGATGCCAACGGGCGCGATCTCTCGCCGTGGCTTGCGTGGTATCGGCAGGCAGGCACCCCGGAACTCAAGGCGTCCTTTCGATACGTCGCGGGCGAACGCCGCTTCGATCTGACGTTGGCCCAGTCCACGCCGCCGACGCCGGGGCAGCACGACAAGCAGCCACTCCCCATTCCGGTTGCAATGTCGTTGTTCGACGCCGATGGGCATGCCTTGCCACTGCAACTCGCCGGCGAATCGGGAGACGCACCGGCGGAACGTGTCGTGGTGCTGGATTCGGCATCGGCGACATTCAACTTCACCGGGATCGATTCGGCGCCGGCTCCGTCGTTGCTGCGCGGATTCTCGGCGCCGGTGCGGCTCGTCGATGACTTGCGCGCGGAGGATCTCGCGCACCTCGCGCGCCACGACACCGATGGGTTCAATCGCTGGTTTGCGGCCGACCGCCTGGCGCGGATCCTGTTTGCGCAAACGCTGTCGGTCGGGGCGCCACCGGCGGCCGGAATTGCGGCGTGGGCTGGCGCACTGCGCGCGGCACTCGCGGATCCGGCTGCCGACGCGGCGCTGGTGGCGGAGTTGTTGACGCCGCCGGACGAGGTGACGCTTGGCGAGGGCGTCGATCCGCTGGATCCGGTGGCGGTGCACGCGGCGCGGGAAGCGCTGGTCGACAACCTCGCGGTTGCACTCGAGGGGGAGTTGCTGGCGCGCTGGACATCGCGGGTCGCGGGAAGCGGGCGGATGGCGGAACCGGCAGCGCGGCGCCTGCGGAACGCGTGCCTTGGCCTGCTGGCGCGTGCCGACGTCCGGCATCTCGAACTCGCCCGCCGGCACCACGTTGCCGCCGACAACCTCACGGATCGCCTGGCGGCGCTGGTCGTGCTCGTGCATCACGGAGCCGGCGATGCCGAAGCCCAACTCGCGTCGTTCGCCGATCGCTATCGCGAGGAGCCGCTGGTCCTGCAGAAGTGGTTCTCCGTGCAGGCAACACGTGCAGTGGAAAGTGCGGTCGAAACGGTCGCCAGCCTCACCGGCGATGCCCGATTCCACTGGGCCAATCCGAACGACGTATATGCATTGCTGGGCGCGTTCGCGCTGCGCAATCCCGTTGCGTTCCACCGCGCGGATGGGGCTGGCTATCGGCTGGTTTCGACAGCCATCGCCCGCCTCGATGCGATCAATCCGCAAGTGGCCGCGCGGCTCGCGCCGGCGTTCGGGAGTTGGCGCCGGCTCGAGCCGGTCCGGCGCGACAACATGCGCGCCGAACTCGAACGGCTGGCGTCACGTCCTGCCAGTTCGGCCGACTTGGCCGATATCGTCACGCGCACGCTGGGTGGCTGACAAAAAAGAGAGGCCGCTCCGTGCGGCCTCTCTCTCCCCCGTCGGACTCCCCCCGTCCGAATTCACGAAGACCCCGCTGGCCGATCACGCCGGGTGCAGCGCCAGCATCGCGACGCTGAAGGGTGGAAGGCGCCGATCCTCGGCGCCGCACCCGGCGATGATCGATATCCGGTTTGCCGGTTTCACACCGGCAATTTGCTCAGTGCCTCGTTGATCCGTGCACGGCGCGATTCGAGTTCGCCGATGATGCCGGTCTGCTCGTCGGCCGCACCCCGGGTGCGAACATCGTCCATCACCATTTCGAGGCGGCCGAGTTCGATCATCAGGTCGTGGCGCAGGAAAAGCGGGTTCAATCTCATGGTGGCGCTGGTCAGGCTCATGGCGGTGTCTCCTGGATTCCCTGGAATGGATGAAGCAATCGTCGTGCCAACCTTGCGCAGACACGCTCCAGCCGCGGTCCGATTGCCAAATGCACGGGCCTGCGGGCATGATCGGCGCGGGGCATCGGCATTTGTCCCAAGCTGACACCGGTTTTCAGTGTCGGGACGAAAGCGTGATCCAGGTGCGCGGCGTTCGTCACGGATGACTGCCGCGGGTTCGTGTAAGAAAAGAACGCCGGCGCATGGCCGGCGGATTCCGTCAAATCGATTTCAGTCAACTGGCGCCCGGGCCAAAGGTTCTCCTGGATTCCCCCTGTTCCCGGGACCTCCGGGCGCCAGTCCTTGATCCCCGATTGCGGTCAGTCCTCCCACCGGCGCTGCCGGCCCCTGATTCCGGTTGACGGCGTGCTCGCAAACGCCGCACGCCGGTGGGAGTGACCGCAAACGCTGCAGGCACTGTGCCAAGGCTCGTGGCGACTCCCGGCCGCAGTGCGACGCGTGTCACAATTCGGGAGCCGGAGGAAATCGCGGTGGAAGAGTTCGACGTCATCGTCGTCGGTGGAGGTCATGCCGGTACCGAGGCTTCACTGGCCGCGGCCCGTTGTGGCGCGCGCACGCTGCTGCTGACGCACAGCATCGAGACGATCGGCCAGATGAGCTGCAATCCGGCAATCGGTGGCATCGGCAAGGGACACCTGGTGCGGGAAGTGGATGCATTGGGTGGCGCAATGGCGCACGCGGCGGACCTCGCCGGGATCCAGTGGCGCACGCTGAACGCCTCGAAAGGACCGGCGGTGCGCGCCACGCGTTGCCAGGCCGACCGGACCCTGTACAAGGCGGCGATCCGCGGGATCGTCGAGAACCAGCCGGGCTTGCGCGTGTTCCAGGCCGCCGTCGACGACATTCTGATCGAAGGCGACCGCGTCACGGGTGTCGTCACCCGGTCCGGTCTGGCCTTGCGGAGTCGCGCCGTGGTCCTGACCACGGGCACGTTCCTCGACGGACGGATCCACGTCGGCGAACGGAATTTCGCCGGCGGGCGCGCGGGCGAGGCGCCAGCGCGGACGCTGGCGTTGCGGCTCCGCGAGCGCCCGTTCCGGACCGGGCGGCTCAAGACCGGCACGCCGCCCCGCATCGACGGACGCACGATCGACTTCAGCGGACTCGAATGGCAGCCTGGCGATGTGCCGTTGCCGGTGTTCTCGTTCCTCGGGCACGCCAGCGAGCATCCGCGGCAGGTCGCGTGCGCCATCACGCACACGACATCCCGCACGCACGACATCATTCGCGGCGCGCTGCATCGCTCGCCGTTGTTCAGCGGCGCGATCGAAGGCGTCGGCCCGCGCTATTGCCCCTCGATCGAAGACAAGGTCGTGCGCTTCGCCGACAAGGCCTCGCACCAGATCTTCCTCGAGCCGGAAGGCCTCGGCACCCGTGAGTACTATCCGAACGGAATCTCGACGTCACTGCCGTTCGACGTTCAGACCGATCTCGTGCATTCGATCCCGGGCCTCGAGCGTGCGCACCTGACGCGGTCCGGTTACGCGATCGAGTACGACTACTTCGACCCGAGGGACTTGCGGCCTTCCCTCGAGACGAAGGCCGTGGCGGGCCTCTATTTCGCGGGCCAGATCAACGGCACGACCGGCTATGAGGAAGCCGCGGCGCAAGGACTGCTGGCCGGCTTGAATGCCGCGCGCGGCGTCACCGGCGGCGAACCGTGGTTGCCGCGCCGCGAGGAAGCCTACATCGGCGTCCTGGTCGACGACCTGACGACGAACGGAACGCTCGAACCCTACCGCATGTTCACGTCGCGGGCCGAATACCGGTTGCACCTGCGCGAGGACAACGCCGATCTTCGCCTGACTGAAACCGGCTACACGCTCGGCTGTGTCCCGGAGGAGCGGTATTCGCGATTTTGCCGGCATCGCGACGCGATCGAGCGCGAACGCGGCCGCCTCGGCGCGCTGCGCGTGCGGGCGGAACCCGGCGTGGAGGTCGTGCTCGGGACGTCCCTGTCGCGCGACGCGACTGCGCTCGAATTGCTGCGTCGCCCCGAGGTCCGCTACGGCACCTTGATGGAAGTGCCGGGAATCGGTCCCGGGACCGAAGATCCACGCGTGGCCGAACAAGTCGAGGTCGGAGTCAAGTACGCGGGCTACCTCGAGCGCCAGGGCGAAGAGGTCTCGCGGCAACGCGGCCGCGACGACGTGGCGATCCCGTCCGGTTTCGACTTCGACCGCGTGCGCGGACTGTCGGCCGAGGTGCTGTCCAAGTTCAAGACCGTGCAACCGCCAACGGTCGGGCATGCACGGCGCATTGCCGGCGTGACGCCATCCGCGGTGTCATTGCTGCTGATTCACCTCGAACGGCTGCGCCGCGCCGGCCTGGACTCGGAGTCGGCCGCGTAGCCCGGCGGGTTCATTTCCGTTTCTTCTGCGCGTCGGCCTGTTGCTGCGCCATCTGGAACGCCTTCTCGGCGGCGTCGTGCAACGCCGTGACCTTGTCGGCAGCCACTTCGCTGCCGGCCTGCTTGCTGACCAGCACGTTCCCGTTGTCGTCCCAGCCGACCGTGGCGCCGCCGCGCTCGACCACGTACATCGGCTTGCCGTCCTTGAATGCGTAAGACACGTAACTGCCGCCGCCCTTGTCGTAGTCGGTCTTGACGCGCACGAACCGGACCTGCCCGCTTTCGACGAAGGCATCCCAGCCGACGGACGAGTCTTCGGTCGTGTACGTGCCCTGTACCTTCTTCATCCCGCCGATGTCCCGCTTCAGCTTGTCATAGGCATCGGTCAGCTTTTCGGCCGGAGTCGGTTCGGGGTTCAACACGACCGTGGCGGTGTTGCCCGACTTGTGGGTCAGGACCGGCGAATTCAGGGCCGGCAGGAAGTGCCGGTCGCCGTCGGTCAGCGTGACATTGACCACATAGGTCCGCGACGGATCGATCTTCGACGGATCGAGGTTGAGCGTGAACGTGTAGGGTGGCTGCGTGTTTTCGTCGATCGTCTGCTCGGCGATCGGCACCTGGGGCTGGGCCACGTCGACGAGACGAACGTCGAGCTTCGCGCCGGGGCCAATTTCCATCGGCGCCCGCAACGACACGGTTCCGGTGATTTGCGACGGGATTGGGGCCGGGGTGTTGCTGGCGGCGCCATTGCCACCCGCGGGCGATTGCGACGAAGGCTGACACCCCGCCAGCAGCGCCAACGCCGCGATGACCGGAACGGTGAGACTCCGCATGTTGGATTCCTCCTTGGAGGGAAAACCGGGCCGACACACGCGACGTGCCCGGCACGATGTTGGATTGAAGGAAGGCGCCTGAATCGCGCAGTACCGCCGAGAAGGCGATACTGCCGTGCTGCTACACGATAAAGGCGTCCGCGAATGGGCGCAAATCAGGGTGGGGAGCCGCCCATTGCCGCCGCTTCCCCAAGCGAGGGGCAGACCTGGTTCCGGCCACCCTGCTTGGCGCGATAAAGCCTGACATCGGCAGCGCGAAGCAGCCCGCTGTTGCCGAGCCGGTCGTCGGCCGCGGTCGCGACGCCGATGCTGACGGTGACGCTGCCGGCCACGCCGTCCTCGCCGAAATCGCAGGTCGCCACGGCCGCCCGGACGACTTCCGCGAACTCGACGGCTTCGGGAAGCGCGAATTCGGGGAGGACGGCACAAAACTCCTCGCCGCCGAGACGGGCGAGGATGAACTCGTCCCTGGCCTTGCTTTCGACCAGCCGCGCAATCCGCTTCAGCACCGCGTCGCCGGTCGGGTGGCCGAAACGATCGTTGATCGACTTGAAGTGGTCGATGTCGATGATCATCAACGCGAGTGGGCGGTCGTGGTTGGCGGCGCGCGCAAGTTCCTTTTCCAGCAAGTCGAGGAGCTGGCGGCGATTGTTGAGCTCGGTCAACGGGTCGACGGTGGCGAGCCGGTAGATCTCCTCGTGGTAGCGCACCTCCACGGACGTCCGGTCCATGAATTTCAGGACACAACTGCCGATCGCGATCCGGTCGCCGTCGGTCAATGCCGCTTCGGCGACCGGTTGGTCGTTGAGGAAGGTGCGGTTGGTGGAGTCGAGGTCCCGGATCCGGTAGCCGACCGGTTCGCGCCAGATGCGGCAGTGCTGGCGGGAGACGCTGCGCTCGCCGATTTGCACGTCGCAATCGGGTCCCCTGCCGACGACGACCGGTTGGATGCCGAGGTCGATGCGGTGACCGAGGCGTTGTCCCTGCAGCACCACGAGGCAGGCCGCAGGCTCCGCATCCGACCGGGTGGAGGCGTCATCTGGCCGCCACGTTCGGCGCTGCGTGGTGCTGGCGTCGTGATCGTGCTCGGCCATCGAGTGCACTTCCGCTGACGGACGGTCAATCGGAGTCTACGCGCACGCGAGGCGTACGTTCGCGCGAGAACATTCTGCTTCAGGCCAACGATCGGGGAGGTGGCTTCAACGCGTCGTCAGAAGACCAGAGCGCGGGACGAACGCAGGCGGACGAATGGCAGCCCCGGATGGATTCGAACCACCGAATGCCTGAGTCAGAGTCAGGTGCCTTACCACTTGGCGACGGGGCTGTGGCGAGGATTCTAGCAGTCGGCGCCGCACCGGTCCCGGTGAGGGGATCGAGGCGTTTCGCCGGCTGGATCCGCGGAATCAGCGCTTCGAGTACTGGGTGGCGCGGCGGGCCTTGTGCAGGCCGACCTTCTTGCGCTCGACCTCGCGCGCGTCGCGGGTCATGAACCCGGCCTTGCGCAGGGGCGCCTTGAGCGTGTCGTCGTACTCGACCAGCGCCCGGGCAATGCCGAGGCGGATCGCGCCAGCCTGTCCGGTCATCCCGCCACCCTCGACCGTCACGTAGACGTCGAACTTCTCGGCGCTTGCCGTCAGCTCGAGCGGCTGACGCACGATCATGCGCGAAGTCTCGCGGCCGAAGAACGCGTCGAGCGGCTTGCCGTTCACGCTGATCGCGCCGCCGCCCTTGCGCAGGAACACGCGCGCAGTGGATGACTTGCGGCGGCCGGTGCCGTAGTGCTGGTTCTGCTGGATCGCCATGGATTGCCTGATCGGGTCGGGAGTAGGGCCGCCGGCAGATGCCGGCCGCGTGTCAGATTTCGAGTGGCTGTGGCTGCTGCGCGCTGTGCGGGTGTTCGGCGCCGGCATAGACCTTGAGCTTGCGGTACATCGCGCGCCCGAGCGGATTCTTCGGCAGCATGCCCTTGACCGCGATTTCGATTGCACGCTCGGGATGCGTCGCCAACACGTTTTCGAGTGTGCTGGTGCGCAGGTTGCCGACATGCCCGGTGAACCGATGGTAGAGCTTGTCCTGGCGCTTGTTGCCGGTGACGGCGACTTTCGCCGCGTTGACGACGACCAGGTAATCGCCAGTGTCGACGTGCGGCGTATAGACGGTCTTGTGCTTGCCGCGCAGGCGGCGCGCCAGCTCGGTGCAGAGGCGGCCGAGCGTCTTGCCGCTGGCATCGACGACGTACCAGTCGCGCTTCACTTCAGCGGGATTCGCGCTGATCGTTTTCATTTCCGGGGACCCGATGGCCCCGAGTGGAGCCGAGCGTGGAAAAAGACTGCGAAGGATACAGGACCCACGGATCACCGGCAAGCCTGAGCGGGCCTGGGCCACGGGGCCGGCGGTGGAGTGCCGCGGATATCCTGCGAGGGCGGCCAGCCGTTCGTCGCGGAGCATCCCTTGCGGAACGGGGTCGCCGAAAGGTGCGCCCCGCCGGCCGCACTCGGTCCGATCGGCTAGCATCGACACATGCCGGTCGTACCGCCGCCATTCGACGCGCGCCTCGCCCCGTTGACGGACCAGTGCGTGAAGTGCGGCCTGTGCCTCCCACATTGCCCGACGTACCGCCTGACCGGAAACGAAGCCGAGTCACCACGCGGAAGGATCGCGTTGGCCCGGGCATTGGCGGACGAGACGCTCGCGCCCGGGCCGACGGTGCTGGCGCATCTCGACCACTGCCTCGACTGCCTGTCGTGCCAGAAAGTTTGCCCGTCCGGCGTGCGGTACGGGGAGATCATCGACCTGACTCGCGCGGGATTGGCGCCACGGCGCGCGCCTGTGGGCAGACTCTCGCGATTGCTCAGGAGTCCCCGGCAATTGACGCGAGCCGCAAGGGTTGCCGCGGTGTTTCATGCCGATCGATGGCTCCCGGCGGTGGCACGCCTGCTGCCGCGCACGTCGCGGTGGCGGCGCCTCGCGGCGGAACAGCCGGTTGCCGCACCGGTGCCACGCGAGTGGCGACGACGCGGACTGCAGTCAAAGGCCGGTCGCCGCCGCGTCATCCTGTTCACTGGCTGCGTCGCGAGCATCTACGATCGCGACACGCTTGCGGCGGCACGGATCCTGATCGAAGCCGCGGGTCACGAGGTCGCCGTTCCCGCGGGATTCCAGTGCTGCGGCGCCCTCGCGCGGCACGCAGGGGATTCGGTGGATGCCGATCATCTGGCCGCTGAGGCGCGCGAACGACTTGGCCTCGCCAGTGGCGACACGGTCCTTGTCAGCGCCAGCGGCTGCTTTGGTGAAGTCCGCGACCGCGTCGTCGGCGCCGGGGGTACAACGCTCGATGTCGCGACATTCCTTGCCTGCGATCCCGGGTTCGAACAACTCCGATTCCGGCGGCTCGACGCCCGCGTCGCCCTGCATCTTCCGTGCACCGAGATCAATGTCGTCGGCGGTGACGCGACGTTGCGTGACCTGTTGGGACGGATTCCCGGACTCGAGGTGCAGCCGCTCCCACTGCAGCCACGCTGCTGCGGCGCCGCCGGCCACTATTTCATCGAACACGCCGCGGTCGCCGATCGGCTGCGTCGGCTGAAGCTCGACCAGATCCGGCCGCTCGAGCCCGCCTCGCTGCTGACATCCAATGTCGGTTGCCGGATTTTCCTCGGCAACGGACTCCGCCAACAAGGCGTCGAAGTGCCGGTCCTGCATCCGCTCACCCTGCTGGCCCGGCAGCTCGACGCGACGACCACGTGAGTGCAGCTTGGCGGTCGGGACCCGTCGCGTCGGGTATGGAAACGGGCGGGGAATTTCGCCGGCAAGCCAAACGAATGACGGCGTGCACACGTCACCGGCCCGGCGGTTTCGATCGCGAAGCGGTGCTAAGCTGAGCCAAGGGTCGGGTTGTTGATCGGGCATGTGTTCGGCGTTCGGTGGTTCCGCGTTTCCTGATACCAGTTGGGGGCTGGTGCTCGCGACCGGTGATCCGGCCACGCAGCATGCTGCGTTCGGGGCCTTGTGCAGCCGCTACTGGCGGCCTGTCTACGTGAGCCTGCGCCGGCAGGGATATGCCGCGGCCGATGCCGAGGACCTCACGCAAGGCTTCTTCCTGCACCTGATCGAACACGCAACGGTCGCGCACGCGGATCGCGGGCGTGGACGCTTCCGCAACTTCCTGCTCGGAGCCTTGCGCCGTTTCCTGTCCGGCGACCGTGAACGCGAGCAAACGCGCAAGCGCGGTGGTGATCGGCACTTCGTCGAAATCGACGTGTCCGAACTCGAATCCCACTTGCCGGCGCACGACGAGACGCTGTCGCTGGACCTGCAATTCGACCGTCAGTGGGCGCGGACGGTGATCGAACATTCCCTGGCGGCGTTGCACGAGGAATATGCGCATGGCGGGCAGGGCAAGGTCTACGCCGCGTTGAAGCCGTGCCTGGATCCGGGTGCCGGGCTTCCGGACTATGGCGAACTCGCGAGGCATCTGGCGCGCAACGAAGGCGCCGTCAAGGTGGCGGTACATCGGCTGCGTGGCCGCTTTCGCGACGTGTTGCGACGGGAGGTGGCGCGCACCGTCACCGACGCGCACGAAGTCGACGCCGAATTGGCGCACCTGCGCGACGTGTTGGCGGCCGAGGCCGCGCAATGAGCGAGGAGCGTTGCCCGAGCTGCGGCGGTACGCGCAGCGGCGGCCTTTGCCCGAACTGCACGCTGGCTGCGGCACTGGACCCGGAAAGCGGCGCTGAGCCCACTCCACGCCGGATCGGCGGCTATCGACTGTTCGACGAGATCGCGCGTGGCGGCAACGGTGTCGTGTATCGCGCCTGGCAAGCCGATCTCAAACGCGAAGTCGCGTTGAAGATGCTGTTGTCGACACGCAGCGACCAGCCGGATGCGCTGGCGCGTTTCCGTCGCGAAGCCGAACTCATGGCCAGCCTCGACGATCCGGGGATATTGCCGGTTTACGAAGTCGGCGAGGAAGCGGGCACGCCGTACTTCAGCATGAAGCTCGCCGGAGGCGGCAACCTGGCCGGGCGCATTGCTGCGCTGCGCGGAAAGTACACCGACATTGCGCGCCTGCTCGTGCGCGTTGCGCGGGCAGTCGCGCGCGCCCACGCGAACGGCGTGCTGCATCGCGACCTGAAGCCGTCCAACATCGTGTTCGATGCCGAAGATCGGCCGCTGGTCACGGATTTCGGCCTGGCCCGCCACCTCGGCGCGAATTCTTCGCTCACCGGCATCGACGCCCTGATCGGGACACCGCGTTATGTCGCGCCCGAAGTCGTGACCAGTCCGGGCGCCAAACTGACCACCGCGGTGGATGTGTACGGTCTGGGCGCGATCCTGTACGAATTGCTGGCTGGCCGCGCCCCCTTTGCCGACCTGGAGCCGTTGCAGGTTTTGCAGCAGGTCGCCACGGTTGCGCCCGTGCGCCCGCGCGCGTTCGACGCGTCGATTCCGATCGGACTGGAAGCCATTTGCCTGCGTTGCCTCGAAAAACGTCCCGGCGACCGCTATGCCGGCGCGGATGAATTTGCACAGGCACTGGATTCCTGGCTGGAGCCGGGCACACGGTCGCCATCACGCTGGCGCACGATGCTGCCGTCACGACGCCGGCGCATTGCGCGGGTTGCCGCGTTGGCACTGTTCGTAGGCCTCGGTGCAGCCAGCGCGTGGTATGCATTGCGCGAACCGGTGACGGTCCCCGACCCGGCGGTCGCCATGCGTACGTTGGCGGTGGTGCCGGCCGATCCTGCGCGCGCCAACGCGGCCATCGATGCCGCTGTGCGAGAGTTGAGCCGACGCCTGGAAAGCACGCAACCGCTCGCCGTGGTTCCCGCCGGCACGGTGCTCGCTGTCGCCCGAAGCAAGGATTTTCCTGCCCGCGCGGTGCTGCGTGGCCCGCTGCTCGGCGCCTTCGTCCAAGTGAAGGTCGGCGCGACGTCCGATGGGAAGTTGCTGGTACGCGCAGGAGACGGCCTGCGCGAGGAAGAGTTGTGGTCGGAGCGTGTCTCGCCGCATGCAATGGACGCAACGACGGCTGCGCTCGCGACCGCGCTCAAGGCCAAGCGCACCATCGCACCGCCCGAAGCGCGCCTGCCGCGCGCGGCGTTGGCGGCAATCGTGAACGGCACCGAGCTTTTCCTGCGTTCCGATCGGGTTGCCAATGATCAGGCAATTACGTCGTTCAAGCGTGCAATCGCGCTTGCGCCCGACAGCGCGAACGCGCACACACGCCTGGCCGAGGCGTACGAGCAACGCGCCACGCGCTACAGCGATTCCGCAGTCTGGCTCGACTCCGCGATCGAGGAAGCCAGCCGCGCGATCCGGCTCGATCCCACGCTCGGCTACGCGCAAGACACGCTCGGACTGGCCTACTACTACAAAGGTTGGTTCAAACGGGCGACCGCGGCCTACGAACACGCACGTTCGCTCGGTGCGGCTGGCAACAACCTTGCGATGGTCTACTACCAACTTGGGCGTTATGACGAAGCCTATGCTCTCGGCGCGGCGCAGGTTGAGGACATGGGGCCCACATTCGCGGACGACTACGAATCGGCCATGATCCTGTTCACGCTGGGTGCGACCGATGCCGGCGAGCGCCTGATGCGCCGCGCGCTGGCATTCGAAACCCGAACCGACAAGCGTGACAGGGAGGCCGAAGCGGAAATTGCCCTGTTCCGCGGTGACTACCAGCGGTGCCGTGCGCTTGCCGAGCCGCTCGATCCCTTGCTTGTCAGCAGCGGCTTCTACAGCGCCGATGAAGTGGCGACCGAGTGTGCCGTGCGTCAGGGCGACTACGCGGGTGCACTGAAGAACCTGATGCCGGAAATCCAGCGTAACGCCCACGGCATGGCCGACGCCGGCAGTGGCGGGCCCATGCTCGAACGCGCGATCCTGCTCCGTCTGCTTGGTCGTGAAGAAGAAGCCGCACCCGTGCTCGAAGCAGCCCGCCAGGCCGCCCAGGCGGCCATCGATGGCGGCAGCGAATACTGGAAGAACTGGCGACGCCTCGCCGCCGTGCAACGCCTGCGTGGCGAGGTCGAGGCGGCCTACCGCAGCCTCGACGCGGCGTTCGCACATGGCATGCGCATCAATCCGCGCAACGACGGCGACCTCGCGTTCCTGCCGTTCAAGGACGATGCCCGTTTCGCGCAACTGCGCAACGAACAGGCCGCCGAACTCTCCGCCATGCGCGAACGCGTGCTGGCGCAGTTGGACGCGGCGCGTCTGTAACCACGCTCGCGTTTTCCCCAGATGAAAGGATACCGGCCCACGTTCGGGCCAATTCCTGGGGGAGAATGCCATGTCCGTCCCTGTCGTTCGCACCGCCAAACCTGCGCCCGTACGTCGCTGCCTGGCCAGCGCGCTTGCCTTGGCGTTGTGCGCTGGCGCGGCGCAGGCTGCAACCTTCACTGCCGGCAGCGAAGCCGAGCTGATCCAGGCGATCAACGACGCCAATGCGAATGCCGGTGGCGACACGATCGAGGTCGGCAGCGACATCACGCTCACTGCGCAGTTGCCGGTCATCACCAAGGCGCTGACCATCGAAGGCGCTGGCGGCGTCAACCGCGCACTGACCCGCGACGACACCGGCGCGAATGCCTGCTCGCCGACCGCGACGAATGCGTTTCGCCTGATCGACGCGAGCGCGGATCTGACCTTGAGCGATCTGACGCTTTCCGGTGGTTGCAATCTCTTCGATCAGGGTGGCGCGGTGCGCGTGCAGAACGCAGAGCTGACCGTCGCCCGCAGCACGATCAGCGGCAACCAGACGTTTTTTCCCGATCCGGCTGGCTACTGCTACGGGGTGTGCATCGGCGGCGGCATCGCCGTGCTGTACGGCAGCGCCAGCATCAGCGACAGCACGATCAGCGGGAACGTGGTGAACGGCTACGGCGGCACCGGAGGTGGAATCGCTGCCTACGAGAGCGACCTCGTGATCACGAACTCGACGATCTCCGGCAATGCGGCACCCAATGGACTGTATGCGGGCGGTGGCGGGGTTTACGGCATCGGCGTGTTTCCGAACGGTCCGGTGGGTGCCGTTACGATCACGAATTCCACGCTTGCCGACAACCGGGCCCCGTTTGGCGCCGGGCTTGGCGCGATCGTCGATGCGGTCACCATTGTCGATAGCCGCGTGACCGGAAACATCGGCAATGGATCGCATGCCCGTGGTGCCGGCATCCTGATCCAGAACACGTACGTGAACGCGACATCGCGCGTAACGCGCACGCTGATCAGCGGCAACACCATCGACGCGGAACTCGGGTATGGCGGCGGTATCCGCGTGAATGGCGGTTCGTTCGAACTCGTCGACAGCACAGTCGTCGACAATTCCGTCACCGGCACCGTCAAGGCGCGGGCCGGCGCCATCATGGCCGAAATCGCCGACGTGACGATCACCAACAGCACGCTGTCCGGAAATACGGTCAATGGCCCCGCCAGCGGCGGCGGCGCGATCATGGTGGACAGTGACAACGATCTGGTGTCGGGTTCGTTCGTACTGCGCAACAGCACCGTCACCGGCAACAGCAGCAACAACACCGGTGGCGGCATCTACATCAAGTGCGACACCGCAACGGCATTGGTGCCGCCCGTGACGATCGAAAGCTCGATCATCGCCGGCAACCAGGGTGCGGGTGGCCTCGATGCGATCGGCACCGAACCGGCAACGGCGGCCGTCGTGACTGCCGACCACAGCCTCATTCAGGGCAGCGTGGATGTCGCCACCGGGACCGTGTCGTGGGATGCGACGACACAGTCGTTGTTGAACCTCGAACCGATGTTGCTGCCGCTGGCCGACAACGGCGGCATCACGCCGACGTGTGCGCTGATGCCATCCAGTCCGGCACTCGACCAAGGCACCAATTCGCAGAGCCTCGAGTACGACCAACGCGGCTGGCCGTTTGCGCGCCAGGTCGGGAGCGGAGTGGATATCGGCGCCTACGAGCTCAATCCGGAGATCATCTTCGCGGGCGGTTTCGACTGAGCAGTGGCTACGACCGCCGTCGGTTCGAGCCGGGTGCGGCGGTTTGCGCCGCCGCACCCGATCCCGGAACGTCGCGCCATCGCGAGGGTCGATGGCGCGGAGGGTTCCCGGGGCGCATGACGACGATGCGGGGCGCCACGCTACCGATTACAACGGGACTCCGCGGAGACAGTGACGTCCACCGCCGGCTGTCGTAACCTTTCGTGGCAGCAGCCTCGGACAGTGCGCCGGCAGCAAGCCGGTTTCCATTCGACGGGTGCAGCGTGCGTGGCAACTCGAGGTGGGTCCGCGTGCACACCGAACGTCTCTCCTGGCCCGATCGAGCTCTCGTCGAACTCGAGCGAGCGCTCGCAACGGTATTCGGCGCTACGCCGGTCGTGCGGCGTCCATCGCCGGGAGCGGACGTCGAAGAGCCCACATTGGATCCGGCCGAGCGCCGGCACGCCGCCGGGCTGATGCGCGTCAACCATGTTGGCGAGGTGTGCGCGCAGGCCCTTTATCGCGGGCAGGCGGTGGCGGCGCGCCGACCCAATGTCGGCGCTGCAATGGAGCAGGCGGCCGCCGAGGAAACCGACCACCTTGGCTGGTGCGCCGAACGGCTGGACGAACTCGGGAGCCGGCCGAGCCTGCTGAATCCCCTGTGGTACGCGGGCGCCTGGACGATTGGCGCAATGGCCGCATTGGCGGGCGATCGGGCGAGCCTGGGTTTCGTGGTGGAGACCGAACGGCAGGTCGAAGCCCACCTCGGTCAGCACCTGGAGCGGTTGCCGCCCGGTGACCTGCGCAGCCGGGCCATCGTCCGCGAGATGCAGGCCGATGAAGCCCGGCACGCCCGGAACGCGGAAGCGGCCGGGGGCCGTGAACTGCCCGCGCCGGTGCCGCGGTTGATGGCCTGTGCGTCGGCGGTGATGAAGGCGGTGGCCTATCGGATCTGACGCCGCGGTCGAATCCGGTTGATCCGGTCCGCGCCGTTGTTCGCCGGCGATGCTCGCTGCCGCGATTCAGCGCAGGTTGCGGCCGTGGAACAGTTCCTCGATCTCGCGCCGCAGGAGCTGCTCGATGCGCTGGCGCTCCTTGAACGACAGGTCGTCCGCGTGCGCCTCGAAGAGGTAGGTGTCGAGGTTGAAGTCCTTCACGTGCATCTTGGTGTGGAACATGTTTTCCTGATACACGTTGACATCGAACATCTCGTACTTCTGGCGGATGTGCTTGGCCAGGTAGTCCTGGATCGAGTTGATCTTGTGGTCGATGTAGTGCTTGGTGCCGCGCACGTCGCGCGTGAAGCCGCGGACGCGATAGTCCATCGTGACGATGTCCGACTCGAAGCTGTCGATCAGGTAGTTCAGGGCCTTCAGCGGCGAGATGACGCCGCAGGTCGCGACGTCGATGTCGGCCCGGAACGTCGCGATGCCGTTGTGCGGATGGGTTTCCGGGTAGGTGTGCACGGTGATGTGCGACTTGTCGAGGTGCGCGACGATCGCGTCCGAGATCATGTCGCGCGAAAGCTTGTCGACCACCGGGTGCTCGGAGATCAGGATCGTCACGCTCGCACCCTGCGGGTCGTAATCCTGCCGCGCGACATTCAGGATGTTCGCGCCGATGATCTCGGCGACATCGGTCAGGATGTTGGTCAGGCGATCGGCGTCGTACGCCTCGTCGATGTACTCGATGTAGTGCTGGCGCTGGTCGCCGGACACCGCGTAGCAGATGTCGTAGATGTTGAAGCTGAGCGCCTTCGTCAGGTTGTTGAAACCCTGCAGCTTCAGCCGGGGAAGGGGTTTGACCACCGCCGGTACCTCGCTGACCGTGGCTGCGTGACGGGCGCGGATTATGGACCATGGCGATCCGCGATGAAACCGCGGGTACTCTTGCCGGCTTACGCGCCGCCATTGACGGTCGATTTGCAATAAGATGCAGGGCGGTCGGCAAGCACGGCCGGGATACCGGTTTGCCGGATGCAGTCTCCGCGTGGCGCGCGAAGGGAGAGCAGGATGGAAGCCCAGCCCAGAGTTGCCGATTTCCGTTACACGCTGCAGCGCGAAGTGAACCGGCTGCAGGCGCCCGCGATGCTGGCGCCCGACCGCGCGGCGATCACGCGTTTCCTCGCCGCTTGTCACCGCCGCCGGTATCCCGGCAAAACCGCGATCATGCGGCCCGGCGATTCGGCGAACATCCTCTACTACGTCATCGACGGTTCGCTGTCGGTGTGTTCGGAGGACGACCAGGGTCGCGAGCTGATCCTGGCGTACGTGAACCGCGGCGAGTTCATCGGTGAAATGGGCCTGTTCGTCGAGACACCGCGCCGCGAAGTCATGGTGCGCACGCGCACGCCGTGCGAACTCGCCGAAATCGGATACGAACGCCTGTTCAACCTGTTCGAAGGGCCGTTGCGGGACGAGTGCCCGAAAATCCTGTTCGCGATCGGCGCGCAGCTTTCGAATCGCCTGCTGCACACTTCCCGCAAGGTCAGCCGGCTCGCGTTCATGGACGTCACCAGCCGCGTCGCCAAGACGCTCATGGACCTCTCCGGCGAACCGGATGCGATGACCCATCCGCAAGGCACGCAGATCCGCATTTCGCGACAGGAGATCAGCCGCATCGTCGGCTGTTCGCGCGAAATGGTCGGGCGCGTGCTGAAGCAGCTCGAAGAGCAGCGGATGATCGATGTTTCGGGCAAGACCATCGTCATCCTCGGCACTCGCTGAGCGCGCGACGGCGGTTTCCCGCCGCGTGCGGCCGCGGCGTAAAATGCCCGCATGAGCGAATCATCCATTCCGGCCCGGATCGTGAGCGGCGCCAAGTTCGTTGCCCCGCAGGGAACGCGGGCGGTCAAGGACGGCGTCCGCCGCAACGCCGACAGCCTCGTTCCGGACCATGCACCGAAGCCGCCGTGGCTGCGGATCCGCCTGCCGGCAGGCGCTGCGTACGAGGCGGTGCGCGATATCGTCCACCGCCACCGGTTGAACACGGTCTGCGCGGAATCGAAATGCCCGAACATCGCCGAATGCTGGGGCCGCGGAACCGCGACGCTGATGCTGATGGGCTCGGTGTGCACGCGCGCGTGCCGGTTCTGCTCGGTCGCGACCGGCAATCCCCACGGCTGGCTCGATCCTGGGGAGCCGGCGTCGGTTGCCGATGCCGTCGCGCTGATGGGCCTCAGGTACGTCGTGCTCACCTCGGTCGACCGCGATGACCTTCCCGATGGCGGCGCCGGACACTACGCTGCGTGCGTCCGCGCCATCCATGCCCGTTGCCCCGAGACGGCAGTCGAGGCGTTGACGCCGGACTTCGCCGGCAACCTCGATGGCGTTGCAGCCGTACTCGATGCCGGACTTGCCACCTACGCGCAGAACATCGAGACCGTCGAGCGGTTGACGCATCCGGTGCGCGACGCGCGCGCGGGGTACCGGCAGACGCTCGACGTGCTCGCGTTCGCGAAGCGGCATTCGCCGCGAACGATCGTCAAGACCAGCCTGATGCTCGGGCTCGGCGAAACCGACGACGAACTCGCGCGGGCGTTTGCCGACATTCGTGCCGCCGGCGTCGACGTCGTCACGCTCGGGCAATACATGCGACCGACGAAAAACCACTTGCCGGTCGAGCGCTGGGTGACGCCCGCCGAGTTCGCGCATTACCGCGACACCGCGCTCGCGCTGGGATTCATCGAGGTCGTGTCGGGTCCACTGGTGCGTTCGAGCTATCGCGCCGAGCGGGTACTCGACCACGACAACGCGGGGCTTGGCCCCGGTTGCGGCACGGCCCACGCCACGCCTGCTTGAGTGGTCGCACCACGTTTGCGCACGCCGGGATGCGGGAGGCGCCTGCGCGCAGGGCGGGTGGCCCGTGGTTCGCGGCGATTCGTGCGGTGCGCGCGGTCAAGCCGCGGCAATCGCAGCGTGCATGTTCGCGATCGCGACCACCGGGTCCGGTGCGCCGAAGATCGCCGAACCGGCCACGAACGTATCCGCGCCGGCGCGGGCAATCGCGGCGACGTTGTCGGGCTTGACGCCACCGTCGATCTCGAGGCGGATGGGTTTGCCGAGCGCGTCGATCCGCGCGCGCGCCTGACGCAGTTTTTCGATCGTGTAAGGGATGAAGCCCTGGCCACCGAAGCCGGGATTGACCGACATGATCAGCACGAGGTCGAGTTTCTCCAGGACGTAGTCGAGGTAATCGAGCGGCGTGGCCGGATTGAACACGAGCCCGGCCTTGCAGCCGTGGTCGTGGATCAATCCGATCGTGCGGTCGACGTGCAGCGTGGCTTCCGGATGAAAGCTGATCACGCTGGCGCCGGCCTTGGCAAACTCCGGCACGATGGCATCGACCGGCGTCACCATCAGGTGCACGTCGATCGGCGCGGCGATCCCGAACGCACGCAACGCCGCGCACACCAGCGGACCAATCGTCAGGTTCGGGACGTAGTGGTTGTCCATTACGTCGAAATGCACCCAGCCGGCGCCGGCAGCCAGTACGCGGGCGACTTCGTCGCCGAGCCGGGCGAAATCCGCCGACAGGATCGACGGGGCAATGACGGCGGGCTGTTTCATCGGATTCTCCTGGGGGTGGCGCAGCCACGCACGGCGTCGGCGCGACGAGTGCATCCTAACGGCAGTGGTGCGGTGGCCGGAACTTCCGGGTTCAGCGGAAACCGCGCTCGGCCTTGATCCGCTCGTACGCGCCGTTGATGTCGCGGGCACGGTCCTCGGCGCGGCGCTTCAGTTCCGCGGGCACGTCGCCGAGCTTGTCCGGGTGATTCTGGCTCATCAGCTTGCGCCAGGCGCGCTTGATGGAGCGCTCGTCGACGCCACGCTCGAGGCCGAGGACCGCGTATGGATCCGGGGATACGGGGCGGGATTGCGGACGCTGCGATCCCTGCGAACGGCCGTAGTACTTCGGCTGGACGCCCTTCGTCGCCAGCACGAGCGAGAACTCGCGATCGCTGATTCCGAGTGACGCGCACAGGCGGCGCAGCAATCCGAGCTTGGAACGGCTCGGCGCGCCATCCGCGCAGGCGACGTCGAGCAACAGGTCGATGACCAGGTACGACAGGTTGCGCCGGCCGCCGCACCACGTCCGCAACTTGCCGAACGAGGCCAGCGGATCGAACGCCGGTGACTTGCCGGCGGTGAAACGGTCGATGGCAAGGCGGCGTTGCGTGGGGTCGAGTTGCAGCCGCACCATCAACGATTCCGCGGCCGCGATTTCCCGTTCGGAGACCCGCCCGTCACTCTTCGACAGCGCTCCGGCGAGGCTGAACAGCGGGTCGATCCAGTCGGTCTCCCGCGGCCGCCGTGGCCGGCTCAGGAAATCACGGTCGTAGATGTGTCCGATGAGGCCGCCGACGAGCAGCCCGATCGGGTGGCGCAGCAACAGCCACCCCAGCAGCGCACCGATGGCGGTCCCGAGCATGCCCATCAGCCACCACTGCGAAACGTGGCTCGGCAACGGCTGGATTGCCAACACAAATTGGCCATCGAATGCGACATGGTGCCCGACGCCATGGTCCCCACTGAAAAGGCCGCGGATTCTAGCAAGCCCGGACCCGGTGTCCCGGGGCAAGGCGCCTGGCCACGGCACCCGGCTAGAATAGCGGGTCGCATCCTCCCAGACTGCGCGCCATGGCGACCACGCTCCGGAATTCGGATTTGCCCGGGCTTGAACTCGTGCATCGCGGCAAGGTGCGCGATGTCTACGCGCTCGGCGACCGGGAGATCCTGATCGTCGCGACCGACCGGCTGTCGGCTTTCGACGTCGTCTTGCCCGATGCGATTCCGGGCAAGGGGGAGATGCTGTGCCGGATCTCGAACTTCTGGTTCGACCGTACGCGCAACCTCGTGCCGAACCACCTGACCGGCCGGGACGTTGCCGCAGTGCTTCCTTCCGGTGTCGACCCCTCGCTGTACGTTGTGCGCAGCGTCGTCGCGCGACGTCTCAAGGCGCTGCCGGTCGAGGCGATCGCGCGTGGGTACCTGGCGGGTTCGGGCTGGAAAGACTATGTGGCGACCGGATACCTGTGCGGCGTGCGGCTGCCGCCGGGTTTGCGGCAGTCCGAGCAGTTGCCGGAACCGCTGTTCACGCCGTCGTCGAAGGCTCCTGCGGGCCGGCACGACGAAAACATGTCGTTCGATGCCCTGGTCAGCACGATTGGCGGGCATCTGGCCGAGCAGGTCCGTTCGGCGACACTCTCGCTGTACCGCGAGGCCGCCCGGCATGCAGCGGATCGCGGCATCATCATTGCCGACACGAAATTCGAGTTCGGCACCGACGAAAGCGGTGGCCTCGTCGTCATGGACGAGATGTTGACGCCGGATTCGTCGCGCTTCTGGCCCGCCGACCAGTACCGGGTCGGCACCAGTCCCCCGAGCTTCGACAAACAGTTCGTGCGTGATTACCTCGAGACGCTGGGCTGGGACAAGACGGCGCCGGGACCCCGTTTGCCCATCGCGATCATCGAGGCGACGGCGGCGAAATATGCCGAGGCGTTGCGCCGCCTCGCGGACCTTCCGGCACCCTGACCGGCGAACCCTTGCGCCGGCGGGATGACGGCGCACAATGGACCGGACAGCCTCCCCGGTGGCCCGCCATGCGCTCGGTCGATGAGTGGTTCGACAGTTACGGCGCCGATCACGCCAATCCGGTGAACCGGATGTTCCACTGGTTTTGCGTGCCGGCCATCCTGTGGGCGGTGATCGCGTTCCTGTGGTTGATCCCGGTACCCGTTTCACTCGGCCGGCAGGGCCTGTGGTGCGGGCTGGTGATGGTGGTCGTGCTGTCGTTCTATTGGCGCCTGTCCCGGGGCCTGTTCGCGGCGATGTTCGTGTCGTTCGTCGCACTCGCGCTGCTGACGGACTGGATCTACGATTCCCTGGGTGCGACCCGCCTCGCGTGGCTGGCTGGTGGCGTGTTCGTGATCGCCTGGGTCGGCCAGTTCATCGGCCATGCAATCGAGGGCCGGCGCCCGTCGTTCCTGACCGATCTCGCGTACCTGCTCATCGGCCCGCTGTGGTTGATGGGCAAGGTGCTGCGTGCCGCGGGCATCCGGTACTGAAGCGAAGACGCCGCGCCGTTGCGAACGGCGCGGCACCTGATTCGAACGCTCGACCGCGGTCAGTTCTGCGGCGGCGGCTGCGCGACGATCGACGGGTTCGCCACCTGCACGACGGTGCCGTCCGACGCGATCATGCTCGCCATCTCGCCCTGCATCTCGACGGTCGTTGCCGGGTAGTCGGTTGCGTCGAGGAGCGAGCCGTGCTCGCCCTGCAGGAAGCGCACCGCGCCGCGGATGCCGTCGGCGGACTGCGTGGTCGAGGAAATCGGTTGCAGGGCGAACGCCGCGATCAGCGGTTCCGTGCCCGACAGCGGCGCACCGGGCACCGAGTTCGGGATGACCTGGTCGGACGGATAGCCATCACTGCCGATGACCTCCTGCATCAGCAGGCGCTTGCCGGATGCGAACGCGAAATTGATCGGATCACCGGAATCGACGGCCGTCTGGGCCGCCACGAAGAACGCGTCGTACTGTGGCGTACCCTGGATCACACCTTCGGCCGCAAGCCCTGCGTGGATCAACGGACCGAATGCCGGCGAAGCGTCGAGCAGCCGCGCGATTCCACCGCCGGGCACGTTCAACACGGCGGTGTTGACGTTCGGGTCGAGTTGGACGAACGCGGTACCGACGATCGAGCCCAACGACTGGCCGACGAACGCGATTCGGGTCGAGTCGAAGTCGCCGCTGCCGCCGGAATAGGACATCGACGGGATCGCGTGCGCGAGTTCCATCAGGTCGACGATTCCCTCGCGCAAGTTGTCGCGCGAGGTCAGCAGGCTGCTCAGGTTGATGAAATACGTACCCGACGGGTCGATCTGGCCATCCGGCCCCGGTGCCATCGTCGTGTTGTTCTCGAGGTCGAGGTCGAACGTGCGTTCCTCGGCGCCGAATGCGACGAGCGGCGTGTTGCCGACGAAGAACGGGTTGGTCGGGTCGGTGATGCCGTGCAGCGGCAGGTCGATCGCGACAACCGCGAAGCCCTGCGCGGCCAGGGTTCCGGCGATCGCGAACATGTCGGTGCGATTGCGCGTGATGCCGTGCTGGAAGATCACGATCGGCCAGCCGGAGGCCGGGCGCTTCTTGCCCGAGTTGGCGTTGGGGACGGTCAACAGCAACGGGACGACCTGTGTCGACTGCGCGACCGGCAGCGGGTTGGCATAGGTGACGTTCGTTGACGTCGGATCGAGTCCGAACTGGTCGAACGGCGGGACGTACGCGCCCGGCGCTGCTTGCCAGAAGCCGGTCAACGGCGCGGTCGGGTCGTCGGCGGTTGGTGCGTCGAGGTAATACGGCAGCGCCAGCGTGCCGATGTAGATGTCGGCAACCGGCGGAAGCCCGACGCCGAGGCTCGCCAGGGTTTCGCCGGTCGGGAACACGTTGGTCGCCGCGGCCGGCGCCTGCTCGATGACGTTGTCGACGGCCTGCAGGGAGGGCGTGATGCTCTCGGTCGTCGCGACCCATGACAACGCAACCGAACCCGGATCGATCCCGGCCGCCGCGATGGCCGCCTGCTGCGAGTTGACCAACTGGCGCAGCGGCTCCAGCGCACAGGCTTGGCTCGCCGGCATGGCGGGCGTCGTCGATGCGCCGTTCACGCACAACGGCGAGGGGCCTTCGGCGAGACGGTAGACGAACGATGCGCGCACCGGCGCGCCGGACGCGTCGTGCACGCCGTTGGTGACGACAGCCATGTACGACGTCATTTGCCCGAGCGGCGCGGTCGGAACGATCGCGAGCGTCTCGTCGCTGGTATCCGAAGGCGACAGCGCGACGACGAATTCCTGCGGCGAGGCCAGTTCGCGCACGATGCCGGTGACACCACCGCCGGGTCCGCTCAGCGTCACCTCGAACACGCGCACGCTCGAACCGCCGACGAGGGAAGTGGGATCGATCGGCGCGGAGAACGTCGTCGACCACGGCGCGGTCGTGCTGAAGCCATCCAGCGCATTCAACGCCACCTGCGGATCGGCGTAGTTCCCGGGATCGGCGACCGGGATGTTGAGCGTGAGGTCGGTGGTGCCGGTGAGCAGCAGATTCGTCGGGAACGGCACGATGCTGTTCGATGGATCGAAGTTCGCGACGGTGTGGAATGGTACCGGCGCGGTGTAGTCGTAGGCCGGGCTGGCGCTGGTCCAGAACAGCGTGGCGAAGGCAACGGGCAGGACGCGTGACAGCGATCGCACGAGCATGGACTCACCCTCCGAATGGCCGGTCGAAGACTGTCGGCATCTTAGGCGCTCCGGCCGCGCCATGGCAACGATGAGGCATGCTGCGCTTGCGGCAATGGCGCCGGGTTCCAGCATTCCGGATCCGGTTCGAACGGGCGCGGATTCCAGCCGAAGTCGCGGGTGGCGTCAGCGTGGTCGGCGAGGAGATCTGTCGCGAGGCGATGCCATGCTGCCACGGGCACCGGGAAGCGGAGCCTGCCCGCGAGCGCGACCAGCGGCGTCAGGGCGTGGACCGGCAGCGGCAGTGGGAGCGTCGGAATCCCGAGCGAAGCCCGCATCCGGTCGAGCATCGACGTGACGCTCAGCCGTTCGCCGCCCCCGATCGCATAGGTTTTGCCCGCGGTGGCCGGCGAACCGAGGACGGCGACGCAGCCGGCCGCAACGTCGTCCGCATGCACCGGCTGGCGCATCCCCGACCCACCAACCGGAAGCGGAAAGAGGCGCCAACGCCGCGCAAAGTGGGCCAATGGCGTCAGGCTGTGATCGAGCCCGGCGCCATAGATCAGGGTCGGGCGCAGGATCGTCGCCGCGGCGCCGAGGCGGTGCGCCGATTCAACGACCCGTTCTTCCGCGCGTTCGAGCCGGGCCGCAAGGTCGCGCTCGCGGGGATCGGCCGACTCCCGCTTGGACACCGCACTCTGGGACCCGATGGCGATGATGCGAACGATACCGTCCGCCCGCAGCTTCGACAGCCAGTGGGCACAACCATCCAGGGGACCGACCGACAGCAGGCTGTCGACGGGCGGAAGGTCCGGTGTCGCGCCGAACAGGTCGGCGGCAAGCCATTGCAGCCCATCCGTCGAGGGTTGCGGTGGCCGGCGGCTGATGGCCACGACGCGATCGCCCTGCGCGAGTAGCCGGCGCAGCAGGAAGCGGCCCACGGCACCGGTGGCACCGAACACGAGATGCGTGGCCATCGGCTGTCGCCCGCCGATGCCGGAGTCAGGCGTGCTGGACGCGTGGCACCCGCGCCGGCGCCGGTGTCGTCCCTGTTGCCGAGCGGAACGGCAGCGTTACGGTGAACGTCGAGCCGCGTCCGGGAACGGTCTGGACCTTGACCGAACCGCCCCGATCGTTGACCAGATGGTGGACGACGGTGAGGCCGACGCCGTTCGATTCCTCGGTCGGCCGGGTCGTGAAGAAGGGTTCGAAGATCCGCGGCAGGTTGTCGTCGACGATGCCGATCCCCGAGTCGGCGACGAGGACTTCCACTCCGTTCGGACCCGTCGTCCGCGTCGTCAGCATCAGCGTCCCCTGGCCATGCATCGCCTGGATCGCGTTCCCGATCAGGTGCAGGAAGATGGTGCCGAGTTCGCGTGGGCGGTCATGCAACGGCGGCAGTGGTTCGTATTCGCGCGTCACGCGGATCCGGTCGGACAGGCGGGGAGCCAGCAACGCCACGGCATCATCGAGCAGGGCGTTGACGTCGACATCAGTGACGGCGATGCCGCTGTCGGAAGCGTAAGGTTCCAATGCCCCGCCGATCCGCGTCGACCGGTCCAGATCCTTCGACGCCCCGCCGAGGAAGTCCTTCGCCCCGTCAAGCGCGTCGGTCGATTCGAGTGCTGCCCGCGCTTCGAACAACTTGCGGCGGGCGCCTTCGACATGCTGCACCAGATCGTCGATGGTGGCCTTGTCGGCGCCGAAGATCAGTTCGACGGGCTGCAGGCAGTACTGCACCGCGGCGTCGTAGCGGCGCACCAGGTCTCGATATTCGTCGAGCTTCCGGCCGGCCCCCGCGATGGCAGCCTTGGCCGATTCGGCGGGCACGCGCATTTGCTGCATGGCCGTTGCCGTCAGGTTGCCGAACGAACTGCGGGCCGCGGCCTGGAACGCGTGGACCTGCCGGCTTTCCAGTTGCTGTTCACGCGACTCCGCTTCGATCCGGGCGATGCGCAGGCGGGCACACTCGGACCTTTCCCGGGCGAGATGGCGGTAGAGCACTACGGCGACGATCGCGAGCGCCGCCGCCAGCAGCCAGCCGAGCCAGACCATGGATTTCCTTCCCCGATCGGTGCGAGCGCGCAGGGCGAGATGCGAAGCATAGTCCGCCGGCCTCTAGGCGCCAACCGGATTGCGTCACGATCCGGCTCGAGGCAGTGGGATCGTCACTTTCCGGTGTTCCGTTCCCGGATCGGACTTCGTCCCGGGCCGCCGTTGCAGTCCCGACGCACTTGGCGGCATGCCGCCGGGTACCGGGGATCACGCGCTTCCGGCCGTGCGCCCGTCGTCGTGATGCCATCGGAGGGCCGGCGCTCGCGCTTGCTGCCCTTGGCGAGACGACCGTCCCGTCAGGCTTGCACCGGATAGCGTCGCCGCAGGAACTCGAAGCAGGCCCTGAGCGTCTGTGCCTCGCCACCACGGGGGCGTCCCGGGCGGTCGGCGTCGTTCCACGCGTACAGGTCGAAATGGGCCCAAGCCTGCGCGGCTGGCACGAAACGCTCGAGGAACAGCGCCGCGGTGACTGCACCGGCATGGCGGGACGGGCCCGCGTTCGCGATGTCGGCGATATGGGAGTCGAGCATCGTCAGGTACGGCCGCCACAACGGCAGCCGCCACAGCGGGTCGCCGGTGGCGCGTGCGGCATCGGCGAGCGCGTCCGCGATGTCGTCGCGGTTCGAGAACAGTGCCGGCAAGTCGGGACCGAGCGCAACTCGTGCGGCGCCCGTGAGGGTCGCGAAGTCGATGATCAGGTCCGGGTGTTCCTCGGCCGCGAGTGCCAGCGCATCGCAGAGGATCAGGCGGCCCTCGGCGTCGGTGTTGTCCACTTCGACGCTGATGCCGCCGCGGGTGCGCAGGACTTCGCCCGGTCGGTAGGCGTCGGACGCAACCGCGTTCTCGACCGTCGGCACCAGCAGCGTCAAGCGCACGGGAAGCTTCGATCCGAGCACGAGTCCCGCAAGCGCGATGGCATGCGCTGCGCCTCCCATGTCCTTCTTCATCCAGCGCATGCCTTCGGCGGTCTTGAGGTCGAGGCCGCCGCTGTCGAAGCAAACTCCCTTGCCGATGAGCACCAGGTGCGGCGCGCCGGCGGGGCCGTTGCCCGTCAGCCGCGCGAGTCGTGGTGACTGGCGGCCGGCGCGACCGACTGCATGGATCGCCGGCAGCCTGGCCTCGAGCAGGTCGGCACCGACCCATTCTTCGTACCGCGCCCCGTGGTGCTGCGCGAGGTTGCGGACCTCTCCAGCGAGTTCGGCGGGGCCGAGGTCGGCGGTGGGCGTGTTGACGAGGTCGCGGACGAGGAAGGTGGCGTCGATCAGTGGCCGCGCCCGCGCAAGATCCGCGGCGGCCACGCGCAGTACGGCCGGCGCATGGCTGTTGCTCCGATGGGCATAGCGCTCGTAACGGTAGGCACCGAGTGACCAGTGGAGGGCGGCATCCGCCCCGTCGATCGGCAACCCCGCCGGATCGAGCACGTACGTCCCGGTCGGCAACCGGCGTGGCAAGGCGGAGAGTTCGCGCCATGGCGCATCGGCCTGGCAACCTGCGAGGACGGCCGAGACTGCGCCGTGCGCATCCGGGATCAGGACGAGCTCGCCCGGCTTTCCGGTGAACGACTGGCCCCGGCACCACCGGTCCGCCGCGCTGCCCAGTGCGCGGATGGCCTCCGGGGCGTTGTCCGGTTCGACCAGGCGCAGTGGCGTCGCCGGACCCTCGGCATCGGTAATGAAATCCGACACGGCAGGCCCGGCCCTAGCGCGGGCCCCCGGTCGAATTGGAGGTACCGCCGTTCACGTTGCCGAATTCGACGGGTTTGGTCTTGGCTTCGCCCTTGACGTCGCCGAAATCGGCCGGCTTCTTCGCCTTCGGTGCCTTCGCTGCCGCTTTCGCCACCTTGCCGTCGGCGGACGGCGTCTTCTTGTCCGCATGCGCGGCGGATTTCCGCTTCTCGGCCTGCGCGACCTTCGCGGTGGCCGCCTTGCGCGCCTTCTCTGCTTCCGCCCGGGCCAGGTTTTCGCGGGCCCGCTGTGTCGACTCGGCGGTCGGCGCAATCCGGGAACGCGCTTCCAGCGTCGCGCGCGGCGCGGACACCGGCGCCATCGACCCGGCCGCGATCGGCACCGGTGCGCTCGTCGCGGAAAGGTGCGCGGCGATGAACGCATCGCGGGCATTCGTTTTCGCCACGATGTCGCCGGCGTCGGAATAGGGGACCAGGTCATGCCGGCGCATCAGCGACTTCATCGCCGGGGTCTCGAGGAACGCGAGGAACTTGTCGACCGCGGCCTGGTTCGGGTCGGTCGGCAAGTCGCCGATGTAGAGGGTCGAGAACAGCGGATAGCTGCCGTCGGCAATCGTGCCCGGGCTTGCCGCCACCGATTCGACCGCGATCCGCTCGATCTTCGGATTGTTGCGGCAGCTCGACAGCGTCGACAGCGCAAGGCTGCTCGGGTCGAGCGTCACCGCCTGCTCGAGTACGTCGGTGTTGAGGTACCAGCGGGGCGCCTCGACGCGCGCCGCGCCATTCCCGAATACCAACTGGCGCATGCTGAACTCGACTCCGTCGAGCGGTGGCGCAATCGAATACAGGTTGATCTTGGCGTCGCGGCCACCGAGTTCACGCCAGTTGGTGATCTTGCCCGAATAGACGTCGCGCAACTGCTGCAGCGTCAGGTTGGTGACCGGGTTGCCGACGTGCGTGATCGGCACGATGGCGTCGAGCGCGATCGGCACGAAGTTGATGTTTGCCTCCTCCGCGCGCCCGTCGTACTTGCCGCGGGCGCTGCCGGCGAGGTCGGCCTTGCCGCTCGCCACTGCGTCGAGCCCGGAAATGGTGCTGAACGGCTGCAGCGTGATGTTGCCTTCGCCGGCCTTCTCGAACGCATGGGCGGCGTCGTTCATGAACGCGCGGGCGGAAACGATGTCGCCGCGCCAGACCAGTTGCACCGGTGTCGCGATCGCCGGCAACACCGAAAACAGCACGCCGGCGGCGACGGCGAAGGCAAGAGCCGCGGGGGAACGGGAAAGGGTCATCGCATTCGTCGGGAGGAAAAGGAATCCAGCCAATCTAGCATGCCGGCGACACACGCATCGCTCGCCATGGCGCGACATTCCGGGGGGTCGACGGCGCGGGTCACGGCATCAGCAGGTAATAGGCGCTGTCGCCGCGGACCAGCGTCAGCAAAAGTTGCCGCGGGTGGCCCGAGACCATGCGTTGCAGTTCGCGGGTCCCGTCGATGTTCCGCTGGTTCACTGCGACGACGATGTCGCCCTGCTGCAAGCCGCTGTTGTCGGCACGACTGCCATTGGCAACGTTCGTCACGACGACGCCACTCAGACCGGCGCGTCGCTGGTCGGCCGAGAGGTCGGAGAATTGCGCGCCGGCAAGCCGCGGATCGAGTCGTGCTCCATCCACGCTGTGTTGTTGCGGAGTCTGCAACGCGGTGCTGATCTGGAGTGTCTTGCCGTCGCGAAGGATCTCGATGGGTACCGGCGAACCCGGCGCCGTCAGGCCCTCGACGTTGCTGAAGTCCTGGGCACTGTGGATCGGCTTGCCGGCCAGCGCGACGATGACGTCGCCCGGCCGCAGGCCTGCCTTGGCGGCCGGCGTGTTCGGCCTGACGCGCGTCACCACGGCGCCACGGGTCGCGCCGATGCCGAGCAGGCGCGAGAGTTGCGGCGTCACGTCCTGGGTATCGACGCCGAGCGCGCCGCGCTTGACCTGGCCGTACTGGATCAACTGGCGCATGACGTCGGCAGCAAGGTTGGACGGGATCGCGAAACCGATGCCGACATTGCCGCCCGACGGCGTGAAGATCATCGAGTTGATGCCGATCAGCTCCCCGGCGAGGTTGACCAACGCGCCGCCGGAATTGCCCGGGTTGATCGACGCGTCGGTCTGGATGAAGTTCTGGTAGCCCGAACCCCGCAGGCCGCTGCGGCCGAGCGCGGACACGATTCCGGAAGTGACCGTCTGCCCGAGTCCGAACGGATCGCCGACGGCAACGACGAAGTCGCCGACACGGACCTTGGACGAGTCGGCCAGCGGCAGTGCCGTCAGGTGCGCGGCGGGGATCTGCAGCACGGCGATGTCGGTCTCGGGGTCGGTGCCGACGACGCGGGCCTTGACCGTGCTGCCGTCGGTCAGCGTCACCGAAATCTCGTCGGCGCCCGCGACGACATGGTTGTTGGTCAGGACGTAGCCCTTCGCGGCGTCGACGATGACTCCCGATCCGAGGGACTGCTTGACTTGCTCGCGTGGCACGTCCGGCACGCCGAAGAAGCGCCGGAAGATTGGGTCGTCGAAATAAGGATCGTGCACGCGCACATGGGTCGTCGAGCTGATGTTGACGACCGCCGGGGTGACGTGTTCCAGCATCGGTGCGAGCGATGGCACCATCTGCCCGTTCACGATCGGCGGCGGGGCGCCCGCAAGCGCTGTTGTCGCGATGAGCGCGACGGCCGCCAGCATGACGGTTCCGATCACATGGGGCCTGGCATTCTCGCGTCGCGTCGGCGCCACCGAAAGGAAGTGGTCCCGGATGCCTGAAGTCGGGATCACAGACTTGGCTTGGTCGTTCCGGTCCAGCGTGGATCGCGGGCACGGGCATCGCAGCGCAAGCATTCGGGTTCATCCTTTACATCGACGGGGAACGGAGCTAGTTTAGACCAGTTTGGTGACACAACATCTTGTGGTCGGTCTACGTGCCGGACAGCTAGAACTTGTGGTTGGCGGGTTCGGCACGGACTCGGAGAGACAGGCAAAAGCCGGCACCGGGCCAGCAGGCAGGAACCGGGCGCGGGGGATTCCTGCATTCGCGCTCATGGCGAATGCGGCGGGTCCGTGCGTCGGCACGAGGGGGAGGGCGGAATCACGATGAAGACGATGCGTCTTGCGGAATTCGCGCGCGATGCGGTGGACGTTCCGCTGCAGCCGGCGTCCTACGACATCTGGGACAAGAAATATCGCCTGAAGACGAAGCGCGGGGAACCGGTCGACGCGTCGATCGATGAAACCTGCCAGCGGGTTGCGCGCGCGCTGGCGGAAGTGGAGAACGGCGAGGAAGCACGCGCGTTCTGGGGCGAGCGTTTCCTGTGGGCCCTCCGCCGGGGTGCGATTCCGGCCGGCCGCATCATTTCCAACGCCGGGGCGCAGGCGCACAAGCCGAAGACATCGACGATCAACTGCACGGTGTCCGGCACCATCGAGGATTCGATGGACAACATCCTCGAGCGCGTGCACGAGGCCGGGCTGACCTTGAAGGCCGGTTGCGGCATCGGCTACGAGTTCTCGACGTTGCGCCCGCGTGGTGCCTATGTTTCCGGTGCCGGGGCCTACACGTCCGGGCCGCTGTCCTTCATGGACATCTACGACAAGATGTGTTTCACGGTGTCGAGCGCCGGCGGGCGGCGTGGCGCGCAGATGGGGACGTTCGACGTGTCGCACCCGGATGTTCGCGAATTCATCAAGGCCAAGCGCGAGGACGGCCGCCTGCGCCAGTTCAACCTCAGCCTGCTGGTCACCGATGGGTTCATGCAGGCGGTCGAAGCCGACGCCGACTGGCCATTGGTATTCCCGGTGCACGTCAAGGAGCGCGATGACGTCGAACTCGCCGATCCCGACAAGGTGGTATGGCGCGAATGGCCGGCGCACCGCAACTACGTGGTGCGCGACGACGGACTCGTCGCCTGCAAGATCTACGGACACCTGAAGGCACGGCACCTCTGGGACATGATCATGGTGTCGACGTACGACTACGCCGAACCCGGGTTCATCCTGATCGACCGGGTCAACGAGATGAACAACAACTGGTGGTGCGAGGACATCCGCGCCACCAATCCCTGCGGCGAGCAGCCGTTGCCGCCGTACGGCTCGTGCCTGCTGGGTTCGGTCAACCTGACGCTGTTCGTGCGCGATCCGTTCGGCCCGAAGGCGCGCTTCGACTGGGAGGAGTACAAGGAGGTCGTGCGCGTGTTCACGCGCATGCTCGACAACGTCGTCGAGATCAACGGCCTGCCGCTGGCGCGCCAGCGCGAGGAAATCCTGCGCAAGCGGCGGCATGGCATGGGTTTCCTCGGCCTTGGTTCGACGCTGGCGATGCTGAAAATGCGGTACGGCAGCCAGGAATCGTGCGCGTTCACCGAACAGGTCTCGCGCGAGATGGCGCTGGCCGGCTGGGAAGTCGCGCTGTCATTGGCGAAGGAAAAAGGGCCCGCCCCGATCATGGACGAGATGTTCGAAGTCACCGGTGCGATGCTGCGCAAGCGCCCCGAGATGGTGGCCGATGGCTGCAAGGTCGGTGACCGCATCCCGGGACGGGTGCTGCACGCGAAGTACAGCCGCTACATGCAGCAGTTTGCGACGGTGGCGCCCGAGCTGGCCGCGGCGCTCGCCGAGACCGGCGCACGCTTCACCCACCACACCTCGATCGCGCCGACCGGGACGATATCGCTGTCGCTGGCCAACAATGCCAGCAATGGCATCGAGCCTTCGTTCGCGCACAGCTATTCGCGCAACGTCATCCGCGAAGGGCGCAAGACCAAGGAAAAGGTCGAGGTGACGAGTTTCGAGCTGCTGGCGTTCCGCGAGCTGATCAACGCACGGGCGAAGCCAGGCTCGAACGACCCCGACGAACGGCTGCCGGACTATTTCACGACGGCCGAAGACATCACCCCGACCGCCCATGTCGACATCCAGGCGGCGGCGCAGAAGTGGGTCGACTCGTCGATTTCGAAGACCGCCAACGTCCCGACCGATTATCCGTACGAGGACTTCAAGGACATCTACCAATACGCCTGGCGGCAGGGCCTGAAGGGGTGCACGACGTTCCGGTTCAACCCCGCCGCGTTCCAGGGGGTCCTGGTCAAGGAGCAGGACCTCGCCAACACGACCTACCGGTTCGCCCTGGACGACGGCTCGGTGGTCGAGGTTCCCGGCAACGAGGAGATCGAATACGACGGGGAAGTGCATACCGCCGCCAATCTCTTCGACGCGCTGAAGGAAGGGTATTACGGCAAATTCTGAGTTACGCTTGCGTTGCATCCGGCGTGCGCGGCAGGCGCCTGTCCCGGGCCGCATCAGGCCGCCGGAGCGAGCACACAGGATCCGGAGAGGGGATACCCCATATGCACAGTGAAAACGGCAGTTCGGACAACGTGTTCGGTGGGATCAAGGAAGGCGTTTCGGAAATGGGTGGTGCGGTTGCCGACATCGCCAGTGCTGTCGCGACGTCCGTCGGTGGAGTCGCGTCCGATACCCGCGAGGCGGTGGAAGCGACGGCCAGGAAGGTCGTGAGGAAGGCGCAGAAAGCGCGCAAGGAAGCTGCGCGGCGCGTGAAAACGGTCGCAGCCAAGGCGCGCAAGGCCGCAACCCGCGTGAAGAAGAAAGCGGACAAGGCCGTCGCTGCCCGTGGTGCCGGCAAGAAGACGGCGAAGGCCGCAGCGAAGAAGGCCGTGGCGAAGGCGGCGAAGAAGCCGGCGAGGAAGGCTGCCGCCAAGAAGGCCCGCAAGGTGGTCCGGAAGGCCGCGAAGCGGCCGGCGGCGAGGAAGTCCGCACGCAAGCCGAAGACGCGTCGCGCGGCCGCCCGCAAGGCACCCGCCAAGTCGGCCCGCAAGTCGGCGCGCCGCAAGGCGGTCCGCAAGGGGCGCGGCCGGAGGTGACCGGCGGGGCGCACCGCCCGCCAGCACCTGACGCGCGGTGCGGTGCGCTCCACTCCAGCAACCGTATGGGTTCGACATGACGATCAGGATTGGCCGGAAGATCACCGGTTTCAGCGTTGCCGGAAGCGACATGGCACAGGCTCCGGCGGAGCCGCCGGAGCGGGCTGCCGGTGGGGCTGAAATCATCCAGATGCACGAAAAGGTCGAGCGGCCGGACGTGCTGGTCGGCCGCACCTACAAGATCCGCTCGCCGCTCGTCGAACATGCGTTGTACGTGACGATCAACGACATCGTGCTCAACGCGGGAACCGAGCATGAGCTGCGCCGGCCATTCGAGATCTTCATCAACTCGAAGAACATGGACCACTTCCAGTGGATCGTCGCCCTGACGCGCATCATGTCGGCGGTGTTCCGCAAGGGCGGCGACGTGACCTTCCTCGTCGAGGAACTGAAGGCCGTGTTCGATCCGCGCGGGGGCTATTTCCGGGCTGGCGGCGTGTACATGCCGTCGATCGTGGCCGAGCTCGGCGCGATCGTCGAGCAGCACTTGCGTTCGATCGGGTTGCTGCACGATCCGGAGCTGTCGGCCGAACAACGTGCCCTGATCGACGAGAAGCGCGCGGCCTACGCGGCCAGCCGCGAGCAGTCCGGCAGCGGCGCCGATACCGGTCTTCCGCCCGGTGCAACGATGTGCGCGAAATGCAGCACGAATGCGGTGATCGTCATGGATGGCTGCGAAACCTGCCTCAACTGCGGGTACAGCAAATGCGGTTGACGGTGCGCAGCACCGGTTGCGGAACCGGAATGCGGGCGGATCATCAGCCGAACGACGCGAAGATTCCCAGCGGGTTGTGCGCCCGCGCCACCGTGACGATGAACAGGTACACGGTGATGGCCAGGACGTAGCACGTCGCCCGCGTTGAATACGTTCGCCCGCGTTTCAACGCCAGCGTCCCGAGCAGGACGTAGACGACCAGCAGCAGCACTTTCGCGGTCAGCCATGCCTGCACGAACGGGTACTGGTGGATGATCATCGTCAGGACGACCGCCGCCGCCAGCAGCGTCGTGTCGATCACGATCGACAATGTCCGCAGGCCGACGTGGTTCGTCAGCCGCGACCTTGCCAGCATCATCAGTCCGCGGATCGCGAACAGGCTGCCGGATGCGATGACCGCGCCGATGTGCAGCCAGCGGATTTCGACGTAGTACGCGGCCAGGGGCATGACTCGGCTCGAATTCGCGCGCGTCAGCCCGGCGAGCCGTCGACGCGTGGCGTGACATAGATCCACAGCGATCGCAGGACCCACGGCGCAAATGCGACGAGCCAGCCAACGGCCGCGACAGCCAGCCATGCGGGCATGTCGGGGGCGATTTCCGCCCCGATGCGCACGAGGGCGACCAGCTGGAGCAATGCGAAGGTCAACCACGGGATCGCCCCCATCTCGAGCAGGCGGCCCGAGTGTCCCTGCGTCACCCGGGTCACCATGGCCACCAGCATCGAGCCGAAAAAGCCGATCGTGAGCGCGTGGACCGGTGCGCGCCCGAGCACGCTTGAACCATCGGCGAACGCAACCAGGCTTTGCGCGCTGAACAAGGCAAACGCGGTCGGCAACCACAGGAAAGCGATGTGCAGTGCCGCCAGCAGCCCGGGGCGCAGGCATTTCCACGGTTGCCACGCGACCCAGTGGCCCAGGAACAGCGCGGCGAGCGGCAGGTCGGCGAGCCACAGCCAACGCTCGGCGTGCCCGACGTCGAGCGCGAAATGCACGGCGAGGAGCAACCACAACACCGGCAGGCTCCAGGACGGGCGCACCATCCTGTAGCCCGACCGCACGACGTTGCTGCTGAAGAACGGGATCATCCGGTGGCACACCGTGAAGAAGATCGGCAGCAGCAAGCCGAACGTGCCGAGCCGGATCGCGACGAGCGCGAACCAGGGCGACGCTCCGGCCACGAACGCGAGGAATGCGGCGAGCCCGCCGGCACCGAGCACCAGCGCGGCGAAGCACGAGCGCGCATGCCGATCGGTTCCCCCGCTGCGCAGGAGCACTCCGCCGAGTGCGATCAACCCGGCCAGCCAGCCGGCCAGCATCAGGATGATGCCGGCCATCAACACGGTGCGCGACCCGAGGAGGCCCGCCTGCGACAGCAGGTAACCGCCGAACACCCCGACGAATACCGGCACGTAAGCCCGCCGCGCCAGCGCGCGTTGGCCCGTCCAGCGCGGGAACACCGTCAACAGGAAGCCGAAGATGAAGCATGGCAACATGCCGAACTGCGTGAAGATGGCATGCCCCCAGCCCGGCGGCACCGGCGCCGAGGGATAGGACCATCCCGCCCACAGCGCGACCAGATAGCCGGCCCACCACAGCATCGACACGATGATCGCCGTCGCACCCGCGAAGAACATCATCCGGTGCGGCGCGCTGGCGAACAGCGCGGCGAGGCGGGCGGGAGCCGGCATCGAATCGCTGCCGGAGCCCGGGCGATCAGGCGGGGGTGTCAAGCGAGGCCTCCGAACGTGATGGCGCGCGCGCGCTCGGCATGGACGATGCCGTTCCGTCCACCATCGACCTGGATCAGGGGAACCATGTGCGCGGTCGCCGTGTTCAATTCTCGAGGATCGCACGCGCCATCGAATGCAGGGCTTCCGGATCCCTGAACGTGATGTCGCGTCCGGCAACGCGGATCAGGCCGCGGCTGCGCAATCGGTGCAGTACCCTGCTGACGGTTTCGGTGGCGAGCCGAAGATAGTTGGCGATGTCCGCGCGTGACATCGGCAGATGCACCGCGCGCGCGTCGCCGCTGCGCTCGGCGAGATGTACGAGCAGCGCCGCGAGGCGCTCTTCCGCCGTCCAGTCACCGGCCAGCAGCGTCGCCTTCGCGATGTCCTGGCTCAGCAGCCGGAACAGCTCGCGCTGCAGCTTGGGCGCATGCTCCGCGAGGTTCGCCAGCGCCGGGAACGAGAAGCGGCACACCGACACGGTTTCGAGCGCAATCGCATCGCACCGGTAGGTTCCGGAATGAATGCCCGACAATCCGACCATTTCACCCGGCAGCGCGAATCCCAGCACGTGTTCGCGACCGAGCTCATCGACGCGACAGGTCTTGATCGCGCCCCGCCGGACCGCGTAGATGGAGTTGAAACGTTGTCCGGTGCGGAAGATCGCCTGCCCATTGCGGAACGGACCGTCGTGCACGGCCAGCACGTTGAGTTCGCTGAGGCCGAGACGGTCGAGTTCGGCATTGGCGCAAACCCGCCCGAACGCGCAGTCGCCGCAGAACGCCGCCTGATCCTCGGCATGGCGTTCCGCGCGCGGTCCCGCGTCCACCGGGCTCTTGCCAGTGCCCGAAGAGACCGGGGATCGAAGGAGGTTCGACGGGTCGTCGCGGCGTTCCACTCCGCCATTCTACTGTGCTGGCGAAGCGGAAAGCGCCGCGTCAGCGGCAACGGCGCGCCAGCGTGCAGTTGCGGGCTTATAATTGGCGTGTACAGGAAATTGGATGGCGGCCGACGGGCCGAATCGAAGTCCGCGGGTCGCTGTCGAGGATGAAGCCATGACAGTGCGAGCCCGCAAGAGTGTCTCGATCCGCCGAGCGTACGACCCCGCCGCCACCGGCGAGGGGTTTCGCGTGCTGGTGGACCGGTTCTGGCCGCGAGGTTGCCGTCGCGAAGAGATGGGGATCGATGCCTGGGAGCGTGAACTCGCGCCCACGTCCGACCTGATCCACTGGTTCGGCCACGATCCTGGGCGCTGGGATGCGTTCCGCGAGCGCTACCGGAAGGAACTGTCCGATCCCGGGCAACATGCGCGGCTCGAAGCACTGCTCGAAGCCGCTGGCCGCAAGCACATCACGCTGGTGTACGGGGCGCGCAGTCCGACCGAAAACCAGGCGGTCGTGTTGCGTGACGTGTTGCTCGAAATGCGAACGCACTGACCCTCCCGTCGCGATCCAAGCTCGCCCGGACTGCTGCAGTACCGGGTTGACGATCCGCAACTGACCGGTTGCCGGGTGTCGGCAGGAACCGCGGTGCGGCCCAGTCGACGATCGCGTCGACCAGCTTGGCGCGGAATTCCGGATCGCGGAAGTCGTGGTCGCAATTGGGCCAATAGTCGAACGTCACCGCCGATGATCGCGCCATCCGCCCGAACGTCGACACGAACTGTCGACGGTCGCGGAAGTAGGATGTGCCGCCAGTGAACAGCGCGAAGACTTCGCACCCGCGCTGCAGCATCGCGCTGAGCTGGCGCCTCTCCACGCCCCGCGCGGGCCATTCGCGGATTGCGACGCGAGGCGGTCCGGCCGCTGCGGCGCGCACGGTCGCGACTTGGCGCAACCAGTCGCGCCATCGTGACGGCAGCCGGCCGAGACCGTCGCGAAGACGGGCCAGGCGGAACCATCCCTCGCCGTGCGCGATGCCGTCGATCATCGCGAGGCCGGCGACGCGCGGATCGTTCGCCGCGATCGTCCATCCGATGTCCGCGCCGGCACAGACGCCGGCGACGACGAATCGCCGGCAGCCGGTCGCGGCCGCCGCGCGGTCCAGCAGCAGGGTCGTCGTTTCGAGGGTCGAGCGTGACGTGCGCGCGATCGAGTCACCGACTCCGGGGTAGTCGAATCGCAGGCAGGCGATTCCGCGCCGGGCCAAGCCCCGGGCCAGCGCGACGTACAGCCGGAACGGCCCGACGCGGTGGATGAAGCCGGCGTTGAACAATACCCATAACGTTTCGGTGGGAGCGTCGTGGTCGGGTTCGCAGACGATCCCGAACACGCCATCCCCCAGGTCGATTGCATGTTCTCGATAGCCGCGGGTCATGGTGCGATGCCTTCCCTCAACGTGGCGACGAGTCGATCAGCGACAATCCTGACCGGTGCCGCCCGGACCATGGTGATCTCGGGATCCTCCACCCATTGCACAAGATCGGGCGGCAGCGGGATGCCGATGGCGCCGGCCGATGTCCGCAACCGGCTCTCCGCGTCGAGCACGACGGCCCGTTCAACGAGGCCACGTGTCGGATCGAGCTTCTCCGCTGCCAGGGCCGGCGGAAGGCCGGAATCGATCGGATGGCCCATCAACGAACCATCGCGCGGATCGCTGCCGCCGTAGGCCGCGCGCCATGCGAGGCGATCCTGTCCGGCCAGCTCTTCGACATGGCGTGCCCCGTCCAGAACCGGCTGCCACAGCCACAATGCCGCCACTTCCCCGGTTGCGATGCGCGCCGCGATCAGCGCGCCCGCGCGCACGCCGAGGATGACGACCGGCAGGCCTTCGACCTGTCTGCGCAAGCAATCCAGCGCGAGGTTCGCATCGTGCAGCGCACCGTCGAACGTGAACGTCTCGTCGTCGCCCGCCGAATCCCCGGTGCCGTGATAGTCGAATCGCAGTACGGCGGCACCACGCGCCGCCAGCGCATCGGCCAGCAAGACGAACAACCGGTATCCGGTGGCGGCCTCGTGGAGCAACGGCGGCACGACCAACACGCCGAAACGTGTTTCCCCGTCGGCTGGATGAAGCGCGGCGAACAGGCCACGGCCCGTGGCATCGATGTACAGGGGGCGGGTGAACGCGCTCACGCCGGGTCCTTCTGCGCGTCGCGTCCGAACAGCCGGCGCAAGCGCGCGCCGACTCCGCCCGAGGGGGCAGCGGTCCCATCCGCGGGAAGTTCGCTGGCCAGCGCCCGCAATGTTCCGTTCGCCACCTTCAGCAGGTTGAGCCGGATCCGTGTCAGTTTCTCGACCCGCGCCAGCATGGCGGCTGCCAGCAGCGAGTGGCCGCCGAGGTCGAAGAAATTGTCGTCGGGCCGGACATCGGGTACGCCAAGGAGATCGATCCAGATTCCGGCGAGAAGCCGCTCTGCCGGTGATTGCATTTCCGTTGCAGGGTCGGCAATGGTGCCCGCGTCCGGCTCGATCGGCGTCGGCGGTGATGGTCGGGCGTCCGGTTGACCCGTTGGCCGGGTCGTTGGACCGGCGGCGGTTGCGCCGGTCGCATGCGCGACGATGGCGCGAGTGGGGATCGTACCGGCCTGCGGCGGCTCGATCGATCCGGCATCGAAGTCGCGCGCCAGCGAGGCGATCGTTTGCATCGGATCGGCCACGACCCGCTCGAGCAGCGTCCGGAATTCGGCGACCCAGCGCTCGACCGTGGCGGTGTCCAACGTCGTCGTGTCGTGGATTGCGCCGCCGATCATGCCTTCCGGATGCTCGAGCAGCCACAGCGACAGGTCTTCGGCCGCGCCGCTCTGGAAGATCGGAACTTGCCGCTGTTCGAGGCCGCCCCAGTCGCTGTTGCGGGCACGCGCGTCCTGATACGAGAACTGTGCCTGGTGCAGGGTCGGCCCGCCGGCGGCTTCGCGCAGCCCCGGTTCACGCAGGATGTCGTCGAGCTGGATGGCCGGATCGGCGAATGCATCCAGCACGACGCGCCGGGCCGTCCGCACGAGGTCGGTGAACGACTGCGCGGGATCGATGTCGAGCGGGATCGGCAGGAGCTGCGTGAAGAGGCCCATCACCTGCTCGACTTCCACTGTCGTTCGAATCCTGGCCGGCGTCGCGATGATGATCTGGCCGTCGCGCACGATGCGATGGAGCAGCACGGAGAAAGCGGCGAGCAACACCACGAATGGCGTGCAGCCGGCATCACCGGCCAGCGCGCGCAGCGCGTCGGCTTCCGCCTTCGGGACGGCGAACCAGACGATCCCCCCGTTCGTTGCGGCAACGGCGCCGGGTTGCCGCGGCCGGTCGGTCGGCAGTGGATGCGGCGCGCCGCGTACCCCGAGTCGTTGGCGCCAGTCCTCTGCCAGCTCCAGAACCCGGCGCCGATACTCCATGGTGGACGCCTGGTCACGCTGCCAGGCCGCGAAATCACCGTAGGTCACCGGGAGCGACGGCAGTGACGGCGTGCGACCGGCGCGGATTGCCGCGTAGAGTTCCGCGAACTCCGCGTAGAAGAGATCGAACGACCAGCCGTCCCAGATGACGTGGTGTGCCATGAAGAACAACACATGGTCCCCGGGCGCGAGGCGGAAGAGGTGCGCACGGAACAGCGGCGCCACCGCGAAGTCGAATGGCTGGTCGGCGAGGGTGGCGAGGCGTTCCATCAAGACGGCATCCCGTCGGTCGGCGGGTACGGCGGACAGGTCCTCGGCCGGGAACAACGGCGTCGTGAACGGAGGCACGACGTGCTGCTCGGGTTCCCGGTCGTCAATCCGGATCGTCGTGCGCAGAACCGACTGGCGTTCGACCAGTGCATCGAATGCGCGCTGGAACGCCATCTCATCGAGCGGCCCGGCAAGCCGGTGCGCGGAAGGCGTGTTGTAGACGACAGTGCCGGGATATAGCTGTTCGAAAGCCCACAACCTGGCTTGTGCGGGTGACAACGGTGCGCGTTCGCGATCCGGGAGTCGTGGAATCGAAGGCGGCTTCGCGCTCTGTCCTTCGCCCTCGATCGTCGCGGCGAGGCCCGCGATGGTAGGGGTGTCGAACAATGCGCGCAGCGACAACGCCACGCCGAACTCGCGATTCAGCCGCGTCGTCAGCTGCGCCGCCAGCAGCGAATGGCCGCCGAGCGCAAAGAAGTCGTCGTCGGCGCCGAGGCCCGGCAGCGCGAGCACGTCTTCCATCATGGCGGCGACGCGGCGCTCGGTCGCGCCCGTCGGCGCGCGCGAAGCCGCCCGCGTGGGCCCCGCTGGACCATTCGGCGCCGGCAGTGCGTTGCGGTCGATCTTGCCGTTCGGCAGCAGCGGTATCGCGTCGAGCACGACGAAGTGCTGCGGCAGCATGGACTCGGGCAGGGCCTTGCGGAGATGCGTCCGGAGCTCCGCCGGACCCACTCCGTCCGTGCGAGTCGTCACGTAGGCGACGAGCCGCTGGTCGCCAGGGCGGTCCTCGCGCACCACCGCGAGCGCCCGGTCGATCGCCGGGTGCGTCGCGAGGTTCGCCTCGATTTCGCCGAGCTCGATCCGGTGCCCGCGCACCTTGACCTGGAAGTCGAGGCGGCCGAAGTGTTCGAGTCTGCCGTCATTGCGCCAGCGGCCGCGGTCGCCGGTCCGGTACAAGCGCGCGCCCGGCGTCGACGCGAACGGATCGGTGATGAAACGCGCGCCGGTGAGTTCGGGCCGGTCGAGGTAACCTGCAGCGACACCAGCGCCGCCGATCGCGATTTCCCCCGACATGCCGACGGGTAGCGGGCCGTTGGCTTCGTCGAGGATCCACACCGTCGTGTTGTCGATTGGCCGTCCGATCGTGACGTCGGCGCCATCGGTGACGCGCGCACACGTCGACCAGATCGTCGTCTCCGTCGGACCATACAGGTTCCACACTTCGGTGCAATGGCCGACGAGCCGCCGTGCGAGGTCGGGTGGCAACGTTTCGCCGCCGCACAAGGCCTTGAATCCGGCGCGCCCCGGCCAGCCGGCGTCGAGCAGCAGCCGCCAGCTCGAGGGCGTGCCCTGCATGATGGTCACGTCGTGCCGTTCGACCAGCGCCGCCAGCGCGTGGCCGTCGCCGGCATCCGTGCGCGAGGCGAGCACGACGGCTGCGCCGACCGACAGCGGCAACAGCAGCTCGAGGACGGCAATGTCGAACGACAGCGTCGTCACCGCCAGCAGGCGATCATCGCTCCGGAGTCCCGGCTGGCGAGCCATGCTGGCCAGGAAGTTCACGATGCCGCGATGCGGCACGCAGACTCCCTTCGGCGTGCCGGTGGAACCCGACGTGTAGATCACGTAAGCGATCGCGTCGTCCCCCCCGGGTGGAGGCAGGTCGATGGCCGCCGTGAGCGGACCCGCGTCGAGCAGCACCGTGCGTGCCGCCGGGAACGGCAGGCCGGAAGCGAGTCGCGATTCGGAGACGAGGCCGTCGAGGTGCGCGTCGTCGATCATGAAACGGATGCGGTCGGCCGGGAACGCGGGGTCGATCGGCACATAGGCTGCGCCGGCGGCAAGGACGCCGAGCATCGCGGCCGGCAAGTTGGGCGATCGATCGAGTGCGATGCCGACCCGCGCGCCGGCGCCGATGCCGCGCGCGACCAGCGCGGAGGCGATTGCGCGCACCCGGGCCTCGAGGTCGGCGTAGCTCACGGCAACATCGCCGTACGCCACCGCGATCCGCTCCGGCGTTCGCGCCGCCTGCGCGAAGAACACCTGCTCCACGCGCACGCCGCGTTCCCGGGGAACGGGCTCGGGTTGCAATGCCGCGAGTTCGGCGAGCGCCGCCGGCGATGCGAGGGGAAGCCGTCCGCACGCGGTCCCGGAGTCGGCGACGGCGCCACGCAGCAGGGTTTCGTATGCAGCGAGCCAGCGCGCGACGGATTGCGCATCGAACAGGTCACTGTTGTATTGGCACTCTAACCGCAGCGTGCCGCGGTCCTGCACCGCGTTGACGAACAGTTCGAAGATCTCGTGCGTGCGGGCCACGCTGGTAACATCGAAGGAGATCCCGGGCCATTCGATCGCGGATTCGTCGAGTGCCTGGTCGAGGTTGAACAGGACGCCCGTCAACGGCAGCCGCGACGGATCCCGTGGCAACGCCAGGTGCCGCAACAGTCCTCCCAGCGTCGCGTGCCGGTGCTCGAATGCGGCGACGACCTCGCGGCGCACGCCGTCGAGCAACTCGCCGAACGATCGCGAGGGATCGATGGCGACGCGCACCGGCAGCACGTGCACGCAATGACCGACCAGTTGCGGGTGTTCGCCTCCGGCCTGTCCCGCGGACGGCACGCCGATGACGAGGTTGTCCTGTCCGCCGAGGCGATGCAGGAGCGTTGCGAACGCGGCGAGCAAGGTGGCGAAGAAGCTGGCCTTGCGGCTGGCGCCAGTGGCGCGAATCGCGGCGACGAGTCCGGCGTCGAGCACGTGGTCGATCCGGGCCGACGCGAATGAACGGCGGCGGGGGCGGGCATGGTCCGCCGGAAGTTCCGGTGGCGGCGGTGCGGCGGCCAGCCGGGAAAGCCAGTACGCCGTGTCCGCCTCGCGACCGAAGTCGGCTTCGGTCGACGCTTCGGCAAGGGCGTAGTCGCCAAACCGGTCGGCGGCTCCCAGGTCGCTGCTTCCATCCGCGCGATACAGCGCGGCGAGTTCACCGACGAGCACGCTCCAGGACCAACCGTCGCAGACGCCGTGGTGCGACGCCAGCACCAGCACATGTCGGTCCACGGCGAGGCGCAGCAGCCGGGCGCGGAACAACGGACCCCGCGCGAGATCGAATGGCGTCGTGACGGCGTCGCGCATCGCCATCGCCAAGGCCTCGTCCCGGGCGTCGGCGGCGAGACCCCGCAGGTCGTCGTCCCGCCACGGCAGCTCGGCTGATTCGGCAATCAGGAACTCGGTGCCATCCGGCCCGAAGGTTCCCCGCAGCGCTTCGTGACGCGCGACCAGCGCCTCGAGTGCCACGCGCAGCGCGTCGGCATCGAGCACACCGCGAAGATCGAGGCGCACGGCTTCGTTGTAGGCCAGCGAGGCTTCCGGACCCAACCGGCAGGCGAGCCAGATTTCCCGCTGCGGCTCGGTCGAAGGTACGACCCGCGCCAACGCGGCGCCGGCGAACGGGTCGTGCTCGACGCGTGCGGGTGATGCAGGCTCGTTCATGCGTCGACCTTCACGAACTTGCCCGGCGACTGCGCGTCCGGGATGTACCAGGCAGGCCGTCCGTCGGGGTCACGGCCGAGGCGTGCACCGGCGATCGGTGGCTGCGAGGCGTCGAACGCGTTCCGCGTCGTGTCCTGCCGGCGTGGCAGGAAGCCGGCCTCCTGCATCTCGGCGATCGACTCCGCGAATGCCCTCGCGATCGCGGCACGATCGGCATCGCTGTGGGCCGTGGTCATGAAGCACGGGAAGTTGTCGAGGATGTGGATGCCGCGGTTGCGCATCATCGCGAACAGCAGGTCCTGCAGCGGATGGTCTTCGGTGAACACGAGCTTCCACACCGACGCGAATTGCCGGATCGCGACCGGCGCGCCGGTGCGCGCTGCCGTGCGATTCATCTCGGCGGCCATCTGTGCGGTGCCTGCCGTGAGCCGTTCCTGCAGCTCCGGTCCCGCGTTGCGGAGGTGCTCGAGTACGGCCTTGGCCGCCGCGAGCGCGAGCGGATGGCGCACGAACGTCCCGGCGAAGTACGTGACCCCGACCGTCGGGTGGGAATCGTCGCCGAACCGCCACTGCCCCCCGTCGAGCGCATCCATCCATTCGTGCCGGCCGGCGATCACGCCGATCGGCAGGCCGCCGCCAACCACCTTGCCGTAACAGGCGAGGTCGGCATCGACGCCGAACAAGTGCTGGGCGCCGCGCGGATGCGAGCGGAAGCCGGTCACCACTTCGTCGAAGACGAGGCACGTTCCGGCCGCGCGCGTGATCTTCCGCAGTTCGTGCAGGAACTCGCGGGGCTGCAGGTCCGGGCGCCGGCTCTGCACCGGTTCGACCAGCACCGCGGCGATGTCGTCGGCATGCGCGCGGATAACCTCGAGCGACTCGGGGCTGCCGTAGTCGAGGACGAGCACGTGTTCGGAGGTGTTGGCGAGGATGCCCGGGGCCGCCGGCACGGAGCGGAGGTTCTTCCCGGCGCGGACGATGACCTCGTCGTTGATGCCATGGTAGGAACCCGCGAACATCACGAGCTTCTCGCGCCCGGTCACCGTCCGCGCGATCCGGATCGTGCCGAGTACCGCTTCCGAGCCCGTGTTGCACAGTGCCGCGCGCTCGCTGCCGGTGATCCCGCAGATCAGCTCGGCGACTTCGCCGGCGAGCGGGTGTTGCGGGCCGATCTCGAACCCGAGGTCGAGCTGCCGGTGCAGCGCGTCGCGCACGAAATCCGGCTGCCAGCCGAACAGGTTCATCCCGAATCCGTTCAAGGCGTCGACGTATTCGTTGCCATCGAGATCGAACAGGCGCGAGCCGCGCGAACGTTCGATGACGATGGGGTAGACGATCTCCTTCAGCATCGGCCGGAAGCCGTTGACGACGCGTGGGTCGGCAAGGTGTGGCCGGTGCGCGGCCGCGTACGCCTTCGATCTCGCCGTGCGTTCGCCGTAGCGGCGCATGAAGGCGTCGAGCCGGGCCTGCTGGCGGTCGGTCAGTTCGATCGTGTGCGAGTGGATGCGTGCGATGGCGCCGAACGCCTTGGCGACGTCATAGCGTTGGGGGGCGCGCGCTTCGGCGGTGTCCGTTGCGATCGGCGCAGCGGCCAATGCCATTGCCGCGGGTGGCGACGGCGCAGTCATCGATGCCGTCGACAGCGCGGCGGGTTGCGACAGCAGCGCGAGTTGCTGGCGCATGATGTCCATCTGCTGCTGGATCACCTGTTGCAGCAGTGGCCCCTGCGCGCCGGCCGGAGTTGCGGGCACGGTAGCCGTTGCCGGCGCCGCGTCGGGAGGAAGATGCTGGTCGATGTGCATTGCGAGTTCCCCGAACGAGGCGAGGTCTTCCATCAATTGGCGAAACGTGATCTTCACGCCGAAGGCCTTCGAGACCTGCAGCGCGACCTGCGTCAGCGATAGCGAATCAAGCCCGATTTCGACGAAGGCCGCAGCCGGATCGACGTTGCCGAAGTCCTGCCCCGACACATCCTCGAAGACGGCAATCAGGCGTTCGATGAGCGTCGGCAGGCGGCTGGCGGCAGCCGCGACCGGCGCCGGTGTGGTCGGTGCAGCGGCCATGGAAGGAGAGTCCGAAGGGGGTGTGACGGTGGCGACCAGGGCTGCCCGCGGATCGGCGGCAGGCATCATCGGAGCGGTCGAGGGCGCGGCGAGCGGCGAGGCGCGCTCGTCCTTGATCCCGCTGGCGGGGAGCGCATCGAGCCAATATCGCTCGTGCTCGAATGCATAAGTCGGCAGGCATATCCGGCGGCGGTTCGCCCGATGGTCGAAACGGGCCGGGTCGAGCGGCAATCCCGCGCACCACAATTCGCCGGCTGCCGTCAACAGCGCACCGCGTTCGCGGTCGACCGAGTCACCGAGCGATGCGACGATGGTGCGTCCGCGAGCCGCGGGTTGCCGGCGCGCGAGTCCCGCGAGCGTCGAGCGCGGCCCCGTTTCGACGAGTGTCGATCCGGGCGTGGCGAGTACCGTTGCGATCGCCTGCGAGAAATGCACGGACTCGCGCAGGTGCCGGGTCCAGTAGTCGCACGATGTCGCTTCCGCGTCCTTCAGCACCGCACCGGTGCGGGTCGACACGATCGGAATCGATGGCGGTGACAGCGTGGCGCCAGCCACCTCGGCGCCGAACGGGGCGAGAACCGGATCCATCATCGACGAATGGAATGCGCGCGTCGCCGCGAGTGGCCGGCACGCGATGCCGTCGGCCGTCAGCGCGATGCGCAGGGTTTCGACATCCGCGATGTCTCCCGAGACGACGCACGCGTCGGGAGCGTTTTCCGCGGCGAGTGCCAGCGATGCCGGCAGCCGGGCCAGCAGGCGCCCGGCCGGCAGGCGCACGGACAGCATCGCGCCGGCCGGTTGTGCCTGCATCAGCCGGCCGCGACGCGCGACAAGGACTGCGGCATCGTGGAGTTCCATCACGCCGGACACGGCTGCGGCGACGAACTCGCCGACACTGTGGCCGACGAGCGCCGCGGGCCGCAGGCCGGCGTCCATCCACAGCAGCGCCAGCGCGTATTCCACCGCGAAGATCGCAGGTTGCGTGAACGCGGTTTCGTCGGAGGGTGCCCCGTCAGCCGTGAACAACCGCTCGCGCAGGTCGCTGCCGAGTTCACCGGCGAGCGCCTCGGCACAGGCGTCGATGGCTGTCCGGAACGCGGGTTCCGTCGCATACAGGACGCGCCCCATGCCGGGGTACTGCGCGCCCTGGCCGGGGAACATGAACACGACTTCGTTCGCCGATGGCGTATTCGTGCGCAGCGACGCGCCGAGTCGCGCCACCGCGTCGGTGGCGTCCTCGGCGACGACAAACGCACGGTGTTCGAACGCCTTGCGTCCGCGCGCCAGCGTGAAGGCAACGTCCCCGAGGTCGACGGGCGCGCCGTTTTCCAGCCGTGACTGCAGTCGGCTCGACGCCGCAGCGAGCGCCGCGGGCGTGCGTGCGGACAGCACCAGGAGGTGCGGGCCCGCCGACGGTTCCGACGGCGTGCGCGATGGCGCTTCCTCGAGGATCACGTGGGCGTTGGTGCCACCGACGCCGAAGGCGCTGACACCTGCACGGCGCGGCCCATTGCCGGCGGGCCAGTCGCGCCGCATGCGGTTGACGACGAACGGCGAGCGCGGGAAATCGATGTGCGGGTTCAGCGCCTCGCCGGCATGCAACGTCGGGGGCAGCGTGCGTTCGGCCAGCGCCAGCGCGGTCTTGATGACGCCGGCCGCACCGGCGGCGGTGACGAGGTGGCCGACGTTGCTCTTCAGCGAACCGATCGCGCAATAGCCGGTGGCGTCGGTGCTGCGCCGGAATGCGCGCGTCAGCCCGTCGATTTCGATCGGATCCCCGAGCGGCGTCGCCGTGCCGTGCGCTTCGACGTACGAAATCGAACGCGCGTCGACACCGGCATCGTCGAGTGCCATCGCGATCACCGCGGATTGGCCGTCGCTGCTCGGCGCGGTGAAGCTGGCGCGCCCGGCGCCGTCATTGTTGACGGCCGCGCCAAGAATCACCGCGATCACGGGGTCGCCGTCCGCAAGCGCATCGTCGAGTCGCTTCAGCAGCACCACCGCCGCGCCGTCGCTGAAGACGGTGCCCGCCGCGTCCGCCGAGAACGTGCGCGTCGCGCCGTCCGGCGACAGCATCGCGCCGTCCTGCCGCAGGTAGCCGCTCGCGGGTGGGCACGTGATCGAGACGCCTCCCGCCAGCGCCATCCGGCAGCGGTTGGCACGCAAGGCATCGATCGCCTCGCAGATCGCCACCAACGACGTCGAGCAGGCCGTGTTGACGCTGACGGCCGGCCCGGTCAGGTCCAGCCGATGCGCGACGCGCGTTGCGAGGTAGTCCTTTTCGTTGGCGAGCATGACCTGGAACTCGCCGAAGCGTGCGACGGCATCCGGGTGCGTGGAAACGTGGTTCCTGAAGTACGTCGCGTTGTGCATGCCGGCGAAGACGCCGACCGGCCCGCCGCCGGAGCCCGGTGCGTGGCCCGCGCGCTCGAGGCACTCCCAGCACAGCTCGAGGAAGACGCGTTGTTGCGGGTCGGTGAGCTCGGCTTCGCGCGCCGTCATGCCGAAGAACGGCGCGTCGAACCCGGCGGCATCGTCGAGGACACCCCGCGACGGCACGTAGTCCGGGTCGCGCCGCACCTCGGCAGGAATCGAGGGATCGAGCTGGTCCGCGTCGAACCGCGTGATCGATTCACGCCCCTCACGGAGGTTGCGCCAGAACGCCTCGACGTCACTCGCGCCCGGAAAGCGCCCCGCCATCGCAATGATCGCGATTTTGCGGCTGTCTTCGGTTGGCTCCGTTCCATCGGAGCGTGCCGGACGGGGCTGGGGTGCGGCGCCCTGTTCCAGGACCCGCGCCAACGCTGCCACCGTCGGCGCGCGGAAAAAGTCGGCGATCGTCGGCACCGCACCGTCGCCGGCAAGCGCCGCTACCGCGCGCACGGCGAGCAGCGAGTGGCCCCCGAGTTCGAAGAACCCGTCGTCGCGTCCGACTCGATCGAGTCCGAGCAGATGGGCGAACACGCTGGCGACGCGCCGCTCGAGGCGCCCATTCGGCTCGGCAAAGGGCACCGACAGGTGCGGTCGCCCCGACAACGGCGCCGGCAATGCCGCGCGATCGAGCTTGCCATTTGCGGTTACGGGCAGCGCGGGCAGCGGTACGACGATCGACGGCACCATGAAGTCCGGCAGGGCTTCGTGGAGCGCGGCGCGCAGCGCGTCCGGTACGAATGCCCGCTTGCCCACGACGTACGCGACAAGCCGGCTCCCCCGGCCGTGGTCGTCGCGAACGAGCACGGCGGCATCGGTCACGTCCGGTAGTTCCTTCAGCGCCGACTCGACCTCGCCGGTTTCAATCCGGAATCCGCGCAGCTTGACCTGGCCATCACGGCGACCGATGAACTCGAGATTGCCGTCCGGCAGCCGGCGCACGTCATCGCCCGAACGGTACATCCGGGCCGTTCCCCCGGCGAATGGATCCGGCACGAACCGTTCGGCGGTGAGTCCGGGCTTGCCGACGTAGCCGATGGCGACGCCGTCACCACCGATGTGGAGCTCGCCAATGGCGCCGTCGGCGACGGGTTGGCCACTGGCATCGAGGATGTGCAGCGTCGTCCGGGCGATGGCCTTGCCGATCGGTACCGAGCGAATGCCGGGGGGAAGGTTGCGAGGAATCCGGTAGGTCGCGGCGAACGTCGTCGTCTCGGTCGGACCATAGCCATTGACGAGAACCGTATCGGGCAGCGCCGCGAGTACCTTGCGGACGTGCCGCACCGACAGGGCTTCGCCACCCGTCAGCAGCGTCTTGAGTCCGGCGAGATGGCGCGGATCGTCGTCGACGATGGCGTTGAACAGCGCCGCCGTGAGCCAGGCGATATCGACGTCGTGGCGGGAAATCGCCGCCGCGAGCGCGCGGCCGTCGGTCACGCGGTCGCGGTGGACCACGATCGTTCCGCCGTTCAGCAGCGCGCCCCAGATCTCGAAGGTCGATGCATCGAAACCGAGCGGTGCTGCGTGCAACACGCGTGGCGCTTCACCGAAGTCGATGTAGTCGACGCCGCAAACGAGACGGATGACCGCGCGGTGCGGAACGACGACGCCTTTCGGCCCGCCGGTCGAGCCCGACGTGAACATGACGTAGGCCGGCGAACCGCCGCCATGTTCGGCAACGATGGATTCCCCGGGATGCAGGACGAGGTCTTCGAATGCAAGCTGGTGCGCGGTGGAGCCCGGCATGAGTTCGCGATCGGCGCGGTGGGAAATGATGAAGCGCACATTCGCGTCGGCCAGCGCCGCCGAGAGCCGGGCCGGCGGATGCGAGGCGTCGAGTGGCAGGTATCCGGCGCCCGCCGCGAGGATCCCGAGCATCGCGGTGATGGCTTCGGCTGATCGTTCCAGCGTCAGCGCAACGATGTCCCCGGGGTTGATGCTGGCCTCCGCCAGCGCGGCCGCGATCCGGCCGGCCGAGGCCGCGAGCGTGCGATAGCTGACGCGGTCGTCGCCGTCGATGATGGCGCACCGGTCCGGATGACGGGACGCGACGGCGGCCAGGATCCGGTCGACCGTGTCGTCGAGTCGGGCCTCGGTGCCGGATGAATTGGTGTCGAGTCGATTTTCCATCACGAACCGGATCCAGGACCGCTGCGGAAGCCCACCGGATCCGCACGGCCCGCGTGGCTGCCGAGATCAGGAGAGCGACTACATATGAAATCAACACTGGCCGACGGGGGTCGTGACCGACCGCGTGGCTGATCCGGCGCCGGCGAGGCGCCCGGGGCGATGCCGACCCCATCGGTTGAATCGACATTATGCAGGAATCACGCCAGCAGCGGACCCGAAGGCCGTGATCCGGGGCTCAGGACGATGCTGGAGATGCCGGCGGCCTTCGATCCGCCGGCCAGGGTGCATTGCGACCACGAAGTAGCCGTGTGTAGGAACGTGACACACGATGGAACTCCCTCACGGCCTTGGGGCGTAACGTTCCGCGCCTCGGTCACGGGCGGACGTTGGCGGCAATTCCTTGCGACGGCCACGGTCGCGAGGCTTTCCATGTCTTCGCCCGGACTGCTAGTGTCGCCGGTGCGGAAGAAGTCGACGCGCCGTTGCCGGGCAAGGCCTTCCGTTCCAGTCGAAAGGCTTCAAGGGCAGGGTCGAATGGGTGACGAATCCAGTCGCATGGCGCGGATGCCGGGGATCCGGCGCTTCCTCGAAGCCCGGTTCGCACGGCGGTTCGCGAGCGAGGTCCCCGACGGTGGCAACTGGTATCGCGGGGTCTACGGAACGTTTGCCGAGGCCCGGGCGCACGTTCCCGCCGCACGACCAATCGGTTACGACCACGCCGAAACGGCGGCGCTGTACCGCGACCGGACCCGGCGTGTCTATCCGAGCGACTATCCGGTGATGTTCTGGCTCGCGCGATGTTTCGCCGGCGGCGCGCGCTCGGTCTTCGACCTCGGCGGCCACATCGGCATCGGGTACTACGCGTATCGCCGTTACCTCGACTATCCGGAAGGCCTGCGCTGGCTCGTCCACGACGTGCCGGCCGTCAACGCGTCCGGCATTGCCCATGCGCGGGACCATGATCCGGAACGACGCCTCGGGTTCACCGCATCGGCAACGGATGCCGACGGCACGGACGTACTGTTCGCGTCGGGATCGCTGCAGTACCTCGACTACGCGTTGCCGGACCTGCTTGCGCGCCTGGCGAACCCGCCGCGTACCCTGCTGTTGAATCTCGTGCCCGTCCATCCGACCAAGGGTTTTTTCACGGTGCAGAACATGGGCGCGGCATTTTGCCCGTACCGGATCAGCGCCGAACGCCCGTTCGTCGATGGCATCAAGGCCACCGGATACACGCTGCGCGACCGCTGGGAGAACCTCGAGAAGGCTTGCCGGATCGCATTCGAGCCGGAGCATTCGCTCGATCGCTACTTCGGCTTCTGCTTCGAGCGGTGATCCCGGTGCCTGCTTTCACGCACCGACGGCACGCCGGACGCGCCGTCGCAATGCCGTGAGCCAGCCGCGCGTCCGCGCGCCGAGTGCACCACGGGCGAGGCTCTTCGCGCGCATCCAGTGCATCGACGCGGAGTCGCCGACCGCGACTTCGACCAGCGTGACACCATCGCGGCCAAGCGCTTCGGCCAGCGTTTTCTCGGCATCGCCGTCGACCCGCAGGTATCCCGCACCGACCGCGTCAGCGAGCGCGGCGATGTCGAGTGGCGGCAGCACGGTCCCGAACGCATGACCGCTCGCGGCGAGCTGTTGCGAGCGGATCAAACCGTAGGCACCGTCGGCAAAGACGATGACGACGAGCCGCAGCCGTTCGCGTACCGCGGTCAGCAATTCGAGCCCCGACATCGCGAGGCCGCCGTCGCCGATCAACGCGACGACGGTTCGCGAGGGAGTGGCCAGCGCCGCACCGGTTGCGGCACCGATGCCGAAGGCCATCGACTGGAAGTTGGTCGGCGTCACGAGACCGCGTGGCGCGAGCACGCGGAAGTGCCGGCGGGCCATCGCCTGGTGCGCGCCGGAGTCGGTCACGAGGCAGGCGTCGCGCGGCAGCACCCGGCGCAGCGCGGCGAAGAATCCCGACGGATTCGCCCGGCGCACCCTCGATCCGGGGTTCGATCAGTCCCTCCAGCGCCGCACTGCGCGCTCGCTCGCGCAGCCGCCCAAGTTCGCCGGCACCGTAGGCGGCGCCTGACCGCGCCTCGCCGAGTGCGTCGAGCAGCGCGCGGACGAAGGCAGCCGAATCGGCGGCCATGGAGAGATGCGCGGGATAGTTGGCGCCCGGGATCGCAGCCGACGCATCGACGTGGGCCAGTTTCTCCGGAGGCACGCGCAGGTCGAACCCGCGCGCGCCGTTGTGCGAGAACTTGCAGCCGAGGGCGAGCACGAGGTCGCAGCCGTCGATCAAGGCATTGAGTTCCCGGCTGCGCGAATCGCCGATCTCGAACGCCAGCGAGTTCGGATGATCTTCCGGGAGCGCACCGCGTCCCGACGTCGTCGCAACGACTGCCGCGCCGAGGCGCTCCACGAGCGCCGGCAACCAGGGTCCGGCGCCCTGCGCGCCTTGCCCGAGCATCAGGACGATCCGGTTCGCGGCGACGACCCGGTGGGCGACCGCGGCCATTGCGGTCGCGTCCGGACCGCCGGTCGCGAGGGATGCCGCGGCCGGCGGGAACTCCGCATCCGCCGGCGCGGCGAGCAGGTCTTGAGGCAGTTCCACCCGCACGGGACCCGGTTCGCCGGCCAACGCGTCGGCGCAGGCGGTGGCAAGGGTCGATGCGATGGCAGCCCGGGTGGCGATCCGGTACTGGGCCTTGCACACCGGTCCCGCCATCGTCGTCTGGTCGATCGCCTGCAGCTGGAAGCGGCGACCGGGGGCGGTGGCCGGGCTGCCGGTGATGGCCACCAGTGCCGCCGAGTCGAGGAATGCCTCGGCGAGTCCGGTGAGGCTGAACGTGAAGCCGGGGCCGGGGATCGTGACGAGGGCTGCCATCCGGCCGGAGGCGCGATAGTAACCGTTTGCCATCATGGCCGCCGACAGCTCATGGGTCGCGACGGTGGTCCGGATTTCCGCCGTGCGCAGGGCTTCGAACAGCACGACGTTTTGCGATCCCGGAAGACCGAACACCCGGCTGATACCGGCGGCCCGCAAGGCCACGGCGAGTGCTTCGGCGCCGTTCATGCCGATCCCTTTCGATGCAGATCCGGTGCATCCGGTCCCACGGCTACGGTAACCCCTCCTTCGCCGGCCCAATCGCGGGTCGCGTCCATCGGGGGTTGTCTTGCGGGATGGAGATCCGCGCGTCAAGCCAGTCCATCGCCAAGTCGAAGGCCTTTACCCTCGCGGAAGAAAGGGCATTCTTGCAGATCCAGCCAGCGAGGCGGAGCTTCCGGCACGGGCGCCGGGCCTGCCGGTCGGCCGGATGTCATCGCCATCGCCGAAAGCCGTATCATGATCCGCCCATCCGCAGGCGCCGGGCCGCAACCCCCACGGCGCAATCAAGGCCAGGCATGGAATCGTTGGCCGTCAGCGTCGTCATCCCCACCCACAATCGGGCCGGCCTCGTTGCGAGGGCGGTCGAGTCCGCGCTGCTGAACCTGCGCCCGGGTGACGAACTGATCATCGTGGACGATGGATCGGACGACGATACTCCCGCTTGTCTTGCGACCTACTCCGATTCGATCCGGCTGGCGCGGATCCCGCATCGCGGGGCCGGCGCCGCGCGCAACCACGGCATCGCCTTGGCGACGCGGCCGCTGGTCGCGTTCCTCGATTCCGATGACATCTGGGTCAAGGACAAGGTCGAATTGCAGCGCGCGTTGATGGAACGGCGACCGGAGGTCCTGTTCTGCTTCAGCGATTTCACGGCTCGCGATCCGGGCCGCGATACGCCGCATTTCCTGGTGCACTGGCACAAGGACAACCGGTCGTGGGACCAGATTCTCGGGCCGGGCGAACGCTACTCGGGAATCGCGCCGCTGCCTCCGGGCCGCGAGGATTTCGACGTCCACGTCGGCGACTTGTATCTTGCGGAAATGCAGCGCGACTTCGTGCCGACCTTCACGATGATGGCGCGGCGGGACGCGGGTGCGGCGCTGCATTTCGCCGAGGATGTGCCGACGTTCGAAGATTGGGAGTGCTTTGCCCGACTTGCCGGGACCGGAAAAGCCGCCTTCCTCGCGTGCGATACCGCGTGGCAATGCAGCGACGCCGATTCGCGCCTGACCGATGCCGACACCATTTCCCGTGCGAGTTCGAGGCTGCGGATCCTCGATCGCGTATGGGGCGCCGATCCATCGTTCATGGCGCGGCACCGCACCGAGTTTTCCGAAGTCCGCCAGCGCTACCTGCGCCAGCGGGGAATGGCGCGGCTTGCGCGTGGCGAGGCACGCGAGGCGCGGTCGGATTTCCGGCAATGCCGAGGAGTGCCGATCGACCATCGCGTCGCAGCGGCGCTGCCGGATCTGCTGTTGCGCGGGGCGCTCGGTTTGCGCCGGAAACTGGTACGCCGCGGCGAACCGGTCTGAGCGTGCCGGCAATGGCCAAGTGCGGTGGGCGCGCCTGCGGCCGCCAGCCGGGTCGTGCGATGATGGTGGTCGCGACCCCGGAAATTGCAGCTTGGCTTCCGTGATGCCCGACAAGACTGTTCCGGAAGCCGGACCCACGCCCGCGATCGTCCTCGGATCCGGGGCAAGCGCGCTCGGCGTGGTGCGTTCGCTGCGGCACATCGACGCACCGGTGTTCATGGCCTGTCCCGCGCGGGATCTGGCGGCGCGCTCACGGTGGTACCGCCCCGTGCCCGGAACGCACCCTTGGGATGGCACTCTCGGCGACGCGGGTCTCGCGGCGCTCGCCGCCCTGCCGCTGCGACGCGCGGCCATCATTCCGACCGCGGATGACGCCGCGCTGTGGTTGTCGGCCTGGCGGGACCATCCGCTCGCGGCCCGGTTCGTGACCAGTTCGAGTCCACGGGACACTCTCGAGTTGTTGCAGGACAAGGTGCGGTTCGCGCAATTGCTCGCGGGTACCGAGGTCGCGCATCCGCGCACGTACACGATCGCGCAGGAATCCGATCTCCGGGCCATTCCATTCGAAGCGCTGGATCGCGTATTCCTGAAGCCCGCCGATTCGCAGAAGTTCAGCGACATCACCGGTCTGAAGGCGGTGTGGGCGGATGGCCGGACGGAGTTCGAGCAGAAATGGCGTCGATTCGCCGAACAGGGGATCGAGGTCGTCGCGCAGGAGTACGTGCCGGGGAAACCGAGCGATCATTACTTCGTCGACGGATTCCGGGATGGTGCAGGCCGGATCACCGGCATGATGGCGCGCCGGCGCGTGCGCATTTTCCCGCTCGACTTCGGCAATAGTTCGTATTGCCGGAGCATCCCGCTCGCGGACATTCCGGAAGCCGTCGCTGGCGTGACGAGTTTGCTGGACAGGCTCGCCTATCGCGGGATCTTCAGTGCCGAATTCAAGCGCGACGCGCGTGATGGCGCCTACCGCCTGCTCGAAATCAATACGCGCGCGTGGACCTACATCGAATTCGCGACGCATTGCGGGGTCAACGTCGCCCGGATGGCCTACGAGGATGCCCTCGATCGCCCGGTTGGCCCGGGCCAGGCCGATTATTCCGTCGGCAAGGGCTGCCTCGACCTGTATCGTGACCTCAACGCGGTTCGGGCGACCCGGTCGACCGACCGTGACTCGCTGCCGACGATCCTGTGGCAGTGGGCGAGTGCGCATTTCCACGCATTCAGGTTCGATGATCCGCGGCCGGGCCTGTACGCCGCACGCCAGATCGTCAGCCGGGCCATGTCTTCGAGGATCCGCGGCAAGAAGCGCCGGTAGCGTGGCGGTGCCGACGTGCGGGGTCGGGGGTCGACTCCGAACCATGGCTTTATGATGTCCCTCGGAACTCGCGAGGACGCGCTGGACCGATTGGCATGTCGACGCCTTCTCGTTACTCGTTGGAAATGCTCGACGCACGCGGCGTCACCGCGGCGCTGGTGGCGGAAATGTCCGCGGCTGCGGCGAGTGCGGTCGAACCGAACGCCTTCTTCGAACCGTGGATGCTGCTTCCGGCAATCGAGATGCTGGCATCACGGCCAGTCGAACTCGTGCTGGTGCGCCGATCTTCAGGTGTGCTCGCGGGCTACTTTCCCGCCGAGCGTCGATCGCGATTTCGCCACCTGCCGGTCGCGAGCGTCAGGACCTGGCGACACCAGTATGGGTTCCTCGGTACGCCGATCATCGCGCATGAGGATGCCGATGCGGTGCTGGGTACGGTGCTGGACGCGCTGGCCGATGGCCGTCTCGGAGCCCCGTTGCTGGAATGGACCGGCCTCCGTGGCGATGGTCCGTTCGCGCAGCTGCTGGCCGCGCAGATGGCACGTCGGCCTGCCCAGGCCATGGACGCCCGGAAACACGAACGTGCGCTGCTCGTGCCGGGGGAGACGCCGGGACCCGGCATTTCGGGACGGCACCGCAAGGAACTTCGACGCCTGGAGCGGCGGCTGGCCGAACACGGAGACTTGGCGTACCGGGTATTCGAGGGCGTTGGCGATCCAACGCGTTGGGTCAACGAGTTCCTGACCCTCGAGGCCGCGGGGTGGAAGGGGCGGGAGGGAACGGCGCTTGCGTCGGAACAGCAAAGCCGTGACTATTTCGAACGCATCGTGCGCGGGGGGGCGCGGGAGGGCAAGGTGCAGATGCTGGCCCTCGATGTCGGCGGGGTGCCGGTGGCGATGAAATGCAACTTCCTGTCAGGCGACGGTGCATTCGCGTTCAAGATCGCGTACCGGGAGGGTTTTGCCCGCTATTCTCCCGGGGTATTGCTGGAGATCCACACCATGGACCACATCGCTGCGAATTGCCCGGGAACGCTCTGGGTCGATTCATGCGCCAAGCCGCATCATTCCATGATCGAGCGATTGTGGACGGGGCGCCGCATGATCGAGTCCTGCGTCATGAGCAGCCGGGCGCTGCATGCGCGCAGCGTCGTGCGGATCCTGCCACGGGTGCGAACCATGCGCGCGCGCCTTCGGCGTGCTCCGGCCGCGGCCGCATCCGGCGGGGAATCGACATGATCGACGGCAGGACCATTGCCGCTGGGCCGCCTTGGCTCGACTTCGACGCGGTCGCAATGCGCGAATCGTTCGACCGCGCGCCGTTCGGCATCCGGCATCGGCTGACGGAGCACCCGCTGCTGCAATTGCCGCGGATCATCGAACTGGCACGCACGCTGCCGGAGCGGGCCGTCGAATACAACGCGGGCAACCTGCCGCTGAACCAGGATCCGGACCTCACGCCGCGCAACGGGTTGTCGATCGCGGACACGCTGGCGCGGATCGAGACTTGCGGTTCGTGGATGGTGTTGAAGAACGTGCAGCAGGATCCGGAATACCGCCGGCTGCTGGATGAATGCCTCGACGAGGTCAAACCGCTGATTGCCCACACCGCTCCCGGCATGCGCGAGCGCAAGGGATTCATCTTCGTGTCGTCCCCCGGCGCCGTGACGCCCTACCACGTCGACTTCGAATACAACTTCCTGTTGCAGGTCAGGGGCGAGAAGGTCATTACCGTATTCGATCCGCGTGACCGCTCCCTGTTCAGCGAGCTCGACCGGGAACGCTTCGTCAACGGCAGCCATCGCAACCTGCCGTGGCGCGACGAATTTGCCGCGCGCGGTACGCCGTTCGCGCTGGCGCCCGGCCTTGGCGTGCACGTGCCGCTGACCTCGCCGCATTGGGTCAAAGTCGGCCCCGAGGCGTCGGTTTCGTTCAGCATCACGTTCCAGTCCGAGGCGAGCCAACGCCTCGAACTTGCCCATCTTGCCAACGCGCGCCTCCGCAGAGCCGGCTTCATGCCGGGAGAGGCTCGCGGCGCGGGTTGGCGCGAAGCCGCGAAGATTCTCGGCTACCGGGTCTGGCGGAAGTGGCGCGCGCTGGGCGGCAAGGGGGGAGTCGAGGTCCCCGGACGACGTCCGTACTGACATGGCTGCGGGCGCGGCGGGCTTCACTACCGAGTTGATCGAGGTCGCCCGGTATCCCGGGCTGGAACGGGACTGGAAGGCCCTCGAGGCCAGTTCAGGCTGCCCGCCCTTCCAGGCTTGGCCCTGGGTGGAAACCTGGCTCGCCACCTTGCCGCCGCGAATCAGGCCGATCGTGTTTCGCGCCACGGATCCGGAGGGCCTGCTCGCGCTCGCGCTGTTGGTGGATGCGCCGCGCAGCGGGCGTTCGCGGCTGATCGGCGGCCGGATCGCACGGATGCAGATGACCGGCGAAATGGCCCTCGATGATTTGACGATCGAATACGGAGGCCTCCTCGCACGCCGGGGACAACGGACGGCGGCGTACGCGGCGTTGTTCACCGGTCTCGATCGCGCCGGTTGGCGCCGTACCGAATTGCGGATACCGGTCAGCGCCGACGGTGGCGACGTGCGTTCGGTGTTGCCCGCGACGTGGCGGCTTTCGGCGCGGCCTCTGGAATCACCTGCCTATCTCGTCGACCTCGCGGGCATCCGCGCCGCCGGCGGCAGCTATCTGGCCGCGCTCTCGGCGAGCACGCGCAGTGGACTGCGGCAGACGCGACGCGCCTACGAGAGGCTGGGGCCAATCCGGTTCGAGATCGCGCGCGACATGGCAACCGCACTCGATTGGCTCGAACGCCTCGCCGAGCTTCACACCCGCCACTGGCGCGCGCTGGGATACGGCGGCGCTTTCGCGGGCGGGCACTTTCGCTGCTTCCACGAGACGTTGTTCCGGCAATACTTCGACAGCGGCCTGCCGAGGATCTGCCGCGTCCTGGCCGGAGACGCCGAAGTGGGGTACTACTATCACCTCGTCCATCGCGGCGGGATCTATTGCTACAACGGCGGCAACCGACCGAACCTGGTTCCGCGCAACGATCGGCCGGGATTCCTTGTCCACTGGCTTGCGATCGAGCATGCGCTGGCCGACGGGTGTGGCACCTACGACTTCCTGACCGGCACGGGGTCGTACAAGCGGATGATGAGTACTCACGTGCGACCGGTGGAAGTGCTGCGCATGTGGCGCAGCCGTTGGTGGGCGAACCTGACGTTGCGCTTCAACGAGCCGCGGCCGCCGGGCACGGAGGCTCCGGAAGCCGCCGGAGCGCCCGGTGCGATGATCGCGCTGCGTCGTTGACCTGCACGGGCACGAAATCCATCGAAATGATCGTGACGGCGGCCCACGCCGTTTCACAGAAGGCAGGCAAGGACGATGACTGGACCATCACAATGGATACTGCGTGCGTATCTGCGCCGCAAGTCGCGGCATGCACCACCGGCCACCGGTGCGCGCATCCCGCCGGAGGACTACGTCCGGGCGCAGTACGACTCGACGCCGCGGCTGCTCGCGATGCTGCCCGGGTTCGATCCGTCCGGGAAGGACATCGTGTCGATCGGCTGCGGCCTTGGCGGGCGCGCGGCGTACCTCGCGACGCGCGGCGCTCGCTCGGTGCTCGGCGTCGATATCGATGCCGCCGACATCGACGGCGCACGGCGTTGGTGTGCCGAGTTGTATCCGGAGACTCGGGGCGTGCTGTCGTTCCGGCACGTCGGTGAAGACGAACCGTTGCCGTCCGAATCCGTCGACATCGCGATGATGTTCGATTCCATCGAGCATGTACGCTCGCCGGTAGCCGTCGTGCGCCGCGCATTCGACGCGTTGCGACCCGGCGGCGTGCTCTACGCGGGCAGCATCGGCTGGTACAGCCCGAGCGGATCGCATACCGGCCTGTTCCCGTGGGTGAACGTGTTCTTCAGCGACGAGGACATCCTCAACGCGATCCGCTGGCGCCTGGTGCAACCGTGGTATCGGCCGGTCCGCCACGACAGCGACCCCCCGGTGCGGCGCTGGGAGTGGATCTACGATCTCGCGGACCGGCCGGGCGAGCACCTCAACAAGATCACGCTGGCGGAGGTGTCGAAACTCCTCAAGTACAGCAAGTTCAGCCGGACCGCGCTGCACGTTTACGGTATCGGGCAGGGTTCACGCATCGGCCGGTTCACCGCTCCACTGGCGCGCGTTCCGCTGCTGCGCGAGATGTTCCACGGCTACTTCGTGGTGGAGTGCCACAAGGGGTAGAAGCCAATCGATCGTACGGCAGGGGCCGCGATCCGATGCGATTCACCCAAGTGCCGGAATGGCCACGCCACCGTTGAAACGCACGACACCCCGGAATCGGCCATCTCGATCTGGCGTCTGGAAACGATGATCATCGGTGTGCGCGGCGAACATTGACAGGGAGTCCACTGCGACGCAGATTGTCGCGGAACCATGCGACAAGGCGCGCAACGAGACGCGGCGCCAGCGCATGCCAACCTCACACTACCGGATTGCGGCCATGTCCAGGCATCGGGATGCCTTGCTGCGCCAGTGGAGCATGCTGCGCCTCGTGCCGCGCTACCCGGCCAAGATCACCGTGCAGGCGTTGCGCCAGAAGCTGGCCGACGACGGTTTCGAGATCACGCAACGATCGCTTCAACGCGACCTCAACGAACTGTCGAGTGCGTTCCCCATCGCCTGCGACGACCGCGAGAAACCCTACGGCTGGAACTGGCAGAAGGATGCGCCGAGTTTCGACCTTCCCGGCCTGACGCCGGCGCAGGCCCTGACGCTGGCGATGGCCGAGCAGCATCTCCAGAACCTGCTGCCGGCGCCCATGCTCGAGCAACTGCGCCCGTACTTCCGCGCCGCGCGCCAGCGGCTCACGACGAGCCTGATGGGTCGTCTTGATCGCGCCGCCTTGCGCCGCTTCGACTACAAGGTTCGCGTGGACTACATGCGGACGGAACAATCGCTGCGCATGTTCAAGCGGATGCTGGACGGTTGCGGCATCGCCCACGACGAAAACAGTCTGGCCGACATGGCACGCATGAGCTGCCTCACCCCCGGCGACTTTGCGCTGGTGGGGCGTCGCCACGCAGTCGCACCATTTGCCAACGCACGCGAGGTGCTGGATGCGCTGGGCCGGGAAGTCGCCATGCGTGCCGACGGGCCGCGGCGGATCGGATTCGTCTGAAGGGAGACGCAGTCGTGGACTTACCCGAAATTCGGCGCAGGTTGATCAAGGCCGGCACACACGGCGCTGTTCCGATCGCTTGTCGGGCGGAAGGAGCAACAACCTCATGACAACGGACATCGACAAGACGGTTCCGACACCGGATCCGCGGGAGTGCACGCTGCTCGGCGTGCTGGCACTCGTCATCCTGATCGTTATCCTCTTCTTCGCGCTGCGCTCGTTGTTTTCGTCACGTCCGCGAGTTCTTCCCTGACGAATCCGGCACGAGACGGTGGCGCGGACCCCTATTCGACCGTCACCGACTTGGCGAGGTTGCGCGGCTGGTCGACGTCGGTGCCGCGCAGCACGGCGACGTGGTAGGCGAGGAGCTGCAACGGCACGGTGAATACGACCGGCGCGGTAAGGCCACCGCCGGACGCGACCTTGATGATCGCCCCGCGTTCGCCGTTCTGCTGGAGCGGCACGTCGGTGTCGGCGAAGACGAACAACTCGCCGCCGCGCGCGCGGACCTCCTCGAGGTTCGACTTCAGTTTTTCGAGCAACTGGTTGTTGGGCGCCACCGCGATCACCGGCATGTTCTCGTCGACGAGGGCGAGTGGCCCGTGCTTGAGCTCGCCGGCCGAATACGCTTCGGCATGGATGTACGAGATTTCCTTCAGCTTCAGTGCGCCTTCGAGTGCGACCGGATAGTGCACGCCGCGCCCGAGGAACAGTGCGTGCTGCTTTTGCACGAAGTGCTCGGCGAGCTTGGCGATGCGCGGCTCGAGCGCGAGCACTGCGTCGACCCGGCGCGGCAGGCTCGAGAGTTCCTCGACGAGCTTCGCGTAACGCCCGGCATCGATGCCCTTGAGTCGCGCGAGCTCCAGCGCGAACATCGCGAGCGCGGTCAGCTGGGTCGTGAACGCCTTCGTCGACGCCACGCCGATCTCGGGGCCGGCACGCGTCATCAGCGCGAGCTGGCACTCGCGCACGAGGCTCGACTCGGGCACGTTGCAGATCGCCAGCGCCCCGACATAACCGCGCGCGCGCCCCTCCCGCAGTGCCGCCAGCGTGTCCGCGGTCTCGCCGGACTGCGACACCGCGACGAACAGGGTCCCTTCGGGCACGGCGACGTGGCGATAGCGGTATTCGCTCGCGATCTCGACGCTGCACGGAATCCCGGCGAACGCCTCGACCCAGTAACGCGCGACGAGACCGGCGTGGAAGCTCGTGCCGCACGCGACGATGTGGACGCCGCGGACCTTCGCCAGCAGCGCGTCGGCGTCGACGCCGAGGATGTTCGGCAGGATCCGGCCGGCGGCGACGCGCCCCTCGAGGGTGTCGGCAATCGCGCGGGGCTGCTCGAAGATCTCCTTCAGCATGTAGTGCCGGTATTCGCCCCGCTCGACCGCATCGGCCGACAGGCTGGATTCGTGCACCTTGCGCTCGACGATTGCGCCGTCGGCGCCGTAGATGACGATGCTGTCACGACGAACGTCGGCGACATCGCCTTCCTCGAGGAACTGGAAGTGTCGCGTGACCGGCAACAGGGCCTGAGCGTCCGAAGCCACGAAGTTCTCGTCGTTGGCGCCGAGGCCGATGACGAGGGGGCTCGCGATGCGCGCGACCAGGATCCGGTCGGGCGCCTCGCTGTCGAGCACGACGATGGCGTAGGCGCCGCGCAGGCGTTGCACCGCTTCGCGCACCGCCGCCGTGAGGTCGAGTCCCTGGGCGACATAGTCGCGGATCAGGTGGGCGATGACCTCGGTGTCGGTTTCGGAATCGAAAACGTAACCCTTCGCTTCGAGTTCAGCGCGCAGTTCGGCATGGTTTTCGATGATGCCGTTGTGGATGACGGCGATGCGGTGGTCCGACAAATGCGGGTGAGCGTTGGCCTCGGTCACCCGGCCGTGCGTCGCCCAGCGCGAGTGGGCGATCCCGATCGAGCCCGCGAGGGGCGCCGCCGCGATCTTTTCCTCCAGTCGCGTCACCTTGCCGACCGCGCGGCGCAGCTGCACGGCGCCGGCCGCGTCGACGATGGCGACTCCGGTCGAGTCGTACCCACGGTACTCGAGCCGGTGCAGGCCCCCGATCAGGATCGGCGTGATGTCGCGCGACGCGATCGCGCCAACGATTCCACACATGGACGAACGGCTCCCTCGGCAGGAATTCGGTACCGCCGGTGGCCGGCGGGTGCGAGATGATACCTGCTCGGTCCCGGAACAATCGCCAAACGCCGCACCAACGGGCGTGACGGATCACCGGGGGCTTGCCGGTGGCGGGCGGTTACCCGGGCCGTGGCTGGACACACCGCGCGACGCGCGTCACGAATGGGCGCCGGGTGTGACGTGTCGTGGCCACCGGGAACCGAGGTGCGATCCACGCCTTGCCGATCGTTGCCGCGGATGGCAAGCGCGGGTGCGGTTCCTGCGCAACGCCGCGCCAATTTCCTACATCGGCAGGGGAAATTGGCGCGCGATTTGCATCGTTGCTTGCGGTATATCATTCAGGGTGTCCGACATGTCCCAACTGCGTGCCGCGATCGAGCCGCCGGAACAGGCGGTCGGCCGCCTGCACGCGGCCCACCAAGGACCGGGTACGCGAATGTTGCGTCTGGTGCGACAACTGCGGCTGCGCTGGCCCCTGATCCTCGGGGTCGCGGAGTTCAGCCTGCTCATCCTCGCGTTGTGGCTCGCGACGTGGATCCGGTTCTTCCGCGATCCGGATTCGCTGGCCGAGTTCACTTCCCACCTCCTGCACCGGTCCATCGAGTTCGCCGGCATCATCGTCCTCATGATGGCGGCGCTCGGGATGTACCAGCGCCACCTGCGTGAATCGTGGTTCGGCGTGCTGGCGCGGCAGTTCGCTGCGTTCGTCATCGGCGCAGTGGCGCTGGCGGTCCTGTATTTCATGATTCCGGAGACTTACGTCGGCCGTGGCGTCCTCGGCATCGCGCTGTCGCTCGGCTTCGTCGGCGTGGCCGTGTTCCGGGCGGGATTCGAACGGGTCGTTGACGTCGAACAGCTCAAGCGCCGGATCCTGGTGCTCGGCGCCGGCGAGCAGGCCACGTTGATCGCCCGCCGGATGCGGCGCCGGACCGACCGCCGGGGCTTTCGCGTCGTCGGCTATGTCACCCTCGGTGACGAGCGAACCCTCGCGCCCGCAGAGTTGGTCCTGTTCCCGGAGAGGCCGCTGCGCGAGCTTGCCGCGGAACTGCTGATCGACGAAATCGTCGTCGGCCCGGACAATCGCCGTGGCGTCCTGCCGATGTCGGAATTGCTCGACTGCCGCCAGCACGGCATCGCAGTCACGGATCTCAGCACGTTCGTCGAGCGCGAATCCGGCCGGGTGCGCCTCGACGTCGATCCCTCGTGGCTGGTGTTCTCGGACGGTTTCAACTCCTCGCAACTGCGGGTAATCACCAAGCGTGCGTTCGATGTCGCCAGCGCCGGGTTGCTGCTCGCATTCGGATGGCCGTTGATCGTGCTGACTGCCTTCGCGGTCTGGGTCGAATCGCCGCGGGCACCCG
>JAXMHA010000015.1:0-70760 GCA_046347015.1 Lysobacterales bacterium | reverse complement strand
AAATGCTCGCGTTCGGACGCGAGCAGCGCGTCGCGCGCACCCTCGGCGACGTACATGCCGAGGCCGCGGCGTTTCTCGACCATGCTCTCGTCGACGAGCGACTGGTAGCCCTTGGACACCGTGATCGGGTTGATCTGGAACTCGCTGGCGACCTGCCGCACGGAGGGCAGCGCGTCGCCCGGCTTGAGTGCGCCGTCCAGGATCATCGCCACCACCCGATCGCGCAGCTGGCGATAGATCGGCGTCGCGTCATTCCATGTCATTCCAGTCATTGCGGACGTCCGTTGAGTCCTTGTGGCGAGTGCCCGAAGGAATAGTAGGGCATGCCCATTGCGGCCCCGCGCGTCGCCGGTGCCGATTCGCCAGCCGAGCTACCCGACGAGCGGGTTGTCGGGCTTTCGGCTCTGGCAGACGCGAAGGCAAGTTCGACGTCGTCCTGGTCCGGGGTGACCACGATCGTCGGCAACACGGGAATCGCGCTCGCCGTGACCACGACGGTGGGGAGCACCGGGGTGGGGTCGGCGGTAACGGTGATGGTCGGCAACACGGTGATCGTGTTGGCGTCGACGCCATGGCCTGGCAACGATGCCAAGACCTGCGGGTCCGCCAGCGTCGCAGCGGGCGCCACCCCGGCAGTCGAGGCGCTGCGATGCGAGAGGGCTACGATGCCGGCGCCGGTGGCAATGGAGACGGCGGCGACGGCGAGTCGAATGGCGAGCTTCTCGTACATGATGGCCTCCGGTCGGTGCCCTATTGAACTGGTGTTGTAGTGAACTATAACAGTATTCCAAAAGATGTCAACCCCCCATCGGTCATCGAGTGGACCCGGGTCCGCCTGCGACTGCGATCGAGTCGTCCGGCGGCCAAGACGTTGCCATCGGCCGGTCCGGCGTCCACAATACGCGGCCCCGCCGAGACTTCCCGGTCGGCGCACGCCAGGCGTGCGGCGATACATCCCCGCGGTCAGCCCCCGATTTGGACCAGCTCAGGAGTTCACATGACGCGTTATTTTCCGCAGACGTTTTTCGTGGCGTCGCTCGCCGCGGTGCTCGGTATCGGCATCGCCGTGGCCGCCCAACCCGAACACAAGCCCGCGCCGGCGATCAAGCCGGCGGCACAGCAACCGGCGTCGCCGCCGGTCAAGCTCGACAAGGAAAAGATCAGCTACATGGTCGGCATGGACATTGGCCGCAACCTGATGCGCATCAAGGACGACGTCGACATGAAGACGCTCGAGAAGGCGATGGAGACCGTCGTCAGCGGCGGCAAGCCGACCATGAGCGAAGACGAAGCGTTGAAGGTTCGCCAGGCGTACATGCAGCAGCTCCAGGCGAAGCGTCTCGCTGACGAGAAGGCGACGGCCGAGAAGAACAAGAAGGACGGCGAAGCGTTCCTTGCGAAGAACAAGTCCAAGGCCGGCATCAAGACGACGGCCGATGGCCTGCAGTACGAGGTGTTGAAGGAAGGCACCGGTCCGAAGCCGAAGGCCACCGATACCGTCAAGGTCAACTACAAGGGAACGAAGCTCGACGGCACCGAGTTCGACAGTTCCTACAAACGCGGCCAACCGGCGACGTTTCCGCTGAACGGCGTGATCAAGGGCTGGAGCGAGGGTTTGCAGTTGATGCCGGTCGGTTCGAAGTACAAGTTCTTCATTCCGTCCGATCTTGCATACGGCGCGCATGGCCCGGGGCCGATCGGCCCGGACGCGACGCTGATCTTCGAAGTCGAGTTGCTCGGCATCGAGAACACCGCGGCCAAGGGCCCGGCCGCGAAGGCCGAGCCGAAGGCCAAGTCCGCCGGCAAGTAATCGCTGGCGTGACCGGTACGGAAGGCGCGCAGCGGTCGGGCGCGCCTTTCCTTTGACGGGGAGCCGATGGCATGAAGGTGACGATCTTCGGAACGGGCTATGTCGGCCTCGTGACCGGGGCCTGTCTCGCCGAGGTCGGCAATGAGGTCGTTTGCGTCGACGTCGATGCGGAAAAGATTGCCCGCATCGAGCGCGGCGAAATGCCGATCTACGAACCGGGGCTCGAGCCGCTGGTACGGACCAATCGGGCCAGTGGCCGGTTGCGGTTCACCACCGACGCAGCGGCTGCCGTCAGCCACGGATCCGTCATCGTCATCGCCGTCGGTACGCCTCCGGACGAAGACGGCGGAGCCGACCTTTCGCACGTGCTCGACGTCGCCACGACGATCGGTCGGCACCTGTCGGCGTACGCGCTGGTGGTCGACAAGTCGACGGTCCCGGTGGGAACCGCCGATGCCGTGGCCGAGACGATCGCCCATGAGCTGGCTGCGAGAAGTGCGACGGTCGAGTTCGATGTCGCGTCGAATCCGGAATTCCTGAAGGAGGGCGGCGCGGTCCAGGATTGCCTGAAGCCGGATCGCATCGTCATCGGCGCGAACTCTGCGCGCGCCATCGACATCCTGAAGGCGCTGTACGCGCCGTTCAACCGCAATCACGAGCGGATGGTCGTCATGGACGTGCGGTCGGCCGAGCTCACGAAATACGCCGCCAACGCGATGCTGGCGGCCAAGATCAGCTTCATGAACGAGATGGCGGGAATCGCCGAACAGGTCGGTGCGGACATCGAGCAGGTGCGGCGCGGGATTGGCGCCGACCCGCGCATCGGCTATCACTTCATTTATCCGGGGGTCGGTTACGGCGGATCGTGCTTTCCCAAGGATGTCCGGGCACTTGGCCACACCGCGCGGCGGCACGACTGCGAGCCACGCATGCTGGACGCGGTCGAGGCGGTCAACACCGCGCAGAAGGCGCGGCTGTTCACCCGGATTCGCGGGCATTTCGGCGACCGGTTGCGCGGTTCGACTTTCGCGCTCTGGGGACTCGCGTTCAAACCCGACACCGACGACATGCGCGAAGCACCGAGCCGAGTGCTGCTCGAGCAGCTCTGGTCGGCAGGCGTGCGCGTGCAGGCATACGACCCGGAGGCGCGGGGCGAGGCGCGGCGGCTGTTCGGTGAGCGCACGGACCTCGTGTTGTGCGACAGCGCTCAGGCGGCGCTTGCGGGTGCCGACGCGCTGGCGATCGTCACCGAGTGGAAGGAATTCCGCAGTCCCGATCTCGCGCGGCTGCGGGACTCGCTTTCCGCGCGCGTGATCTTCGACGGCCGCAACGTGCTCGACCCGGCGACGGTCGAAGCGGCCGGAATCGCGTATTACGGGATCGGCCGTGGCCGCAGCGTCGTGCGGCCGGGACACCGGCCTTCCGGTCGGGCGTAGCCGCCACTACCATCGTTCCACGAACGGCGGGACCGCCCGATGAGCCAGAAGCGTGCGCTGATCACCGGCATCACGGGACAGGACGGCGCGTACCTCGCCGAATTGCTCCTCGCCAAGGGCTATGCGGTCCACGGCATCAAGCGGCGGGCCTCGTCGTTCAACACCGAGCGCATCGACCATTTGCATCGCGAACTCGACGAGACGGCCCAGGGCGTCGACCTGCACTACGCCGACATGACCGACTCGACCAGCTTGCTGCGGGTCGTCGGGCAGGTGCAGCCGGACGAGATCTACAATCTCGCCGCACAAAGTCACGTGGCGGTTTCGTTCGAGGAACCGGAATACACCGCGAACGCCGACGGCGTCGGCACGTTGCGGTTGCTCGAGGCGATGCGCGTGCTCCGCCTGGGGGACCGGTGCCGGTTCTACCAGGCGTCGACATCGGAGCTGTACGGCCTGACGCGTGAAACGCCGCAACGGGAATCGACGCCGTTCCACCCGCGCTCGCCCTACGGCGCGGCGAAACTCTACGCGTACTGGATCACCGTGAACTATCGGGAAGCATGGGGCATGTACGCCTGCAACGGCATCCTGTTCAACCACGAGTCGCCGTTGCGCGGTGAGACGTTCGTGACGCGCAAGATCACGCGCGGGCTCGCGCGAATCGCGCACGGACTCCAGCACAGCCTGTACCTCGGCAACCTCGATGCGCGCCGGGACTGGGGCCACGCGCGGGACTACGTCCGGGCGCAATGGCTGATGCTGCAGCAGGACAAGCCGTGCGACTACGTCATCGCGACCGGGGTGCAGCACTCGGTGCGCGACTTCGTGTACGCGGCGGCCCGGGCCATGGGCATCGAACTCGAGTTCAGCGGAAGTGGCGCGGACGAGCACGCGACCGTTGTTTCGGTTGCGGATCGCGCGCTCCGGTTGAAGGCCGGGGGTGTCATCGTCAGGATCCACCGCCAGTACTTCCGGCCGGCCGAGGTCGATACGCTGGTGGGGGACGCGGGACTTGCACACCGTCAGCTCGGCTGGCAGCCTGAAGTCGATTTCGCAACGCTGGTGGACGAGATGGCACGTGCCGACTTTGCGCTTGCAGCGCGTGAAGCGTCCGGGTTCGGAGGACCGCGCCATGGACGCCAGTTCGTCGAGTCGCTTCCGACCGGAGGCCGGCCATGACCAACGTGATGGCCGACCGGGTAACCGAGCTCGAGGTGCGTGTCGCGTTCATCGAAGACTCGCTGGCGAGCCTTGGGTCGACGATCGCCGAGCACGATCGCAAGCTTCGGGAAGCTTGCGTATTGCTGGAGCGCTTGAGTGCCGATCACCGGCAATTGCGCATCGCACTGGCGCATGATGTGCACGACGAGCCGCCGCCCCCACATTACTGAGTGATGCCGCAGTCCGCCGTCATTGCGGTGACAGCCGATGTCCGAATCCCTGCGCGACCAGTTGTTGAAGGCGGGCTTCAAGTCGAAGCCGGCCAGCGCCGAGCCGCGGCGGGAAACCGGCAAGTCGACTCCGCGACAAGGAAAGGCCAGCGGCGCGAGTGATGTCGGCACGAAAAAACCGGCGATGCCCGACATGGATCTCGCGCGCGCGTTCGCGCTGCGTGCACGCGCCGACCAGGCGGAGCGGGCGGCCTTGCAGCGTGATGTCGAGCAACGGGCGCGCGAGAAGAAGCGCCGCCACCGGGAGCTCGGCGCACTGCTCGACGGCTGCCATCTGAACGATCAAGCTGCCGAACTGACGCGTCACTTCCCGCACGGAAACCGCATCCGCCGGATCCACGTCACCTCGGAGCAGCTACCGAGACTCAATGGCGGCGAGCTGGGTGTCGTGCACTATGGCGGACGCTACCTGCTGGTCACCCGGGACGTGGCACTCGCGGCGGGCGCGATCGATCCTGCTGCGCTCGCTCTCCTGTGCGGGCAGGAATCGGAACCCGCGGCCGACGACGGCGTTCCCGACGATTTGATCTGGTAGCCGGGACTCCGGCTGCAGCGCATCCGGCGGGGGCGTCGAAGTGCCCGATCGCGGCACGGAGACGAGAGGCGAGGGGATCGCGCGCTGTCGCGCCACCCCGCATTCCATCGAGTGCCGCGACCGCGGGCGTTACGGGGCGCTGGCGGGCTGTAGTGTGCCGAGTCCCAGCGTGTCGAGCATCAAGGCCGAGTGGGCGAAGGCGCCTCCGGCCCGCATCTCCGCGGCAACCCAGACGGCCTCCATCAGCTCCTGCGGTGTCGCGCCGGCACGCTTCGCGGCGCGCGTATGCCCGCGAATGCAGTAAGGGCACTGGGTGACATGCGCAACTGCAACGGCGATCAGCTGCTTCGTTTTCCCCGGCAGGGCACCGTCGGCAAACACCTGGCGGCTGAACTCGTGGAATGCGGTATCGATTTCGGGCGCGAGCTCGTGGCGATGGCGCGACAACTCGGCCGATGGTGAGGGATAAATCGAATCGGTCATGCCGATCTCCTTGGCAGGTTGGATGGGGAAGAAGTATCCCACCTGCACCGGGATTCGGCGAACCTCGGCCCGGCGCATGATCGGTTTGGCGTGGCGGTTCGGCGGGACGGGGGCATCTGGACGGACCAGGACCGTGCATATCGCGCCCTGTTACCGGACCGTCACTTTCCTTCCGCGAGCCCCGGGGCGTTGCCGTCGAACGGCGCAGCAGCGCGGTGAAGGCTTCCTCTCCGCCGGTTGGCACTCTAATTGCTGTACTCCAACCGGGACCCGTTTCATGCCGTCATCCAGGCGGTCTGGACCGGAATTCAGCTTCTCGGCTGGGGGAGGGCGGTTCCCACGGGAACCATCGGCACAGGCATGGAACGACGCACGCTGGAATCTCACGAGCGACGATTCATAGTTCGCTGCCATCGCTTGCGCACCCTCGGGATGGCGCTGGCCTTTGCAGCCGTCGCCGTGGTCCTGCGCCAGGTGATTTCGGAAACGGCGGTATGGCTCCTGGCGCCGCTGTGCTTCGTCTGGCCGCACATCGCTGCATTGGCGTCGTACCGCTCCCGGAATCCGGTTGCCGCCGAGTTCCGCAATTTCCTCGTCGATGCGGCCATCGCCGGCATCGTGATCGCGTTGATGCGTTTCAACCTGCTGCCGAGTGCCCTGATCGTGACCATGCTGGTTTCCGGCTCCATCATGGCCGGTGGCTGGCCGATGCTGGCGCGTAGCGTTCCCGCGGCATTTGCGGGGTGCGCGGTGACCGCCCTGGCGACGGGCTGGTCGGTCCGGTTCGCGTCGGGCATGAACGAAATCCTCGCTTGCTTGCCGATGCTCGTCGTCTATCCGGTCGTGCTGGCAACAACGATGTTCGAACTGATGCGGTCGACCCGGGAGCTGAACCGCAAGCTCGAAGCGGTCACCCGGACCGATAGCCTGACCGGCCTGCCTTCACGCTGCCATTGGGAGTCGGTTGCCGACACCGAGTTGCAGCGGTATTGCGAGCGCGGCCAGCCGGCTGCGCTGATGATCCTCGACATCGACCGTTTCAAGTCCTTCAATGACCAGCACGGCCACCCCGCTGGGGACCTGCTGATCCGACGCATGGCCGGCGTCATCCGCCAGCACACGCGGGCCGGTGATACGCCGGGACGTTACGGTGGCGACGAATTCGTGGTGGTGCTGCCGTGCACCGGGATCACCGAAGCGGCACAGGTTGCCGATCGGATCCGGGAGAGCGCGGAACGCGTGCTGTCCCACGGCGGCTCGGCGACTGGAACGGTCAGCATTGGCGTATGCCCCGCGAGCGCGGACCTGCGCGATGTCGATGAGTGGCTCAAGTGCGCCGACCGCTCGCTCTACGACGCGAAGCAACGCGGCCGCAACCGGGTGGTGGTGTCGGGGGGGCCGGACGTGGTTTCGCGAAACGCCGGTGCAGGCGTCGTGGCATTCGAAGCCGGCCCTTTCCGCGCAGCGAACTCCACGCGGTCGACCCCCACGGTCGGCGTCGCGCCTGGGTCCTGATCGGACCGGAAGCTGCGGTGGCTGCAAGGGCCGGTGCGCGTGGCAAGCATGCGTGCCGAGCATGCGTGCCATGACTTCCGGCGCATGGCGAACGCCGTCGCATTCGCGAAACTTCGCAAGGTTCCGGTTTCAGGTGCGGACGGGAGCCCTCGCCGCGGCGAGAGGCTTCGTGCCAGCGCCTGCACATGGTCGTTCCGCTTTGGGGGACTTATGAAAAGGTGGCTTCCGGTCTTCGCTTCGATCCTGGTCGCATCCGCGCTGGCCTTGCAACCCGCGGGAGCGGATGAGTCATCCGCCAAGCCCGATGGCCACGCGGCGGCCAAGGGGCACGAGACGCCGCCGGTCAAGCTCGAGGCGAAGCAGTCGGACACCGAAGGCGAAGTCACGATCGGCGGACGCAGCATCGCCTATCGCGCGGTGGAAGGGACACTGCTGCTGACCGACAAGAAGAACGAGCCGTCGGCGACGATGTCGTACGCGGCGTATTTCAGGAAGGGTGCCGATCCGTCGCGGCGTCCGTTGATGTTCCTGTACAACGGGGGACCCGGATCTTCGACGATCTGGCTGCACATGGGTGCCTTCGGCCCACGCCGGGTCGTCACCGCGGACGACACGCACACGCCGCCGGCACCGTACGGGATCGTCAACAACGACGACAGCCTGCTCGATGTCTGCGATCTCGTCTTCGTCGATGCGCCGGGCACCGGCTTCGGGGAATTCGCCGATCTCGAGAAAGGTCCGAAAGCGTACTTCGGCACCGATCCCGATGCCGAGGCGTTCGCCCAGTTCATCGGCAAGTTCCTGTCGCAGTACGGGCGCTGGAACTCGCCGAAGTACCTGTTCGGCGAGAGTTACGGCACGACCCGCTCCGCAATTCTCTCCAATCTCCTGCAAAGCGGGAAAGCCATCGACTTGAATGGTGTCGTGCTGCTGTCGCAGGTACTGAACGTCAGCATGCTGATCGACTTCCCGCAAATCGATCCGGGGGTCGACCTGGCCTACCAGTTGGCACTGCCGACCTATGCGGCGACGGCGTGGTACCACCACAAGCTGCAGGGCTTCACCGACCTGCCGTCGTTGCTGCGCGAGGTCGAGGGCTTCGCGATGGGCGAGTACGCGCAGGCGCTGGCACAGGGCAATTCGATCGATACCGCCCACAAGCGCGCCATCGCCGAGAAGCTGCATCGCTACACGTCGTTGCCGGTCGACTACCTCGAGCGTGCGAACCTGCGCGTCAGCGGTGGCGAGTTCGAGCACACCCTCCAGCTCGATGAAGGCCTCACGACCGGGCGCCTCGACTCCCGCTTCTCCGGACCGGTGATGGATGCCCTGGACAAGGACGCCGCCTACGACCCGCAATCCGCCGCGATCTCGTCCGCGTATTTTTCGGCATTCAACGATTACGTGCGCAAGGACCTGAAGTTCGGCAAGGACCTGACCTACAAACTCTTCGCCGATGCCGACTTCTCGAACTGGAAATGGGAGCACAAGCAGCCGGGCGCGCCGTTCGCGATTCCCGGCATGCCGAACGTGATGCCGGACCTTGCCGCGGCCATGAAGTACAACCCGCGTCTGCGCGTCATGCTGAACTCGGGCTACTTCGACCTTGCAACCCCATTCTTCACGGCCGACTACGAAATGAAGCACCTGCCGATTCCGGCGAACCTCACCGATCACATCGAAACGCACTACTACGAATCGGGGCACATGGTCTACGCCCACTTGCCATCGCTGCGGCAACTGCACGACAACGTCGCCGCTTTCATCAGGGCGACCGACAACGTCAAGGCCAAATAGACCGTTCGGGCGAACGAGCGCGGATGATGTCGCGGCGAAAGCCGGGCGTCGACGACTCGTTGCCGCGTTCCTGAGGCGGCTGACCGGAGCCACGATGGCGTTGTTGGCCGCGGCCCTGCTCGACGGCTGCGCGAGCCTCGGGTATGCCGTGCATGTTGCGCGGGGTGAACTGTCGCTGCTCGCCCGCCGGGAGCCGCTGGACCGTGCCATCCGGGACCCGCGGCTGACGGAACACGACCGTGCGTTGTTGCGGCAGGCCGAAGCGGCACGCCGGTTTGCGTCGGACCAGCTCGACCTGCCGCGCAACCGGAGCTACACGACGTTCGTGGCGCTGGATCGGCCGTACGTGACGTGGAATGTCCTGGCGACACGTGAATTCTCGGTCGAGCCGATCCGGCATTGCTTCCCGCTCACCGGCTGCGTCGCCTACCAGGGGTACTTCGACGAGGACCATGCGCGGCGCGCTGCGAAGCGCCTGCAGGAGCGGGGCGATGACACCTGGATCGAAGGCGCCGCGGCATTCTCGACGCTCGGCTGGTTCGCCGATCCCGTTCTCGGCACGATGTTGCGGTGGGATGCCGATACGCTCGATCGCATGATCTTCCACGAATTGGCGCACCAGGAGTATTACCTTGCGGGCGATACGACGTTCAACGAGTCGTTCGCCAGCTTCGTCGGGCGGCAAGGTTTGTGCGAGTGGCACCGGGTGCGTGGCGTTCCTGACGCGATCGATGATTCCGGCGCGTTTGATACCGCGTTCGCACGACGTGTGCTTGACCTGCGCGACGAACTCGCCGCGATCTACGCGCAACGAAAACCGCCGGGTGACCTGCGTGCCGGGAAGCAGGCGGCAATCGAATCGTTCCGCGCCGCGTACGCTCCATGGCGCGACCACGACTGGCCCGGCCACCACCGTTACGATGCCTGGGTGGCGGGACCGATCAACAACGCGAAGCTGCTGCCGTTTGGCCTGTATGAACAATGGATCCCGGCATTCGCGCAGATGTTCAGGGACGCGGACGGCCAGTGGCGGCGCTTTTACGATGAAGTTGCCGCGACGGGCGCGCTTTCCGCCGCGGCACGTGACGCTCGCCTCCTGGCTTTGGCGGATCAGGGCATCGATGAACGCGCGCCGGTAGCCACGATGGCGACGTGCCGCGGAATCGCGGGATCATCCGAAGTCCGGGGACGGTAATGCCGGGGGCGCTCAGACTGCATTCAACGCGGCGCGTGCATGCTGCGATGCGGAGGGTTCAGGCCATGAAGAAATTGCATCAGGGACTCTGGATCGCAGGGGCCGCCACGATACTGCTCGGTGGTTGCTACTACACCCCCGGCTACAGTTACATCCGGGGTGATGGCTCTGCCGGCGATGCCTATTACGGGATCGCCCCGGATCCTTCGGTGTCGTACTACGGGGGAGTCGGCTACTACGGCTCGTACTATTCGCCGTCGTGGTGCTGTGGCTACGGCTACGGCTATCCCTATGCCGGCGGTTATTGGGGTTCCTGGTCCGACGGCTACCCGGCATACGTGTCTCCGCGTTGGCATGGCCATGGCAACCATTCGCCCGGCGGATCGTGGGGGCCCGGGCACGGAAGCTATCGACAGCCAATCCTGACGTCGCCATCAGGCATGCGGTCGGGTGCGCCTTCGACCAGGATCGCACCGGCGACGGGAACGATGCCACCTGCCCAGCCACGCTCACCCCGCAGCGGTCGTCCCTGACCCTGCGGTCCCCGGATCGGCATGGCGGCGGGGATTTCTGGCCGTGCCGGATGAAGCAGAACCTCAGTGTCCGCCGGGGGTCGGCGGCGGGACGGGTTGCAGCGGCTTGTTCGGCGGGATGGGCTGCAGGGGCTTGCCCGGTTGACGCCCCCTCATCTTCGGCGCGCGCTCCTCGGGTTTCTTCACCTTGCCGGTGCCATCCTTGTCCATGGCCTTGAAGCGCTTCTCCGACTGTGCGTCCCATTCCTTTTGCGTCACGTAACCGAGGTGGTTGGGATCCATCGACTGGACCATCCGGTTCGCGATGCGCATGTTGCGTTGCATGAGCTCGGGCGCGTGCGCGACTTCTTCCGGAGTCACCTTGCCGTCGTGGTTGGTGTCGAGCTCCTTGAAGCGCTTGTCCCGGAAGGCCATGAATTCTTCACGCGTCACGACGCCATCGTGATTCGTATCCATTTCGTCGAATGGCGATTCCCTTTGCTCGCTGCCCGCCGGCGCCGCGGGCTTGGCCCCGGGTGCGTGCGGCTTTTGCTCCGGCTTTGTCGCTTGTGCGAACGACAACGCGGGAATCAACAGCAACGCCAGGATGGCACTGGACAAAGTTCGATGACGCATCGTTGGAACCTCCGGTGGGATGGATGGCGCAGGATAACGTTTCAGGCGCAGTGGAACGAGGCTCGACGCCCGCGGCAATGGGGGAACTGACGCGCGGAAGCAGACCGCTGGAACGCGTCACAGTTCCCGTGCGCGGCCCACATGGGCCGATTCCTACGGCTGGCTGACCCACCGCTCGTATTCGTGCTTCGACAGGCGACCGTCATGGTTCAGGTCGGCGTAGTTGAAGTCGTTGGCCAGCAGCGGGTAGGCATCCGCCTCGTTCCGTTCCACGAACCCGTCGTGGTTCGAGTCGAGCTGGGTGAACGTTGGTGCCGGACCCGGCGGGGTCGCGGACGGCTGGCCCCACGTCACGGTCAAGGTGCCATTGGGCATCGGGAATTCGGTCCTGTGGGTGTCCGCCTGCTGGGCAGAGGCGAACGGGATCGTGGCCGCAAGGGCGGCAAGGACGACGCAGGCGGGTCTATTCATGGCAGCCTCCAGGAAGGCAGGGAATCGGCGATTGACCCTAGCGCGCCAGCCTTAACCGGTGCCGAACACCGCTTTGGAAGGTGCCAGCCGCGCCAATCCCATTCGCAAGCGTATGGTCATGCCGCCGGGACCCCCACTGGTGCGGGAATCGCGTCCAGCCTTGATCTCGGGTACACTCCGCCCGCTGTGATTGCAAGGTCACGGGCTGGTCGTGACCCGATGCAGCGGCATCCGCCAGGGCCCGCGCCATCGCTTCACTATCGACACCTGCAACCCAGTGCGCGACTCGCCGCGATGGCGAGCGTGGCCATCTCATTTTCATCGTGGAGAGTTACATGTCGGATCGTCAAGTCGGCACGGTCAAGTGGTTCAACGAAAGCAAGGGCTTCGGCTTCATCAGTCGCGAGAACGGACCGGACGTCTTCGTCCATTTCCGCGCGATCAATGGAACCGGTTTCCGCACGCTTCAGGAAGGCCAGAAGGTCAGCTTCCGAGTCGTGCAGGGCCAGAAGGGCCTGCAGGCGGAGGATGTGACCGCGGCCTGATTGACACTGCCCGTCGGTACGAACTGGGGCCGCGGTGGCGACACCGCGGCCTTTTTCGTTGTCTCGCGTGCGGGGTCGATGCTCAGCCTCAGCCGGCGTGGCCGAGCCAGCCGAGGACACCCTGTGCGTTGAGGTCGGCGTCGATCGCGAGCAACTGGCGCGCGGTAGTCGCGTCGACCGGCGAGCCGATGCGGTGCAGTTCGGCGGCAAAGAGTTCGTGCAGTGCCTCGTTCAAGCAGGATTGCGGATCAGCCGCGTGAAGGATCTCGCGCGCCCGGTCGATTTGGGCATCGATCAACCGGAACAGGGCCGGGCCGAATCGTTCCGGCTCCTCGAGCCGGCCGAAATGCGTCAAGTACATCGCGCGTGGCGTGGTCTCGAGCATCCGGTTGATGGTCGCCTTCAGCGCAGGCGGGTCGAACTGGGTCGGCGACGTCGTCGGGAACACCAGCGGTGCCTTCCCCCCGTCGAAGTCCCGATAGCTGATGCCGAAGCAGTCACCCGTGAACCACGACCGGGAGGATTCGTCGTACAGCGTCACGTGATGGCGGGCGTGGCCCGGGGCGTCCATGAACCGCAGTACACGTCCAGCGAGATCGAGACGCTCGCCGTCGGCGACCGCGCGAATCCGTTCGGCGGGAACCGCTTGCAACCTGCCGTAGGTCGACGCAACGACATCGGCGCCGTAAACCGCCTCGGCGCTGGCCTGCAGTCTCGAGGGGTCGGCCAAGTGGCGGACGGCGCGCGGGTGGGCCAGCACGAGCGCGGCAGGAAGTTGTTCGATCAACGCGCCGGTCCCGCTGGCGTGATCGAGGTGGACGTGGCTCGGGATCACGTAGCGAACGGCTTCGGGTTCGAGCCCCACGGCATCGATGGCATCCAGGACGCGGGAGACGCTGTACTGCGTTCCGGTGTCCCACAGCGCCGCAATCCCGTGGTGTTCGATCAGATAGCACGCGTCGAAACCCGGGCGCACGAGTCCGGTGTCGATCATCGTTACGCCATCGCCGCAGTCGAGGTGCATCGATTCCTGCCTTCACCGGTGAGCGTCCGTTCGCGCTATCCTCGTGCCGGAGGCGGCACGATGGCCGAATTCGCTTCGTTCCGTGAATTCTATCCCTACTACCTGTCCGAACATTCGAACAGGATGTGCCGGCGGCTGCACGTCGCGGGGTCGCTTCTCGTCGTCCTCATCGTCGTTGCCGCCGTCGCCACCCGCAATGCGGCGTGGCTGCCATTGGCACCCATCGCGGGTTACGGTCTTGCCTGGATTGGACACTTCGGGTTCGAAAGGAATCGCCCCGCCACCTTTCGCCATCCGCTGTACAGCTTCGCCGGCGACTGGGTGATGCTGTTCGATGTGTTGCGTGGGCGCGTTCGCATTTGACGGATTGGCCCGAACGTCCGGTGGAGTCGCGTGGCCGGCGGACATCGTCCCGGGTAGCAGGCTTCCATGTGCAGGTGATGGCCGAACCCACCTCGCATGAATCCGGTGGGGCATTGCATTGCGCGTGATCGCGGCGGACTTCTTCAGCGATAGTCGCGATGGCACGCAGCGCAGGCGTCGTCGACCCGGGACAGTGCCTGCGTTTGTGCGCCACAGTCAGAGGCCTTGCCCGCCGCCGCAATCGCCGCACGAAGGTCAGTGGCGTACTGCTTGAAGACCGGGTCGGAGGCACCTGCCGGGAGGACCACCGGTTCGATGTCAAGTGACAGGAACTGGAGATGCGAAAGGGCGGAACGCGCCGGCGCCGCCGAGCATTGGTCGTCGCGGGCAGCGTCGCGCGCGATGCCGAACGAACGGTTCATCAGCGTCATTAATGCGCGTGGTTCCGCATGGCGGCGTGCGAGCGCATTGGCGGTCATCCCGCCGATCGCCGCACCGATGAACACGCCGATCGCAAGGATGACCAGGAACGCCTTGCCCGATCCCGCGGGACGTGGTCCCGGTGCCGGAGGCGAGGAGTGGTCGCTCACCGCCCGCGTGCACGCGGGATCCTCGGGACCCCGCGCCCCTGCCATGCGCCGACGGCAAGCGCGGCGACACCGAGCAGCAGTTCGATCGGCAGCAGCTCGGGAAACAGCAAGTCAATGCCGAGCAGGCCGGCGATCAGCAGCACCAGTTGCTTCGCGGGCAATCGTTCGGCAAGGCGCAACAGGACCAACGCGGACAACCGGATCATCGTGGGGCTCGATCGGAAAGAGGAGGCCGCAGGCATGGTGGCGGCGACTGGCACTTGTTGCAAGGGGAAGGTTCCGGCGTGCAAGTGCGATGGCGGCGTCGGCTACACTCGCATCGCCAACAAGGGGGCGCGGGATTGAGTACTCGATCCGACGTGGTAGGTGACGCCGGGCGCATGGTGCGGTTTGCCGGTATCGACCGGCTGTACGGCGCGGGTAGCGCCGAGCGACTCGGGCGTGCCCGCGTTGCGGTGGTCGGAGTCGGTGGCGTCGGGTCGTGGGCCGCCGAGGCCTTGGCGCGAAGTGGCGTCGGGACCGTCGAACTGATCGACGGCGACGACGTGTGCATTGGCAACACGAACCGCCAGTTGCATGCTCTCGACGCCACCATCGGGCGGCCCAAGGTGGACGTTATGGCCGAGAGGTTGCGCGCGATCCAGCCCGGGATTCGTGTCGCGGCCGTGCCGGCATTCCTGACGCCCGCGAGCATTCCCGAGTTGTTGCACGACCGGATCGATCTCGTGCTCGACTGTTGCGATGCGTTCCGTGCAAAAGTCGAGACCATCGTCTGGTGCCGGCGACGCAAGCAACCGTTGGTCGTGTGCGGATCGGCCGGTGGCCGTACCGATTCGACGTTGATCACGGTCCGTGACCTGGCCAAGACCGAACATGACGCGCTGCTCGCGCTGATTCGCCGCAAGCTGCGTGAAGAGTTCGGCTATCCGCGCAGTCCGACGCGCTACTTCGGCGTGCCGGCGGTGTACTCGCGGGAAAACGTCCGCTATCCGCAACCGGACGGCAGCGTCTGCGGAATCCGTCCGGAATCGGAGAGCGGCGCCGCGGCGGGGCTGGACTGCGGTACCGGGCTCGGCGCCGCGATGCACGTGACCGCGGCGTTTGCCTGCGCGGCAGTCGGGCGCGCGCTGCAGCGCCTGTTGCAGCCGCGCTGAGGTTTCGTCGGTCAACCGGTGCACGGAATTCCGAACAAGCGCCCGGCGTTGCGCGTCGTCGCCGCGGCAATGGACGCCGGATCCGCGCCACGGAGGGCGGCGATGGCGTGCAGCACGTCGACCAGGTGCGCCGGTTCATTGCGTTCGCCGCGATGGCCGGCACTGGGCTGGTCAGGCGAGTCGGTTTCCAGCAGCAGGAAATCGATCGGCATCGATGCAGCCAGCCGCCGCAACCGATGCGCGCGTTCGTGCGTGACCGGGCCGCCCAGCCCGATCAGGAAGCCGAGATTCCACAGTTGCCGTGCTTGCTCCGGGCTGCCGGAAAAGCTGTGGACGACACCGGTGAGTCCGCCGATCGTGCGGATTGCGACGATCACGTCTTCGACGGCGCGGCGCGCGTGGATGACGACGGGCAACGCGAATTCGCGCGCCAGTTCGAGTTGCCGGCGGAAGTAGTGGCGCTGCAGGTCGGTGTCGAGTCCGTCGACGTAACGGTCGAGTCCGCACTCGCCGACGGCGACCGGCCGTTCTCGCTCGAGCCACGTGGCGAGTGTCCCGATGTCCTCCGGCCGATGATCGCCGACATGCATCGGGTGCAGGCCGTAGGCCGGGAACAGACCGGCCTCGGCCACGCACAACGCGGCGAGTTTTTCGAATCCCCGCACTGAAACCGCCGGGATGATCTGCCAGGCGACTCCGGCTGCGCGTGCGCGCTCCAGGACCGCACGCCGGTCAGGATCGAACTCCTCGGCATCGAGATGGCTGTGGCTGTCGACGAGCGCGATCACTCGCCAACGCTAGCAGACGCGACGCCTTGTGGATCGGGAACAAGGAGCCGACCGGGCGTGGGGCGCCCGGCCGGCCTGGATGTCGTTTCCGGATCAGTCCTGGGGATCGAAGCCGTTGCTGAAGATCGTGTCGGTGGGACCCTTGTCGAACCGGATCAGGTACGACTGGATCGCGGTCGGGCCGTAAGTCCAGCCGCCGATCAGCGAGCCATCGGCCGAGATGCCGCCAAGACCTCCGGTCAAGGTCGGGTCCCAGCCGTCCGGAATCGCGATGTCCTGTTCGGCCAGCACGTCGCTGAGGAACTGCGTGCCGGTGTCCGGGTGCCAGATCAGCGCCGCACGCGGCGGGTCGTCGAAGAAGCCGTTCGCGCCAACCACGGTCTGGCCGTCGTCACTGACACCGAATGCGAACCCCATGCTCGGAATGACGGTGACCGTGCCGGTCTGGGCGTCCCAGATCCACGAGCCCGAATTGCCCTCGTTGTCGAAGTAGCCGGTACCGACGACGAACTGGCCATTCGCGCTGATTCCGTCCGCCTCGCCGACCGGATTGCCATCGGGATCGGTGACTTCGAGCGGTACCCGGTCCTGCCAGATCACCGCCGCCCGGGAGCCGTCGTCGTGGTCGTTCCAGCCGGCGATGACGCTGCCGTCCGCGCTGATCACGTTGGCACGCGAATAGTTGTCCGGATAAGTGACCGGCAGTGCCGTCATGCCTTCGGCTTCCGTCCAGACGAATGCGACGGCGGCGCCGGCGAAGTTGTCCTCGAAGGCGAGCCCGACGACGGTGCCGTCGGCGGATATGGCGTAGCCATCCGCGTTGGTATAGAGGGGATCGGTCAGCACGAACGGGTCTTCGCCAATCGCGAGGTAAGCGCCGAGGTCGCGGCCACCGTTGCCGACGCCCCCGTTCTCGGGCACCGCCCCGGCGATCGTGCCGGAGTCGTTGATGAAACTGACGTAATCAAGACTGGTGATGTCCTCTTCCTGGCCAGTGGCGACGTAGTAACGCAGCCCACCCGAGAAACTCGGGCCTGAAGCATACAAGCCGTTCGGCGAAATGTTGGTGAGCTGGAAGTTCGGCGAATTGATCTCGATGAACGTGCCCGAGGCCAGCGCCGTGGTCGCGCACAACGAGAGGCCGATCAAGGCGGCGAGGGAACGAATCTTCATGGTGTGTTTGCCCTGGGTTCGGGAAGCGGAGGGCTCGTCCGGCGATGCCGGCGGCCACCGGCAGGACGGACGGTCCTTGCGGCGGGGTGCAGTCTCGCGGAAACGGCCATGCAGGGCGTTCGCAACCCGTTCGCTGCGCATTCCAGCTGCGTTTCGATCGCACGATTGGCGGCGTTTGCAGTCTCTCCGCGCCGCCCGCAGGTGACCGCCGCCCACCGGGATCGGGCGGCGCCGATCGCACCGTCGGCGATCAGGGAGATCGGTTTCCGACCGTCCGGATTCCGGGTGGTTCCGTGACCGTGGCGGGCAACCGCCGCTCACCCGCGAGACTGCGGGCATGCTCCAGAGCGGTTTCCCACGCCTCCCGGCGTCCAAGTGCCCGATAGAGCCGCGCCTGCAGGACGGCACATTCGAAATCGCGTTCGGCCCAACGGCTGACGTGGCCAGTCACGGTGCTTGCTTCATCCATGTTCCCTTGTGAGATCAATACGTTGCCCCACGATTGTGATACCGCGGCGAGATCTTCCGGGACGCCCCAGTGCTCCGCTTCCGCCAATGCGCGAGCGAACGCTGTCGCCGCGAGACTGGAATGGCCATCGCCGACAGCCTGCTCCGCAGTGGCCAGATCCGTGAGGATCAGGACTGGCGGCAGCGTGCCGTGGCTGGTTGCCCACTCCCGGAATTTCGCAAGCTCGGCGCTGGCGTTGCCGGCCTGGCCGGCGCTGCGGAGCGATCGGATCAGGACCAGCCATGCCCTCGCGCGGGCCGGCGCTTCGTCGAAGGTCGGGAGGTTCGCCACCGCGAAACGGGCGGATTCGATGGCGGCGGGGAAAGAGTTCGCTGCGCGTTGCAGGCGTGCACGTTCGAGGGCGACCTCGCCGTGCAGCGCCGGCGCCTGTCCGGCATCGCCAGCCAGCGCATCGAGCAGCCTCCGAGCTTCCCCGGTCTTCCCGCAGGCCGCCAGGGCCCGTGCGTGCTGCAGTTCGAACGCGCCGCGGGTGCGCGTGTTTTCGAGCCAGCCAAGGTCGGCGTCCATTGCCGTGGCCGTTTCGAGGGCTTGTGCGGGATCGAGCAGGGCGAGGTTCGACCGGATGCGCGCTGCGCCGGTCAGGAACAGTTCGTTCAGCGCGCCGAACTGCCGAAAACGCTCCGAAGCCCGCGCGAGCAGTGGCAGCGCGTCCGCGGGCCGGCCGCGGGCGATGTCGAGAACGCCTTCGTTGGCGTCGACCCGCGCGAGGGCGAGGGTGTCGCCGGCGAGATTGAGTGCGACGCGGGCGCGAGCGATCGCGGTTTCGGCCTGGCCGTATTGGCCGAGGTTGACCAGTGCGGCGGCAAGTCCAGTCGATGCCTGCCCCAGCACGCGGGCATCGTCGGCCGCTGCGGACAGCGCGACGGCTTCGTCGAACTGGCGGACGGCGTCGTCATTGCGGTCTTCGCGCACGGCTATCGCACCGGAAATGTAAAGCGCCCGGGCGCGCAGGCCACCATTGGATTCGGCCGGGAAGTTGGCGAGCCACTGCGACAGCGCCTGTCGCGCCTGGTCGAGGTGGCCGGTGCGGAATGCAATCTCGGCCGCGGCAAGGCGCAGTTCGGCCGAATCGCGGAAAGCCTCCGGCGCGGCGGCGAGCAGGCGGCGGGCTTCCGCGTTGTCGTTGCCGAGCATGGCGGCCCGGATGCGCTGGTCGAGATCGTCGAGCGAGACGGACACGGTCGTGTCGTCGAGTGGCCGTCCCAGTACCGCGAGCAACCGGTTCGACGAGACGCGTGCGGCCGCGATCGGTTCCTTGCCGGGCGTTTCGATGCTGCGGACGTGGCCGGCGTCATCGATCAGGTCGAGATGGACTTGCCAACCCGCAGCGTCGTGGACCAGCCGCGGCACGACGAGGTCGACGGCGCCGGTCGCCGATCGCAGACGGTCGTGGCGCTGCTTCTCGTCGTCGCGCGGCGCGGTGTTCAACAGCGCCACGACGTTGTCGCTCGGCACGACGGCAAGGCCGGCGTGCCGCAAGCGCGAGGCGACGAGGTCCATCACGCCGAGGCGCAGCCAGCCCCATTCGGCGCCGGCCGTGACTTCGGCCGGCACGACGGCCAGCACCGGCGTCGTCGACGGATGGGGATTCGAGGCAGCCGCCCGAGCGCCGGCGCCAGCCTCCGGCTTGCCGCGTGGCCAGAATCCCGCCACGACGACCACGACCAGGATCGCCGCGAGCGCGGCGGCTACCCATGGCCACGGCGGAGTCAGTGTGTCGGCAACCGGCTCCGGATCGGTCCGCGACTCGATGGCGGTGACGGACTCGATTGGCGTTGCCGTTTGCGAGGCGGGATGCAAGGAGGTTTTCGTTGCCTCGACTCCGGGCGTCGCCGTCCCGGTTGATGGGGAATCCTTGCCAGGCTCGACGGCCTCGACGCGGGCAAGTGCAACCCAGCGGTAGCCGAAACGCGGGATCGTTCGGATCGCGTTTTGTTCGTTGCCGTCGTCGCCGATGGCCCGGCGGGCCTTCAGGATCGTCTGGCCGAGCAAGGTGTCGCTGACGTCGACGCGGCCCCAGACCGCGGATATGAGTTCGTCCCTGCCGACCGCGCGGTCCCGATTCGACAGCAGGTATGCGAGGCAGTCGAAAACCCTGGGCGACAGCGGTACCAGGGCCCCGTCACGCACGAGTTCGCGTGTCGCCGTGTCGACCGTGCACGAACCGAACTGGAAGATCCGCGAACTCACGTCGGCTAGGTTGGCGCGCGTGATCCGGCCGGGTCAAGGCCCATTCGTGGCCAGCGGAATGCGACGGGGACGACGTCGTTTGGCGCGATCCGGCCAAGCGTGGACCGGATCGCAGGCACCCAAGTCAGTCGTCGAATCCGTCGGCGAAGATCAGGTCGTTCGGCGGAGCCGGTGGTCCGAGGATCCCGTCGTAGGAAATGTCCTGTGCGACGACGTCGCCTGCGAAGCTCATGGCATTGCGCGTCCAGGCATAAGCGGCGTAACCATCCGTGCTGATTGCGCCGACGAGTCGCGCGGCATCGGTCGGCTCGGTCGTGATCGCCACCGTGCCGCCGGTCCACGCGAGCGTGCCGTCGGCATTGATCCGCGCGACCTGGATCGGCATCGCCGCGGGCGCATCGCCACTGGCCCAGGCAGCCAGCATGCCGTCCGGTGCCGGCAGCGCAACCATCTCGGACTGATCGAGCGTACCGAGGGCAACGAGTTGTTGCCCCGAGTCGGTCCACAAGCGGTTGCCGCCGCTGTCGATCGCCTGGGCATACACTCCGAAATGCGACTGCGTCGAATCGGTCTCACGCCAGACGACATAGGTGTTTCCGGAGTCCGCGTCGTACGCGCCGGATGGTTCGAAATGGTTGCGCGTCGTATTCGTGCTCGCGAGCACACCGTTTTGCGGGAACGCCGGCGTCCCATCGGCGCCGACGTGCTGCGCGCGGACTTCGCCACTGGTGCCGGCAATGTCGTACCAGACGAATACCGCGCCGCCGGCGCCGTCGGCGAGGAACGGCGGGAAGTAGCCGAACTGCAGCGCGCCACCGTTGCCGTCATAGACCTTGACCGGATCGGTTCCCCACAACGGCGCACCATCCAGCGCCGCCAGCTTCTGCGCCCACAACTCGTGGTCGGAAAAAGAAGGTTGCGCGACCCACGATGCGATCACGTTGCCGTCGGCGTCGCCGTGCAGGTCGGAAAGGATGTTGAAGCCCGCCGAAGGCGTGAACACGATGCCTCCCGGCGCCCACAGGATGTTGCCGTCGCCGTCGAGCTTCTGCACCACCGCGGAACCGTCCGAAGCCGACCAGCCGACTGCGACCGTCCCGTCACCAAGGGCGGCAACGTGCGGCGCGCTGGCACCGCCGGGATCCGCCGAAACGAACACCCCTGGATCGCCCCACAGCAACGTCCCATCCGGCGCGACCATTTGCGCGAGCGCCTGCGGGACATCGTTGGCGTCGTTGTAGCGGAATGCCAGCAACGCATTGCCGTCGGCGTCGACGTCGAGTCCGTAATCCTGGGTCGACGAGAAGTCACGCGCCGCAACGAGGATGCCGTTGTGCGGCCACAGCTCGTTGCCGTCGGCATCGAGGCGCTGCAGATAGACGTCGTAACCGCCCGAACTGTCGTCGAACCACGAGATGTAGAAGCCACCGTCGGGTGTCGGCGCGATCTTCGGCTGCACCTGTTCGCCGCTGCGATCGGCGATGACGAGATTGTCGGACGGGTCGGTCGACCACTGTGCTGCCGCCACGAGGGGTGCCAGCGCGAAGATCGCCACCGCAAGCCAGCGCGCGGCCCGGAACGACGCGGTCGATTCGCTCATGTTGCCTTCTCCTTCCGTTCAGCCGGGCAGTATGCGCCCGATCGAATCGCCGTGGAACGTGCGTTGAGCGCCGTCTTCAGCGGATGACGAACGCGGTGGCCAATGCGAGGAACAACCAGAGGCTGCTGATGTCGGTGGCCTTGGTCAGGAAGATGCTCGACGCGGTCGCGGGATCGGCGCCGAATCGCTTCAGCAACTGCGGCACGCCGGCACCCACGACACCCGCGAACGCACAGGCCCCGGTCAGCGTCGCGAACGTGATCGCGGCGAGCATCGGCGCCCGGGCATTGTGCTCGTGCAGGGCGAGCAGCAACATCGCCAGCGCCGCGACGAGCCCGGTCAGTGCGCCGTTCAGCAGGCCGACCCAGGCTTCCTTGAGCAGCAACGCAAGGCCGCGGCCGCGTTTGAGTTCGCCGAAGGTCAGGCCGCGCAGGGTGACCGCCAGCGCCTGGCTGCCGGTGTTGTTGCACTGGTCGGACAGGACCGGCAGGAACACCGCGAGCAGGACGATCTGGTTGATCGTGCCCTGGAACGCGCCGACGACGGTTGCAGTGACGAACGTGGTCAGCAGGTTGACCTGCAGCCACGGGTTGCGGAAGCGCAGGCTGCGCAGCCATGGCGTCGTGATGCGCTCTTCCTTTTCCACACCCACCATCGATCCGGCCTGCGCGCTGATCTCGAAGGTCTGCTCCTCGAACAGCACCGCGCCGCGAACGACGCCGAGCAGGCGCCCGCCGGCGTCACACACGGGATAAACCGGGTAGTGCCGGCGCACGACCTCGCGCATGGCTTCGATGACGGGCGTTTGCGGTTCCAACACGAACGGCCGCGTCGCCATGATGTCCGCCAGCGACTGCTGTGGTCCCGCGAACGCAAGTTCGCGGAATGCCACCACGCCGACGAGCCGGCCGTCCGGTCCGGCGACGAAGACGTACGTGATCAGCAGGTGCGACACCATTGGGCGCAGGCGCTCGATGGCCGCGGCCACGGACGTTTCCGGCGGAAACACCGCCGGGGTGCGTTCCATCAGCCGGCCGACGCTGCCCGCCGGCCAGTCGCCAGCGAGCCACGCGGGCGCGCCGTCCTCACCGGCGGCTGCGGCAACGGCCCTTCGTCGCGCGGGACCCAGGCGATCGAGGACCGCCCCGGCGCGGCCCGGGCCGAGCGCGCGCAGATGCTGTGCGACCAGCGTGTCCGGCAATGCGGAGACCCGGCGCGCGATGTCGCTGGCGTCGAGTTCGCGAAGCTCTTCCAGGGTCGGTGGAGCGGCGGGCATGTCGATCTCCTCGGTGCCGGGCTGCGGCGCACGCGATTTTGTACCGGTTCATCGATCGTCTGCCACCGTGATCGCACCTTCGCCGGCGCGGCCGGCCCATGCAACGAGGTGGAACCGATGTTTCGCGTGATCGTGTCGGGTTTGTCGATGATGGGCGTGCTGCTGGTGCTCGCGAGTTGCGCGCCGGTTCCGCCGCGCCCCTACTACGGCGACAATGCGTACTACGGCAGCGACGCCTACTACTACAAGCGGTCCCGCTACGACTGTTCCCGCTGCGGCGTCGTCGACGACATCCGGCAGGTCTACGTCCGCAACAACGCAACCACGGGCGGCGGCGCGGTGATCGGGGCGATCATCGGCGGCGTGCTCGGCAGCACGATCGGCAAGGGTGACGGGCGCACGGCCGCAACGGTCGCCGGTGCGGTCGCCGGCGGTTTTGCCGGCAATGCCGTCGAGCGCAACAGCAACGGTGGTGACCGGCCTGCGTGGCAATTTCGCTTGCGGATGGACAATGGCCGCCACGCGGTGGTGACGCAATGGAACAACCCGGGGCTGCGTGTCGGTGACCATGTCATGATCCGCCGCGACGACACGCTGATACTGTTGCGCTGATGGCGCTTGCGGCCTGACGTCGAACGCCGGCCTCCAGCGCCGGATGCAGCGGTGCGTGCCGGACCCCGTGTCGTCAGGCCGGGTGGCCTTGGTGCAGCGGGACCTTGAGCCGTGCGGCGACTTTCACGAAGGCGTCGACGCAGCGCTGGAGGTGCTCCCTGGTGTGCGCGGCGCTGACTTGGGTCCGGATGCGTGCCTGGCCTTGTGGCACGACCGGGTAGAAGAATCCGATCGCGTAGATGCCTTCGTCGAGTAGCGCGGCAGCGAATTGCTGGGCCACCCTCGCGTCGTACAGCATCACTGGCACGATCGGGTGCTTGCCGGGCCGGATGTCGAATCCGGCCGCGCCCATCTGCTCGCGAAACCACAGCGCGTTGGCGTTGACGCGCTGGCGCAATTCCGGGGTTTCATCGATGAGTCCGAACACCTCGATCGACGCCGCGACCAGCGGTGGCGGCAGCGTGTTCGAGAACAGGTACGGGCGAGAGCGCTGGCGCAGGAGGTCGATGATCTCGCGGCGGCCGGTCGTGAAGCCGCCGGAACCGCCGCCCAGAGCCTTGCCCAGCGTCGAAGTGAAGACGTCGACCTTGTCGAGCACGCCGTGCAGTTCGGCCGAGCCACGCCCGGTCGGTCCGACGAACCCGGTCGCGTGCGAATCGTCGATCATCAGCAGCGCGTCGTATTTCTCCTTGAGCTGCACGATGCGATCGAGTTTCGCGACGTAGCCGTCCATCGAGAACACGCCGTCGGTCGCGATGAGGCGCGTTCGCTTGTGCGCCGTCTCGGCAAGATGCCGCTCGAGTTCGTCCATGTCGCCGTTCGCGTAGCGGCGGCGGTCGGCCTTGCAGAGCCTGATGCCGTCGATGATCGAGGCGTGGTTCAGGGCGTCGGAAATGACGACGTCGTGGTCGTCGAGCAGGGTCTCGAACAAGCCGCCGTTGGCGTCGAAGCAGCTCGTGTACAGGATCGCGTCATCGGTGCCGAAGAATCGCGCGATCACCGATTCGAGCCGTTTGTGCAGGTCCTGCGTGCCGCAGATGAAACGCACCGACGCCATTCCGAACCCGTGGCTGTCGAGCGCGGATTTCGCCGCGGCAATCACGCGCGGGTGGTCGGCGAGCCCGAGGTAGTTGTTGGCGCAAAAGTTCAGGACCTCGCGGCCGTCGCCGGTGCGGATGGCGGCGGCCTGCGGCGTCACGATGACGCGCTCGGTCTTGTACAGCCCCTGGCCGCGGATCGAGTCGAGCTCGCCCGCGATGCGATCGCGGATGCTGGTGTCCATGACGACTGCCCGGAATGGAAAAGGCGGATGTTAGCGCAGGCGCCGCCACCGTCGCCGATCGGTGTGGTCAGCCGGCCGAGTAGGCGCCGTAGCGGCGCAAGCGTTCGTAGCGGGCCTCCACGAGAGCCTCGGGCGAAAGCGTCTCGAGCTCATCGAGCTGCCCGAGCATGACCGCCTTCAGGCGCACCGCCATCGCGTGCGGATTGCGGTGTGCACCGCCGAGTGGTTCGCGGACCACCTTGTCGACCAACCCGAGCTCGAGCAGGCGCGGCGCCGTCATTGCCAGCGCTTCGGCGGCTTCGCGGGCCTTGTCCGCGCTCTTCCACAGGATCGAGGCGCAACCTTCCGGCGTGATCACGGAATACGTCGAATACTGCAGCATGATCGTGCGGTCGCCGACGCCGATCGCGAGCGCGCCACCCGAGCCGCCTTCGCCAATGACGACGCAGACGATCGGAACCCGCAACTGCGACATCTCGAACAGGTTGCGCGCGATGGCTTCGGACTGGCCGCGCTCCTCCGCGCCGACGCCCGGGTAGGCGCCCGGCGTGTCGATGAACGTGAAGATCGGCAGCGAAAAACTCTCGGCGAGGCGCATCAGCCGCAGGGCCTTGCGATATCCTTCCGGCCGCGGCATGCCGAAATTGCGCCGCACCTTCGAGCGGGTGTCGCGCCCCTTCTGGTGACCGATGACCACGAGCGGCCGTCCGTTGATGCGGGCAAGGCCGCCGACGATCGCGGCGTCGTCGGCATAGGTGCGGTCGCCGGCGAGTTCGTGGAACTCCTCGCACATGATCTTGATGTAATCGAGCGTGTACGGACGCGCGGGGTGGCGGGCCACCTGCGCGACCTGCCACGGCGTCAGGTTGTCGAAGATGTCCGATGTCTTCCGGCGCAGCTTGTCGCGCAGCGCGCCGATTTCGGAATCGATGTCGAGCGAATGGCCCTCGCCGGCGTCGCCGAGCTCCCGGATCTTGGCGTCCAGATCGGCAAGCGGCTGCTCGAAATCGAGGAAGGTGGAGTTCATCCGGCGGATCAGGTCAGCGCAATCTGCGCAAAGTGCGGAAGTATAACGATTGCGCGCCAGCCCGTGGCCTCGGGGGTGCGGAGCGACCGTCCGGCGTGCAAGCGGGTGCCTGGGGATCCCGGGGGCGATGCAGGATGGGGTTCAGGCATCCGTCGGAACCGGCGGCGCGCCGGGAGGCGCGTACGCCAGATCGGCGGCAATCACGCCGTCCAGCCCTTCGAGATCGCGAACCAGCGCGATGCCGGCGCGCACGCGCCACTGCGGACCGAGATCGATGTCGGCGCTGCCGGCGGCATTGCGGTAAATGATGCGTACCGGCGTGTCGCCGCCGCGGTATCCCGCCAGTACCCGCTGCAACCGCGGCACGAAGTCGGCGTCGATGCCGTTGGTCCGCACGCGCAGCAATCGTGCCTGCCGTTCGCAGATGGCGTCGATCGCGGTGATCGATCGCGCACGCAACTGGTAGCCCTGCATCAGTTCGTTGAATGCCAGGCCGCCTTCGAACAGCAGGATCGCGTCGCGAGTCAGCAGCGGGCCGAACTCCACCCACACGTCGCGGTACAGGGTGACCTCGAGGCTGCCGGTGCCGTCCTCGACCTGCGCGAACGCCATCGTGTCGCCGACCTTCCTCATGCTGGCAACCAGGCCGACGATCGTGTATGGCTGCTCGCCCGGGCGACCGCGGCGATCGGGTGGGCGCGAATGGAAATGCTGGTCGATCGCACCGATCGTGCTGGTGGCGACGCGCGCCGCGAGATCGCGCCAGACGTCGACGGGATGGCCGGAGAGGTAGTATCCGAGCGTTTCCCGCTCGCCGGCGAGGCGACGGCTCGTCGGCCACTCGGCGACGGCAGGCGGTGCGTCGATGGTTGCGGGCATCGCCGCGGCGCCGAACATGTCGTGCTGCCCGGCCTCGAGGTCGCGGGCCTGCCGTTCCGCCGCTTGCACCGCGTCGGGCAATTGCGCGAACAGGGTCGAGCGCGTCGGCGCCAGCGCATCCATCGCGCCGCTCAGGATCAACGCTTCGAAGACGCGCTTGTTGGTCCGCTGGGCGTCCACCCGGCGGCAGAAGTCACCGAGATTGGTGAACGGGCCACCGGTCGAACGCGCCGCGAGGATTGCGTCGACCGCACCGCGTCCGACGCCGCGAATCGCCCCGAGTCCATATCGGATCGTCGGACTGCCGGTCCCGCCGGCTGCGTCGTCGGCCACGAACATCCAGTCCGAGGTGTTGACATCCGGTGGCGCGATCGCGAGGCCGAGCGCGCGGGCTTCCGCGAGGGACGCGACGACCTTGTCGGTAATGTCCATGTCGGCCGACAACGTGGCCGCCATGAACTTGGCGGGATGGTGGCACTTCAGCCACGCCGTCTGGTACGCGACCAGCGCGTACGCGGCGGCGTGCGAGCGGTTGAAGCCGTAACCCGAGAACTTCTCCATCAAGTCGAAGATCGCGCTGGCGAGGCGCACGTCGACGCCGCGTGCCGACGCACCCTCCTCGAAGGTCAACCGCTGGCGCGCCATTTCCTCGGGCTTCTTCTTGCCCATCGCGCGCCGCAGCAGGTCGGCGCCGCCGAGGGAATACCCGGCCAGCACCTGGGCAATCTGCATGACCTGTTCCTGATAGACGATTACGCCGTACGTCGGCGCCAGGATCGGCTCCAGCAACGGATGCGGGAATGTGGCGGCCGCATCACCATGTTTGCGGGCGATGAAGTCGTCGACCATGCCCGATTGCAGGGGACCCGGGCGATACAGTGCATTCAGCGCGACAATGTCCTCGAACGTGTCGGGTTGCAGCTTGCGCACCAGGTCGCGCATTCCGCGTGACTCGAGCTGGAACACGGCCGCGGTACGGCACTGCTTGAGGAGCGCAAACGTCGCGGGATCATCGGTCGGCAGGTTGCCGATGTCGAGCGGAATTTCTCCGTTCCGGCCGCGGCATGCATTGATCGCCTTGACCGCCCAGTCGATGATCGTCAGCGTGCGCAAGCCAAGGAAGTCGAACTTGACGAGGCCGATCGCCTCGATGTCGTCCTTGTCGAATTGCGTGACGAGGTCGTGGCCGCCTTCTTCGCAGTAGAGCGGCACGAAATCACTGATCGGCCCCGGGGCGATGACGACGCCGCCCGCGTGCTTGCCGGCATTGCGCGTCAAGTCCTCGAGCTTCAACGCGAGATCGACCAGTTCGGCGACTTCCTCGTCGGCTTCGTAAAGCGCCTTGAATTCGACGACAACGCGCCCGGATTCCTGGTGTGACTTCTCCGAGCGCCCGAGCGCGTCCTCGAGCGTCAGGTCGAGTGGCGTCCGCGGCAACAGCTTGGCGATGCGGTCGACCTGGCCATACGGCATGCCAAGCACGCGCCCGGTGTCGCGCAGGACCGCCTTCGCCGCCATGGTGCCGCAAGTGATGATCTGGCCGACGCGGTCGTGGCCGTACTTGTCGGCCACGTAGTGGATGACCTCGTCACGGCGGTCCATGCAGAAATCGACATCGAAATCCGGCATCGAAACCCGTTCCGGATTCAGGAACCGCTCGAACAGCAGGCCATGCAGCAGCGGGTCGAGGTCGGTGATGCCGAGCGCCCAGGCGACGAGCGAGCCGGCGCCCGAGCCGCGGCCGGGCCCGACCGGGATGTCGTGCTCGCGTGCCCAGCGGATGAAATCGGCGACGATCAGGAAGTAGCCGGAAAAGCCCATCTTCGCGATGACGTCGAGTTCGTGGTCGAGGCGCGCCGTGTAGTCAGCCGCCACGCGGCCGGGAGCAGGCGGGTACCGGGCGATTTTCGCCTCGAGGCCGCGCCGGGCTTCGGCGCGGATGTGGTCCTCGGCACGGTCTCCGGCGGGCAGCGGGAAAGTCGGCAGGTGGTAGTTGCCGAGTGCGATTTCGACGTTGCAGCGTCGCGCGAGCTCGACGGTGTTCTCCACCGCTTCCGGGAGATCTTCGAACAACGCCGCCATCTCCGCGGGCGATTTCAGGTATTGCTCCCGGGAGTAGTCGTGAGGCCGGCGCGGGTCGGCCAGTACCCGTCCTTGCTGGATGCAGACACGGGCTTCGTGCGCGGCAAAATCGTCGCGCGCAAGGAATCGCACGTCGTTGCTGGCGACCATGGGCAAGCCGAGTGCGGCACCGAATTCGATCGCGCTGGCATTGAACGCGTCCTCGCCAGTGCGGCCGGTGCGCGTGATCTCGAGATAGAGCCGGCCGGCAAAGCGTTCATGCCATCGCTCGAGGCTCGCGCGTGCGTCGCGGTCGCGCTGCAGGGCGGCGAGCCGCCCGACGTCGCTTTCGCGCCCGAGGAGGGCAATGAGCCCGGCGTTCGCGTCGTCCAGCCAGGCGGCATCGATGAACGCCTGCGCGCCATGGGCGCGGCGTTCATAGGCCCTTGTCAGCAGCTTCGAGAGCGTGAGGTACCCGGCGTGGTCCTGGCACAGCACCGTCAGCCGTGATGGCGGTTCGCGCACGTTGCCGGGATCGATCAGGAGGTCGCATCCGGCGATCGGCTTGATCCCGGCACGTTCCGCCGCGGAACAGAACTTGACCAGGGCAATCACGTTGGCCTGGTCGGTCAGCGCGACGGCCGCGATGCCGGTTTCCGCGCAGGCGGCGACGAGCTCGGGAATCCGGATCGTCGAATCGACGAGTGAGTACTCGCTGTGCAGGTGCAGGTGGACGAACGGGGCGGGCATCACGACCTTCGGTCGACGGGCCGGTCGGCATGGCGGGGGCATTCCGGTCGCGAACGATTCCGACGCGGGCCCGGTTGAACCCATGTCGGACGTCCGGTCCGAACGCCCGGCCGCGTGATCAGGATACCCCCAGCGCGCGACGGAGCGGACCCAGCAATTCGCCGTAGCGCCCGGCACGCGCAGTGTCCTTGCGGATCGGCTCGCGCACCTGCGACGCGCTGGCGGTGCGCACCATGCGGCCGGATTCGTGGAAGCGCAGGCAGCGTTCGTCGAACTCGAGGCCGCAGAAGTCGAGCAGGCGGCGAATCTGCGGTTCGGGGTCGGCCACGAGTTCCTCGTAGACGAGATCGAGGAAGTATTCCGGGATGACTTGGCGCCAGAACTTGCTGGTGCGATCGAACGTGCGCCAGAACGCGGCGAGCTCGTTCATGTCGTACGTATACGCCTGGCCGTGGCCGAACGCCTGCCGGAAGCACGAGAGGCAAGTTTCGACGGGATCGCGCCGGCAGTTGACGATGCGGGCGCCGGGCAGCATGGCCCGGATCGCGCCGGCGAATTGCCAGTTCGACAGGGCCTTGTCGGTGAAGCGGGGTTTCTTTTCGCGCCAGCGTCGGGTCTGTTCGAGGTAGCTGCGTCCCATCCGGTCCCAGTCTTCGGGCCGGGCATCCTTGACCCAGAACGGGAACGGCATGCCGTGGCGCTTGGACTCGGCGTCGATCAGGTTCGGCAGCGTGAACAGTTCGTTGCCGCCTTCGACATCGGGGTGTGCTGCCAGAATCGTCTCGGTCAGCGTCGAGCCCGAGCGCGGCATGCTGGTGACGAAAATGACCTCGTGGCCTTGGCCGGGTGGCGCAGCGGTCGCAATCGGCTTCGCGAACACGCGCTCGTTCTCCGCGTTGTAGCGGGCGAATTCGCCGGCATTCCATTTCAGTTGCCGCCGGCGCGCAGCGTTGGCCTGCGACAGCAGCGCGAACGCCTCGCGGTAGCGTCCCTGCTTCTCGAGGGCAACCGTGAGGGCGAAGCCGGTGTTGGCGCGTTCTTCCTCGGACAGCCCCGGACCCATGTAGAGGCGCGCCAGTGCGGCGGTTTCCGCGGCCGAGATCGGTGCGGTCTTCAGGTTCGCGAGGCCGGCCAGCGCCGGCATGCAGTTCGGGTCCTTGGCGAGCGCGCGGCGGTACTCGGCGGCAGCCTCTTCGGTGCGGCCGAGCGTGCGCAGGTTCTGCCCGGTCAGCACGCGCGATTGGACGTGTTCGGGATCGATCTCGAGGGCCTTGGCGAGGGCTGCCATCGACTCGTCCGGATACCACTGTTTCTCGAGCGCCTTGCCGAGGTTGAACCACGCGGTGACGTTGTCGGGCTCGATGTCGCACACGCGCCGGAACGCGTCGAGCGCTTCGTCGAGCTTGTCGGTTTCGCCGAGCGCACTGCCGAGGTTGTTCAGGATGAGCGGGTCGTCCGGCCACGCGGCCAGAGCCTGGCGCAGCAGGCGCTCGGCCTCGGCGTAGCGTTTGTCCATGTGCGCGACGATGGCGCGCAGGCGCATGACCTCGGGGTGATCCGGATAACGCCCCGCGAGCGGCGCCAGCGTTTCCCCGGCCGCAGCATAGGCGCGATCCGAAATCTGCTGGGCAGCCTGCTGCAGAAGCCGCACGCCGCGTGCATCGACGCCCTCGGCGCGGTTGCGCGCCGGAATTGCTCCGTTGCTGCGGGCGGACTCAATGGCCAATGGCGTCTCCGTTCATCAGTGCCGATTGCGGTCCGCGATTATCGGACACGTCGCCCCGGCGGTGGAACCCTCGCGCCGCCGGCGGGCCGCGCATCGGGCGGCGGGTCCCGTGGCGGTCCGGACCCGCGCCGCGTGACAAGCGGCTCACGCCGGCGCCTCGTGCCACAATCGGCCCGCGCCGGTGGCATCAGGACTGGCGGCTGCTGCGGAATCCCATCAGCCCGAAACAGGCCAACATGACCGAACTCGAGCCGCGCGCGACGGCATTTTCGCGCATTCCCGAACGTCCGACCGCCGACAACCTGCTGCGCACGACGCAGCAGCACCACGTCGGCCTGTCGGCCATGGCCGATACGAAGGCCAACATCATCATCACGGTCTCGTCGATCGTGCTGACGCTGGTGCTGGGCCGCGCGAACGATCCATCGGTGCGGGCGGCCGCGCTCGTGCTCGCGGCCTTCACGTTGCTGGCGCTGCTGCTCGCGATCCTGGCGGTATTGCCGAAGTACCAACGACGCGCCAAAGTCGGGGAAGCGCGTCCGGATGATTTCAACGTGTTGTTCTTCGGTCACTTCGCCGGATTGTCGCGTTCGCGCTTCATTGCCGAGATGCAGCGCGTGCTGACTCCGGATGGCTCGCCGTATGCCGCGTGGGTCGATGACATCCACTCGCTCGGTTGCTACCTGGCCGAACACAAGTACCGCTACCTGCGCTGGAGTTACCTTTTCTTCCTCGCCGGCTTCGTGCTGGCGTGCGTGACCCAGGTCTTCCAGCTGGCCCGGTAGCCGAAGGCCGTCAACCCGCGCTGCGCAATTGCGGGGGCAGGTGGCGGGCGCAGCGCGTCCGCACGGCGCGTTCGATACCGGCGGCATCGAGCCCCGCTTGCGCGAGCAGCTCCTCGCGGCTCGCATGCTCGAGGAAGGCATCCGGCAATCCGAGGTGGACGCATTCCGCAGCCATGCGGCGCTCGGCAAGGAGTTCCGCGACGGCACTGCCGGCGCCGCCGGCGACCACGTTGTCCTCCACCGTGACCAGCACCGCGTGCGTACCGGCGAGCTCGGTGACCAGCGCGGCATCGAGCGGCTTGACGAAGCGCATGTTGACGACGGTCGCGCCCAAGGCCGCGCCCGCGTCGAGACATGGCGCGAGCACCGCGCCGAACGCGAGCAGCGCGATGCCGTTCCCCTTGCGGCGCACCTCGGCTTTCCCGATCGGCAGCGTACCGAGGTCGTTTCCCGCGGCAACGCCCGGACCGGTACCCCGCGGATAGCGGATCGCCGCAGGCCCCGCGTGCCGGAACCCGGTCGAGAGCAGGTGCCGGCATTCGGCTTCGTCGGCGGGCGCCATGACCAGCATGTTCGGCACGCACCGAAGGTAGGTCAGGTCGAAACTGCCCGCATGGGTCGGTCCATCGGGGCCGACGACGCCGCCTCTGTCGATCGCGAACGTCACGTCGAGATTCTGCAGGGCGACGTCGTGAATCAACTGGTCGTAGGCCCGTTGCAGGAAAGTCGAGTAGATCGCGACAACCGGCTTCGCGCCTTCGCACGCCATGCCGGCCGCCAAGGTGACGGCGTGCTGCTCGGCAATGCCGACATCGAAATACCGATCCGGAAATTCACGCGAGAACCGCACCAGGCCCGAGCCCTCGCGCATGGCCGGCGTGATGCCCATCAACCGCGGTTCGGCGGCAGCCATGTCGCACAACCAGTCGGAGAACACGTCGGTGTAGGTCGGTCTTGCCGACGGTGCCTTGCGGGCCTGGCCGTTGACCGGATCGAACGGGCCGACGGCGTGGAAGTCGATCTGGGCGCGCTCGGCCGGGGCGTAGCCCTTGCCCTTGGTCGTGATGACGTGCACGAGCTGCGGTCCATGCAGTTCCTTCACGGTGCGCAGGGTCTGCAGCAGTTGCGGCAGGTCGTGACCGTTGATCGGACCCGTATAGTGGAAACCGAGCTCCTCGAACAGGGTCGACGGCACGAACATGCCCTTGGCGTGTTCCTCCCAGCGCTTCGCGAAGCGCCACAGGATGCCGTTGCGGGGCATCGCTCGCTTGGCCCGTTCGCGCATGCGGACCAGCGTGCGGCTGGTCATGAGCCGGGCCAGCATCCGGGTCAGCGCGCCGACGTTCTCCGAGATCGACATGCCGTTGTCGTTCAGGACCACCAGCAGGTCGGGTTCGACCGCGCCGCCGTGGTTCAGGGCTTCGTAGGCAAGCCCCGCGGTCAGTGCGCCATCGCCGATCACGGCGACGATCTTGCGGTGGTCACCACGGCGTTGCGCGGCAACGGCCATGCCGAGTGCCGCCGATATCGACGTCGACGAATGACCGACGCCGAAGGTGTCGTATTCGCTTTCGCGGCGGGTCGGAAACGGCGCGAGCCCGCCCTTCTTCTTGATCGTGGTGATGCGATCGCGGCGGCCCGTCAGGATCTTGTGCGGGTAGCCCTGGTGACCGACGTCCCAGATCAGCCGGTCGTCCGGCGTGTCGAACAGGTAATGCAGTGCGACCGTCAATTCGACCACGCCGAGCCCGGCGCCGAAATGCCCGCCGGAATTCGCGACCGATTCGATCAGGTATTCCCGCAACTCGCGCGCGACCGCGGGCAGGTCGCCCTCGTCGAGGGCGCGCAGGTTCGCCGGCGAATCGATGCGGGCGAGCAGGGGGTAGCGCAACGGATCGATCATCGGCGCACGCGGGGAATCGACCGGCTATTGTGCGGTCGATCCCCGTTCCGGGCAACCCGCGTCGGGTGTCAGGCGGCGGCGCGCTCGCCGGTGGCCTCGAGCCGCGGGCCGTGGCGCAATGCGTCGCGGATATGCGCGACCAGCAAGTCGGATTCCGCCTCGTTGATCGCGAAGTGCGGCGTGAAGCGCAACGAATTGGCGCCACCGTGGATCACGTTGATGCCGCGCTCGCGCATGTACTCCTCGATGGAGCCGGCGCCGAAGCACTTGAACTGCGGCGCCAGCTCGCAGGAGAACAGGAGCCCGGTGCCCTGCACCTTGGTGATCAGGCCGCCGAGTTCGTCCTTCAACGCATTGAGCTTGCGGACCAGTTCGGTACCGCGGTTGCGGATGTTCGCGCGCAGGGCCGGCGTGAATTGTTCGAGCACCGCGCACGCGACATCGAGGGCGCGCGGGTTGGTCGTCATCGTGTTGCCGTAGATGCCCTTGCGGTAAAGGCCGGCGGCGCGTTCACCGACCGCCAGCACGGACAGCGGATACTGGCCGCCATTCAACGCCTTCGAGTAGGCCTCCATGTCGGGTGCCGGAAGTTTCTCGAATCCGGGATAGTCGACGATCGACAGCACGCCCTGCGCGCGCAGGCCGGCCTGGATCGAATCGACCAGGAGCAGCGATCCGTGCGCGCTGGTGAGCTCGCACGCGGCGGCGTAGAACTCCGGCGTGACGGCGCGGCCGGGGTCGCCTTCGCCCATCACGGGTTCGATGAACATCGCCTCGAAGAACCACCCGTGCCGCTCGGCGTCATCGAACGCGCGGCGCAGCGCGGCGACGTCGTAGGGCGGGATGACGACCACCGAATGCTCGTCGCGGAAGCTCGCGAGGTTGCTGGTGTACGCCTTGCGGCTCGAGTCCGAGTACAACGCCGGCCGTTCGGTGCGGCCATGGAAGGCCCCCTTGATCACCAGGCGCTTGATCGAGCGGCCGGCATGCCTTGCGCCGTGGTCCGTCTGCAGCTTGGCGTTGACGTCGGCAATGCGCGCGGCCAGCGTCACGGCTTCCGAACCCGAATTGAGGCACATGAACCGGGCGAACGGGTGATCACCGCGCCGGTGGCCGATCTCGTTGCGCAGCGCGTCGGTGAAAACATGTTGCGACAGGGAAGGGGTCATCACGTTGGCCATCACCTGCGGCTTCGCCAGTGCCGCGAGCACCGCCGGCGGATTGTGGCCGAGGCCGAGCATGCCGTAGCCGCCGCAGTCGTAGAGAACGGCACCTTTCAGCGTCACGATCCAGGCGCCACGAGCGGCCAGCGGCACGAACGGGCACACGGCGTCGTCCGGATAAAAGTTGACGAACCCGGACTGCAGCGCGTGCAGCTGCATGTCCTCGTCGAGCCCCAGGATCTCCGGATGGCGAGCCCGCAGGCGACCGGATGCCTCGTGTGCGTCGGAGATGGCGCCGGCGAGGTCCGGGTCGTTGGTGCAGAATCGCTCGAGGGTGGTGTCGTCCAGGCCACGGGTGCGGACCTTGCCGCCTTGGTTGCGCAGTTCGCGCAGCATCTCGATCGCTTTCATGGGAGCCTCCACCACCGGCGGTGCGTCGCCGCATCGCCCGTAAGTGATTAACAGGAAAAGAAAAGATGGCCAATTCTAGCAGGCGCAGCGACGCCGCGTAACCCCATCGGTGCGGGTGACGCCTGTCAACCGGGATCCTTGACGCCGGCCCCTGCCAGAAAGCCCGCATTGCGGCGACGATGTCCGCACATGTCGAATGCCGCGCCGTTCCGATGCCGCCTTTGATCCTCAAGTCCCATTGGCACCTGATCGTGTTTTACCTCGCGATGGTGGCCTGCTTTGCGCCGGAGTGGATCGGCAGCTTCTTCCAGAAGGTCGAATCGGGCGCGGTGAAGCACGACCGCGGCTCGCACGCCTGGATATTCGTGAGCAGCATCGCCGGGGTATTCTTCGCGTTCCTCTTCGTCAACGCCAACCTGCCGGGAACCACGTTGACGACAGGCCAGCATGTACAGTTCTGGGCCGGCATCGTCACGATGTTGTGCGGCCTGGCGTTCCGCTGGTATGCGATTCGAACGCTTGGGAGATTCTTCACCCGTACGGTGGCGACGCGGGCAGGGCAGTTCGTCGTCGACTCCGGCCCGTATCGCCTGATTCGGCATCCTTCCTACAGTGGCGGGCTGCTGATGTTCCTCGGCATGGGCATTGCGATGACCAACTGGGCAGCGTTGCTGTCGGTGCTGGCGGGTGCGCTGGCGGGCTACCTGTGGCGCATCCACGTCGAGGAACAGGCGTTGTGCGCCGCGCTGGGCGAGCCATATCGGGCGTACATGCGACGCACCCGCCGGCTCATTCCGCGTGTCTGGTGACACGCGGCATGGTGGCGGAGCGTAGGATTGCCGGGCCACGACCACGCACATGAAGTTCAGGATTGCCAGCGATTCCATCCTCGCCACCAGCGCCGCGGACACGCGCGCCGGCGGCAGCCGCGTCCTGCAATGGGCGTGGCTGATCTGGCTGGTCTGGCTGTTCTGGCTGTTTGCGCCGGCGCTCTTCGGCAGCAAGGATTGGCCGCATTGGCTCGGGGCGACCGTGGCAAGCATGCCCGTGGTCGCGGTCCTGTACATCATCGCCCACGCGTGTCCTCGACGACACGTGATCGGGTACGGACTGGCGATCGCCGCGATAGCCTTCGCAGTGACGCCGTTCAACCCGTATGCGCAGACTTACATCATCTACTCCTGCGCCCTCACCGCGGTTTGGGGCAGTCCGCGGCGTGCATTTGCTTCGATCGTCGTACTCCTCGCCGCGTACAGCGCCGAATGGCTGGCACTCGGTTTTCCCTGGGAGTTCCTGATCAATGCCCTCGTGGTCAGTCTCGTGGTCGGAGGCATGATCATCTTCGAGTGCGTGCAACGCGAGCATCGCGCCGAACTGCGCCTGACCCACGACGAGGTCCGGCGCCTCGCTGCGAGTGCCGAGCGCGAACGCATCGGCCGCGACCTGCATGACCTGCTCGGCCACACCTTGTCGCTGATTGCGTTGAAATCCGAATTGGCCGGCCGGTTGTTCGACCGCGATGCACGCGCCGCGCGCGGCGAGATTGCCGAAGTCGAACGCGTTGCACGGGACGCGTTGGCGCAGGTGCGCAGTGCCGTCACCGGGATCCGGGCCGCCGTGCTCGTGTCGGAACTGGCGTCCGCGCGGTTGTTGTTGGAAACGGCAGGTACGCACATGGACTACCGGCGTTCGGCGCCGGACCTGCCCGGGAACGTCGAGACGTGCCTGGCGCTGGTGTTGCGCGAGGCCGTCACCAACATCGAGCGGCACGCACGGGCGACCCGGGTCGAAGTCACGGTGGATGCCGATGAAGCCGTGGCGCGTATGCGCATCCGCGATGACGGCCGGGGTGGCGTCGTGACCGCCGGCAACGGGCTGGCCGGCATGCGTGAACGGATCGACGCCCTCGGTGGCAGCCTCGCCGTCGATTCGCCGCGCGGGCGCGGTACGACGATCGAAGTGGCATTGCCACTGCCCACGCCGACGGGACGGAGGTCGGAGCAACCGGCCAACGACGTGGCGCCATTGCCGGCCGCGGCGGCGAATCCCGCAGGCAGCCCGGCATGATCCGGGTGCTGCTGGCGGAAGACCAGGCCATGCTGCGCGGCGCGCTGGCGGCATTGCTCGCGCTCGAGTCCGACATCGAGGTACTCGGCTCGGCCGGCGATGGCGAGAGCACCTGGCGCGAGTTGCAGAGGTTGCGCCCGGACATCCTCGTTTCCGACATCGAGATGCCTGGCTTGACCGGCCTCGAACTCGCGCAGCGCATTCACCGGCATGAACTGCCGGTCAAGGTCGTCATCGTGACGACCTTTGCGCGCACTGGCTATCTGCGGCGCGCACTCGACGCCGGCGTTTCGGGTTACCTGCTGAAGGATGCGCCGGTCGAGAAGCTCGCGGATGCACTGCGCACGGTCGCCCGTGGCGGCCGCGCGATCGCGCCCGAGCTGGCACTCGAGGCGTGGACTGAAGCCGATCCCTTGAATGACCGCGAGCGGCAGGTGCTGCGTCTTGCGGGCGAGGGCCAAAGCGCGAGCGAAATCGCGCAGCAGCTCAACCTGTCGCACGGTACCGTGCGCAACTATCTGTCGGAAGCCATCGGCAAGCTCGGTGCCGGCAACCGGATCGAGGCGTACCGGTTGGCGCGGCAGAAGGGATGGTTGTAGGTCCGCAGGGCCGTTCCGGGCCCGCGGTCCGCCGCGAATCGTGGAGGTCACCGGCAATGTCGATCCGTTCGAGGAAACTGCTGTCACCGGCCTTGCTGCTGTCGTTCATGGCGATGGCATTCACGTTCGATCACGACGGCATCACGTGGTTTTGGTCCGCGCAGCCGATCGTGGCCGGGGTGCTGGCCGTTGCGGCGGCAGTGGCGTGGGGCTTCGTGTTCCGGTCCCCTGGAGATGGTTCTTCGCGCGGATCGGGGGGCGCGGGATCCGCTTGACGGATCCGCCGGAGGCGCCGGGACGCGGCGTTAGAATCACGCCCCCGCAGCGCGCCGAAGTTCCAGGGACTTGAAGAAATCCGATTTCCACTACGACCTGCCGCCCGAGTCGATCGCGCAGCAGCCATTGCCTGAGCGCACCGCCAGCCGCCTGCTGGAGTTGGATCCCGCAACCCGCGCAATGCGCGATCGTGTCTTCCGTGACTTGCCCGGCCTGTTGCGTGCCGGCGACCTGCTGGTGTTCAACGATACCCGCGTGCTGCCGGCGCGCCTGTTCGGACGCAAGGCGAGTGGTGGCGCGGTCGAAATCCTGCTCGAACGCGTCACCGGAAGCCACACCGCGATTGCGCAGGTCGGCGCCAGCAAGAAACCACGCATCGACTCGATCATCAAACTGGACGACGGTACGCCGGTGCGCGTGCTCGCGCGCGACGGGATCTTCTGGGAACTCCGCTTCGAAGCTCCGGAGCCGCTGGCGAAGCTGCTGCCCCGGATCGGCCACGTGCCGCTGCCGCCGTACATCAGGCGCGCGGACGACGCCGGTGACAGCGAGCGTTACCAGACGGTGTACGCGCGGCGGCCCGGCGCGGTCGCGGCACCGACTGCCGGCCTGCACTTCGACGCACCGTTGCTGGAATCGCTGCGCGCGCGCGGCGTCGAGTCCGGGTTCGTGACATTGCACGTCGGTGCCGGTACGTTCCAGCCGGTGCGCAGCGAAGCGATCGAAGACCATGAAATGCATCGGGAATGGTTGAACGTCGGCGCGGAACTGGTCGCCGCCATTCGCCACACCCGCGCTTCCGGTGGCCGCGTGATCGCCGTCGGCACCACCGTGGTGCGGGCGCTGGAGGCCGCACGGGCAGGTGGCGAGTTGAAGCCGTTCGCCGGCGAGACCCGGATCTTCATCTTTCCGGGGTACCGCGTCACGAGCGTCGATGGGCTGATCACCAACTTCCATCTGCCGGAGTCGACGCTGTTGATGCTCGTCTGCGCATTCGCCGGGCGCGAATTCGTGCTCGCTGCTTACCGCCATGCAGTCGCGCAACGCTACCGGTTCTTCTCGTATGGCGACGCGATGCTCGTGTGGGCTTCCGCTGCATCCGGGGCCGGCTGCGCATGATGCGACGCCACCGCGACCTCCGCTGCGCGTCTACCGCGCCCAGCGCCAGTTGATGCCGGCCCGGTTGCCCGTCGTCGCGTTCTCGGCCTCGAAGTTCCAGCGGCGCGAGAACAGGTAGCGCAAGGTCACGACTTCCCCCGGGGTGAACAGGCCGACGCCGTAGGACACGTAGAGCTTCGGCGACAGGTACTTGCCTACCGTGAATGCGGCGCCGCCGAGGGCATCGCTGTCGGCGACGCCGGCGTCGACGCCAAGCCGCGCACCGATGCCTCTTGCGAGCAGGTCGCCGGTCGCCGAGCCGAGTGCACGCGCCGCGCTGCCGAGCATGTCGCCCTCGCCACTCTTCAACGACGACAGCGGCTTGCCGGTGACGAGGTACGACAATGCATCGGACTGTTCCATGACGGGTTCGGAGTAGACCGTCATGACCGGAGCCGTCGCGGTGCCGCGAATCGACAGGCCGGCGGTCACGTCGTCGGCGCGAATCACGCGCTCGGCCCTGATGTCGAGTCCGGGATCGTCGAGCGGTGTCCCGGCAAACAGCAACCGACCCTGCCTGATCGTCAGGTTCTGCCCGTAGGCCTTGTAGGTGCCGCGCACGGTCAGGGTACCGGTTCCGGTCGGGCTGCGATCCGGCCTTTGCGCCACGCGCAGGTTGCCGCCGAGGCGGCCATCGAGCCCGTAACCGGACACCTTCACATCCTTGCCGAGCGTGACGTCGACGCTGGCCGCGATCGGAGCGGGGCGTGATTCGCTGGCGGGTGGCGCATCGACGACGACGACATCGGGCGACAACGCCGTGTCGTGGCCGCCGGGGAGGTGCTCGAGGTCGATTCGCGACTCCGGGACCGCCACGCTGCCGCGGACGTCGAAGCCGCTGCCGTCGTGCCTGACGACGAGTTTCGGCGAGACCAGGACATGCAGCGAGGGAATGTCGGCGGCCAGGAAGTTCTCACCGGCGATGTGAAGCTCGAACGGGACATCCGCGGCGAGTCCCGCGGTACCGGAGAACGCCAGCGAGCCCTTGCCGGAATCGATGCGTCCGGCCAGACGCAGATGTTCCGCATCGCTGGCGCGCAACGTCGCCGTGCCGTTGCGCAGCGAGATTCCGGCGGCTGGCATCTCGACCGCGAAACCCTCCACGTCGAGCGCACCGGTCACTTGCGGTGCCGCGAGCGTCCCGGCAAGCGTGTAGCGCGCGTCGGCGCGCCCCTTTGCGCCGGCGAGGGCGGGCGTCAGCAGGTCGATGAACGCGAGGCTTCCGAGCTTCGCATCGACCGATCCGGAAAGTGCGCTCGCCGTCGTCACGGGGCCATCGATGCGGACTTCCCCGGACACACTGCCCCCGTGATCGAGGGTGGCGTGTACGGTGGCGTGACCGCCCGTCTTCCCGAATGTGGTGGCCAGTTGGAACCCGGTCCATTCGACCAGCGGGGAATCCGGCGCATTGCGCAAGGCGGCGTTGCCGGAAGCCGAGGTCACGCGGGCATCGCCGGCCAACTTGCCATCGGCGGTCCTCTGGAGCGAACCGGTCCCGTCGAGTGTTCCCGCCAAGGTCATCGCCTCGCCGGCATCGACGAGCCGGGCAACGAGCGGCAGTGGAACATCCCGCATCCGGAAATGCGCTTCCAGGCTGCCATCACGTGCGGCATCACCACCGACGCACGCGGACGCACCCTCCCCCGCAAGGCACACATTCGCCACTTGGACCCGCGCGCCGTTCCAGTCCACCTGCACCGGCGCTTCCAGCGCGAATTCGGGTGCGTTGGCCGGTTTGAGGTCGAGTGATCGCAAGGTTCCGTGCCAGCTTCGCGTTGCATCGAGCGAGCCGTGGAAATCGAGCACGACTCCGGCCGGCGTGCCGTCGGCACGGACGTCGATGGAATGCGAGGCGGCATTGCCATTGGCGTTCACGCTCACCTTGGCAAACCTTGCGTTGCCGATCGCGACGCCAGTCGCATCGATACGCGCGTCGAGCGACGGCCGGGATGGCTGGCGGAGCGTGCCGTCGATGTGGGCGCGGTCAATCGTGATGCCGGCAGCGGTGATGCCTGCGGTCGTTGCCGCCAGATCGAGCGTGAGGTCCGGCCAGCGGCCGCGTGCGTCCAGTGTGCCGTCGATGCGGCCCGTGGAGCGGGGGAGCCAGTCGTCGAGGGAAGCGATCGTGAACCGTGCGCGGGCATCCGTCGTCGCGCCACCGCGCCCAGTCACGTCGATGCGGCTGCGTCCGGACGCAAGCTGCAATTGCCCGTCGACGGCGTAACCCGGCTTCACGGTGAGGGCGCCCGATCCCGACAACGGGCGCCCGCGCAGGGTCCCGCCGAGGCGCGACACCCTGATGTTCGCGTCAGGGCCATCGGGCATCAACGTTCCTGAACTGGCGACATCCGCGTCGACTGCGCCCGTCCAGCCGGCCATGAACGCCCCGGGGTCGAACGCATGGGCCTTTACGGCGAGGTCCCAGCGGACAGGCGGTTGTGGAGACAGCGTGCCGTGGGCCTCGAGTCGGCCCGTCCCTTGTTTCAGCACGAGGTTTGTCAATTCGATGTCTTGCGGTCGCCCATCGAGCGTGAACGTGGCTTCGGTGGGCCGGCCCGGTGGGCCGATCGCGAACGCTCCGCTAGCGCTGTACTGCGCCGTGTTGCCATCGACCTTCACGCTGCCATGTGTCGCGAGTGGCTCGCCCGCGAGATCCGGCGGCAATTCGACGCCTTGCCAGTCGACAACCAGCGCCACCGATGGGGGTGCTGCCGTCGGATGCACCGTTCCGGTCGCCTCGACGTGTCCGGGAATGTCGGGGCTCGAAAGCGCGAATTCGTCGATGCGGATGTTGTCGTCCGGCAGCGTCCAGCGAAGCCTATCGAGGTCGATGCGATGGGCGTTGATCGCGACGTTGCCGCTGACCGATCCGGTGGTGCGGGTTCCGCTGCCGGACAACGAGAGGGCCGCCGATTCGATGTCGCTGCCGCGCACCAGCCGATCCAGTGCAACCGCCGGCGCGTCGACCCGTACCGTCCACGGCAGGTCCGCGGCGGTTCCGACCGTGCCCTCGATCGTCAACGCCGCCGGTGCAGTCAACGCCATCGTGACGCGGGTCAGCCGGTCACCGGGTCGCGCCGTGAGCGTGCCGGTGAATGTCCGCCGGTCGACGCGCCAGTTGAACGATGCGTCGCCACGCGCGGCAAAACCCGGTTTCGTGACCGCGGCACCGGAAAGGTCGAGCGTTCCATCCGGTGCGCGCACGGCGAGGCGATCGATCGAGATGCCGGCGGTGGTCCACGCGCCGGCAGCCTCCGCCGACTCGATCGAGACAGCGGAGGCGCCGGGTCGGTCGATCACCATGTTCTCGATGACCGCGCGATCGACCCGAATGTCGATGGGCGGTTCGAGCGAGAACCTGCCGGTTGGCGTGGAGGTCGACGTTGGCGGACTGATCGAAACCTCGGCGTTGGCGATCGAGAGGTCAGTGACATGGACTCGCCACGCGAACAGGGCGGCCGGTGCGATTCCGATGCGGATGCTTGCGATCGAGGCATCGATTCCCCGCGTCCGGTCGCGATAGCGTACGTCGCGCAGCGTGGCCAGACCGCCAAGCGTGCCGTCGGCGTGCCCGATCGACAGCCGGCCAGCGAGCGCGCCCTCGGTGCGCGCGACCGCGAAGCGAAGTCCGGATGGGGTGCCGAGGAGCCATGCCGCCAGGGCGAGAAACACGACGAGTACCGCGGCCAGCGCGATTCCCGACACGGCCAGCATGCGCATGATGGCGTTTCCACGTGGCGCCGGATCGATCCATGCGCGGAGTCGGTTCGGCATCACAGGTCGGGACCGATCACGATGTGCAGTTCGATGCCGTGGTGCACGCGGTCGTGCACCGGGAAGCCCAGGTCGGCCCTGACCAACCCGACGGGCGAGCGCCACCGCACTCCGAATCCGGCGCCGACTTTCAGGTCGAAGTCCCCGAAACCGGAAAACGCGTCGCCGGCGTCGACAAAGGTCGCGATACCCCAGTCCGGTCGGAAGTAGTACTCGTACTCGGCGCTGGCAACCGCGAGATCGTTGCCGCCGATCACTTTGCCCAAGTCGTTCATCGGTCCGATGGTCTGGAACGCGTAGCCGCGGATCGAACGATCGCCGCCGGCGAAGAATCGCAGTTCGGGCGGCAGCCGGTCGAAATCCCCCGTTTCGCCGGCACCGAGGCTGCCGCGGGCGATGAACCGGCCGCGCTCGCCGACGCCCCGGATCCACTTGGCATCGGCGGTGGCCTGGGCGAACCAGGTGTCCGAAACGAGGCCACCGGGCGTGCCGCGCACGGTGACCGCGACCGAATAGCCGTTGCGCGGGAACGCGGGGTCGTCGGCGCGCTTGCGTGTCAGCGAGGCTTCCGGGAAGAGCAGCGATGTCGTGTGGTGCTCGTCGGCGACTTCGAAGTTGCCGCCGATGTATTGCAGACCCAGTGTTCGCACCCATCCGTTCCAGAGCCGGCTGTCGTTCGCGGCGAGGCGCGACGTGCGCGACGTGCTCGTGTCGGTCGCCTCGTCGCGGAAGCCGGCGCCGAAATTGACGCTGTGGTTGTCGGGGCCGGGCAGGGGAATCGACCAGGTTGCGGTGACGGTCCTGAGCCGTTCCGCGAGCACGGTTTCGAGATCCAGCTTGTGCCCGCGACGGTTGACCCAGCGGCGCTTCATCCCGGCGCGCACTCCGAAGCCGGTATCGGTGCCGACGAACAGGCCTGCCGTGTAGAGCGTGCGTTTGGCCGGTGTCAGGACGATGTGGATCGGTACCGTCCCGGACGCGAGTGCAGCGAGGGCGGGCGTGACTTGCACGATCGCGAAATAATCGGCGTCGATCAGCCGTTGCTGCAGTTCGAGCAGCTTGTCCTGGCTGTAGAAATCCCCATCGCGCCATGGGATGTAGCGATCGAGCAGGGTGTCCGGGAACTGTGCCCCGGTGAACCGGGTGGCGCCGAATCGGTAGCGTGGGCCGACGTCCCAGGCGAGGTGGATGCGTGCGGTGTTGCCGGCGCGCGTCACATCCACCCGGTGCGTGACGAGTTTCGCATCGAGGTAACCCGATGCATGCAAGGCCGAGCCGATCGCCGCCTTGCTCTTCTCGTACGTCGGCTGGTCGAAGATCCGGCCACGCGCCGGCGCGAACGCGGCGATGGCCTTCCGCACCGCCTTCTGCCCGTCCGCAGCGCCACCGAGGACGATGTCGACGGAGGCGACCCGCACGGGTTCGCCCGGCACGATGTGCAGTTCGACTCGCGGCGCGCCTTGTTCCACGACGATCCTGGCATCAACGGTCGCGTGGTAGTAGCCGAAAGCTTCCAACGCCGATCGTGCTTCCACTTCCGCGGCTCCCACCAGCCTGCGCAACTGCGCGTCGGTGACTTCACGGCCGGAATACTGGCTGAGCTGCAGTGCCGCGGCGATCGCCTTGCGCATGTCGCCTTCGACGCCGTCGATCCGCACCGTCACTCCGGCCGCCCGTGCCGGCAGCGCGATGGCGAGCGCGATGGCGAAGATCCAGGTGCGGGACCGGCTGCTGGTCACCGCAGCAGCATCCGGAGGCGGTGGACACATCGGACGCGGGCCAGGAATTCGATGGCTAGCCAGGCTGCTCTCCGGCGCGCCCGGCAATCCACGCGCTGGCGGCAGCGGAAAAGTACGGGATGGCCTGCGCGGCGAGGATTGCGATCCACAGCTTGCCTTCGGTGTAGTGGATGCCGATCGAGTTGATCATGCCGACCATGCCGGCGACCAGCGCGATGCCGAGCAGGGCTTCCTCGCTGACGACGGCGAACGCATTGCTGCGCTGGCCGATCCGGCGGCTCTTCGCAGTCCGCACGAATACGCCGCGCCGGTTGACGAGGCCACGGATCACGCCGAGGGCGATCGCATGGCTCAGCGCCATGCTGGCAATCGACGCGGCCAGCGTGTCGCGCCAGGAACACGGCACGCGTTGGCGGTACAGCACGATTCCGAACACGGCCTTGCACACGAAGAATCCGATCAGCGGGACGAGGAAGAGGTACATCGGCAGATGGAAGTACTTCGGAGCGAGCACCATGCCGAGGGTCCATGCCAGCGCGAAAAGCGTGAACAGGAGGTGAAGCGCGTCGCCGAACCACGAGAACCAGCCGGTCAGGAAATGAAAGCGCTGGCCGTCCGTCAGCGGCGACCCGCGGTGCGTGAGCCAGCGCCAGCGCGCCTTGAGGATCTGCATCGCGCCGAATGCCCAGCGGTAGCGTTGCGCCTTGTAGGCTTCGAAGTCCGCCGGCGTCAGCCCGCGGCCAAGCACGGCATCGACGTAAACCAGTTCGTGTCCGGCATGCAGGAGTCGCAAGCCGAGTTCCGCGTCCTCGCAGATCGTCCATTCCGACCAGCCGCCGGCAGCCGCCAACGACGATCGCCGCACCAGCGTCATCGTGCCGTGCTGGATGATCGCGTTGCGCTCGTTGCGGTGGTGCATGCCGATCCGGAAGAAGCCCTCGTATTCCCAGTTCGTCATGCGCCGGAACGGGTTGTGCGCGAATTCGCGGTGGGCTTGCGGACATTGCACGACTGCGACGGACGGGTTGCCGAAGTATCCGGCAAGCCGGCAGAGCCAATGGGGCTCCACGGCGTAATCGGCATCGACGACCGCGATGACTTCGGCGCGCGGATCGGTCTGCTCCAACGCGAAGTTCAGCGCACCGGCCTTGAACCCCGGCCACGGGTCGAGGTGGAAGAACCTGAATCGCGCACCGAGCGACCGGCAGTGCGCCTCGACCGGCTGCCACAGTGCCGTGTCGTGCGTGTTGTTGTCGACGACCAGCACTTCGAATTCGCGGTAGTCGAGCGCCGCCAGCGAGTCGAGAGTCAGGTTCACCATTTCCGGTGGTTCGTTGCAGCACGCGAGGTGGATCGACACGAACGGCTGCACCGCGCCAGGCACCGGGTCGAGCAGGCCGAACCGGCGCCGCCAGTGCCGGTGCCACATGACCTCGGTGAACTCGAAGCCGTTGATCAGCAGGATCGCGATGATCGCCAGCTGCGCCGGCAACAGCAGCGCCAGCATCGCCCAATCCACGGTGTCGAGATAGAAGTCGTACGGCAGCGTCGCCGACCAGACCAGGATGGAGGCGGCGAGCTGCAGCAGCATCAGGAAGAAGAGCCGCCCCTGCAGCCGCCACCACGCGAAGCCGCGCGCGAAGCGGAACATCGGCCACAGCGCGATGAGCGACGCGATGCCGGCCTTCCATGGCCAGCCGGGATCGGACGCCACCTTGCCGGTAAACGCGAACTTCGGTTGGCGCGACGCGTCGAAAACGCCCCAGTAGGCGCCGGCGCGGCCTTCGTTTGCTTCCTTCCACGGCTGGTCGAACGCTTCCATCAGGTAGTAGTCGATGTGCTCGCGGGCGGCGGCGTTCATCCACTCGCGGATGAATCGCGCTTCGTCCTGCAGCGAGGGTTGCGCGTACTGGCGGCGGTTGCCGTTCGATGGCCAGCCGACTTCACCGATGACGACCGGCTTGCCGGGGAACATCCGCTCGAGCGCGTGGTATTGCCCGAGGACGAAGTCGACGGCTTCCTTGCGCGGTTTGTTCTCCCAATAGGGCAGGATGTGCACGGTGATGAAGTCGACATGCCGGGCAAGCTCCGGATGGCGCTGCCAGGTATCGAGTGGTTCGGCCGTCGACACCGGGATGTCGAGGTGGGCGCGCGCGCGATCGAGATAGCCGATCAGCTGGTCGACGTCGAGGTTGCCGAGCAGGATCGTCTCGTTGCCGACGATGGCCCGCTTGATGTTGCCGTACTTGCGCGACAACGCGAAGAGGGCCGCGAGTTCCCGGTCGTTGTGATCGAGGCGCCGGTCGAGCCAGGCACCCTGGGCGACCGTCATGCCGTAGAGTTGCGCGAGACGCGGGATTTGCGGGCTCTCCAGCGACGAGTACGTGCGGATCCGGTGCGTGTACTTCGACAGCAGCGCAATGTCGCCCGCGAGCTCGGTCTCGCTCGGAAACAGGCCTTTGGTCGGATCCTCGTAGCGCTGGAACGCGCTGAACGCGAAGCCACCGACATCGCCGCGCCAATCCGGCACCGCCACGGGGCGTTCGAGGTAGGCCCACATCCCGACATTCAGCAACGCGACCAGGATTGCGAGTGCTGCCGGTCGCCAGAATGGCTTGCGTTTCGTGGCTGGCTCGGCTTCGCTCATGTTGCTGGTGGTCGCCGGACCGGTCCCTTCATGGAGTGCGCCGCGAGCGGCGGCGGATCCGGCCCAGGACTACCGGCGTCAGCGCCAGCAGTGCCATGCCGACCAGTGGCAGGACCACGCGCCGGTGCGTCAGCAATCCGAACGACACCGTGCCTTCGTGCGCGATCGTCGTTGCGAGGCCGGCGCCGAGTGCCGTCTCGAAGGCGACCATGATTGCGCCGCCGATCGCGGTCGCTCCAACGAACAGGACCAGCGGGCAACGCAGCCATGCGAGGGCGATCGTCACGGCGCCGAACGGAAAGAACGGGACCAGCCGCAGGAACATCGTGTAGCTCACCGGGTGGGTCTGATAGCCGTCGCGCAGTTTCTCGACCAGGGTCGGTGCATGGCCGAAGCCATGGCGGAATGCGCTGCGGCTCGCGAGGAACAACCCGATCGCGCCGAGCGTGGTGCCGATGGTCGACAGCGCGGTGCCGTAGATCACGCCGAACACCATGCCTCCGGCAAGCACGAGCACGATGGCGCCGGGCAGGCCCGTGGCGATCGCCAGCGCAATCGCGACGATCTGGACCAAGGCTGCCGAAACGGGACGGGATGCAACGAGCGCGTGCAGCTCGGCCTGGCGGGCCGCGATGCGGTCCGGCGCAAAGCGATCGAGCGTGCCTGTGGCCAGCAAGACGAGGCCGACGGCGACGAGGACGAGCAGTGGCAGGAATGCGCGCAGGTGTCGCATCGGGGACGGGACGTTCGCACGGAGACGGCAGGCCGCGCGCAGGATACTGGCTGGGCGGGGTTCCCGAAAGCGCCGGCGCAATCGGCGTGCCGGGTTTCAGTAGCGGGGGCCGCCGCCGCGCGCGTACTGGGCGAGCACGGCGCGGGCGTCCTCGCGCCGCAGGTCACGTTCCACGGTGATGCCACGCTGCTCCAGTTGCCGCAGCCAGTCGTGCGGAAGCGGGCCTTCGTCAAAGCCGGCAAGGGCTTCGACGTCCTGCGCGCGGGCGCCGATCAGCAGGATGTCGATGCCGGCCCACAGGATCGCGCCGAAGCACATCGCGCATGGTTGCGCGCTGGTCGCGAGCGTGTAGCGGCGGCCGCCGGCGTTGAGGCGCGCGCGCCCGACGCGGGCCTGTGCGCCGACGAGCGCGAGGACTTCCGCGTGCGCGATCGACGTTGCCAGCGACACCACGCGGTTGACGCCCGCGGCGACGAGGCAGCCGTCATCGTCGAACACTGCGGCGCCGAATGGGCCACCACTGCCCGTGGTGATGTTGCGGTGCGCGAGTTCGATCGCAAAGGCCGCCTGGGCGTCCGCGCCGCTGACGGCGACCGTATCCGCGCACAGCGAACGCAACCACTCGGGCGTCGCGGCGCTTGCGAACGCCGCGGGGACGCCGGCCGGCTCAGCGCGATTCGGAACCATCGGTCACGACGACGCAACGATGGGCGGCGCAGCGGCAGCCCTGGATCACCGGGAATCCGCAGGTACCCGCCACCCGGTCCTTCGCGCACTGTGCGCGCACCCGCTCGGGAAAGGTTGGACTCGTGCGGTTGACGCACGCCGGGAAGTATCCGCAACAGTTGCCCACGTCCTTGACGGCGCAATCGGCATCATTGGTGCAGGCGTAATCGACGCCATCGGCGGCGGGCGGCACGCGTGGAGCCGCCTGTGCGCAGGCGGCGAGCAACGGGGTCAAGGCGAATGCGAGGACCCGGGTCGACCGGAAGGAAGTCACAACCACTTGGCGCGGCGCAGGACGAAGTAGAGGGTGATGCAGATCCCGGCCGTGACCACGATGACCGTCGGATAGGCCCAGCGCTCGGAAAGTTCCGGCATCGCGTGGAAGTTCATCCCGTACCAGCTCGCGATCAAGGTCGGCGCGGCGAGCAGCGCGGCCCAGCCGGCCAGGCGCTTGACGACCTCGTTCTGGCGCACGGAAATCAGCGACAGGTTCACGTTCATCGCCGCGCCGAGCATCTCGCGCATCGAGTTGATCGCATCGCTGACCCGGGTAACGTGGTCGTGGACGTCGCGGAAGTACGGACGCACTTCGTCGGCGATCACTTCCGGGTGCAGGCGGACGAGCTGGTTCAGGATGTCCTGCAACGGTGACGCCCCGAGTTTCAGGGTCAGCAGCTCGCGCTGCATGTCATACAGGCGTCGCGTCACGTCACGATTGCTGGCGTCGGTGAAGACATCGTGTTCGAGGTCGTGCAGTTCTTCCTTGAAGTCCTGCACGAGCGGCAGGTAGTTGTCGACGATGAAATCGAGCACCGTGTACAGCGCGTAGCTCGGGCCGAACGCGAGGAACTCGGGCGCCTGCTCGCAGGTGCGGCGCGCGGGTGCGTACGACATCGACGCGCCGTGGCGGACCGTCAGCAGGTAGCGCTTGCCGAGGAAGATGTGGGTTTCGCCGAACGCGATGTTGCCGTCGGTCAGCTGGGCGGTCTGCGCGACGATGAACAGCGACGAGCCGTACGATTCGATCTTGGGCCGCTGGTGCGCGCTGTGTGCGTCCTCGATGGCCAGTTCGTGCAGCCCGAACTCGGCGGCCATCTTGTCGAGCAATGCCTCGTCCGGTTCGACCAGCCCGACCCACACGAAACCATCCGGACGGCCGAGGTAGTCGCTGATTGCGTCGAGCGTGATGTCGCCGAGCCGTTCGCCGTGCGCGCCGTAGGCGACGCAATTGGCGACCATCGGGTTGGGTGTGGCGGCAACGTCGTTCATGCGGCGATGATGCCACGACATCACCAGCGGCGTGGAGCCTCGGGAGCACCGTCCGCGTCTTGGCCGTGGCTGGCGGTTGTCGTCCGCGCCTCGCGCAAGTCGGCGTGCCGCCGGTCATTCGCGCACGAGGCTTGCTTGCGGAAGGCGCCGTGCTGACCACAGCCCGACTGCCATCCCGACCCACGACGGCAGCGCGAACAGGATCCACGGCAGGTTTTGCTGCGGGAACCAGGGCAGCGCCTTCGATGCAAGTGCGAAGGCGGCCAGCAAGGCCAGGAACGTCGCGACTCCGACGGTGGACCTGCCGGCGCGTGTTCCTTCCCGGCCGAGCCGGATCAAGCCGGGAACCAGCAGCCATGCGAGCGGGCTGAACAGCAGCAGGTTCTCGTTGGCCCACGCTGCCCGATGCGCGGTCCAAAGCCACAGCACCAGCATCAGCGTGCCGGCGAGACCGGCCAGCACGGTGAACACCGTGCCGACTGCGGAAAACCACCACCGTTCGATCGGGTAGGTTCCGCGCAATGCCGCCGACACGACCAGGCCGATGCCGGTGAGCAGCCCGACGATCGCGAAAGGCCAACGCAAGTCAGGCGGAGCCGCGGGTGGCGCAGGCAAGCGGGCTTCGGCGACGCGCGCTTCGGAAGCGACCAGGGGTGAGCCATCGGTGGTTCGTACCGACCGCAGGTCGCGCATCAATTGCGCCGGCAGGAATGCGCCGCGCCACTGGTCGAGTGGCTGGTCGGCAAAGGGTCCGAGGCCGAGGTCCAGCAATCCCATCAGCCATGGCTGGCCCGACATCAACCGATCGGTCTCGTGGCGGTAGGTTTCGGCCGGGGGCGCGGGACGGCCTGCGAGCTGAGCCCGCAGCGCCCCGCCAAGGGCCCGGTCGAGGGCGTCGCGGACGCGCGTCGTGCAGTTGTCGGTGAAGTAATCGTACGCGTAGCGCGCGTTCTCGGGGGTGACGTTCCAGACGAGGAAGTCACGCAGCGCCGAACGCTGGGTCGGCGTCAGGTCGAGTTGCTGGTCGACGATCCAGCGGCCTTCGCCGGTGTATTGGCGGATGTCGTCGCTGGCGGGCCATGCGGCTGCCATGTAGGTCATGCGGCCGCGGGCGAAGTTGAGAAAGAAGTCCTTCTGGTCGAAGTCGAACAAACCGTAGTTGAATGCGATCGATTGGCCGCTGGCGGTGTCGGTGACGACCAGTGCGTCGTGGCCGAAGCGCTCCCAGTAGATTTCCCCGGGTCCGTACGTGTAGAGGCTTACCCGCAAGTCGGCGCCGGGCGCGTCCGTGATGTTTCCCCGCGCCACCGGTGCCAGCGTGACCGCCAGTACGGATCCGAGGACGAAGGCAAGGCCGGGAATCCGCCGTGGCCGTCCTGGCACCGGATCCGAGGCGTCAGGGCCAGTGCGCATGTTGCCGTTGTTCGTCACCGCGCGACAAGGACCGGTTGCGTGTCGCCGGGAAGCGGGTGGCATCCCGGGATGCACGGTTCGTCACGCTGGCGCGAGCGGGCGGACGCGGAATTGCAGGACGCGCCGCGCGTCGGCGCGGGTGACCCGGAAGTGCAGGCCCGAGCAATCGACTTCCTCGCCAGTATCCGGTACGTGGCCCATCGCCTCGGTGACGATGCCGCCGACCGTATCAAATTCTTCGTCGCTGAAACGGCTGCCGAAGTGCTCGTTGAACGTGTCGATCGGCGTCAGTGCGCTGACCAGGAACTCGCCGTCCTGCAGTGGCTGGATCAGCTTCGGCGCCACGTCGTCGGCATCGTGCTCGTCGCCGATATCACCGACGATCTGCTCGAGGACGTCCTCGATCGTGACCAGCCCGGCGACGCCGCCGTATTCGTCGACGACGATCGCCATGTGATTGCGGGACTGCCGGAACTCCTTCAGCAGCACCTCGAGTCGCTTGGATTCCGGGATCATCGCGACCGGCCGCAACAGCGGCTCGAAACCCTTGGGCGCCTCGCCGGTGAAGCAGTGCAACAGGTCTTTGGCGAGCAGGATGCCGACGATCTCGTCGCGGTCGCCGTTGTGGACCGGGAAACGCGAGTGTCCGGACTCGATCACCTGGCGCAGGACATCCGGCAGCGGCGTGCCGAGGGCAATCGAGACCATCTGCGAGCGCGGGATCATCACGTCGGCGACGGTCAGGTCGGCGACTTCGATCGCTCCCTCCATCATCAGCCGCGTGTCGGCGGACAGGACGCCCTTGGCCTCGGCGCTGCGCAGTTCCTCGATCAGTTCTTCGCGGTTCTGCGGTTCACCCGACAGGATCTGCGTCAGGCGTTCGAACCAGGATCGCGTCGGCAGGGTACTGGGAGGATCCTCACTCATCGGTTCGGGTCGGGAGCCCGCGATTGCGGGCCCGCGGAGTGTAGCAAAGGCCGATTTTGCCTGCCGTGACGCGGTCAGCGGCGGGGTGGAGCGGGCGTCGGGCCCGGCGGCGCGTAAGGGTCAGGCATGCCGAGCGAGGCCAGGATGACCCGCTCGAGGGTTTCCATTCGCCGGGCCTGTGCGGCGACGTCGTGCCGGTGGCCGAGAAGGTGCAAGGTGCCGTGCACCGCCAGATGCGCAAAGTGATGCCGTGGCGCCTTGCGCTGCGCGAGGGCTTCCCGCAGCACCACCGGCGCGCAGATCACGATGTCGCCGAGGAGTCCGGCGCGGTCCCTTGCCATTGGGTCGGCAGGGAACGCCAGCACGTTGGTGGCATGTTCGACCTGCCGGTAACGCCGGTTGAGGTCGCGTCCCCGGCGTGCGCCGACGATGTGGATCGCAAGCTCGGCGAAGCCCGCCAGGCCACCTGCCACGATCGCCGCACCGATCCAGCGCCTGAAGCTCGAGGCCGACGGTACGCCGCGTCGCGGGATCGCGTACCCGACGTGGATGACCGGTGCGGCAACGGTTTCCCGGCGCCGGCCGCCGATCGGCGTGGGGCGATGTCGCTTCACGATTGCCCGGGTCGCCGTGCTTCGTCGTAGGCCCGCACGATGCGCTGCACGAGTGGATGGCGAACGACGTCGTGCGCCGTGAAGTGGACGATGTCGATGCCCTCGACGTCCTTCAGGACCTCGATCGCGTCGGCGAGGCCGGACGCGACGTTGCGCGGCAGGTCGGTTTGCGTCAGGTCGCCGGTAACGACCGCGACCGAGCCGAAGCCGATCCGGGTCAGGAACATCTTCATCTGTTCGATGGTGCAGTTCTGTGCCTCGTCGAGGATGACGAATGCCTCGTTGAGCGAACGGCCGCGCATGAATGCCAGCGGCGCGATCTCGATGACGTTGCGCTCGATGAGTTTCGCGACGCGGTCGAGACCCAGCATTTCATACAGCGCGTCGTACAGCGGGCGCAGGTACGGATCGACCTTCTGGCTCATGTCCCCGGGCAGGAAGCCCAGTTTTTCGCCGGCCTCGACTGCCGGGCGGACCAACACGAGGCGCTGCACGCGGTTGTTCTGCAGGGCCTCGATCGCCATGGCCACGGCAAGGTAAGTCTTGCCCGTGCCTGCCGGTCCGATGCCGAACGTCAGGTCGCGCGACGCGATGCTTTCGAGATAGTGGCGCTGGTTCGGGCCGCGGCCACGCACGGTGCCGCGCTTGGTCTGGACCGCGATGCCGCCGGCATCGGTCGCGTGGAAAGCCTGCGGATCCGCGCGGGACTCGGCTAGCTGCAGGTTGACCTGTGCGCCATCCAGGGTTTCGTTCCCGGTGGCGGCATACAGTGCGCGCAAGACGCGTTCGGCGTGCTGCATCGCCTCCGGAGTGCCAGCGAGGCTGAACAGGTTCCCCCGGTTGGCGATCTCGACGCCGAGGTGCCGCTCGATCATCCGCAAATGCTCGTCGGACGGGCCGGCGAGATTGGTGAGGCGCCTGCCGTCGGCGGGCTCGAGCGCGAACGTGAGGTGGGTGGCGGCGTCGGTCAAGGTCGGCAGCGAAGTTTGCGGGTCGTCTCTTCGTGGCGCGATCGTCGGGTCAGGACCATGGCCCGGCGCCCGGTCAAGCGGGAACCACCCGTCCGCGCAGCGAGTTGGCCAAGGCCGCGGTGATCGTCACGTCGACGAACTGCCCGATCAGGCCCGTGGCGCCGGCGAAATTGACCTGCCGCATGTTCTCGGTCTTGCCGGTCAGCTCGTTCTCGTTCTTCTTCGACCGTCCGGTCACGAGGATGCGCTGTACCGAACCGACCATGGCTTCACCGATCCTCGACGCGTGCGCATTGATCGTGTCCTGCAGGCGCGTCAGGCGTTCGTGCTTCACCGCATCGGGCGTTGCGTCCGCCAGGTTGGCGGCCGGCGTGCCGGGGCGGCGCGAGTAAATGAAGCTGAAACTCTGGTCGAAGCCGACGTCTTCAATCAGCTTCAATGTCTGCCCGAAATCGGCATCGGTTTCCCCCGGGAACCCGACGATGAAGTCCGAAGACACCGAGATTCCGGGCCGCACTGCCCGCAGCTTGCGGATCTTCGCCTTGTACTCGAGCGTCGTGTAGCCGCGCTTCATCGCCGCCAATACCCGGTCCGAGCCCGACTGCACCGGGAGGTGCAGGAAGCTCGCGAGCTTCGGTACGTCGCGGTACGCCGCGACAAGGGAATCGGAAAAATCCAGCGGGTGCGAGGTCGTGAAGCGGATGCGGCCGATGGCGTCGAGCTCGGCGACCGCGCGAACCAGCAGCGCGAGGTCGGCCGTACCGCCGCCATGCATCGACCCGCGGTAGGCGTTGACGTTCTGCCCGAGCAGGTTGACCTCCCTCACGCCCTGTTCGGCCAGCAACGCAACCTCGGCGAGCACGTCGTCGAACGGCCGCGAGATTTCCTCGCCGCGCGTGTACGGGACGACACAGAACGAGCAGTACTTGCTGCACCCTTCCATGATCGAGACGAACGCACTCGGCCCGTCCGCACGCGGTTCGGGCAGGCGATCGAACTTCTCGATTTCGGGAAATGAGATGTCGACCTGCGGCTTGCCGGTCGCCCGGCGCGCATCGATCAGGTCGGGCAGGCGGTGCAGCGTTTGCGGCCCGAACACGAGGTCGACGAAGGGTGCGCGTTCGATGATGGCTGCCCCTTCCTGCGAGGCAACGCAGCCGCCGACCCCGATCAGTACGCCCGGATTGGCCTGCTTCAGCGCCTTCCAACGGCCGAGCTGCGAAAATACCTTCTCCTGCGCCTTGTCGCGGATCGAGCACGTATTGAGCAGGATCACGTCGGCATCGGCTGCATCGTCGGTGCGCACCACTCCGCGTTCCGCCGCGAGCACGTCCTCCATCCTGCGGGAGTCGTACTCATTCATCTGGCACCCGTGCGTCTGGATGAACAGGCGGGTTGCGGATCCTGCGTGAGCGGACGTATCGGACATATGCGGAGGAGGGGACGGAACACCGGAATTGTAGGGGTTTTCGAGGACGCTGACGCCGCCGGAATCGATCCGCTAGGCTGTAGGGCCGCCGGAACGGGTACGGAATCATGACGACCACCGCGTTGAAACAGCGCCTCAAGCGTGACGCGGAACGCTATCCGGATGCGACGCGCGTGCGCTTGCACCGGGCGTTGAGTTGGCTCGGGCGCGCGGAGCGCGAGGACAAGGATCCCGATGCGGCGTTCATTTTCCTGTGGATCGCGTTCAACGCGGCCTATGCCCGCGAGTTCGGGCAGGACGAAACCGAGCGCAAGCGGTTCGGCGAGTTCCTGGCAATGCTCATCGCGGTTGACACGCCCAAGGTGTTGCACGACCTGGTCTTCAGCCAGTACAGCGGGCCGGTGCGGACGCTGATCGAGAACGAGTTCGTGTTCGAACCGTTCTGGACGGCGTTGCGTGGTCACGACTCGAGCAAACACTGGGAACGCGTGTTCAGGGACAGCCGCAAGGCGGCGTTGAAAGCCGTCATGCACGGCAACACCGCGACGGTGCTGTCGATCGTGTTCGACCGTCTGTACGTGTTGCGCAACCAGTTGATCCATGGCGGCGCGACGTGGAACGGCAAGTTGAATCGCGCCCAGGTCAAGGACGGGGTGCGGATCCTCGGTGCGATCATCCCGGTGATCCTGGCGCTGATGCTGGACCGACCGGATCTGGAGTTCGGCGACGTGCTATATCCGGCGGTGGGGTGACGAGCCGTGGAGTACGGGCTCCCCGCACGTTGGTCGTGAGGGTTTTGGTCCCGGGCTCCAGGCGCATCCGGGAGTGGCCGTCCCGCAGGCCGTGGGGGCCTCGATGGCTTGGCAACGTGACCGACAAGACGGAAACTTGCCGCCCGACGCGGGTTCAATGTCCGTCATGGCACGCGATCGAAGGCTCAAGTGGGGGCTGCGGCTGCTCGTGCTGGCCGGCTTGGGGCTGGCCGGGCAGGCTGCGCACGCGGGAGTCCTCTACAAGTGCAAGGGACCGCATGGGTCGACGGCATACACGAACCGCCCCGGCACCTTTACCAACTGCAGCGCGCTGTCGGCCTATCCTGATGCGAATCCGGTCGGGCCGGCGCCCGGCAGCCCGGCGGGCGAATCGGGCTGGAACTATCGCGACAGCTCGGGAGGCGAACCGCCGGTGGCCGGCTTCGGCGATGTCCGGTCGGGCGCGGCAAGCTCGGCCCCATCGGTTGCGCCGTCCGGAAAGGCGCCCGCTCCACAGCCGGACAAGAAGGGGAAGCGCCTCGCGACGGCGGCCAAGGTTCTGCGTGGCGCGGTCTACCGCGTCGACCACACGGGCGGTACGGTCGAGTACACCAACGTCAAGCCGAGCGGCGGGTCGTTCGCGGTCCTGTTCACGTACATCGCCACGTGTTTTGCGTGCGACCTTCATTCGAAGATCGACTGGGCATCCACGCCACTCAATCTCGATGCCTATCGCGACCAGATCCGAAGCGCCGCGTCGACTTATGGTGTCGATGCGGCGCTGCTGCGGGCCGTGATCCATGCCGAGTCGGCCTACAACCCGCTCGCCGTCTCGATCAAGGGTGCCCAGGGACTGATGCAACTGATGCCGGGGACCGCAGGCGACCTCGGTGTCGGGAATCCGTTCGATCCCGGCCAGAACATCTCGGGTGGCGCCCGCTACCTCGCGCAGTTGCTGAAGGAGTTCAACGGCGATGTCGCACTCGCGACCGCCGCCTACAACGCGGGTGACGCGGCCGTGCGCAAGTATGGCGGGGTGCCGCCATACGACGAGACGCGCCTGTACGTGAAGCGGGTCGCGACGCTGCTCGATCGTTACCGCAGGGCGTTGTAGACGCCGAGGTCCGCGTGGCGCTAGGCCCCGGTCGCGCTCGGTGCCGGTCGCTGGGCCAGCGTCAGCTTGACTTCGAACGGGGCGCCGTCGCGCAGGCCGTCGAGCCGCACCTCCGTCCCCGGCTGGAACGCAGCCTCGCGATTGCGGAGGTCGGCCTGCCCGGAGATCGGTTTGCCGTCGAGTTTCAGCAGCTCGTCTCCGGGACGCAGGCCCGCCTTCGCCGCGGGACTGTCGAGGACGATCTGGCGAACGAGCACGCCCGCGGGACGCGTCCGCGTGCCATTGGCCGGCGGGATGTCGGTGTACTCGGCGCCGATCCAGCCACGGACGACGAAGCCGTGCTCGATGATCTGGTCCATCACGGCCTTGGCCGTCGCGACCGGGATGGCGAACCCGATGCCTTCGGCACTCGGCGTGGCGTTGCCACGCGCACCGTCACCGGTGTTGCGCGGATAAATGTAGGTGTTGATGCCGATGAGTTGGCCCAGCGAGTTGACCAGCGCACCGCCGGAGTTGCCGGCATTGATCGCGGCGTCGGTCTGGATGAAATCCTCGTAGGCCGACATGTTGAGCTGCCGGCCGATCGCGCTGACGATGCCCATCGTCACGGTCTTGCCGATCCCGAACGGGTTGCCGATGGCCAGCACGACGTCGCCGACGTTGACCGCGTTGGTGTCTGCGACCGCGGTCGTCGGCAAATGGTCGAGGTTGATCTTCAGCACGGCGAGATCCGTCCAGGGATCCGTGCCCTTGACGTGGGCCTCGGCCACGCGACCATCGTCGAGCAACACCTGGATGTCGTCGGCGCCACTGATCACGTGGTTGTTCGTCAGCACGTAGCCGTCCGGGCTGAAGATGACGCCGGAACCCAGGTTCTGGTCGCGGCGCTGGATCGGCGGGCCGACCGCGATCGCGCCCAGCAGGCGCTGGGTCAAATCCGGGATTGCATAGATGGGTCTTACCGTCGTGATCTTGTTGGCGTAGATGTTGACGACCGATGGCGCCGCGATGCGGACGGCGTCGGCGAAGGACACCACGCCCGGGGACGTTCCTCCGCCGGCATCGCCTTCCGATACCGGGCCGAGGCGGGTTTCGGATGCCGCGCCCGGCAGCGCGCTGCGCATCCGGTCGACGAGATCCGGTGCGAACAAGGTCAGCAGGAACGCGGCCGCCAGGCCGACAACGACCCAGCGTGCGAGGAATCCAAGCAGCCGGCGGACTCGTGCACTCATGTGCGATCCGGGCACCGAAGCGCCGGATGTGCGCGCCAAGATTGATTGTACGGCAGCAACACGTTCGTTAAACTAACACGATTTTTGCAAGGTACCCGTCCTGCGACGCCGCCCAGCGGGCGCGTCTTGGGGCGTGGTTTGTGCCCGATTGCCCGGCTGCCAGTGGCTTGCCCGGCAACGAGGGTCCTTGCGCACAAACGCGATGGAGCTCCGGATGGCGAACGAAGCGGTAGTGGACCTCGGCAGGCGACGCTTCCTGACGGCGACCACGTCGGTCGTCGGTGCGGCTGGAATCGTGGCGGCGGCCATCCCGTTCATCAAGTCGTGGGAGCCGAGCGCGCGGGCACTGGCTGCTGGCGCACCGGTCACGATCGACATCGCGAAAGTCGAAGCCGGCCAGAAGGTCACGTTTGCCTGGCGCAAGCTGCCGATATTCGTCGTCAACCGCACCAAGGCCCAGCTTGCCGCATTGCCATCCGAAGATGGCCGCCTCAAGGACCCGAAAAGCGACAACACCGACCAGCAGCCGGAGTACGCGAAAAACGAGTACCGCTCGATCAAGCCGGAGTGGCTGGTCGTGATCGGAATCTGCACCCACCTCGGTTGCGTGCCGGACTACTACGGTGAGTTGAAGCCGGAACCGTTCGACCCGCACTGGCAAGGCGGGTTCTACTGCCCCTGCCACAAGTCGCGCTATGACATCGCCGGCCGCGTCTTCGACGGCGTGCCGGCGCCGGCGAACCTGGTCGTGCCGCCCTACCATTTCATCGACGACACCCACGTGCAGATCGGGGTCGACCCGGGCAAGGGGAAAGCGTGATGGCGACGACCGAGCGCATCCATCCGCGGAACCGGCTGCTCGCGTGGATCGAGGACCGTCTCCCGATCCTGACGTTCATGGCCGGGCATACGTCCAACTACTACGCGCCGAAGAACTTCAACGTGATGTATTACTTCGGCTCGCTGGCGCTGCTGGTGCTGGTGAACCAGATCGTCACCGGGATTTTCCTGACGATGTTCTACAACCCCAGTGCCGCCGGGGCGTTCGCCTCGGTCGAATACATCATGCGGGACGTCGAGTGGGGCTGGCTGATCCGCTACATGCACGAGGTCGGCGCGTCGATGTTCTTCGTCGTCGTCTACCTGCACATGTTCCGGGGGCTGATGTACGGGTCCTACAAGAAGCCGCGCGAACTGTTGTGGATCATCGGCATGCTGATTTTCCTCGTGCTGATGGCCGAAGCGTTCATGGGCTACGTGCTGCCGTGGGGCAACATGTCGTTCTGGGGCGCCAAGGTGATCATCTCGCTGTTCGGTGCAATCCCGTGGATCGGCGATACGCTGGTCACCTGGATCATGGGCGACTTCCTGCCCGCGGACGCGACGCTGAACCGGTTTTTCGCCCTGCACGTCGTCGCGCTCCCGCTGGTGCTGCTGCTGCTGGTCGTGCTGCACCTCGCCGCGCTGCACGAAGTCGGTTCCAACAATCCGGATGGCGTCGAGATCAAGCAGGGCCCGAAGGGCAGCCGGTTCGGGGCCGACAAGCCGGCAGACGGGATCCCGTTCCACCCGTATTACACGGTCAAGGATCTTTTCGGCGTCGGAGTATTCCTCGTCCTCTGTGCGTTCATCATCTTCTACCAGCCGACCTTGGGTGGCTGGTTCCTCGAACCGGACAACTTCATCCCGGCCAACAACCTGGTGACGCCGGAGCACATCAAGCCGGTGTGGTACTTCACGCCGTTCTACGCGATGCTGCGGATGATCCCGGCCAAGTTGCCCGGGGTCCTCATCATGTTCGCCGGCATCTTCGCGTTGTTCCTGGTGCCGTGGCTCGATCGTGGCGTCGTGAAATCGATCCGCTATCGCGGATTTTCCTACAAGGCCGGGCTGGCGCTGTTTGCAATCTCGTTCATCATGCTTGGCGCGGTCGGCGCCGGCGTCACGACGGAGGTCATACCGGAATGGTTCGGGCCGACGGCCGACGTCACGACGATCGAGAATGCGTTCGGCCGGTTCTGGCTGGCGATTTACCTGTTGTCGTTCATCGCGTTGTGGGCATACACCTATTTCGGCCTCGAACGAACGAAGCCGGTTCCGCAGCGGGTGACCACCCATGACTAAGCGAATGAACCGGGTGCCGGCACCGCACCGGATCAGGGGTTTGGCCGCCTTGGCCGTGGTCGGCCTCCTTGCGATCGGTTCCGCGATTGCCGCGGAACCGATGGCGCTGTCGAACGCGCGGGCGGACGACATCGCATCCGTCCAGCGGGGCGCCAAGCTGTTCTTCAACTATTGCTCCGGGTGCCATTCGCTGCAGTACCTCCGGTATTCGCGCATCGGCAGCGACCTCGGACTGACCGACAAGGAGGTCGAATCGAACCTGATCCTGGATGGCGCCAAGATCGGGGATCTGGCGATCAGCCACATGCCCGAGGCCGACGCGCAAAAATGGTTCGGCAAGGCACCGCCGGACCTTTCGCTCGAGGCCCGGGTGCGTGGGACCGACTGGATCTACAACTACCTGCGCTCTTTCTATCTCGACCCGTCGCGGCCGCTGGGTTGGAACAACACCGTGTTCCCGGACGTGTCGATGCCGAATCCGCTCTGGGAGCTGCAAGGCCTGCAGGTCAACAAGGCTGCCGGACAAGGCGATGACGGTACACCAAAGCTCGAGATTGCCGAGCCCGGCCGCCTGACCCCGGCTGCCTACGACAAGGTCGCGCATGACATCTCCGCTTTCCTGCAGTACGCGGGCGAACCGGCTGCACTGAAGCGCCAGTCGATCGGAGTTTGGGTGATCCTGTTCCTCGTCCTGTTCAGTTTCCTCGCGCTGCTCCTGAAGCACGAATACTGGAAGGACGTGCATTGAGATCGCGTGGATCGGCTTGGTGCCGGTGCGCGTGATGCCGAAAGGGGCCCGGCAGGCAGCCGGGAACGAGAAGCCGGGCGGGTTCCGCCGGGGCGACCGGGCGTGAATGGACCGGCGGGCGAGCCGGAACCCGGTGCGCCACGGAACCGAATTCGCCCATATCCAACAGCGCCGGATATGATGATGCAGCAGGAATCGACGAGCGCACGCGGACCGGCGCTTCACCCGGCGGGGGCAGGGGAATCCACCATGACGACTCCGACGCAGCAGCGGTTTCGTGCGGTTCTCACGTTGTATTCGGCCCGCAACTGCCTGCATTGCCATCGCGTGCGGCTGGTGCTCGCCGCCAAGGGAGTCGGCTACGACCTTGTTCCGGTCGACCTCGACAATCCCCCCGAGGACCTGCTCGACCTCAATCCGTACAACTCCGTGCCGACCTTGGTCGATCGCGACTTGGTCCTGTACGACACGAATGTCATCTGCGAATACCTCGACGAGCGCTATCCGCACCCACCGTTGATGCCGGTCGATCCGTTGTCGCGTGCACGCTTGCGACTCGCGATCGTCCGTATCGAAAACGATTGGCTGACACTCGTCGAGCAGATCGAGGCCGGTGGACGCACCGCGGACACTGCCCGTCGCAACCTGCGCGACGAGCTGCTCCGCAACGTTTCGGCGTTCAAGGCATCGAAGTTTTTCCTGAGCCCAGAAATGAGTCTCGCGGATTGCGCACTCGCACCGCTCGTCTGGAGGCTCGGCTCGCTGGGCGTCGAACTGCCGCGTGAAGCGCGCGCAGTGATCGATTACGGTGACCGGATATTCCGCAGTCAGGGCTTCGCACGCAGCCTGACCCCGGAAGAGAAGGCGCTGCACCCCTGAGGTTGTCGCCGTGAACGCCCCGGCAATGAGTTCCAACCGCCCGTATCTCGTCCGGGCCCTGCACGAATGGATTGGCGACAATGGGCTGACGCCGTATCTGCTCGTCGACGCCGGCGTGGCCGGGGTGCACGTGCCGCCGGGTGCCGTGCGTGACGGGCGGATCGTGTTGAATGTTTCCGGGCGCGCCGTCACCCAGTTCCAGGTCGACAACGACAGCATCCATTTCATGGCTCGTTTCGGCGGCGTCAGCCAGGCGGTCGTCGTGCCGATGGCTGCCGTCCTGGCGATCTACGCGCAGGAGAACGGCCAGGGAATGATGTTCACCGGCGACGCCACCGCGCCGCCCGAACCGCCGGCGGCGCCAACGGCCGACAACGGCCGCCGCGCGCGGCTGCGCGTCGTCAAGTGACCGGCTGCGCAAGCATCGTTCCCGCCGATGGCAGCGTGAATGCCTCGAGGCGGCTGCCGCGCAGGTCGAGGTACCCCTCGTGGCGATCGAGGCCATCGAGGCTGACGTCGAACCGGTAGCGGCGGCAGAACTCGAACCCGGCACACGATCGCCTGACCCGGAAACGCTGCAGCGCGACCGTTTGATCGAGCAACTGCACGCCCGCTTCCCGGCACAGGGCGCGGCCGTAGCCGATTGCAAGCTCCCGGGCGGCGAGCGAGGCCATCCACAGCCAACCGGCGGCTCCGATCAACAGCAACGCGGCGAGGGTCACGACCACCGGTCGAGTGTGGTGGCGGGCGACGCCCCTGGCAAGGGGCGCCTTGGGTCCGTCGAGCGGGTCACGGTTCGCCCGGGACGAAACATCGAATATCGGCGCAGGTCGGGCGCATCGGGGGGCGCAATGCCGAATGTCGACATCCACGGGGTAGCGCGTGGCGATGCCGGCGGGTCCGCCGCAGTTCAAGGCCACCTGCCAGCACGGAGATCCATCGTCGTGTGGAGTGGGGTGCGCGGGGTGCCGGTTGCACCTGCCGGCACCGCAGGTGAACTTGGCCCCGGGAGCGGATCGCCACGAGCCATGCGAATCCCGGCCATCCGGGTCGAACTGGCGGTCGTTCCGCGTCGTCGGTTTCCCGATGGCGCCGGGGCTGTCCGACTAGCCGACCCGACGCGCGGGCGGATTTCCTGGTTGGGTGCGACGATGCACGCCGCCGGAGCGCTGGTGGGTCGACTGATTCCGGGTCGGGCGTAACCGACGATCGTCAAGCCACCGGGCCGGGTTGCGCCCCGATCGTTTCGATGCGCATCGACAGGTCGATCGCGCGCACGTGCTTGGTCAACGCGCCAACCGAGATGAAGTCGACGCCGGTTTCCGCGATGACCCGCAATGCATCGAGTGCAACCGATCCGGAAACCTCGAGTTCAGCGCGTCCATCCACTTCGCGAACCGCGCGCGCCAGATCGTCCCGCTCGAAGTCATCGAGCATGATCCGGTCGGCTCCCGCGGCGAGCGCCTGCCGCAACTCGCTGAAGTTCTCGACCTCGACTTCGAGGGGTATCCACGGGTGATGCTTGCGCGCGCGGGAAATTGCCGCACCGATGGAACCCGCTGCGGCCACGTGGTTCTCCTTGATCAGGATCGCATCGTGGAGTCCCATCCGGTGGTTCGTGCCGCCTCCGGTCCGGACCGCATACTTCTGGGCACTGCGCAGGCCTGGCAGCGTTTTTCGGGTATCGAGAACGCGGGCTCGCGTGCCACGGAGGGCCTCGACATATTGCGCCGTGGTCGTGGCCGTCCCGGACAGTGTCTGCAGGAAGTTGAGGGCGGTACGTTCACCCGCGAGCAGCGCTCGCGCGGGGCCCGTCACGAGGCACAACGTCATGCCGGCGGCGCACGACGCACCATCGACCGCGTTCCAGGTGATCCGGACCGATGGCGACAACGCATGGAAACAGGCCTCGAACCAGGCACAGCCGCACAGGATCATCGACTCGTTCGTCACGACTCGTGCCTGCGCCGTCGCGGATTCCGGGACGAGGTCGGACGTGATGTCGCCGCTGCCGATGTCCTCGGCCAGCGCGACCGTGACGTCGCGTTCGATGGACTCGGTGGGAGGCAGAGACGACCCTGCCGACTCGACCGGATCCGTCAGGCTGCTGCGCGCCGGTGCCGGCGGGGGTTGCATTGAAACAGGCTCAGGAATTTGCCGCACCCGGAGGTTGCGGAGTCGGCTTGTCCTGGCCATTCCGCAATTTCGCGACGATCGCGTCGAGGGCGCGGTCGAAGAGGGGGACTTCGGCCAGGACCCGTGCGCTGCCCCGCCGAAGATCGGCGGCCAGGGCAAAGACCGTGCGGTCACACACCTTGAGGCCACGGCGATTGACGAACAGGTACTTGCCGCTGATCGGGCTGATCCAGGACAGCTTTACCCGCTCCTGCGTGCCATCCTCCATGGTCAACTCCAGCCAGGTGCCCACCTTGATCGCACGCGCAGCCTGCAGGAATTCGTCGTCCGCGGGATAGTCTTGCTCGGGTTCGCCCTGGTTGTCCTCACCAGTGCTCAGCACGATTTCCTCTACCGGGCTTTGCGGTTGCGGTGGCGCGGCGGCAGATGAGGTCTCGTCACCGCCGGCGGCTGGGCTTTCGGCCGGTACCGGCACGACGGCTTCGGCAATGACCTCGCGGGCCGTCCTGACCTCGGTGCGCTCGCCGCCCAGCAGGCGCTGGTACAGCGCGCGCAACTTCTGCATCAGCTCGTGCAAGTCCGATTCACCGTAAGCGACTGTCGCGAGGCCGTGGCGCAGCGCGCGTTCGAGCTGCGGCAACAGGGCGCGCAGGCGGGTCCGGTCGGCATCGGTTTCCTTGGGCTGCGCGCTCCACACGAATTCGTCGGCGAACCGCAGCGCGTTGTGCCACTGTTCGGATTCATCGCCTTCACGCAACAGCGTCAACACCAGATAGTTGGCCCAAGGCCGCGCCAGCACGGCATGCACGACGGGCGGCAGCTCGCGCTGGTCGATTCGCTGCAGGATTTCGTGGGCGGCGGTTCGCCGCGCGTTCTGCAGTTTTTCGCGTCCGCGGGCTGCTTCGGCAACACGTTGCTCGGCGAGTTCCGCACGCTTGTGATGCTGGGCCAGGAACCCGCTCAGGTCCGCCAGCTCACGATCGAAGACACCCATGTCGTCGTCGAAGTCGCGCAGGATCGTCTCCACCGACGCCTTGATGCGGTCGTACAGGCGATGGTCGCGATCGGCATCCGGTGACCAGCCCTTGCCGGCGTCGGCCAGGGCGTCGAGCAAGCGGCGCGCCGGATGCCCCGGCTGCGCGAACAGATGTTTGTCGACGATCGCGACCTTCAGGTAGGGGATTTGCAGGCGTCCCAGCAGGGCCTGGATTTCGGCCGGCAGGTTGCGATCGCGCAAGATGAACTCGAACAGCATCCCGACCAGATCGATCGTGTCCTCGTCCGCCGACGAAACCCGCGTTGCACGCTCCGCGTTGCTGAATTTGCGCGCCTGTTCGATCAGGCTGCGCTTGATTTCCCGAACTTCGGCGGCAGCGTCGCTGGCGCCGGCTTCCTGTGCCTGGGCGGCCATCGCACGGCCTTGCAGCAAAGTCAGTGCGGCCAGGATTTCGTGGGCGCCGAGCGGGACGGAGTCCATGCCGGCATCCGCCGGTTCACCCGGATCGGCACCCAGCGCATCGGCAACGGCGTGGCGGCTGGCCAGCAGCGACCGCAGGGTTTCATAGAGCCCGACTTGGAACCCGCCGTCGGCACCGTCGTAGTAGCCGCCCGCCATGGGAGACATCGGACGACGGGCGTGTTCAGCCGCCGCGACACCCGTCCGGGCCGGACCGCGCGCTCCCGCGGGATACGGCACGCCCGGGCCACGCGCCGCATGCGGCACGCTGTGGTGGATCCGTGGCAGCACGCCGGCGCGAATGAGCTCGATGTTGACTTCATCGTAGAGCGGTTCGAGCCCCGCCATGACGTAGCGCTCGAACAGCTTGTAGACGATCAGCTTGACCTGCAGGATGACCTGGAACTCGCGCACGGCTTCGCGGAATGCGCTGGCCAGCGCCGAGGGTCCGATCGGATTGATGGCATCGTCGACGGTGGCTCCGCCGACCAGCACGGACAACCGCTGGTTGAGTTCGAACAGCGGGCGCGCGAGCCGGCTCTCGGCTTTCGCGACCATGCTCGACACCGCGAGGGATTCCTCGAGGTCGACGTTGTCGACCAGGGCGAGTCCCGCCGCCGGTGGCGTCGCGGGCGCGTCCCGTCCGGGCCGGGGTTTGCCTTCGGCGAAGTCGCTGAACGCGCGCGTCGTGCGCTCGTTGACCAGGCGCTCGACGAGCTGGCGCTTCTTGCGTACCTCGCGCATGCCGTCGAAGTACTCGGTCTGCATCGCGTTGCTTTCGGCACGCTCGGCAAGGTCGAACAGCGAGTCGTCGACGTTTTCGAACAATGCGCTGACGACCGCGCCCAGCCGGCGTTGCGCAATTCCACGCACGCGCTTCAGCAGGCTGCCGAGTCGGTCGGAGTCTCCGGAGCCGTCCTTGCGCTGCGGCAGGTCGACGACGTTCTGCTTCTGGGTATCCCGGGGCTGGTTCATGGCGTCAGCTCTTCCGCACCCATGCGGCGCAGCAACATCATGCAGAATGATAGGGCGGTTGAAGCTTGGGAATGTGACTCCGTTCTCATCCTGTCGCCGTTGGCTCGCTCCGGTTCGACGTGGCTACCGCGGCGGGAAGGCGTCGATCTGCGCGGTCGCAATTGCTTCGTCCACCAACATCACGGGAATGTCGTCTTCGATCCGGTAGATCGTGCGCCGGTCGCTCGTGATGAGCCCCGCGGCAACCGGCCCGGCGGGCGCCTGCCCGGCGGCGTTGCGGACGCTGCCGCTGGCGATGGCGCGGTTCAATGCGTCGATCTCGCCGGCCGTCATCGGTTGCACGGGGACGTGCGTCGCCGGGCAGCACAGGATGTCGAGCAGGCGCTTGTCCATCGGTGGCCAGTCAGTTGACGTGGGGCCCGGACGGGCGGGTCTTTGTGCGTACAATAGCGGTTTTACGATGCGGCAACCATGACCGAGTCAAAAGCCGGCACGCCTCGAGTCGGCGTCGTGATGGGGTCGGCTTCCGACTGGGACACGATGCAGCACGCGGTCGACATCCTGTCGCGACTGCAGGTGCCGCACGAGGTGCGCGTCGTCTCGGCGCATCGCACGCCTGACTTGCTCTTCGAATATGCGGCGGGTGCAGCGGATAGTGGCTTGGCGGTCATCATCGCCGCTGCCGGAGGCGCGGCGCACCTCCCGGGCATGCTGGCGTCGAAAACCCGACTTCCGGTATTCGGCGTCCCGGTCGAGACCAAAGCGCTCGGCGGGCTCGACTCGCTGCTTTCAATCGTGCAGATGCCGGCAGGCGTTCCCGTCGGAACTCTTGCGATCGGGCGCGCAGGAGCCGTCAATGCAGCCTTGCTCGCCGCCGCGGTACTGGCGATTGGCGATCCTCGGCTTGCCGCGCGCGTGGAGGCTTTCCGCCGCGACCAGACCGAAGCCATATTGGCACGGCCAGACCCGCGCCGGGAAGAAGCGTGACGTGGGGAGTGCAAGGGTTCCGCGGCACCTGATGGTGCCACGGTGAGCACGATCGGGATCCTCGGCGGCGGGCAGCTTGCCCGCATGCTCGTGTTGGCCGGAGCGCCGCTTGGCGCACGGTTCGAGGTCGTCGACACTGTCCCCGATGCGTGTGCGGGGCAGGTGGCCTCCCTGCTCCGGGCCGACTGGCGTGACGTCGCCGCGCTGGAAAAATTCGCGCAGGCGATCGACGTTGCGACGTTCGACTTCGAAAACGTCCCGGCCGAAACGGCGCGGTGGCTGGCCGAACGGGTCGACGTGTTTCCGAATCCGGGCGCATTGGCCGTGGCGCAGGACCGGCTGGCGGAAAAGCGGATGTTCCGCGAGATTGGCCTCGGCACCGCCGACTTCGCCGCCGTCGATGACCGGGCCGGACTTGAGAGAGCGGTGGCTGCGATCGGCCTGCCGGCCATCCTGAAGCGGCGCCGGCTCGGTTACGATGGCAAGGGGCAGGCGTTGCTGCGATCCACTACCGACGTCGGACCGGCGTGGCTCGCGCTCGGCGATGCGCCGCTGATCCTCGAGGCGTTCGTTCCGTTTTCGCGCGAGCTGTCGCTGGTCGCGGTGCGGTCACGCGGGGGCGAGTTCAGGACCTGGCCGCTGACCCGCAACTGGCACCACAACGGCATCCTTTCGGCCAGTCTTGCGCCGGCTCCGGACGTTGCGAGCGTCGCGGCGAAAGCTGTCGAGCACGCGCGGGCGCTGGCCACGCGGCTCGACTACGTCGGCGTGTTCGCCCTCGAGTTGTTCGAGTGCAATGGCCGGCTGCTCGGCAACGAGATGGCGCCGCGCGTGCACAATTCCGGGCATTGGACAATCGAAGGCTCCGAGTGCAGCCAGTTCGAGAATCACGTCCGCGCCGTCGTCGGCTGGCCGCTGGGCAGCACGGCCCCACGCGGTACCAGCGTCATGTTGAACTGGATCGGGGAATTGCCCGATCGAGATCCTGTCCTGGCGGAGCCGTTCGCGCACTGGCACGACTACGGCAAGCGTGCCCGCGCCGGCCGGAAGGTCGGTCACGCGACGGTGTGCGTCAATGATCCGGCGGAACTGGCCAAGGCGCTCGAGCGGATCGGGCGCGCGCTCGGCCGCGAGGACCAAGTGGCTCCCGTCGTTGCGGAACTGCGCCGCGCCTGACGCGGTGCAGCCCGTGCCCGCTCAGGCAAATCGGCCCGCCGCGGAATTCCAGTCGACCAGGTTCCAGAACGCCTCGATGTACTTCGGTCGTGCGTTGCGGTAGTCGATGTAGTACGCATGTTCCCAGACATCGCAGGTGAGCAGCGGGCGGTCCGAACCCGTGATCGGCGTCCCGGCATTGGATGTGCTGATCACCGCGAGTCCGCCATCCGCGCGCCCCACCAACCATGCCCAGCCCGACCCGAACGTGCCGGCGGCGGTCTTCGAGAACTGGTCCTTGAACTGCGCGAAGCTGCCGAACGACTTCCGGATCGCGTCAGCGAGTGGGCCCGTCGGTTCGCCACCGCCCTTCGGCGCCAGCGAATTCCAGTAGAACGTGTGGTTCCAGGCCTGGGCCGCGTTGTTGAACATGCCGCCGGTGGCCTTCCTGACGATGTCTTCGAGCGCCAGGTTCTCGAACTCGGTACCGGCGATCTGGTTGTTGAGGTTGGTGACGTAGGCCTGGTGGTGCTTGCCGTAGTGGTAGTCGATGGTTTCCGCCGAGATGTGCGGCGCGAGCGCGTCGCGAGCCCACGGCAATGGTGGAAGCTCGATGGCCATGATGTTTGCCTCCTGTTCAACGCGGGAACGGCAATTCTAGCAGGCGGCGACGGGCGGGCCGGGCCCGATGATAGAATGCGCGCCCTCCCCGATTCGTTTTCGGCAGAGCCAAGATGGACGTCATCGAACGCATCAAGTCCGTTCTGGAAACGCACCCGGTGGTGCTTTTCATGAAGGGCACGCCGCAGTTTCCGATGTGCGGATTCTCGGCGCGCACGGTGCAGGCGTTGCAGGCCGTCGGAGCCGACATCCACGCCGTCAACGTGCTCGAGGATCCGGAAGTCCGGGCGAGCCTGCCGCACTATTCGAACTGGCCGACGTTTCCGCAGCTCTTCGTCGGCGGCGAGCTGATCGGCGGGTGCGACATCACGCTCGAGCTGTACGAATCCGGCGAGCTCGAGCGTCTGGTCAAAGACACCTCGAAGGCTTGATTCGGGTGCTCGAGCACGCCGCGGGCGGCGTCGGAGCGGCACCGCAGGCAGCGGCACTTGCCGGGCGAGTGGTACTCGTGGCCGGGGCTGCAGGTGGCCTCGGCCGCGCGAGTGCGCTCGCCTGCGCCAAGGC
>JAXMHA010000014.1:0-73503 GCA_046347015.1 Lysobacterales bacterium | reverse complement strand
GGGTTCGCCTCGACGTCGATCCCTCATGGCTGGTGTTCTCGGACGGTTTCAACTCCTCGCAACTGCGGGTCATCACCAAGCGTGCGTTCGATGTCGCCAGCGCCGGCTTGCTGCTCGCATTCGGATGGCCGTTCATCGTGCTGACTGCCTTCGCGGTCTGGGTCGAATCGCCGCGGGCACCCGTCCTCTACCGCCAGGAACGGGTCGGCGAGCACGGCCGGGTGTTCCGGGTCCAGAAGTTCAGAAGCATGCGGCCCGACGCGGAAGCCGACGGCGTCGCCCGGTGGGCGAGCAAGAACGACGATCGGGTAACCCGGGTCGGCAAGGTGATCCGCAAGACCCGGCTGGACGAGCTGCCCCAACTCTGGAACGTCCTGAAGGGCGACATGAGCATCATCGGGCCACGGCCCGAGCGCCCGCAGTTCGTGGAGGCATTGGCCGGGAAACTCAGGTATTACCCGCTGCGTCACTGCGTGAAACCCGGCCTCACCGGATGGGCCCAGTTGCGCTATCCGTACGGCTCGAGCGAGGACGACGCGGCGGAAAAGCTGGCGTTCGACCTGTTCTACGTCAAGAACCACGATTTCATGCTCGACCTCATCGTGCTGGTCCAGACCGTCGAGGTCGTCCTGTTCGGCCGCGGAGCACGCTGACGGATCGACGCCGTCCCTCGTCGGGGATGGTGGTCCGCATTGGTCGTCATGGTTCCTGCCCGCGCGACAGGTGCGACCCGGCCCGCGCTGCCCGCCAGCGGTAGAGCCAGCCGCCAACCCACTCGTGGATGGCAGCACGGCTGTGCCCAAGTGCGCCGATTTCCGGAACCAGGGCGGCAAGGCCATGGACTCCGGACACCAGCGATCCGCTGGACGATGGACAGGGATCGAAACCCGCCGCCCGGAACGCGACCAGCGCGCGCGGCAAGTGCAGGGCCGAGCTGACCAGCCAGAACCTCTTGGGTACCGTCGGCTCGACGGCGAGCAGGTGTGTCGCGTTCTGCCAGGTGTCGATGGAACTCTCCTCGCGCTGGATGTCGGATGCCGGGACACCCAGGCGCTCGACGAAGTCCGCCACCAGTCGGCTCTCGGGAACCGGGCCCGGGCCGCCGCCCACCACGATCAGCCGCGACGCGTGCAGGGCATGGAAGAGGGCGCCGGCCGCGATCGCCCGGCGAAGGCTCGCCGCATTCAGTGCCATGAGGTCGTCCGCTCCGTGCGGACGCGTCTCGGTGCCTCCTGCCAACGCGACGATGACCGCGGGTGGATTGACTTCGCAGGGCGCCGGCGTCGCGCCATCCCACTCGACCGTTCGGATCAGGGCGTCCGAGCCAGCCGGCGTCGCCAATGCGATTCCACCGATGAACACCACCGCGCCGGGCCAGCGCCAGCGGCGGCGTGCGAGTGCCCAGCAAGCGGCACCCGCAAGGATCCAGATCAGCGGTGACAACAGGAAATCAGTCACGGCAGGGCGGCGTTCCGGAAGCGTCCATCCGCCCTGTGAGGCGGCATGGTTCCGGAATGTTCCACGTCCGTGCGGGGCGCGCAACCTTCAGGTGCCGGAACTGCCGGCGTGGCGCGCAACGAGGACTCGCGCGAAATCCGTCGCCGGTCTCGATGAGCTCCCGGCGCGTCGTGCGCCGGGAGCGTCGGCGCGTCAGTCGAACGCGCCGTCGAAGATCGCGTCGTGGTGGTCGCGCCAGTACGACAGGAGTGCGATCAGTGCCTGCGGGACGTTTTGCGCCGGAGGCTGGCCCGCCTGGTTCAGCTGGTTGACGCCATGGCAACCGTCGCAGGCGCGAACTTCTCCCGGCGCCGTCGAAATCCAGTAGCGTTCGCGGGTGACGGGCGTGCCGTCGGCGGTGGTGCTCTGCCAGACCATTGCGCGCTGCGCGGGCACGATCACGGCGATCGAGCCATCGCTTGCGATCGGCACGCCTCCGGTCGGCGTACCCGGCGCGGGCGGCGGCATGAAGGTCATGACTCCGTCATCGTGCAAGGGCACGGGCTGCACTCGCCGCCCCGGCAATGGGTCGGCCGTCCCGCCCTCGCCGCGGATGCGATCGCCCTGCAGGAACTGCACGAAGCTGATGTCGTACGTCGGACCAAGGGTTCCCGGGGCAACGGTCGACACGCCACCGGGCACCGCGAGGTTGTATGGCTGCTGTTCGTCGGCGCCGTCTCGCGTGGTGACGTTCCGCGACACGAACACGCCGAGGCCGTGCCCGCGCATGAAGGCTTCGAACTCGTCCGGGTCCACGCCGGCCTGCGCGAACGCCTGCTGCTCGGGCGACTGCATCGACGCCTGCGTCGTCGGTGGCACCGGTCGCGCCCGCACCTCGACCGGCGAGAACTCCCACAGCGGCCCCGAGTACGACACCAGCACATCCGGGTTGAAGAACGAGATCGTCTTCGTGATTCCCGGCGTCAGCGCCGTGGTCGCGTGGAACATGCCGTCGCTGCCCGTCGTCAACTGGTAGATGCGGAAGTCGTAGGCGGGATCGGGGTGTGCCGTCGAACCCAGGTTCTCGTCGCCGTCGGCATCCGGTGTGTACGACGCGATCATGGTGCCGTCGGCGAGGACCTGCGGGTTGCGATAGCGGCCCGAGAAGCTCGGCGGCGGCACATCGGGTGGATCCCAGGCGCGCGATCCCGAACGGTCGGTCACGTACTGCACCTGCAGCGTGTTCGCCGGCACGCCCGGTGGCGCGATGATCGCGATGATTTGTCCGGCGGCGTCGGTGTAGAACTCGGGCGCATCGATACCGATGTAGCGGCCCGGTACCGACGGGTCTTCGGTGATCTGCAACCAGTTCGCGATCGAATTCTGGTTGGTGCGCTCGGCGGTCTGGAAGAAGTCCACGAGCGCCGGGTCGTAAAGGAAGCTGCGTTCGAAATAGCCGAACAACTCATGGCGCCCGATGTGGTTGAGGGTTTCCTCGCCGGTGCCGTCCTGGTTCAACGACCACGGGAAGAAATGGTTGATCTGGAGGCTGTTGACGTCGGGCTGCGCCCCCGGCGGATAGACTCTGGGTTCCGGGAAAATATCGACGTAGTTGGTGTTGCGGGCCGCGCCAGGATCCTCGGATGCGTAGTTGAAGCAACCGTGTGTCTGCTTTCCGTCCTGCGTGTCGCATTGCTGGTCACGCTGCAGGTGGTCCCAGCGCGTGAACATGATCCGGCCGTAGCTGTCGACGAACGGATGCGACGATCCGGACGGCGAATCCTGCAGCAGGACCGCCGTTCCGGAATTCCTGGCGAGCCGCCAGACTCCGGTTGGCGTCGGCGTCGACTCGTATTCGTCCATCTGCGGGTAGAGGTACCGCGCGGACGGGCCGTTGCGCGGCTGGTCGCTGATGAAAATGATCGAACCATCCGATGCGTAGGAAGGCTCGACATTGTTGTAGTTGCGGGGCTGGTTGGGGACTTTGGTGATCACCGCCGTCTGGCCTTCGCCGAGGCCGGTGACCTCGTAAAGCTGCCAGTAGTAGTCCTCCCACTGGTACTGCCGGGGCGCCCCGATCACCATGCTGAAGACAGCCTTGGTGCCATCCCAATACACGGCGGGATCACGAACGGCAATCGCGTTGTTGTCCTGGAAGCCGTTCGTGCCGGTCGAGCCGTAACCCGCCTCTTCGGTCAGGTTGCGCAACTGCCCGTCGGGGTAACGGATGTAGAGATCACCACCCCTGCCGACGCGCATCATGTCGCCTTCGTGGTTCGCGAATACCGAGCTGATCGTCCGGAAGCCCCCCGGAATCGGGAACTGGGTGACGAACAGGATCGGATTTTGCAGGGTTTCAGTGGCCGCGAACGCTGGGACCGGGCCGGCCAGCATGGCGGCTGCAAGCGTGCAGCCGACGACGAGCATCGATCGCGGGGCGAGCATCAGGTCACGAAGGGAACGGTACGAAAGCATGGATCAGGGGTCCTGCATCTCGTGCAAGGCATGGACGCGGCAATCCACCGGCATGCCTCGCGTTGCACGCTCTGGTCCGACTTGGCCGGAGACTTTGGAACGTCACACGTTGTCGTGGCCACGCTAGTGACGAGGCCCGGTGCAATCAGTGACGGGTTTCAGGGTTTCGCCGGGCGGGTGCGAGACGTCCCGGATGCCCGACAATGGCGCGCATGATGCCGTGCAGCAGCAGGACGCGTGTCAATATTCCGTTTGCCGGAACGGGCGTGGACTTGCGCCTGTGAAGTCGATCACGGATCGCACGCGGTCATTTCGCGCACCGACTGCATTGCATGTGTAGTCGGCGGCGAGCGGCATCGTCCGGCCAGTCACTCGAGGCAACGGCCGAGCGGTGTATCGATCAGGTGGCGAGGCGACCCGTCGCGTGCCCGGCTTCGAGGCTGCCGATGGTGTCCGGATTGTCCGGCCGGTGACGATCACCCGGATCGCGGCTGGCCGCATACCACGTGATCGCAATCAGGAGCAGGAGCAGGAACACCCACCACCCGGCGCTGCCCGTGCCGGCGGCGTGCAGGTGAGGAACGCGACCGACCTGCCGGCTGGCGGACCGGGTGGCCTTCGCGATGGGCGCACCCGGCATCCGCCCATGGCGCCGCCGGAACGACATGGCCGAGTGGTACAGGCGGTTGAGGCGCTGCAGCTCCTCGACGTCATCCGGATGTGCATTCGGGGCACGATCCGGGTGCAGGTCGCGCAGGCGCCGGCGGAACGCATTCTTGAAGTCGGTCACGCTGCAGTCGGCGTCGATGCCGAGTTCGTGGTAAAGCTCGACGAAGTCGGTGTCGTCAGCCATGGCGCTCCCCGGGCACGGATTCTAGCAACAGGATGCAAGTCATGGGCCAGATGGGGTCTGTCGGGACAGGGAAGGTGGCGCGGTCATTGCCGTGTGCCGACACGGTATATTGTGCTGCGAGGGCGCACCGAAAGATCATTCTTTCCTTCCCGCGCACGAACGAGCAGGGCGCGCGGCGCCAGCTAGGGCCGCGTCGGTGGCGCAGCGACGGATTCCAGGTTCGATCCGTTCCGAGGGGCTGGCGAGAGCGGATGCGGGGCTCGAAAGTTCGGACAGGTGTCAGGGGGATCGTGAACGAATCGGACCACCCGGCGGAGTCGAGGGGTGCCCGTGTGCGGTTTGCACATTGGTGCCATCGTGCGTCGCTGCTGCCGCTGCTTGGCAGGGTCCGCGACTGGCGTGGGGAGCAGCTCAGGATCCTGGCCTACCATCGCGTGCTCGATGTCGAAGGCCGGGACGAGGACTTTCCGTTCGACCTTGACTTGGTCAGTGCCGGCAGCCGGGCCTTCGCAGACCAGATGCGGTTCCTGCGTAACCACTATCAGCCCCTCAGGCTCGGTGATTTGCCGGAGTTGATCGACAAGGGGCGCGGGCTTCCGCGTCGCGCAGTGGTCGTGACATTCGACGACGGCTACGACGACAACTACCGCATCGCGTTCCCGATCCTGCGCGAGCTCGGCATCCCGGCCACGTTCTTCGTCTGCTCGGGCTTCATCGAGAGCGGGTTGCCATTCACCTACGATTGGCTCGTGCACATGCTGCTGACGGCGCCGGTGACCCGCGTCGAATTGCCCGAGATCGGATATTCGGCGGCCGTACCCCATGAGCACGGATCGCGGCGCGCGCTCGCAGCCAACGTCCTGCAGCGGCTGAAGGACCTGGACGCCATCACGCAGGAAGCGATCATCGCGCGGCTGGCGCGTGACTGGAACATGCCGCGCAATTCCCCGGTGCCGTTGTGCCGGCCGATGTCATGGGCACAGTTGCGGGAAATGCGTGATGCGGGCATGGAAATCGCCTCGCACGGGGTCAATCACCACATGCTGGCGAAGTTGCCGCTCGCCCAGATGCGTGACGAGCTCGTTCGGTCCCGCGACATGCTTGCCGCCGGGCTCGGTACGCCGCCGACAAGCCTGGCCTATCCCGTTGGCGGGGCGAGCGCATACAGCCCGGCCGTCATCGACGCGGCGCGCGATGCCGGTTACCGGCTCGCCTGCACGTACATCCATGGCACCAACCGCTGGCCACCCGGCAACCCGTACCGGCTGCGGCGCATCGCGGTCGAACGGGCCGTCGACCAGCCGTGGTTCGCGGCGAGTCTTGCCGTGCCGGAATGGTTCAGCTACTCGTCGCCGGACTGGGCGAATTGAGCTCGCGCCGGCCGTGTTGTTCTTCATCCTGCTCTACCTTGCGCTGGTCCTGGTGCGGCCGCAGGATTACCCGATCCTCGCGTCGCCCCTCGAGGTGCCCTGGCTGCAGGTTTCCCTCGGCCTGGCCGGCCTTGCCTGGTTGATCTCCCCGCGCAAGCGGTTCGATGCACCGCAATATCCGCTGCTCGCCGGATTCCTGTTGACCGTGCTGGTATCCGAAATCGTTCCGCCGGCACGCTGGCTCGGCGGCGCTGTCGACGCGCTGTCCTGGTTCGGGCCGACGGTTCTCGCGTTCCTCTTCCTTGCCAATGCCGCAGTGACCGAGCCTGCCGTGCGGCGCACGATGTGGGCGTTCGCGGTTTGCACGGGCGTACTCGCGTTGCACGGGGTGCTGATGAGCTTTACCGGCACCGGCTGGAGCGGAGTGCCGATGGTCGAAGGCGACCGCATCCAGTACGTCGGAATCTTCAGCGATCCGAACGATCTCGGATTGTTGTTCGCGACGGTGCTGCCGATGGTGGTGTATGCATCGGGGCGCGGAGGTTGGCTCGGCTTGCGCCGCGTGTTCTGGTTCGCGGTGGCGGCGCTGATCGTGTGGGCGATCTTCCTCACGAGGTCCCGGGGCGCCCTTCTCGCCGTCGCCGCGATGGCGACGGTGTACGTCTGGCGCCGCCGGGGCTTGTTCCTGGCGGCCGTGTTCGGCTCCGCCGGTGTGTTCGGCATCACGTTGCTGAAGTCCCGCTTGGGCGAAATCACTTCCGAGGATGCCTCGGCGGTCGGACGTCTCGATGCCTGGTACGGCGGCTTGCTGATGTTCCGCGAATATCCGCTTTTCGGTGTCGGTGCCGGGAACTTCAGCGAGCACAACCCACTCACGGCACACAACTCGTTCGTGCTGGTCCTCGCTGAAACCGGGATCGTCGGCTACACGCTTTGGCTCATGTTCGTGGGATACACATTCTGGATGATGATCACGATGGTTCAACACAAGCCGGCCTTGGAAGGGCCGGAAGCCGCTGCGTCCTGGGCCCGCTGGCAAGCGAAGGCCCTCACCCTGCTGCTGTCGCTGGTCGCTTTCTTCGCCGCTGCATTCTTCCTGTCCCGAAGCTATCTTGTCGTGTTGTACCTCCTCGCCGGCCTCGTGGTCGGCTGCTATACCGGCGCGCGGGACGAGTTCCCGAGCCTGCCTCGGCCCAACCCGATGGACATGCCGTTGCGCTGGATGGCGATCGTCGTCGGCAGCATTGTCGGCCTGTGGTTGATCACGAAGGTCCTGCTGTGAGTGATTTCTACGGGAAGGTGTTTCGCGGTGCCCTGTTTCCGGCCTGGGAGGCGCTGCGCGGGCGGCGCACGCTGTCGTACCTGCGCGACTATGAGCGCGACCAGTGGCGCACTCCCGGGGAGATCGCCGAACTCCGCTGGCGACGGCTCAAGGCGCTGCTCGAGCACTGCTGGCGGGATGTCCCGTATTACCGCAAGCGCTGGGCCGCGGCTGGCATCGAGCCCGGGGACATCCGCACGGAGGAAGATTTCGCGCGCGTGCCGACGTTGACCAAGGACGACATCCGGGCGAACTTCGAGGAACTGAAGGCCGGATCGATGCGTGACCGGCTGTTGTACAAGGCCACCGGCGGATCGACCGGCGTGCCGTTGCGCTTCGGGTTCACGCGCGAAAGCAACGAACGGCGGTCCGCCGTGATGTGGCGCGGCTACGGTTGGGCGGGAGCCTCGCCCGGGCGGCGCTCGGTGTTCCTGTGGGGCGGTGCGGTCGGCCAGCCGTCGGCGCGGGCCCGGTGGAAGGAAAAGCTCTATCACCGCGCCTACGGCAGGCACATGCTCAACGTGTTCGCGATGACCGAGGCGAACCTCGCGGAGTTCGCCGCGACGATCGACCGCGTCCGTCCCGAGATCATCGTTGCCTACACCGGGCCGCTGGTCGAAGTCGCGCGCTGGATCGACGCATCGGGACGAAGGATCCATCGTCCGGTGGCACTGGTCAGTGCCGCGGAGGCCCTGCTGCCGTTCCAGCGCGACGTGATCGAACGGGCATTCGGCGCGCCGGTGTTCAACACTTACGGCTGCCGCGAGTTCATGCTGATCGCGTCGGAGTGCGAACGCCGCGACGGGTTGCATGTCAATGCCGACCACCTGTTCGTCGAGACCCTGCCCGACTCCAGTGATCCCGGGGGACCGGCGCAGGTGGCCATCACCGACCTCTTCAACTACGGGATGCCCTTCGTCCGCTACGTCAACGGCGATCTCGCGCTGGCCCGCCCCGGCAGTTGCGGTTGCGGCCGCGGGTTGCCGTTGCTGTCCCGCGTCGAAGGCCGCGTGCTCGATGCGATCCGCAGTCCGGATGGCCGCATCGTGCCCGGCGAGTTCTTCCCGCACATGCTGAAGGATGTCGCGGGCTTGCGTGCGTACCAGGTGGTCCAGAAACGGCTCGATTCACTGGCAGTCCGGGTCGTCCGCGGCGACGCTTTCGATGAGTCCGCGCTGGCCTACATCCGCAACGAGACCGCCAAGGTGCTGGGTACCGGGGTGCAGGTCGACGTCGAATTCGTCGATGCGATCCCGTTGACACCGACCGGCAAGCGCCGCGTCACGATTTCCGAACTCACGGATCCGCAGCGCCCATGAGGATCTCCCACGTCGTCGAGACATTGAACCGGGGGGGACTCGAACGGGTCGTCGTCGAACTCGTGCGTGCACAGCGCCGCCGCGGCCACGAGTGCAACGTCGTCTGCCTGTACCACGAAGGCCTTTACGGGGAATTGCTGCGCCGCGAAGGGTTCGAAGTGGTGGACTGCGGCAAGCGGGACGGCTTCGACGCGAAAGCGCTGTGGCGAATGCGCCGTGCGCTGCGCCGCCACCGGACCGAGGTCCTGCATTCCCACAATGGTCCGCCGCACTACTACGCCCGGCTCGCGGCCATCGGGCTCGGGATCCCGTGCATCGTGAACACGCGCCACGGCATGGGCGCGACGACACGGAACGCGCGGCGCGAGCGGCTGTTCCGGTGGACGGTGCGGCACACCGATGCGGTCGTCGCGGTCTGCGACGCGGCACGACGACGGTTCGTCGAGAACGGTGGCCTGCCAGCGGACAAGGTGGTCACGGTTCGCAACGGGATCGACCTTGACGGCTTTCCGCCGTCGAACGACGAGATGCGCACCGCGCTGCGCCGGGAGCTCGGGCTGGCTTTCGACAGCCGCGTGATCGGCACGGTCGGCCGCCTGGATTCGAAGAAGGATCCGATGATGTTGCTCGATGCATTCGCCCGCATCGCCGGCCGCGATTCCCGGGACGCACTCGTCTATGTCGGCGACGGCGCGCTGCGGCCGGAACTCGTCGCCACTGCGACCGAACGTGGCTTGGCTGCACGGGTCCGGTTCCTCGGTGACCGGGATGATGTCGCCCGTTGGCTGCAGGGTTTCGACGTGTTCGCGCTGCCGTCCCTCACCGAGGGGTACTCGCTGGCGTTGCTGGAGGCGTGCGCTGCGGCGCTGCCGATCGTTGCGACCGATGTCGGTGGCAACCCGGAAATCGTGCGCGAAGGCATCAATGGCATGCTGGTGCCGGCCGCGAACCCGGAAGCCATGGCCAATGCACTCACGGCGATGCTGTCGGATTCCGTGCAAGCCGCCAGGATGGGCGAGGCGGGACGCGCCTGGGTCGTGGAACAAGGTTCGGTCGACGCGATGGTCTCCCGCTACGAGGAGTTGTACCGCGCATGCGGCTGAAGGTGCTGATCCTCACCAACCTGTTCCCGCACCGCTACGATCCGCACCGCTCCGCGTTCAACCGGCAGCAGTTCGAGCGCCTGGCGGCGATCGACGATGTCGAGGTCATGATCGCGGTCGCGTTCCCGCAGCGGCTTGGTGGGCCCAAGGGAGATCCCGGGACCGCCGGCATCCGGACACGGGAGTTCACGTTCGTCTACCCGCCACGCATCGGCCGGGCGCTGCACCCGATCTTCTGGCTGACGTCGTTGCTGGCCCGCTTTGGCCTCGAACTGCGACGCAGCCGATACGATTGCCTGCTCGCAAGCTGGACGTATCCCGATGGCGTTGCGACGTCGTGGCTCGCACGGTGGCTCGGGCTCCCGTACGTGATCAAGGTGCATGGGAGCGACCTGAATGTCCTGGCCGAATCCCGCTGGCGTCGCCCGCAAATCGCGCGTGCGTTGCGTGGCGCGGCGGCCGTCGTCACGGTCAGCGCGGCTCTGGCGGACAAGTGCCGGGACCTCGGCGTAGCGCCCGGGCAGATACATGTCCTTTACAACGGAATCGACACTGCGCGCTTCTGTCCGGGGCCGCGAGAACTCGCCCGGCGTTCGCTCGCGCTTCCGCTCACCGACAGGCTGATCCTGTTCGTCGGCAACCTCAAGGCGGCGAAAGGGTGCATCGACCTCATCGAAGCCTACGTTGCGGTGCGCTCGCGAGTTCCCTCGGCGCGGCTCGTATTCGTGGGCGACGGCCCGGAGCGCGCCGGGCTGGAAGCACGCGCCAAGGCGGCAGGGGTTGGCGACGAGGTTCGGTTGAGCGGGGTGGTGCCCCACGCGGCACTGGCCGATTGGTACCGTGCGGCCGACCTGCTCTGTCTTCCGAGCCATGCCGAAGGCGTGCCGAACGTCGTGCTCGAAGCGATGGCCTGCGGGATCCCGACCGTCGCCACGGCGGTTGGCGGCATCCCGGAAGTGTTGCCGGATACCGCGGGAGTCCTCGTTCCGCCGAACGATGCGACGGCCTTGTCCGATGCGCTGTACGGCGTCCTCGAACGGCACTGGGACAGCCATTCGATTGCCGCTTGCGCCAAGCGTTACCGTTGGGACGACAACGTGCGCGCGCTGGATGCGATACTGCGCCAGGCGGCGCGCACGAAAACCACCAAGGAACGGCAGCAAGGCACACCGGAATGAACCTGAGACCCACCAAGCCGCAACTGTTGCGCTGGGTGCCCAACCGCCTGGTGATGACCAATGGCGATGCCGGCAATCGACAGTGCTACCTCACGTTCGATGACGGGCCGCACCCGGCGTTCACGTCGCCCATGCTCGACTTGCTGGCACGACACCGGGCGAAGGCGAGTTTTTTCCTGATTGGCGCCAATGCAGCCCGTTACCCGGACCTCGTCCGGCGCATCGTCGGCGAAGGACACCTACTCGGCAACCACTCCTGGGATCACCCGAGGATGACGCGGCTCCCACTTTCGGAGCAAATCGACCAGATCGAACATACCGACCGGATCCTCGCTCCCTTCGATTCCCACCCGCGGCATCGCTTCCGCCCTCCGCGCGGAGTCTTCGCCTTCCCGCTGCTTCGGTATTGCTGGCGCGTGAATCGCGCGCTGGTCTACTGGTCGTATGACACGCTGGACTACAGGCACGAGCCCGCTGCCGTGGCAATCGCGCGGCTGCGCGAGCGACCACCGAAACCCGGCGACATCCTGCTGATGCACGACGACAACCAGTTGGCCCTCGACATCCTCGAAGCCCTGCTGCCGGAATGGCAGGAAGGAGGCCTCGCGTTCAGCGCGTTGTCGCAGGAATCGCCATGCCCGGAGTGACGGCAACGATTCGCCGGCGGTGCCGCCTCAAGCCTGCGGGGTACCGGGCCATGGGCCGGGAAGCCAGGGCACAAGCGTGATCATCGTGTTCGTGGTCGCGTGTGTCGCGGTCATTGCGGCAGCCTTGCTGGCGGCGCGCGAGGCGCGCGCCCGGAACATGCAGATCTGGCTCGGAAGCCTGCTCCGCCGGCGCATCCCGCCTCGTCCTGCGGGACCGGTGCACGTCCTGTTCTGCTTCGTCGACCACTTCGAACCACGCTGGGGGCGCGCCGATCTCGCGACCGAGCGGTCGCGCGTGGATCGCTGGTGCGAGGAGTACCGGCGCATGGCCGGACGCCATGCCGACGCCGATGGCCGCCGGCCGCAGCACACGTTTTTCTATCCCGAAGAAGAATATCGCGAGGAACACCTCGATAAGCTCGCGGCGTTGTGCGCTGACGGCTACGGCGAAATCGAGGTGCACCTGCACCACGACAACGACACCGAGGCGAATTTCCGGGCGACAATCGAACGGTTCAACAGGATGTTGCACGAGCGGCACGGCGCGCTTTCGCGCGACCCGGCCAGCGGGGATTTGCGCTTCGGCTTCATCCACGGCAACTGGAGCCTCGACAACTCCCGTCCCGACGGCCGCTGGTGCGGGCTCGACAACGAGTTGATCCTGCTGCGCGAACTCGGCTGCTATGCGGACTTCACGTTGCCGTCGGCCCCGAGCGACACGCAGACGCGCACGATCAATTCGGTCTACTACGCGACCGATGATCCGCGGCGGCCGAAGTCGCACGACACCGGGGATCAAGTGCGCGTCGGGGGCCAGCCATGCGGTGATCTGATGATCGTGCAGGGCCCGCTCGGCCTCAATTGGCGGGATCGGCGGCACGGCATCCTGCCGCGCATCGAGAACGCCGACATCCGCCACAGCAGCCCGCCGACGCCTGCCCGCGTCGATGCGTGGGTGCGCACCGCGGTCCACGTCGAGGGTCGACGTGACTGGGTGCTGGTCAAGATCCACACCCACGGCACCCAGGAACCGGACATGCCGACCCTGCTCGGCGCGCCGGTCGATGCGATGTTCACCTACCTCGAGTCCGCGTACAACGACGGCGTGCGTCATGTCCTGCACTACGTCACTGCCCGCGAAATGTTCAACATCATCAAGGCGGCCGAAGCCGGCAAGACCGGCGATCCGGGCCAATGGCGGGATTACGTATTGCCGCCTCCGCCCAATCGCGGCGCTGCCTTGCCGGCGGCCTCGTGATTGCACCTCCGGTACATGTGGAGGGCCGGACAGCAGGTGTCGCAGCACGCACGGTTCCAGGGCTGGAAAGTTGCCGACCGAACCGAATTAGGGTAGATAGAACGCACCCTTGTGCCTCCGCGTGTTGCCGGTGAATCCGGTGCGGCCGACACAAGACAACCATGCCGCTCCGGGCTGTCGGTCCGGCTTGGGGTATCCACCGGGTCCACCAGGGAATGGCGGAGCGGGATCTGGACCGGGTCCGAAACGGTGGCGACTCGCACGGGTTGCGGAACCGCGATGAACGTAGCGGCGTTGATGTACCACGACATCGTCGCGGACGGCAGCTGGAACGACAGCGGCTTTCCCGGTGGTGCCGCGGCGTCCTACAAGTTCGACGAAGCCGAGTTCGCGCATCACGTCGACGCGCTGGCCGCGAGCGGATTGGCCTTCCCGGCATTTCCGACGGCATCGCCGCCCGGCACCGATACGTGCCTGCTGACGTTCGATGACGGGGGCAGCAGCGCCCTCATGATCGCGCGGATGCTTGATGCGCGCGGGATGGTCGGCCACTTCTTCGTCACGACGGGACGCATCGGGCAGCGCGGGTTCGTCAACATGGCCGACATCAAGGCGCTCGCCGCGAGCGGCCACGTGCTCGGAAGCCATTCGCACACCCATCCGCGCGAGATTTCCGCGCTCGACGACGAATCACTCGAGTCGGAGTGGCGCACGAGCGTGGACCGGCTCGCGCAGCTCACCGGAGCGGCACCGAAGCTGGGATCGGTGCCTGGTGGTTTCTACTCGCCCCGGGTCGCGACCGCGGCAGCCGCTGCCGGCATCCGCTGGCTGTTCACGTCGGAACCCACCACGCGCGCCCACCTGGTCGATGAATGTCACGTCCTCGGCCGGTTCCCACTGTGGCGCGACATGACTCCCGACATGGCCGTGGCGCTGGCCCGGGGGTTGGGCCTGGTCCGTGAACGCCAGTGGCTGGCCTGGAACGTCAAGAAGCCACTCAAGCGGTGGGCGCGGCCGTTGTACCGTGTCGCCCGGGCCCGGCTGCTCGGTGATTGATCGGAAAGACGGGACGGCAGGAGCCGGGACACCATGCAGGCACAGACCACCATCATCGTTTCACCACGCGATCGGTACTCCGGCATCGCCGAATGCGTGCAACAGGTCATCGACTGCACCGACCCGCCGTTCGACCTCTGGGTGCTCGACCTCGGCTATCCGGCCCGCGTCATCGCTCCGGTTCGCCGCATGCTCGCCGACCGGCCCGGTGCCCGCATCATCGAACTGGGGCAGATGATTCCGATGGATGCGATCCGTGCGGTGCGCGGCGACATCCGCACCGACACCGTGGTCCTGCTGGACAACGATTCCCGCGTGACGCCGGGCTGGCTGCCGCCGTTGCTCGCCGACGCGCAACCGGGTGTTGCCGTGGTTTCCCCGTTGACGCTGGAGCGCGAAGGCGTCGACCTCGGAGCCACGTTGCGCAACCACCTGTGCACGGCCGAGTTGCGTGCAGTGGATGTCGGCGACACCACCTACCTGATCGAGTACAAGCACAACCGCCGCAGTCCGCAGTCCGAACTCACGCAACGGACCGTTCCCACCGGAACCTTCGAGTTGCATTGCGTGATGTTGTCGACGCGGACGTTGCAGGCGCTGGAATTGCCGTCGGCGGTGATCCGCGAGCATCTCGACATCTCGCTGCAGATTGCCGCTCGCGGTGAAAAATTGCTGGCCGAGCCGAAATCGGTGGTCGTATTCGACAATCTCGGCACGCGCATGCACTGGTACGACATGCGCTACTTCTGGTTCCGCTGGGCCCCGCGCCTGACCCGGGCGTCGTCCGACCTGTTCGCGGAACGCTGGGGCTACCGCTTCTATTCCGAGCGCTCGATGTACAACTGGGTGTTCCGGCGGAAATCGTTCCTGGTCGCACGCTGGTTTCATCTTCCGATTGGTCTCGCGAATCGCGTCACCGGAGTCCTGAAGCGCATTTTCCGGCGGGATTGGGATCCGCTTCCGGACGCGGAAGCACGGTCACGTCCCTTCCCGGGCGAGCGACCCGCGATCCAGAGAAGCCACAACATCTACCCCGCCGGACGTCCGCTGTCGCCTTCCGCGGAAGTCATCGCGTCCTGAGCTCCGGGCGCGTCAGGTTGGTGGGCCGCCGGATCATTCGCGTTCGGCGTTCGGCACCGCCGTTGTGGACGGAGTCTGCCGCTGTTCCGTTCGTGGCGAGGGATTGGGCACGGACGGGCGCGGGCGGTTCTGCCATGCGCGTATTTTCGCGTAGCTCCAGCGCACCGCCGGCGACAGCCACCTCAACATCAGTGACGGCAGGACGCCGCGCGCAAGGTAAATCTCCCCGGCCGGATCGCTGCGGGTCGCCAGCACGCGTTTGTAGAGGTTGTCGCCGTAACCGCAGTCGATCCCTTCTTCGGGATGCCGCGTCAGGATGTCGCGCACTGCGGCGTAGACCATCGTCGAGCCGACACCGTACCGTGCGAACTCCGGATCGTAACCGGTGTACTCGAACACGTATTGGCCACCGAAGCGCAGCCCGTGAAGGTATGCAATCGGCTGGTCACCGAGTTGGAGAACGTAACCCTGCAGCCATCCCCGAACCGCCGCCGACTCGAAGAACGCGACCATCCGCGGCGCTTCCCAGTTGATCTCGTACAACTTGGCCTGCCAGCTTCGGCGGTGCAACGACTCGACCCGGCGCAGGTAACCGGCGACATCCGCGCGCTCCGTCACGACATCGAGGCGCAGTGTCGTGCCGAGCGTCTTGTACAACTTCCGCTCGCGCCGATTCAGGTCGTGGCGCTGCTTGGCGGTGAAGGTGGCGAGCCATGCGTCGAGCGATCCCGGTGCCGGGATCGACCAGGCGACCTGGTCGAGCGGATTGCCGAGGCCAGCGGTAAAACGGCGTTGCCCCCGCGTCAGCAGATCGGCGAAACGATTCGGCAATCGCGATTCGCTGATGACGATGGCGCGCACGCCGGGATCGTTGCGCAAACAATCGGCGATAGCGGCTTCCGCCGACGGCCGGAATGTTGGTTCCGCAACGACTCCGGTCCCGAGCGTGCGCAGCGCGTTTCCGGTGTACGCCGATACGCTGAACGGGCCGAGCGCGATTGGCAACTTTCGCCGGGAACTGCGCAGCGGCAAGTACGCGCGGATGACTCCGTCGCCATCACGCGCAACGACCACATGAGGCGCCGAGTCACCGCCGCGACGTGCGATGTCGATGGCGAACCAGTCCGGGTGCTGCACCAGCGACGCGCCGCTGTCGCGCGACTCGGCAAGCCGCGCGAGTTCCGCATGCAACGGTTCGAGGCCGGCGAGGGTACGGATGACTTCGCAACGCAACGTCGAACCACCGTCGGGACCGTCCATTCTCATCGTGCCGGAGTGGGATCGGGAGCCAGCATACCGTAGCGACCCGTCAGGACAATCCGCCACGCCGCGCATGCTCGACCAGTCGCGCGAACGCGCGGCCGGGGGGGCCAGCGCGAAGGCCAAGGGTCGCCATCATCGCGTAGTCGGATTCGGTCCAGTAACGCGCGGCGACACTGGCCGGTGCGAACACGACGACGAAGGCGATCGCGGCAAGCAGGAACGCAAAGCGCCACGGCATGAACACGACCACTGCCGCCGCGACCAGCGCTGCCACGATCCCCGCGACCGCAAGACGCAGCATCGGCGCGGCCGGCAACGGCGATGCCACGCTGCGGCGGACGTAGTGGATGGACAGCACCATTTCGGCGATGCGCGTACCGACGTACGTCGCGACGGCGCCACCAAGGCCAAGCCACGGCACGAGCGCGACACCCAGCAGGCCATTGACGATCAGCGCGCCGACCGTGACCCGGATCCGGTCATCCTGATGGTCGGCTACCGTCTGGTACGCTCCGAGAGATGCAGCGGGCAGCAGCAGTCCGCCGAACACCAGCGTGGCCTGGATGGCCGGAATCGCCTCTTCGTAACGCCGTCCGTACAGCAATTCGACGATGCCGGGCGTCGTCACGAGGCCAATCCCGGCGACGACGAGGCCGATGGCCCAGTAGAAGCGCGCCGATTCGGACAGGAACCGCGCGGCCGTGTCCACTCCGCCGCGCCCGAACGACTTCGCCATGTATGGCAGCAACGTCGCGGTCAGCCCGACCGAGAACAACTGGATCGCGCCGCGGGTCAGCGTCCCGGCAATCGCGAAGTAGCCGACCGCCGCGGTCGTCGAAAAAGTATTGAGCAGGAACGTCTCGATCGTGCGGTTCTTGAACGATCCGATCAGGACCAGTACGGCCGTGAGCACGAGGTGCCGGCGCAGGCGCACGCGGACATCGCCCGGAACGGGACCCGGTGCGGACGGATCGAGCCAGCGCCGGCACAACACGCGGTTGGCGAGGTTCAGCGCGAGACAGGACACCGTGAACAATGCGATGAACGCGATCAGGCCGGCGTGCACGTACGCCGCGGCAATGACCAGCACGGTGGTGACGATGCCGACGATGACGGTCGCGATGGCTTCCGGCTCGAAGCGCTCCTGACCCTTCGCGATCGCGCACAGCATCGCGTAGCTGGCCTTGCCGTAGACCGCTACCGCAATCAAGGCGACGATGGGCAGCAGCGCGCCGGACCAATCGTGCGGGCGGATCAACAACGCGGCGACGAGGAAGATTCCGACGACGGCAAGCGAGCACAAGCGCTGCAGTACTTCGAGGCGGTGCGTGATGTGCGCGGCGACCGCGGCATTGCCGGATCCCCGGACCTCGGCAATGAATTTCGTCGACGAAGTCGTCAGCGCGTTGTTGGAACACGTGATCAACCAACTGCACAGCCACACGATGAACGCATAGCGGCCGAAATCGTCCGGGCCGAGGGCACGGGCAATCCAGATGCTGACGACGAGGCCAAGCGCGAACTCGACGTAGCTCGACAGCGAAACGATCGTCACGCTGCGCAGCACCGCGATGCGCTGGCTCATGCGTTCCGCCCCCGGCCTTGGTTGCGGCAACCGGAATCCGGGCGCAGGGTCCGCGGGCCGCTCATGGGCGTGTGTCCCGGCCGGTATCGGCGGGCGGGTCCGCCGGCCTGCTGATGGCGCGGTACAAGTCGACATGGCGCGCGGCGTAGCGCTCGAGGCTGTATGTGTCCCGGACGCGCGCGATCGATGCGGTTGCCATCGCTGCGCGACGCTCTGGCGATTCGATGATCGAAGCGATTGCGGTGGCGAGCCCGGCGACGTCCCCCGACGCGGCAAGGTACCCGGTCTCGCCGTCGCGGATGATCTCGGGAATGCCGCCAACTGCGCTCGCGGCGATCGGGACGCCACAGGCCATCGCTTCGATCAGGACGAGTCCGAATGCTTCGAGGCGGGGCGCGTGAACCAGGACATCGAGTGCCGGAAACCAGACTTCCATCCGGTCCCGGTAACCGAGGAAATGGATCCGCGATGCGAACACCGGCTCGACGACGCTCCGGATCGCCGTGGCCTGGGCTTCCGGGCCCGTTCCGAAGACCAGCAGGTGCGCGTCGATCCCGGGGTGCTGGCGGCAGAATTCCTGGAACGCCCGGATCGCAATGTCCATTCCCTTCTCGGGACCGAAATGCCCGGCGGCGCCGATCAGCATCGCTCCTCCGGGCAGGTTCAATTCCGTGCAGACGGCGAGACGCCGGGAAGGATCCGGGACGAACAGACGGGTGTCGACGCCCAGCGGAATGCAGTGGACCTTGGTGGGCGCGATCCGAGTGACCGAGAGGTAGTGCCGGCGCCGTTCCTCCGATGCAGTGACGATGGCCCGCACGCGCGTCCCGAGAAGGGCATTGCGCGCGCGGTGCCGCCACCGCGCCGACTCGATCGGCAACGAGCGGTGGAACGTCATCAGGATTGGCGGGGAACCACCAGGAAATCCGAATACGGCCGTCGATTCGCTGGCGACGTCGTGGGCGTGGACGATGTCGATCGAGAGTCGCCTGCAGAACTCGCGCAGCCGGCGGATGGCGCCGAAGTCGAACAGCCGGTTCCGTCCGAGCACGAGGACTTCGCCGATTCCGGCCGGAATGCCGCCCCGTTCGCAGCCAAGCGTCTCGAGGCAGCACAGCGACGAACGCACGCCCAGTGCGTCGAGCCCACGGGCCAGCGCCGCGATCGCAGTCCGGCGGCCGCCGGGCGCGAAGGTCAGCGTGAGATGCAGGACGTTCATCGTGTCCGCGCCGGTGGCGCGGAGCTCACGGTTGGTGCGGCGGCTGCGCGATCAGCCATTGCACGACGCCGACACCGTGGTTGTTCCAGTTGAAGCGGCGCGGCGTGCTGCTCGACTTCGCGCATTTCGGACCGTACGAAATCGAAAGCTTCTTCAAACGGGCGTCATACAACGCGCGTTGCGCGGGATCCTTCTCGAAATACATGGCCAACGCGACCGGCAAGGTCAATTCGACGTTGTGCTCGTCGCTGTACCAGCCTTCGGAGTTCTGGATCTTGACCAGTTGTTCGCGGGTCGCATGCGACGATGACCAATACCAGCCGATGATGCCGTCGGGTTCGTCACAGGCGTGCCGCCAGCCTTGCCCCGGCTTGGCGAGTTCTTCGGGCGGAATCCAGCCGTAACGCTCGAGGTAACGGCCGAAGTCGGTCAGCATCCCCGGAATGCGCGGATCCGACGTCAGCAGCCACGCGTGCCAGAGCGCATCGACGATATCGACACTCATCCACGGCGATGCGCCACGCACATCGGTTTCCGGTTTCCAGTCGTCGTCCTCGTGCCGGTTCCAGCTGCTGCGCCAGGAGCCATCGTCACCGAGCTTGTCGGGGTTGTTGCGCTGGTGGTCGTACAGCCAACCGATGCGCTCCTCGATTTGTTCGCGGTAATCCTTGTCGCCGGTCAGCGCATACGCGGCGTCGATTGCACGCAACCCGAGCCCCGCCTGGCGCTCGGTGAATCGCTGGCCGGGATCGGTGTAGGGACCGGGCTTGTAGTCCCAACCGCCGGAGGCCCACAAGCCGGCCATGAGGCGCACCACCGAGCCGTCGTGGTCGGCGTCGTCGCCGGTCAAGCCCAGCGCGAGCAGGATCGGTTCGACATAGACGTACTTGACGTTGCAGGCCTTGACGCTTTCGAACTCGAAGCCGCCACCGCAGAACGGATACATGTTCGGGCCGCTGCGCTTGATGTGCGCCATGTAGAAGCGGTAACTCTCGACCGCGGACTGCAGGTAGTCGTAGCGGCCGGTTCGCACGTAAGCCTCGAACAGGGTCGATGGCCGGTCGAACAGCCACGCGGCGCCGCGGGTCGTCGGCATCGGCCGGGCCCACTGGAACTGGGTCGCGAAGAACGTGTCGTAGGCGCCGGGCGGATCGGTTGCCGGTACCTGCGGCCCCGTGATCCGCGCCGCGGTCATCCACGCGGGATCGAGCGTCGCAAGCACCGCCGGCACCTTGACGCCATCGGGACCGTCCACGAGGCCGTCGGCATACGGCCAGCCGGGATCGTTCTTCGAGCGGGCCTGGCCGTAGTCGAAATGGTAGGTTGCGGTGTCGCCGTCGAGGGCCGCGTGGAACTGCACGCGCACGGCGCGCACGCTGCCGTCCTTGAAATGCCACGTCAGCGACGTGGTGACGTGGGCCGGCACTTCGGTGCCACGCGCGTCGAGGATGCGAACCTGCTTCGGATCGCGCAGCACGCCCGGCGGAAACGGAATGCCGAGCGTCACCGCGGCGGGGTTGCCGGAACCGACGTTGCGATGGACGACGATCGCGTGCTTCGCTTCCGCGGCAGCGTCAGCAGCGTCGGTGGCGGGATCGGCGGCCTGCGCAAGGCCGCTGGCGTGCCCGGCCGTGCTGGCGACGCCGGCCTCGACGTTGTTGTCGATACGCGCCGGTTCCGCCCCCTGGCCGGACACCGTGGCGACGCCGGCACACGTAAAGGCAAGTACAAGGAGGGCAGGGCGCATCCCGGATCCGATCCGGTCGAGCCATCGGGCAAGGCAAGGCAAGGAGTGCATTCTCATTGCATCATGGAGTCCGCGTGGACCGGATGGCTCCGGCGTGCGCTCAGCCCTGTGCGGGCGGGGCAAGGGATGATGCCACGACCCGATCCGGCGGCGCGAACGCTGCGCCCGGGGCGGCGGCCCCGGCGGCCTTCAGCTTCAACTCCCAGCGGTAGGCGCTGGCGACGATGGCCCACAGGTTATCGTGCCGTGGTCGCCAGCCCAGGGTTTGCTGCAGGCGTTCGCTGCACGCGATCAGTTCGGGCGGATCGCCGGCGCGGCGTGGGCGTTCGATCACGTTGAGCCGCTGGCCGCTCACGTTCGCGACGGTGTCGATCACCTCGCGCACGCTGTAGCCGTGTCCGTAGCCGCAGTTGAACGTGGCCGACGGACCACCTTCGCGCAAGTGGTCCAGGGCCCGGAGGTGCGCATCGGCGAGGTCCTCGACGTGGATGTAGTCGCGAACGCAGGTGCCATCCGGCGTCGGGTAGTCGGTGCCGAAGATCGCGAGCTCCGGCCGCTTGCCCGACGCGTGCTCGCACGCCACCTTGATCAGCAGCGTGGCATTCGGCGTCGCCTGTCCGATGCGGCCGCCGGAATCGCAGCCGGCGACGTTGAAATAGCGCAGGATCACGTGCCGCATCGGCGCTGCCGCGCCGAGGTCGCGCAGCATCTGCTCGCTCATCAGCTTGGACCAGCCGTACGGATTGATCGGCGCTGTCGGGGTCTCCTCGTCCGCACAGCCGGAGGCGGGCATCCCGTAGACGGCCGCGGTCGAGGAGAACACGAAATGGCGCACGCCGGCATCACGACACGCGGCGAGGAGGTTACGGGTCGCGCACGTGTTGTTGCCGTAATACTTCAGCGGGTCGGCGACCGACTCGGGCACCACCGTGTGGGCCGCGAAGTGCATGACGGCATCGACGCCGTGCCGGGCCAGCGTGTCGGCCACCAGCGCCCCGTCGGCGGTATCGCCGACGACCAGCGGTGCACCGAGCACGGCCTCCCGGAATCCGGTCGACAGGTTGTCGAGGACGACGCAAGGCTCACCGCGCTGGCGCAACGCGAGCGCAACGTGGCTGCCGATGTAACCCGCGCCGCCGGTCAGGAGGATCATCCGCCGGTCTGTCCGTCAGCGGGTGTACGTGAAGCCGAAGTACACGATGTTGTTGGTCGCGCTTTGGTTGGCAACCGAGCTGGCGCGCCGGTACCAGCTGTACGTGACTTGCCAGCTCCAGTGCGGCGACAGCAGGTGGGTGAGGTAGGCAGCGATGGTCGTGTCGCGATCGCGCCGGTCGATGGCGTTGTAGCTGACGATGTCGCCCATTGCCGTCGCGCCAATGCTCGTCGCCGGCGTGAAGCGCCACGAATAGTCGGCCATGAACCGGCGGTGGATCTGGTTGCCGCCGAAGGCCGGCAGGGTTCCGTTGCCGATGCTGAGGTAGTCGAGTTCACTGAATTGCGGGGACACGCTGAAATGCGCGCGCGTCCCGGTGTAGGTGTACGTCAACTGCGCCATGTGCTCGAGATAGGGAGCGGCGGTAACGGTCGCGTCCCCGATCGTGATGATGCTTTGCAGCGGCGTTCCGGTCGCGCCGGGAGTGATCAGTGCACCCTCGGCGGCATCGGAGTAACGCCGAGCAACGCCGAACCCGAGCGTGTTGTCCGGATCGAGTCGCCAATCGACCTTGCCGGCGAGCAAGGCACCCGAATAGTCCGTTGCGTTTCCCGATCGCCATTTCAGCCACGAATAGCCGGCATCGGCGGTGAAATCGACGCTGGCGAGTTTCTGCACGTAACGGGCGAAAGCGCTGTACCGGTAGTAGTTGGGTACCGGCGCACTGTCCTCGTGCGTGAAATCGACGGTCTGGTACTCGAGGTTCAGCGATCCGGCGCTGGTTTGCGAGAGATCACGGATCGCGCGCAGGTTGGCGGCGATGCGGCTGGTGTCGTATTGGTCGGTCTTGCTGGCGTAGCTGTTGATGTAGCTCAATTGGGCCTCGCCGCGAGCTCCCGCCCCCATCCGGAACAGCAGGGTCGGCCCGAACCCAATCACGTTGGTCTGCTGCTGGTTGACCGGCGTGTTCGGTTGCAGGGCGTTGATTGGCGCCACGGCCAGCGTATCGAGGACCGAAAAGTTCAGCCGCTCGGGAATCGCGCTCCAGTTGAAGACGCCGGTCAACTGGCTCAACGTCTTGTCCGCGAACGGACCCGACAGGTAGGTATCGTGCTCGACGCGACCGTTGATGTCGGTCTGGATCGTCGAACCGTGCTCGCTGTAGCCAAAGCCGATCGCCGGACGGAGGGCCCATGCGGAAAGCGGGTCGTCCTGACTCAGGTTGACGTTGTCGTTGTACTCGATGCCCATGTCGATCCGGTAGTCGACCGGTGCGGCAAGCGCCGCGTGGGCAAGCATCACGAGCAGGGCAGCCGGTACCGTGAAGCGGAACGGACGGACACGCATTCGGCATTCCTCCCTTGCAACGCTGCAGTCGTACTGCACCCCGGCCACGCGACTTCCCGCGGGCTGGATCGAGTGCGGCGACGCGCACTCTGCTCCTGGTCAGGACAGCTTGTCGAACACCACGCCGGCGAGTTTCGCCGGCGGAAAGTTCGATGCGGCCTTGTGGATCATCTTCGGTGAATCGCGCCCGTAACCCGCCACCAGCACCACGAAGTCCGCGAGATCGGCCGCGATACGCGCGTCCGGGGACTCCGTGACCGCGGGAGCGTCGAGGAAAAGATAGCGGTCCGGGTAGCGGCAGCGCAACGAATCGAGCAACGCGCGCATCCGGAACGAAGTGAAGTACTCGCTGCTCATTTCGCGGGCGCCCCCGGCGGGAATCAGCCGCAGCCGGGGAATGCCGGTCCGGTACAGGATGTTGTCGATCCCGACCGACGGATGGTCCATGTAGTCGATGAGGCCGCCGTTGGTGGGTTCGACTCCGAACGCCGTGTGCTGGCTCGGCTCGCGGAAGTCGCAGTCGATCAGCAACGCGGTCCGGGCTTCGTCGAACGCGAAGGCAACGGCGAGGTTGCGCGCGACATAGCTGGCGCCGCAGCCGCGGCTGACGGGTGCCACCAGCGTGATGAAGTTCTGGGAGTCGCCGAGTTCGAGCAGGCGCGTGCGGATCTCCCGGAATGCGTCGGTGGATGCGCGCACGGAAGTGGCGCCGTGGATGAGGTGGCGGCTCTCGAGCTGCTGGGTCGTGAGCGCGCGGCTTTCGGTCAGCTGCGCGAGCGACCGGCTGGCCCCGTGCCGTTGGGTCATGCTGTTGTGCGTCGATTCGAGGCTGGCCGCGACCTGCTCGGAGGCGCGCTTCGTGGCATTCGGTTCGCTCACGGCCATGTCCTTATCTGCGTACGAACCAGACGATCAGGTAAATCGCCACCACGGCAACGAACACGGCGATCGCGGTCACGATGCGGCGCCGGCCGCGCTTCCGATCGGCCTTGCCGTGGTATGCCGGCACCACGGCGAGCACGGGCAGCCCGGCGAGGCGTTCGAGCTGCGGTACCGAGCGGATGCGCGGGTCGAACCGGCCAATCGAGAACAACAGCCCGATCGGGATGGCGAGTGCCAGCAGGAAACCGCCGAATGCAAAATGGAGGAGACGCAAGCCGGACGGAACCAGCGGCAGGGCGGCCGGATTCTGGATGCGGAACGTGAGGCCGCGCTTCTCCTGATCCAGGTTCATCGAAACGCGCGCGTTCTCCCTCCGCTTCAACATGTCCTGGTAGATGTCGCGGTTGACCTCGTAGTCGCGGGTCAGTTCCGCGATCTCGCTGTCGGATGCCGATACGCGCTGGCCCCGTGCCTGTGCGTCCTTCAGCATCGCCTGGCTCGTTCCAAGCCTCGACTCGGTCGCGGCGATGTCACCTTCGGTGGCGCTGAGCTGCGTGCGCAACTGCTGGTACATCGGGTTGATCTCCACCGAGCCGTCGACCGGCAGCGCCGTACCGGCGGTCTTGGCGGCGGCCGCCTTGGTGTCGATCGAGGTGAGTTCGTTGCGCAGGTCCTGGATCTGATGCCGGGTCCGGATGACGTCCGGGTACTGGTCGGTATACGTCAGCAGCAGTTTGTCGAGCTGCGCTTGCAGGTCGGCGAGCTGGGCCCGGATCATGCCCTGCCGGGTCTGCACGGCAGTGATTTCGGACTCGCCTGCGAGCTGCGCCTTGAGCGACGCCGCCTTCGAGCGCTGTTCGGCCAGCGACAGCCGCGCCTGTTCAATCTGCGTGCCGAGTCCGCTGATGCTCGAGCTGACCGCCGCATCGGCACCGGGCTGGGCATCCGGGTGGGTCGTCCGGTAGGCCTTCAGGGCATCTTCCGACTGGGAAAGTTTCTTCTTGTACTCCTCGACCTGGTCGCTGATGAACTGGAACGCATCCCGGCTTTCACGCTCCTTCGCCGCGAGGCTTTCCTGCATGAACATTTCCGCGAACTTCTTGGTGACCTGGTAGGCCCGCTCGGGGTCGAAATCGCCATACGAGATTTCGATCAGGTTCGGGCGCGGCGCCCGCACCGACGTATCACTGCGGATCTCGTCGATCAGCTTGTCCTGCTGGACGGCCGTCGGGTGGCTGGCCATCCAGCCGCCGGCTTCGAGGATGCCTTGCATGATCTTGCGGCTGAAGATCACCTCGCGCGCGATCGAGGCCCGGTCGGCAACACCGGTCGGGACCGCGCGCCCTTCGAGCAGCGGCTTGATGATGTCGTTTTCCTGTACGAGGATCGTCGTCGAAGCGACGTACCGCTTCGGCCAAACCAATCCGATCCCCAATGCGAGCAGGGCGATTCCCGCAAACAGCAGGGTCAGCCAGGGCAGCCGCTTCCGGCCCTCCTCGAGCATGACCGGAGCCAGTTCCGCCAGTGGAAGGAGATCACTTCCCGTCGCCATTGCCGCCGTTACTCGTCAGGGTCGCTCAGAACACGCGTTCGGGTACGGTGATGACATCACCGGGGTGGACCGCGTAGTTCGTCGCCAGATCACCTTTCTGCAAGATTTGATCCAAACGGACTGCGTAGGCCTTGGTGCCGTCGCCCTGCTTGCGATAGAGCTCGGTCCGATCGGGTGCGGCGAACTCGGTCGTGCCACCGGCGGCGAGGATCGCGTCAAGAACCGTCATTCCCTGTCGGTAGGGCACCGAGATCGGCTGGCGTACGGCCCCCGTCACGCGCACGCGTGACAGGTATTCGTGGCTGCGCAGCTCGGTCAGGATGACCGTGACCTGCGGGTCCCGGATGTACGACGCGAGCTTGTCCTTGATCTCGGCCGCAACCTCGGGGGGAGTCTTGCCTCCGGCCTCGATGTCCCCGGCCAACGGCACGGAGATCTTGCCGTCCGGCCGCACGGGAACCGTGACGCTGAGATCCGGGTTGTGCCAGACCGAGACCTGCAGCATGTCATCGACGCCGATGTGGTAGACGCTGACCGCGGGAGCGCTCGGGCTCACCGGCGGTGGCGCCGTGGTGATTGCCGTCGATGCACACGCAGCCAACAACGCGACCAGCACGCAAGCCACGCAACGACCAAGGAATTTCATATGCGATCTCCCATCCCCGCCAGAAGTGCGAACCGTATCACATTTTTTACCCGCCTTCGCCCGCGACGCCAACGCCAATCCGTCTACAACATGCTGATTTGAAAGCAATTTACTCGACCAGATGCGCAGCCGGCGAGCCCGCCGCAGGAGCGATCCGGTAGTACTCCCGATACCAGTCGACGAAGCGGCGGACTCCGACTTCGATTGGCGTTGCCGGACGGTAGCCGGTGTCGCGTTCCAGCTCGGTGACGTCCGCCGCCGTGTCCGGAACGTCCCCTGGCTGCAAAGGAAGCAACCGCCGCTCCGCCTTGATCCCGAGGTCGTCCTCGAGGACTTCGATGTAGCGCGAAAGCGGAACGGGCCGATGCTGCCCGATGTTGTAGACCCGGTATGGCGCGTCCGAGGAGGCCGGGGAGGGACGCAGTGCGTCGAAGCCCGGGTCCGGCCCTGGAATCCTGTCCAGCGTTCTGACGACACCTTCCACGATGTCGTCTATATACGTGAAATCACGCGAGTGATGACCAAAATTGAATACGTCGATCGGTTCGCCCGCGAGGATCTTGCGCGTGAACAGGAACAGCGCCATGTCCGGGCGGCCCCACGGGCCGTACACGGTGAAGAACCGGAGGCCCGTGGTGGGCAGGCGATACAGGTGGCTGTACGTATGCGCCATCAGCTCGTTGGCCTTCTTCGTCGCAGCATACAGGCTCACCGGATGGTCGACGGGATCATGGACCGAGAATGGCAGCTTCCGGTTGGCGCCGTAGACCGAGCTCGACGACGCGTACACGAGATGTTCGACGCGGCCGTGCCGGCTGGCGTCGAGGATGTTGATGAAGCCCACCAGATTCGCTTCGACGTACGCGTGAGGGTTCTCGAGCGAGTAGCGGACCCCCGCCTGTGCGGCCAGGTGGACGACGCGTTCGGGCCTGAAGGCCGTGAACGCCGCCTCGACGGCGGCGCGGTCCTCCACGCTGGCCCGCACGAACTCGAACCCCGATTGGGGCCGCAGCCGGTCGAGTCGCGCTTCCTTCAGCTTGACGTCGTAGTAGTCGTTGAGGTTGTCGAGGCCGAGGACCTGGTCGCCCCGCGCCAGCAGGCGCTGCGTCAGCGCCGCACCGATGAAGCCGGCGCTGCCGGTGACGAGGACGCGCATCGGTCGATGTGGATTGTGGTCAGAGGCGATCATCGGCGTCGTCGCGTGACAGCGCGTGCTTCACGTCGAACAGGATGGCGCCGGGCTTGCCGAGCGCGCGAATGCCGGCCGCTCCGAGTTCCACGAACTGCCGGTGCGCGACGGCGAGAATGATCGCGTCGTAGTGGCCCTGCGCGGGATTGTCGATCAGGTCGAGTCCGTACTCGTGGCGGGCTTCTCCGGCGTCGACCCACGGATCGAAGACATCGACGTCCGCGTGGCAGCTTCGGAACTCGTCGATCACGTCGATCACGCGCGTATTGCGCAGATCCGGGCAGTTTTCCTTGAACGCGAGGCCGAGCACGAGGATCTTCGCGCCGGCCACGTGGATGCGCCGCTGCAGCATCAGCTTGATGACGCGCTCGGCCACGTGCCGGCCCATGCCGTCGTTGATGCGCCGCCCGGACAGGATCACCTCCGGGTGGTAACCGATCTGCTGCGCCTTGTGCGTGAGGTAATACGGATCGACGCCGATGCAGTGCCCGCCGACCAGCCCGGGCTTGAACGGCAGGAAGTTCCACTTGGTGCCGGCGGCGGCCAGCACTTCGCCGGTGTCGATGCCGAGACGATGGAAAATCAGGGCCAGCTCGTTGATCAGCGCGATGTTGAGGTCGCGCTGCGTGTTCTCGATGACCTTGGCGGCTTCCGCGACGCGGATGCTCGAGGCCTTGTGGGTGCCCGCCGTCACGACGCGGCGATACAGGCGATCGACGAATTCGGCGACCTCGGGAGTCGATCCGGAGGTGACCTTGAGGATCGTTTCGAGCCGGTGCGCCTTGTCGCCGGGATTGATGCGTTCCGGGCTGTAGCCGGCGTAAAAGTCGACGTTGTACTTGAGACCGGATTCGCGTTCGATGATCGGCACGCACACCTCTTCGGTAGCGCCCGGATACACCGTCGATTCGAACACGACGACGCCACCGTGGCCGATCGCGCGGCCGACCGTGCGGCTGGCCGCCTCGAGGGGCGAGAGGTCCGGGCGCTTGGCATCGTCGATCGGCGTCGGGACCGTCACGATGAACACGTTGCACAGTCGCAAATCGCCCGGCTCGGCGCTCAGCGACAAGTGGCGGGAACTCGCCAACTCCCCGGCCGACACTTCGAGCGTGTGGTCGCGATGCCTGGCAAGTTCGGCGACACGCGCGGTGTTGATGTCGAAGCCGAGCGTCGGCAGCTGCCGGCCGAAACCGACCGCGAGGGGCAAGCCGACGTAACCGAGGCCGATGACGGCGACCCGGGTCTCGTCCGCGGCGGGGAGGGCAGCCGTGTCCATCAGTCGCTCCGCGAAGGGATCGTCGATTCTAGCAAGTTGCGCGCCACGGCCATTGGTGGCGGAACGCCAGCAAGCGCTGGCGACGGAGATTTTTCCCCTCGGACGGCGGCCAACCTTACTTCTTGCGAGGACGCCGCCAGCCGGTCACCGTCACCTGACGCGCACGCGCCACGGTCAACTCGCCGGCAGGGGCTTCCTGGTTGATCACCGACCCGGCGCCGATCGTGGCGTCGCGCCCCAGCTTGACCGGTGCGACCAGCGCCGTGTTGGAACCGACGAAGACGCCATCCTCGATCGTCGTCACGTGCTTGTTCGCGCCGTCGAAGTTGCAGGTGATCGTGCCGGCGCCGATGTTGACGTCCGCGCCGATTTCGGCATCACCGAGGTAGCTCAAGTGATTGGCCTTCGAATTGGCACCGATGCGCGTCTTCTTGACCTCGACGAAGTTGCCGACGTGGGCGCCGGCGGAGATTTCGGTACCCGGCCGCAACCGCGCGAACGGTCCGATCGAACAGGGGCCATGGGTGACGACGCCATCGAGGTTGCAATGGGAGTTCACGACGGTGCCGCTGGCGAGCGTCGAGTTGCGGATACGGCAGAACGGGCCGATCGACACGTCGTCGCCGAGTTCGACCAGGCCCTCGAGCACGACGTCGACGTCGATCTCCACATCACGACCCGCGTGTACGTCGCCGCGGAGGTCGAACCGCACCGGATCGGCGAACCGGACCCCTGCCGCCGCCAACGCGGTCGCGCGCAGGCGCTGGTAGAGGCGCTCGAGGGCCGCAAGCTGCCACGGGTCGTTCGCGCCGAACACCTCCTGCGGGTTCGAGCAGGCGCTCGCCGCGGCGGGCTCGCCTTCCTCGGAAGCCTGGTCGAAGATGTCGGTCAGGTAGAACTCGTGCTGGGCGTTGTCGTCCGACAGGTTGTTCACCCAGACGCGCAACCGGCGCGCATCGGCAGCCAGGGTTCCGCTGTTGACCCAGTTGATCTGCAGCTGCTCGGGCGTCGCATCGCGCTCTTCGACGACCGCGCGCACCCGGCCGATGCCATCGCGGATCACGCGCCCGTAGCCGAAGGGCGATTCGAGTTGCGTGATCAGCGCGACCAACGGCGACTCGACCGCGAGAAGTTTTTCCAGGGTGTCGGCGCGGATCAGCGGGACATCGCCGTACAGGACCAGGACACGCGCATCCTCGGGAACGCCGGCCATCGCGATCCGGACGGCGTGGCCCGTGCCGCGCTGCTCGTTCTGGCGCACCCAGATCATGTCCCCGAGATCGGTGAGTGCGGTGCGGACCTGGTCGCCCTTGTGGCCGAAGACGAGGTGGATGCGTTCGGGCCGGAGCGATCGCGCCGTATCGAGCACATGCGCGAGCATCGGTCGGCCCGCCAGCGGCATCAGGACTTTCGGCAATGCCGAATGCATCCGCTTGCCCTCGCCTGCGGCAAGAACGATGACGTGCAGCGGCAGGTTCATGACGAGATCTCCAGTGGGCTGCAGACGACGGTCTCGAGTGCCGGTTGCCGGGGCGGGAGCACTTGCCGGCGCCTGCGTCGAGCCCCGTCAGTGTCGCAGGCTTCGCCGCAGGCGTTCCAGCGCTTGCAGCTGCGCAATCGCTTCGGCCAACTGCGCCTGCGCGCGCGCAATATCGATGGCATCTGCGCGGTCGGCCAGGGCGCGTTCGGCTTCTTCTTTCGCGCGCCGGGCAGCCGCCTCGTCGAGGTCGCGGGCGCGTACCGCGGTATCGGCCAGGATCGTCACGACGTTCGGCTGCACTTCGAGGATGCCGCCGGATACGTAGTAGAACTGCTCTTCACCGTTGTCGAGGAGGATGCGCACCTGCCCCGGTTTCAGGCGCGTGATCAGCGCCACGTGGCGCGGCGCGATGCCGAGTTCGCCTTCCTCGCCCGTGGCAATGACCATGCGTGCCTCACCACGGAAGATCTCGTGCTCGGCACTGACGATGTCGCAGCGGATGGTGGATGCCATGTGTCCTGTCCTGTTCGGAAGAAGGTAACCGGTAGCCGGAAACCGGAGAAGCGCCTTCCGGCTGCCAATTGGCCCGCGAAGCGGGCGATCGGCTTCCTGTCACCGGCTTGTCACGCCGCCTTCTTCTGGTCCGACGCGCTCATGGCCTCGCCTTTCTTGATGGCCTCCTCGATGCCACCGACCATGTAGAACGCCTGTTCGGGGATGTGGTCGCACTCGCCGTCGCAGATCATCTTGAAGCCGCGGATGGTTTCCTTGAGCGGCACGTACTTGCCCGGGCTGCCGGTGAAGACCTCGGCTACGTGGAACGGCTGGCTGAAGAATCGTTCGATCTTGCGCGCACGTGCCACGGTGGCCTTGTCTTCTTCGGACAACTCGTCCATGCCGAGGATCGCGATGATGTCCTTCAGTTCCTTGTAGCGCTGCAGGATGCCCTGCACGCGGCGCGCCGTGTCGTAGTGTTCCTGACCGATCACGTTGGGATCGAGCTGGCGGCTGGTCGAATCGAGCGGATCCACGGCGGGATAGATTCCAAGTGCCGCGATGTTGCGCGACAGCACCACCGTCGCGTCGAGGTGCGAGAACGTCGTCGCTGGCGAGGGGTCGGTCAGGTCGTCGGCCGGAACGTAGATTGCCTGCACGGAGGTGATCGATCCCGTCTTGGTCGACGTGATGCGTTCCTGCAGCACGCCCATTTCCTCGGCCAGCGTCGGCTGGTAACCCACCGCCGACGGCATGCGGCCCAGCAGGGCCGACACTTCGGTGCCCGCCAGCGTGTAGCGGTAGATGTTGTCGACGAAGAACAGCACGTCACGGCCCTTGCCGGAAGCATCCTTGTCGTCGCGGAAGTATTCGGCCATCGTGAGGCCGGTGAGCGCGACGCGCAGGCGGTTGCCGGGCGGCTCGTTCATCTGCCCGTAGACCATCGCGACCTTCGATTGCGCGAGGTTGTCGAGCTTGACGACGCCGGCCTCGATCATCTCGTGGTAGAAGTCGTTGCCTTCGCGCGTGCGCTCGCCGACGCCCGCGAACACGGACAGGCCCGAATGCTGCGTGGCGATGTTGTTGATGAGTTCCAGCATGTTGACGGTCTTGCCGACGCCGGCGCCGCCGAACAGGCCGATCTTGCCGCCCTTGGCGAATGGACAGACGAGGTCGATGACCTTGATGCCGGTCTCGAGCAACTCGTTCGCGGCCGCCTGTTCGTCGTAACGCGGCGGATCACGATGGATGACCCAGCGATCCTTCTCGCCGATCGGGCCGCGCTCGTCGATCGGGTTGCCGAGCACGTCCATGATGCGGCCGAGCGTCGCGTCGCCGACCGGGACCTTGATCGCCGAACCGGTGTTTTCCGCAACCAGCCCACGCTTCAGGCCGTCGGTCGAACCGAGTGCGATCGTCCGCACGATGCCGTCGCCGAGTTGCTGCTGTACCTCGAGAGTGACCTGGGTGCCGGCGACCTTGAGTGCATCGTAGACGAGCGGCACTGCATCGCGCGGGAACTCGACGTCGACGACGGCGCCGATGATCTGTACGACTTTGCCCTGACTCATTGCGTTGTCCTCTGAAAGCTCCAGTTCGTTCTGTCGGAGCGGTCGCGCTCCTGCCGCTTTCCCGATTGTGAGCGGTCAGCGGTCAGCGGAAAGATCAAGAGCGCGCTTATTTCGCTCACCGCCTACGGCTTGTCCGCTCACGCCCAGTCACACCGCAGCCGCACCGCCGACGATTTCCGAAATTTCCTGGGTGATCGCCGCCTGCCTCGCCTTGTTGTAGACAAGGGTCAGCGAATCGATGGCCTTGGTCGCATTGTCGCTGGCTGATTTCATCGCGACCATGCGGGCCGCATGTTCGCTGGCGAGGTTCTCGAGAACCGCCTGATAGACCAGCGATTCGATGTAACGGGTCAGCACGTGTTCGAGCACCGTCTCGGGATCGGGCTCGTAGAGATAGTCCCAGTTGCCCGCGGTCGGGACTTCCGCGGTCGACGGCAGCGGCAGCAATTGGTCGAAGGACGCCTTCTGCGTCATCGTGTTGATGAAATCGTTGTACGCCAGCGTCAAGCGGTCGACGCTGCCCTCACGATACTTGTCGAGGATCAGCTTGATGACGCCGATCACCTGCGTGACCTGCGGCTTGTCGCCGAGATGGGTCACGCTGCCGACCAGCGTCACGTCGAGGCGCTTGAAGAACGCCGTCGCCTTGCTGCCGATGCAGATCACGTCGATCCCGACGCCCTTCGCCGACCAGTCGCGGAATTCGCCGAGCAGGCGCCGGAACAGGTTCGCGTTGAGGCCTCCGCAAAGGCCGCGATCGGTCGACACGATGATGTAACCGACGCGCTTGACCGATTCGTGCTCGACGACGAACGGGTGGCGGTACTCGGCAGTCGCATGGGAAAGGTGGCCGATCACCTGGCGCATGGCGCGCGCGTACGGGCGCGAGGCGCGCATCAGTTCCTGCGCCTTGCGGATCTTCGACGCCGACACCATCTGCAGCGCGCTTGTCACCTTGCGGGTGTTCGCGACGCTCTTGATCTTGGTGCGGATTTCACGTGCGCCTGCCATGTGGATTCGCTTCTCTCGTTTCGGGAGTCGGGAAACGGTAGCCGGTAGCCGGAACTCTGCTCTCCGGTTACCGATTACCGGCTACCGGTTCCCAGCGTCACCAACTACCCGTCTTCTTGAACTCGTCGAGGCCGGCCTTGAACGCCTTTTCGGTTTCGTCGTTCCAGTCGGCGGTGTCGTTGACGCGCTTGACGAGGCCTGCGTGGTTGTTCGCGAAGTGCGCGTGCATCGCCTTTTCGAACGGCAGGATCTTCGCCACCGGCAGGTCGTCGAGGTAGCCCTTTTCGGCCGCATACAGCGACAGCGCCAGGTCGCAGATCGACAGCGGCGCGTACTGCTTTTGCTTCATCAATTCGGTGACGCGCTGACCGCGTTCCAGCTGGGCGCGGGTGGCGGCATCGAGGTCGGACGCGAACTGCGCGAACGCCGCAAGCTCGCGGTACTGCGCGAGCGCCAGCTTCACGCCGCCGGACAGCTTCTTGATGATCTTGGTCTGTGCCGCGCCGCCGACGCGCGACACCGAGATGCCCGCGTTCACGGCTGGGCGGATGCCGGCGTTGAACAGGTCGGTTTCCAGGAAGATCTGGCCGTCGGTGATCGAAATCACGTTGGTCGGCACGAATGCGGACACGTCACCGGCCTGCGTTTCGATGATCGGCAGCGCGGTCAGCGATCCGGTCTTGCCCTTGACGCCATCGTGAGTGAACTTCTCGACGTATTCGGCATTGACACGGGCGGCGCGTTCCAGCAGGCGCGAGTGGAGGTAGAACACGTCGCCGGGATAGGCTTCGCGACCTGGCGGACGGCGCAGCAGCAGCGAGATCTGGCGATACGCCCAGGCTTGCTTGGTCAGGTCGTCGTAGATGATCAGCGCATCCTCGCCGCGATCACGGAAGTATTCACCCATCGCGCAGCCGGAATAGGGTGCGATGTACTGCATCGCGGCCGATTCCGAGGCCGAAGCCGCGACGACGATGGTGTGGTCGAGGGCGCCGAATTCCTCGAGCTTGCGCACCACGTTGGCGATCGACGACTGCTTCTGGCCGATCGCGACGTAGATGCATTTGATGCCGGTGCCCTTCTGGTTGATGATCGTGTCGACGGCGAGTGCGGTCTTGCCCGTCTGCCGGTCGCCGATGATCAACTCGCGCTGGCCGCGCCCGATCGGAATCATCGAGTCGACCGACTTGTATCCGGTTTGTACCGGCTGGCTGACCGACTGGCGCCAGATCACGCCCGGCGCAACCTTCTCGACCGGCGATGTTTCGAGGGTCGCCACGGGGCCCTTGCCGTCGATCGGCTTGCCAAGCGCATCGACGACACGCCCGAGCAGCGTGGGTCCGACCGGGACCTCGAGGATGCGGCCGGTAGTCTTCGCGGTCTGGCCCTCGCGCAGGTGTTCGTAGTCGCCGAGCACCACGGCACCGACCGAATCACGTTCCAGGTTCAGAGCCAGCGCGAACGTGTTTTCCGGCAGCTCGACCATTTCACCGGACATCACGTCGTTGAGGCCGTGAATGCGCACGATGCCGTCCGACACGGCCGTCAGCGTGCCCTCGTTGCGCGACTCGGCACCGAGCTTGAACTGCTCGATGCGGGCCTTGATCAGTTCGCTGATTTCGGAAGGATTGATGGTGGTGGCCATTTTTTTTCCTCGGGACGAGCGATTCGTCCGCAACACACGCCTGAGATGCCATTTTGTCAGTGAACCGGAAACCGGAAGCCGGTAACCGGAGTACAGCGTTTCCTTGCCTTCCGGCTGCCGATTTCCGGCTGCCAGTTGCCTGTCGTCATTGCGTCAACGCGACTCGCAACCTCGCAAGACGGCCGCGCACGGTGCCGTCGATCACCTCGTCGCCGGCGTTGACCACGGCGCCGCCGATCACGCCCGGATCGAGCCGCTGGCGCAGTTCGATCGTGCGGCCGAAGCGCCGTTGCAGGGCGGTCTTCAGGGTTTCCACGGCGTCGCCGGTCAGCGGCACGGCGGCAGTGACCTCGACTTCGAGGATACGTTCGGCGTCGCGCTTGTAGCCTTCGAACAAGGCCGCGATCTCCGGCAACGCCTGCAGCCGGTGGTTGTCCGCCAGCAACGCGAGGAATCGCCGGAACGACGATTCGGCCGGTTCGCCATCCGGGCAGAACAGCGCGGCGAGCTGCTCCGGTCCCACCCGCGGGTCACCGAACAGGGACGACGCGTCCGGGGTGCCGGCGACTTCCGCGGCGAATGCCAGCTTGCGCGCCCACGCATCCGCGGCGTGTTCCATCGTCGCGGCTTCGAACGCGGCGCGGGCGTAGGGACGGGCGATGGTCAGCGGCTGCGACATGTCGGTTCCGGGTCTTGGTCCGGGATCAGATCTCGGTGACCAGTTCGTCGATCAGGGCCTTGTGCGTGCCCGCGTCGATTTCGCGGTGCAGGATGCGCGACGCGCCCGCGACGGCGAGCGATGCGACCTGGCGGCGCAGGTCTTCGCGCGCGCGGTCGGCCATGCTGTCGATCTCGGCGAGTGCAGCCGCTTTTTGCCGACCTGCTTCGGTCTGCGCGTCCTGCTTGGCCTTCTCGATGATCTGCGCCGCCTGCTGGTTGGCGCGCTCGATGATCGCCGCGGCCTCGGTGCGCGCTTGTCGGACTTCCTCGGCGGCGCGCGTGTCGGCATCGGCGAGTTCCTTGCGGGCGCGTTCGGCGGCGCTCAATCCCTCGGCGATGCGGTGCGCGCGCTCGTCCATGGCCTGGGCGATCGGCGGCCACAGGAACTTCATCGTGAACCAGATCAGGATGCCGAAGACGACGATCTGGGCGAGAAGCGTTGCGTTGATGCTCACGGGAAGCTTCCTCGACGCGGGAACGAGTGGATTACTTGGCCGCGCCTGCCATGTGCGCAAGCATCTTGCCGGAGAACGGATCGACGAAAATCAGGTACAGCGCGATGCCCACGCCGATGATCGGAATCGCGTCGATCAGGCCGACCAGCAGGAACATCTTGCCCTGCAGCATCGGCACCAGTTCCGGCTGGCGCGAAGCGCCTTCGAGGAACTTGCCGCCCATGAGGCCCATGCCGATGGCGGCGCCGATGCCGCCGAGGCCGAGCATGAGGCCAGCCGCGATCGCGGTGAGGGCCTCAACGGAAGCGAGTGCGCTGATGTCCATGCAAATCTCCGGGTGTGTTGCGGTGGGATGGAAGTCGGATCAGTGGGAATCGGCTGCCATCGACATGTAGACGACGGTCAGCACCATGAAGATGTATGCCTGCAACGTGATGATCAGGACGTGGAAGATCGTCCACGCCACTCCGAGCACCACCTGCACGAGGAAGCCGAGGTTGGAACCGATGCTGGTCAACGAGTAATTGAGCGTGAAGCAGGCGAGCAGGATGAAGATGATCTCGCCCGCGTACATGTTGCCGAACAGCCGCAGCCCGAGGCTCACCGGCTTGGCCAGCTCCTCGACGACCTTCAACAGGAAATTGACGGGCAACAGCCACTTGCCGAACGGATGGAACATGAATTCCGCGCCGACGCCCTTGAACCCCTTCGCGATGAAGCTGTAGGTCATTGCAATGAAGAACACCGCGATCGACATGCCGAGCGCGACGTTCGGGTCGGCCGACGGCACCACCCGCAGGTGGCCGACATCCATGCCGCCGGCAATCTTCGGCAGCAGGTCGATCGGCAACAGGTCCATGAAGTTCATGAAGAAGATCCAGAACCCGACCAACAGGGCCATCGGGGCAACGAACTTCGCCCCGTGGTGATAGGCATCCTTGACCTGGCTGTCGACGAAGTTGAGGCACATCTCCACGAAGTTTTGCCACTTCCCCGGAACGCCGCTTTCCGCCTTGCGTGCGACCGAGCCGAACATCCAGACGAACAGCGCCGCGAGCAGCAGCGAAAAGAACACCGAGTCGAGGTTCAGGACCCAGAAGCCGGGCGAATTCTCGACGATCCTTCCCGTGTGCAGATCGAGCTGCAGATAGGTCAGGTGGTGCAAGATGTAGTCACTGGCGCTGGGGGTGGCTTCGGTGGCCATCTGGTGCGGTACCTGATTCCTGAATCAACGCCGCTGTTCCGACGTACGAATGTGTTCACCGGCCAGGATCGGGGGATGACGCGCATCCCGGCGCTCGGACAGTCCCGCCATCTGCGGCAGCAACGCCGCCATCAATCCCGCGAGTACCGGCAATGGTGGCAATGCGGCCTTGACCATCGCCAGGTACAACACGGTGCCGATTGCGCACCAGCGCAAAACGTTGCCGACAAACAATCGCATCAGCACCAGGCTGGCGGCGACGGGTGGACCCGCGAAAAGGCGCCACGCCAGCAGGATCGTTCCGACCACCGCGGCAGTTCCGCCCGCCATCACGCCCAGCGCATCACTCCATCCACGCCATGCGAAAGCCCCCGCCACCAAGGCGGTCGCGCCGACCTGCGTGAGCACGACTCGGGCAGCGAGCTGCCGGCCGGCGGCGAGAGAATTGCGCACGCGGATGACCCCATTTCGGGAGGCGACCGGCCGTGCCGCGGCACGCCGCGAAAACCCGCCTGTCGAGCCTTGAAAGTATATCAGTCGTCCATTTCGCGCTGCAACGTAGAGTGGGGCGGGTTGCCAGGGTCGCCTGCGCGCTCGATTCCGTGACGGATGTGCTGTCTCGCGTGCCGACTGACCGGCATAATGCCCTCGCTGTCAGGTGAACGAGGGCAACCTTGGCGGTCGCAGCCGGTTGCCCGGGAAAGGGGGTGGGTCATGGTTGCGGAACGGGATCAGCCCGGCGTCGAGATCGCGTCGGTCGACACGAGCATGCTGGATGCCCTGCGGGAAATCGAGCATGAGGCGGCGTTGCTTCGCGAGCGCCGTGCGTCGCTGCAGGGAATGAGAAACGAGTACTCCGAGGCCGTTCTCGACAAGGTCGATGCGGACTATGCACGTCGGCTGGAGGCGCTTGACGCGAAGGGAGCACCCCTTCGCCGATCTGCGTCCGCCGCTTACGACTCGCTGCGAAAGGCAGCGGCAAGGGTCGATGCCGATCACGAGGCCAAGGAACTCGAGCAACAGGAAATCGAGCTGCGGCACCGCATCGGCGAGTTTGCCGTGGACGAGCGCGACCGGCGTTTGGCGGATCTCGACGAGTCCCGGCGCGACGTGCGCGCGGCGCATGAGCGAGCGGGACAGCTCATGCGCCAGTTCGAGGAATTGCTCGGCGGTAGTGCCGTCGTGGCCGCAGAGGCACAAGCGAACACGCTGCGACTCCCGGATTCGAAGGCCGAAGGCCCGCAACGGCAGGATGCAGGCAGGGCAGCCCGGATCGCTGCTGCGCCGGTCGAGCCGGCCGCGACACGAATCCTGCCGGTACTCGATTTGCCGGAGCCGCCGAAGGTTCCTGCCGCGACACCGGCGACCGCGGCGCCCGTGAAGGGGACTGCGGGACCTTTCGGATCTTCCATTGGTGGTGCGGCTGCAGCCGTGAAAGGCGGAGGCGCCACGATGATTCTGCGGACCGCACGCCTGGTGCCGCAGAACCCGGAAGCCGGGCGAGCGGCCATCCCGTTGCCGCCCCGGGCGATAACGCTCGGCGCCGGCAGTGAAGTCGAAGTATTCGTCGGAGGACCTGGCGTCGATGCGCGGCATGCCGAGATCAAATCCGACGGCCGCACCTACCAACTCGTCGACCTGGGCAGTCGTCGCGGCACGCTGGTCAATGCCGAGCTGGTCGCGGATCGCCTGTTGCGGGACGAGGACGTCATCCAGATCGGGGCCGCGCGCTACATCTTCCGCGAGGGTTGATCCGGCAATCGCCGATCTGCAGCCGACCGGATGGCCTGGCGGGGGCGATCGCGTTCGCTGAATCCGGCTTCAGGTGGAATCGAACCTCCGGCCCGCCGCAGACAGCAAGTGCCTCAGATCCAGGAGGCCGCCCCCAACCCTGCGCCGTCTCTTTCCATCAAGCGGCGCGAGGAAGGGTCGGAAAAGAAAAGGCCGGGCACAAGGCCCGGCCTCAAGAAGTCCGGCTGCAAGGGGGAGAGATGCAGCCGAACGCAAGCGATGCTCAGCGCGAACCGGCAGCCTTCTTGACCGCGTTGGCCTGCTTCGCAATTGTGTTGTTGGTCGTCTCGTACGAACCCTTCACCAGCGCGCCGAGGGCGTCGCCGGTCTTCAGCGCGATCCCGAAGACTTCCTGGCCGGTCGCGTAAATCTTCTCGGCGTTTTCCTTGGCAAGCTGCACGCCCTTCGGCCACATCGCACGTGCACCGTCGAAATCACGGATTTCCGACGCTTCGGTCCAGAACTCGACCGCGGCATTGACGCGGTTCTCGAGGGCCTTCAACTGCACGCCCGTGATCCGCTCGAAGCTTTCCAGAGTGAGGCTCTGCGCCTTGACGAAAGTATCCGCATAGCTCTTGCCGAGAGCCAGCGACTGGGAATTGATCTGTTCGAACATGATGGTTTGCTCCTGCAAGGGGATTGGATTACGGAAGGCATCCTAGCAGGTTTCATGTTGCGGTGCAACATTCATCAGACTCCAGAATGACCTGAACCCTGTGGGTTGTTAGAATATCTTATAATTCAACTAGTTGCTGAATAATATCCGGATGGTGAAGAGGCCTTCTTGCATCGCGCATGGCCAGATGGATGCGGCACTGCACACAGGGCTCCAAGTGGGCGTATTCCATCACCGGGGCGCTCCATCCGGAGCATACCGGCACCCGGATGTACAGGTCTCGTGGACCACGACGGCGTGCAGGAGCGGCAGGTGCGGCGCGAGTTCCGAGTGGATGTAGCGCGCCAGGTTCTCGCTGGTCGGATTCTCGAGACCATCGATTTCGTTGAGGTAGCGGTGATCGAGCTTCTCGAACAGCGGCGCGAACGCTGAACCGATGTCCGCGAAATCCATCACCCAGCCACGCTGCGGATCGATCGGTCCGCGAACCACGATCTCGATCCGGAACGAGTGCCCGTGCAACCGGCTGCACTTGTGCTCCGGTGGCAGGTTGGGCAGTCGGTGTGCGGCTTCGATGGTGAAGGTCTTGAAGATATCCATTGAGTGATTGACGGCGCGTTCGCCCACACGCGCCTTGGATCAGGATTCGCCGCCGCCGATGGCGGGAGCGGCGATTCTATCGCGTACTTTCGCGCCGGTTCGATGCGAACGCGCCGGCGCCGCGGGAATCATGGTGGTTTGCCGAGGTGCCCGGGGTTGACGCGTGTCAGGGCGCTGCATGTGCCGATGCGTAGCATGACCGGCACATTGGCTACCGGTGGTGTCACGATGTCCGCAGAACTCGTTCCAGAGGAAAACGTCTACATCTTCGATGCGCGCGGCATCGCGCGCCGTTTCCGACACTCGGCGATCTTTGGTGCGCTTGGCGCGCTGCGCGACGGCGAGACGATGCGGTTCGTCAACGACCATGATCCGCTGCCGCTGTTGGCGCAACTCGACGAGCACTTCGGCGACCACCTCGCGGTGAACTATCGCCAGCGGGAGCCCGGCCCGGTCGTGATCGACTTCGGGATCGTCGGTCTTCCCGAGGCGTAAGGGCATGGGGTTTCCGGCGTTCTTCGGCCTGGCGCCTCGCGTCATGTTGCGGGATCCGCTGGCGGAGTTTCTCGGCGCGGCGGATGGCCCGATCGAATATGGCTATGTCGACGCGGTGCGTCTCGCCGGGCATTCGTGTCCAACGGTTGCAGGGGCCTATCTGATGGCCCGTGCGGCCTTGCTCGGTCTCTATCCGAACAGTCCGGGTGAACGGGGCGGCGTTGCAGTGACGATGCGCTTCCCCGAGTCGGAGGGTACGACCGGCGTCATGGCGCAGGTCTTCACGCTGCTGACCGGTGCCGCAGGCGCCAATGGGTTCCAAGGCCTCGGCGATCGATTCGCCCGTCGCGGACTGCTCGACTACGGAATCGACCAAAGGACCCTTGCGCGTTTTCGTCGCCTGGATAATGGCGTCACGGTCGGGGTGTCGCTCGACCTGTCGCGCGTGCCGCCGGTCGCGGGACTGCGAACATTGCTCGGGCGCGCGCAAGCGGCGGATGCGACGGATGCCGAGCGCGCGGCCTTCGGCGCGGCATGGCAAGACCGCGTGCGCCGGTTGCTGTTGGAATACGCCGACGACCCCGACGTGATCCGGCTGGAGCGCGCAAGCTGACTTCACTGTTCACGGGACGGGGGGATGAACGCGTCGCCGTGCGGGCACGAAACGGTGTCCAAAAGGTTGGCAAGCGCATCTGGTGGCTATGGGTGGGCTCGAACCACCGACCTTGGCATTATGAGTGCCACGCTCTAACCGGCTGAGCTACATAGCCGAAGGACACGCCTGTCCCGGGAAGCGGGGCGGACGATTCTAGTTGCGGTCACACCGGTGTCAAGCGCCGCCAAACGCGGATCGCGATGGACCCGCAGAGAAAGAGGCAGTCACCAGCATCCGGGTTGACGGGAAGCCACGATCCGTCGGGGATTCCAGGTTCTTTCCTTGCTGCCGCGCTCTTTGCTGTGGAAAAATCCTCGTCGACAGTGCCTTTCCGGGTGGGTGTGCGTGATCGATTCCGACGGTTATCGACCGAATGTCGGCATGATCCTCGTGAACGCCGAAGGCCGGGTGTTTTGGGCGCGTCGTGCGCGCGGCAACGGCTGGCAGTTTCCGCAGGGCGGGATGCGCACGGACGAGACGCCGCTCGAGGCCATGTACCGGGAACTCGAAGAGGAAACGGGCCTGTCCGCGGACCACGTCGAGGTGCTCGGTGCCACGCGCGGCTGGTTGCGCTACCGTCTTCCCGACCACATGGTCCGGCGCGATCGGCATCCGGTCTGCATCGGGCAGAAGCAGGTCTGGTTCCTGCTGCGTTTGATCGGCAGTGAAGCCGATGTCCACCTCGGAGGCATGCCGGATCCCGAGTTCGACCTCTGGCGCTGGGTCGATTTCTGGTACCCCGCCAGTCATGTCGTGGCTTTCAAGCGCCGGGTCTACGAACGCGCGTTGCGTGACCTTTCGCGTCTGGTTCAACCGTAGCCGGATCGACAGACGCATCATTGCTTGTGCGCAGCGTTCTTCGGGCGCTGGGTATTGACAATCATTCGCATTTGCAATTCAATGGTTCACCGGCGGTTCCGGACGAGCGTTTGATGTACGTTTGCGTATGCCAAGGCGTGACCGAGCAATCCGTACGGAAGGCGGTGCGCGAGGGCGCATCGACACTCGAAGAACTCGGTGCGCGCACGGGTTGCGGCACCTGTTGCGGATGCTGCGTGGACAGCGCCGCCGAAATCCTCGCCGAAGAATCGTCGCGCAGGTCGATTCCCCTCGCGGCACTCGTCGCCGCCGCAGCCTGACGCAGCGCCCTCGCGCCCTTCGTTGACTTCGAACTCGATGTCGCCTGCGCGGTATAGTCCGCTGCGCGGCAGCATCGTCGTGCATCGGGAGACGCGTGATGAAGGGTGATCCGAAGATCATCGAACACCTGAATCGGATCCTTTGCAATGAACTGACCGCGATCAACCAGTACTTCCTCCACGCCCGCATGTTCGGCAACTGGGGTTACGGAAAGCTCGCGGACCACGAGCGCGAGGAGTCGATCGATGAAATGAAGCACGCCGACCGGCTCATCGAGCGGATCCTGTTCCTCGAGGGACTGCCGAACCTGCAGAACCTCGGCAAGCTGCTGGTCGGCGAAAAGCCCACCGAGTGCCTTGCGTGCGACCTCAAGCTCGAAAAGGCGGCGCTGCCCGACTTGAAGGCTGCCATTGCCGACTGTGAGTCGTCGGGAGACTACGTCAGTCGCGAGGTTCTGGCCGAGATCATGGTTTCGGAGGAGAGCCACATCGACTGGCTCGAAACGCAAATGGACCTGATCGCCAAGCTCGGTGAAGTCCAGTACCTGCAAACCCGCGTTGGCGGATGATTCTGCGGACCTTACGGGTTGGGTCCGGCAAGGATTCGTTCCAGTTCACTGGAAGCCCGGTCATACTCCCCGGCGATCCGGTCTGCGCACGCCCTGGCACTGTCCATGCGCTCCTCGCGCGCCGCGTGCTCCGCGTCGGCGGCGAGCGCAGCCAGGCGTCTCGCCCCGACGTTGGCACTCCCTGACTTCAGCGCGTGGGCGGCCGAAATGAGTCCGGCACGATCACCGGAACGGGCGCTCTCGCCGAGACTCCTGACACGGCCCGGGGAATCCTCGAGGTAGACCCGCACCAGGTCCGCGAACTCACGTCCCATGACCTCCAGCAACTCGGAGACCGTTCCGGGATCGATCGCCGGCCCATCGATGGAGGGCGCAAGCTCTTCCGCGACGACGACCGTCGAACCCTGATCACCCGGTTCGGAGCTGGCGATCGGAACGATCGACGGCGTCACCATGCCGCCTTCCGTGCGTCCATCCGGCTTCGCCCCGGGCGCCGGACCTCCTTCATGCGGGGCCGGTGCGAGCCAGCGGGTCAATGCCTCGCCCAGGCGCTCGCGAGACAACGGCTTTGGCAGGTAGTCGTCCATTCCCGCGATGAGGCATTTTTCGCGGTCGCCGGCCATCACGTTCGCCGTCAGCGCGATGATCGGAACCCGGCCCCGGCTTGGGTCGCTGCGCTCGCGCTCGCGCCAGGCGCGGGTGGCGGCGTACCCATCCATGACCGGCATGCGGGCATCCATGAAAACGATATCAATGCCACCCCGTTCGAGGATCTCCAGCGCCTGGCGTCCATCCTCGGCGCTGATCACGTCGACCCCCGCAAGTGCGAGCAGACGTTCCGCCACGCGACGATTGACCGGATGGTCCTCGGCAAGCAGCGCCTTGGCCCGCGATGTTCTGGCCGGAACCGTGGGAGCCGCCGGCGCGGGTGGCGGTGCGACCGCAGGACGCTGCACCGGACCGGTCTGGAATATTGCGTCGAGCAGGCGGCGCCAGTCAGGGTCACCGGCACCACGGGCCAGCGCGTGGACGCGTTCGGACGAATCGACGTCGGTCGCGGCGCGCGCGTTGTCGACGAGCAGCACGATCGGGGTGTCACGCAGCGCGAGGTCACTGCCTAGCGTCCGTGCCAACGCTGGTCCCGCGCTCGGAAACGCCAGCGTGTCGATCAGCACCAGTTCGTGGCGGGCCCGCGACCCGGCGCGCGCACGCCCGCGCAGCAGCGTCAATGCGTCCGCCGGCACCTGGCTCGCAGTCACGTCGAGTCCGAGCAAGGTCAGCCGAGCCATCATCGGGTCGGACCACGCGGAATCGTTCGACAGCAGCAGGACCCGCAGGCCGTTCAACTCACGTCGCCGGTCGAGGTCGCCGAGGGCCTTGGCGAGCGGAACGACGAACCAGAACATCGAACCGCGTCCCGGTTCCGACCTTACGTCGATGCGGCCGCCCATCAGTTCGACCAAGCGCTTGCAGATGGCGAGCCCGAGCCCGGTACCGCCGAACATGCGCGTGGTCGAAGCGTCGGCCTGGCTGAACGGCCGGAACAGGCGTTGCTGCACGTCCGGCGCGATGCCGATGCCGGTGTCGCGTACCGAGAACACCAGCTCGTGTCGGGTCGCGGTCTCGCCGCGCCGGCTCACCCGGATGGCCACGCTGCCGTGCTCGGTGAACTTGATCGCGTTGCTGACGAGGTTGGTCAGCACCTGGCGCAGCCGCACCGGATCACCCCGGACCGCGAGGCGAACGCCCGGGTCAATGCTGGCGAGCAACTGCAGGCCCTTGGCGTCGGCACTGCGCTGCATCAGGCGCCTGACGCTGTCGACCAGCTCGCGCAGGTTGATGCCGATTGTTTCGAGCTCGATCCGGTCAGCGTCGAGCTTGGAGTAGTCGAGGATGTCGTCGACGATGCGCAGCAATTCGCTTGCTGACGCGTGCGCGGTCGCGATGTAGTCGCGCTGGTCGTCGTCGAGCGACGTCGACAGGACCAGCTCGAGCAACGGCAGGATCCCGTTCAGCGGCGTGCGGATTTCGTGGCTCATCGTGGCGAGGAACTCACCCTTCGCCATCAACGCCGCGTCGGCTTCGCGGCGTGCCGCCAGCAACTCGTTCTGGGTACGGCGCAGGGCAGTGATCTGGCGACTGACGGTCGCCGCCTCCGCCGTGTCGACGGGGACACGGGTGGCGTCGGGCAGGGTTGGTGAACCCCCTCCCCTTGCGAGCCAGAGCCCCAAAGCCGCCAGCAAGGCCGCGCCCGCGAGCAGCGACACCCCCGGCACGGCCACCTCGCTCGGGACATGCGCCGGGAGCAGCATCGCCGCCAACACCACCAGCCCAATGCCCGCGATCGCGAGCGCGTGACCGATGCGACGCTTCATCCGCCGATTGCGCCGCTGAAATCGAACGCGAGGTCGTGCCCCGCCGGGTGCACGAAGTTCCCTTGCACGTAGTCGACACCGGCAGTCCACATCGCGGCGACGTGGGTGATGTCTTCGACGCGCGGTGCGATCACGGCGCGGCCGCGCGCGTGCGCCGTGTCCACCAGCTCCGCCAGTTCCTCCTGCACCGAGTCGGCCTCGGAGAAAACGTAGCGCGCCGAAAGCGCGATGTAGTGCGCCGGAATCGCTGCAAGCAGGGCGAGGCCATCGCCGCCGCCCACGAATCTCGACAATGCGAGGGTTACGCCGCGTGGTCCAATGCACCCGGCGAATCGCGCAACGCCGTCGGGCTCGCGCTGCGCCAGCCCGGCGTCGATCACGATCGTCAGGCGTGCGCCGTCGATGCCGCGGCGATCCAGCGCCGCCACGATCCGGTCGACGCCATCTTCGGCGAGGGTGCTGGCGAGCGACTGGCAGACGAATAGCCGCGGCATCGCCGGTGGACGAGGTGCGTGCTCCAGTGCGTCGAGCGAGCGTTCGAGGACGAACAGGTCGGTCGCACGCGACAGTCCGGCGCGGTCGGCGACCGGCACGACCTCGGCGGCCGTGTGCTCGCGGATGCGGCCGGCCAGGCGCATCAAAGCCTGGAATTGCGCGGACGGCTCGCCGCGCAACGACACGATGGGTTGGAACACCGCGCCGACGCTACCGTCGTCGAGGCCGACCCGAATTCGGTCGGCAATGGGTTCGTCTTCGGCGCGCGACGGTTGCCGCGGCCCGACGCAGATCGGGCGTCCCGCGCCGCGTGCATCGAACGCGGCGTCGATCGCCTGCGCCACCACGCTGGCCGCGCTGGTTGCCTTGTCCGGCAGGGCGCGATAGCCGATGTCGAGGTCGATGTGCGTGTCCGGGGCGCTGGCGAAGGCATGTCCGGCGACCGCCATCCGGATCCCCGCGAGCCGGGTGTCGAGTTCGGAGAGGTCGGCTTCGGGGTCGAGCAGCAGGAATCCCGGGCCATCGTCGGGGGCGAGCAGCGCCGATGGTCCGGCAATATCCGTGAGCTTCGTGCGCATTTCGTTCATGAGCGTCGCGAAATTCATGCCGAGCCGGGCGCGCAAGTCGACGGCGTCGCGCAACCGGAGCACGACGGCGGCGCCGGTTTCCGCGTGGTCGCCGCGGCTCAGCGTGGCGAGACGTTCGATCCAGGCAGGGCGATCGGCAAACTGTCCCGCGCGGCCTTCCGGCGTCGGTGCTTCAAGGCGACGTTGGACTCGACGGGCCCGTCGGATGCGATCGCTGACGGCGGCGATCAGGTGGCGCGGCCGGATCGGCTTGGTCAGGAACACGTCACCACCCGCGTCCAACGCGTCGAAGCGGATGTCTGCGTCGTCATCGCCCGAAAGGAACACGATGGGCGTCGCGAGGCCGTCCTCGCGTTCACGGATGAGTGCGGTCAATTCGAGTCCGTTCACTTCCGGCAGATGCAGGTCCATCAGGATCAGGTCCGGCCGGAATGCCTCGAGTTCGTCGAGCGCCGCGAGCGGTTCCTCGATCGTCAGGGTTTTCATGCCGGCGCCTCGCAGGATCCCCTCGGCAAAGAGCGTCTGGCTGCGATCGTCCTCGATGATCATGACGCGATACGGATTGGATCGCTCCGCACCGGTCAGCTCGTCGACGCGCGAGACGATCGAGGACGCGGGAAGATCGTGTGCGAGGACGGCATCGCAACCCGCGCGCAGCAGGGCAATACGATCCGCGAGTTCCCCCGAAGGCGCCAGGAACAAAGTCCACATGCGATGGGCGAGGCTCGAGCGGATGCGCTCGAGCCGCTCGCCGAGTTTCGCGAGATCACCGGCGATCGACGTGTCGACGACGAGGAGGTGCGGTGGCAGCAGGGTCAGGAGCTCGCCCATCTCGCGGACGGATTCGACCAGGCTCACGTCGTAACCGAGTGCCGACAGGCCTTGGCCAACGTCGTCCGACCACTGGCCGGTGGGCGCGAGCACATAGGCGGCACGCACACCCGAACTCGACGCCGGCGCGGGTTCGCCGCCGATGTCGGGCGCATGGCGGGGGGAAGCTCGAACGGATGGGGGTTCGCTCGGCGTTACGGGCGATGCGGATGGCGGCGCCGGTCGCGCGTCGGGTGGCCAGTGTTCCCAATGTCGCGGTGGCGGGCATACGATCCGCGGTGCCGGTGCTGAAAAATCGGCGTGGATCCGAACCTCGCCAAGGGTATGGCCACGGCCGGGAAAGTCGTCGACGAGCGGAGCCTTGGCGATCGCGGCCAGCAGTTCGTCGATCGCGGCCGCGAGGTCGGCATCGGGGGTCTCGGTCCGTTCGCTCGAATCGAGCGCACATTCACCGAGCAGTTCGAGGTGGGCGGCGAGTTCGGACGCACCCAGCACCTCGCACGCTGGCGCGAGCGACGCAGCCTCGTCACCCAGGACCCGCAACAGGTTGACGTCCCACTCGATGCGCCGGATGCGGTCGGCATTCAATCGCAGCCACGCAAGTCTTTGCGGCAACTGCGTCGACAGCCTGCGCTGAAGTTCCGGACTTTCCAGAGTGAAGTCCTGGGCCAGCATCGGTCGCCCCCCGCCGCGACTATACCAGTGCCGATGGGACGGCGTGGTCCCGGGCAAGAGGGGACCGCACTTTGTTCGACGACCGGCGGCTACCCGACCCAGTCCGGCTTGACCACGGCGAGGACCACGATCGCGATGAGCAGTACGCCGGGAATTTCGTTGAAGATGCGCAGCCAGCGGCTCGACCGGTGCAGCGTTCCGCGGATGCTCTGGTGGGCGAGCCGGGTCAGTACGACGTGGTAGACGATCAGCACGAGCACCAGCGCCAGCTTCGCGTGCAGCCAGCCTTGCCGGAGGTACGCGAGGTCCAGGCGGGCGAAGGCCCACAGGGTCAGGAGCCCGAACGTCACCGCGAGCGCACCACCGATATGCATCATCACGAGGAGTCGCCGTTCCATGATCGACAGGCGGGCACGCGCCGCGGGATTGTCATCGTCGACGTGATGGATCAGCAGTCGTGGGAGGTAGAACAAGCCGGCGAACCAAGTCACCACGAACACGACGTGGAAGGCTTTCAACCAGAGCATGGCACGAGTGCGGAAGCGGGCATCGCAGTATAGCGTCGGCTTGACGGGTTCCGCGCTCGACGACTATAAGCGCTGGTCGCCCAGTGCTTCGGCCGGATCGCAGCAATGCCTGAAAGTCCCCCCTCGTTCGTGGTCCGCCTGCGCAATGCTCCCGGGCAGTGGCGACTGTGGGCCGCGATCGGCGGCGCGTGGCTCGTTTCGCTGATCCTCGTCGGCGCAGTCGCGGCGAATCTCGGTGCACGCCACCAGGCCGCAGGCGACGGCAGCGGGAGTCCGTCCGCATTGGCGGCGCAAAACCATGAGTTGCAATCACGGGTCGCGATTCTCGACAGCGCGTCCAGGGTCGACAAGGCCGCGCTCGAGGACCTGCAGCAGACCTTGCGTGATCGTGAAGAGGAAATCGACGGCCTGCGTTCGGACCTCGCGTTCTATGGCCGGTTGGTCGGCGGTCCGAGCCGCCAGGGCCTGGCCGTCCACGACATCCGCCTGACTCCGGTCGCCAACTCGCGTGCGTGGGATTTCGTCGTCACCCTGACCCAGACCTTGCGGCAGGGCGCCGACGCCAAGGGTCGCGTCAGCATCAGCGTCGACGGCATGCAGGACGGCAAGCTCGCGTCGCTGGCCTGGAAAACCCTGTGCCAAGGCCAGAATCCGTCCGGAGTCGCGTACGGGTTCAAGTATTTCCAGCGCCTGCACGGTACCATCATGTTGCCCGAGGGCTTCGTGGCCAACCGCGTGCATGTCCTGGCGGATGGTGACGGTGGCCGGGCCGAAAGGGATTTCCTGTGGGCCGACGCGGCGAAGACCGGAGAGAACGTCGATGTTCGCTCGTGACAAGCGCAACGGCAGGAACGGGGTCGCCGCGATTTCGACCCTCATTGCCGAAGGCACCACCATTCGCGGCGAGCTGGCGTTTTCCGGCGGCCTGCACCTGGATGGCGAGGTCGAAGGCGCCGTCACGGCCGAAGCCGCGGACGCCGTCCTGACCCTCAGCGACAAGGGACGCGTCACCGGCGATGTACGGGTTTCGAACGCGGTCGTCAACGGCACCGTAAAAGGCAACGTGACCGTGCGCGAGCGGCTCGAACTCGCCGACCACGCCCGCATCGAAGGCGACGTCTGCTACAAGATCCTCGAGATGGCTGCCGGCGCGCGCGTCGACGGCCGGATGTTCTACCAGGACTCCGAGCGGCGGCAGCTCACCGGGCCCCAGGATTCCGCTCCGACCGAGGCTTGAAGGTCCGCCAAGTGCCCTGAAATACCATGCACACCGTTGTCGTTCCGATTCCGAAATGGCCGTGAATGAATCCCCGACGTATCTCGATGCCCCGGCGCCGGTCGCGATCACGGCCGCTGCCGCGGGCAAGGTCCGCGAATTGATTGCCGAGGAAGGCAATCCTGCGTTGATGTTGCGTGTCTACATCAGCGGTGGCGGCTGCTCGGGGTTCCAGTACGGGTTCACCTTCGACGAGCAGCGAGCCGATGACGACCTCGCGATCGAAGCGGATGGCGTGATCCTGCTCGTCGATCCGCTCAGCTTGCAATATCTCGGCGGTGCGGAAGTCGACTACGCCGAGTCACTGTCGGGGGCGCGGTTCGTGATCCGCAACCCGAACGCCCGTACCACCTGCGGCTGCGGCTCTTCGTTTGCCGCGTGAGCGGGGTGGCCATGGTGGACAGGGCGGAGCGTAGCCTCGCCAACACCTTTGCCGGCTTGACGCTCGACCGGCAAGCCGAACGGCGCGACGACGAAGGATGGATCGCCGCGGAACGGGCATCCCCGAACGCACGGATCATCGTCGTCGATGGTGACGGCCGGGCCCAGGTCGACCCGGGCCAGACCGCGCTGCGCCGGCTCGATTTCACTGCCGCCGGCGAATGGGCCAACGTCGCGGATGCGACCTATCTCGGCCGGGACGAGCAAGGCCCGCTGTTCGTGGCCCTTGCCAAGCCCCGATCCGCCGCCGATACGGACAGTGGCTGGCTCGACTTGCGCAGCGCGGGCACGATGCTGCCGCCGTTCGACGCCGGGTTGTTCGCCTACGCGCGTGCCTTGACGCACTGGCAATCGAAGTCGCGATACTGTGCCGCGTGTGGTGCGCCGTTGATCCTGAACGCGGCCCGCCATCGCGCGCGGTGCAGCCGGGCAACGTGCGGGATCGAGTACTTCCCGCGCATCGATCCGGCCATGATCGTCATCGTGTCATGGCGCGATGCGTGCCTGCTCGGGCGCCAGGCCCACTGGGCGCCGGGGCGTTATTCCACGTTGGCCGGATTCGTCGACCCGGGAGAATCGCTCGAGGATGCTGTGCGCCGCGAGGTGCGCGAGGAAGCGGGGGTGCGACTCGGCGCTTGCGAATACCATTCGTCGCAGCCCTGGCCGTTTCCGTCCTCGCTGATGATCGGCTTCACGGCCAAGGCCACCGATCCTTCGATCACCCTCGGCAACGAACTGTCCGAAGCGCGCTGGTTCCGGCCCCGGGACATCCTCGACGGCCTCGCGGCGCGAACCCTCTCGCTGTCGCCGCCGCTTTCGGTTTCATACCGGCTGATATCGCACTGGATGCGTGAATCGGCCGGCGTCGATCTTGCGGATGCGATCCGCCGCAACGGCGGTTGAGCTTTCCGGTATCCCGGAACACGGTCACGGGTACAATTTCCCGGGTCGGAATGGCGAGGCCGAAATGGCACAGACGCTGCTGGCGATCCTGATCATGCTGGCGATCGTCCTGATGGTCCCGCGGGAGCGGCGCTTGCGCGGGTTCCGCTGGCTTCGCCGGCGCCGCCACGGGGCCGCGGACGAGGGCCGCGCCGCGACGCGGGCGTGGCTGATCGCGATCGCCGCGTTCGTCGCGTGTGCCGTCGTGCAGTCGGCCCTCGCGGGAGTTGCCTACGGGTTGCCTGCGCTCGCGTTTGCCGTAGTGGTGTTGCTGTATTCGTGGGGTCCGCGCGAACTCGACTCGGACGTCGATGCCGTGTTGCATGCGCCCGACGCCGATGCGCGCGTGGCCGCGGCCCAGGACCTTCGCGACGGAGCCGAGGGCGAAGCCCTGCCATTCACCCCGGGCGACATGATTGACGCGGTCTTCCGCTGTGCACTGGCCCGGTGGTTCGGGGTGCTGTTCTGGTTCGTCGTGCTCGGGCCGGCGGGCGCGCTGGGGTACCGGATGATTCGCATCCTTGCCGGCGAGGCGGTTCCCGGCGAACCGTCGGAAGGGCAGAGCGCCCTGTTCGAGCGCGCCCGGCAGGTCGTGGACTGGATTCCGGCGCATTTGATGGCGTTGACGCTGGCCCTGGTATCGGATTTCGATTCGGTGATCCGTGCATGGCGCCGCCACGTCGTCGCCCGGGGTGACCACCATTTCGCGCTGGATTCGGGGTTCCTCGCCGTGGTCGCGCGCGCGGGAATCGACGCCGATGTGCTGGCCGGGGACGAAGGCAACACCAACTCCGGTGATCCGTTGGTTGTCCTCGCCGACGCACGCGCCGTGGTCCGGCGCATCCTCGTGGCGTGGATCGTGGCCGTCGCGTTGCTGGTGCTGGCGGGCTGGCTGGCCTAGCCTTCCCCGCACGGTCGTCCGCCAGATCGTCGGGCGGCCAGCAGGCGGCTCGGCGCAAGCGCCCGATGCGGATGCTGCGCGAACCTTCCTTGGCTCCGGCGTTCAACGGACCGTCTCTTCGCGCTGCTAAACTGCCGCCCCCTGTCGCTGCTGCGGCCGCACTGACGGCCAGCCTCGTTCCATGCCCCGAATTCCATTCGCCGCTCCCGCCATATTGTCGTTTCTGGTCGTCGCGGCGATCGGTGTCGCCGAACCCCTCGTAAAACCGCTCCCGGTTCCCGACTACTCCCGTCTGCCGCAGGCGCAGGCCGGGCAGCTGCGGAAGGATCGCGCGGAATTCGACCGGCAGGTGACGCAACTCGTCGGTGACCGGCTGGTCGAGTCGTTCGCGCTGATCGGAATCGATTACGCAGCCGCGGGACTGTTCGACGTCGCGCGAGTCGCGTTCGAGAACGCCGCGGCCCTGCAGCCGAACGATGGCCGCTGGGTCTATCTCGAAGCGGCGAATGCACAAGCCCGCAAGGACAATGCCGTCGCGACCACGTTGTACCAGCGTGCCGTGAGCCTGTTGCCTGACTACCTCCCGGCGCGGCTGTCGCTCGCACGCCTGTATCTTGCCGCCAACGATGTCGCCGCGGCCCGGAAACTGCTCGACGATTGGCTCGCGCGACACCAGGACCAGGCGGCACCCTACGCACTGCGGGCGCAGGTCGCATTGACGGCGAAGGACTACCGGACCGCGCTGGCGGACGTCGATGCGGCATTGAAACTCCAACCGCAAGCAACCTCGCTGTACGAACTGCGCGCAAAGGCAGCGGAAGGCGCGGGCGACACCGCGGCGGCGCAAGCGGCGCGGGCGCGCATCGGCAAGGGCGTGGTCGCGTTCTTCGATCCGATTGCACAAGGCCAATTCGACCTCGCTGGTACCTCGGCTGCTCCCGACGGACCCGCCGGCAAGGTGCCAGCCACGCCTGCGGATCCTTTCGTCGCCGATCTCGAGGCGGCGACACGATCCGTTGCGGTCGCCGACTTTGCGAAGGCCCGGGCCAGCCTCGACGATGCGTTGCGCCGCAAGCCGAACGACCCGGTCGCGCTCGCGATGTACGCGCGGGTCGATGCGGCGGCCGGTGACCTTGACCAGGCACGCGCGCGCGCCGACGCTGCGATCCGCGTGGCCCCGGGCAACGCCCTCGCCAACCTGAGTCAGGGCATCGTGCTCGAGATGTCGCATGACCCGGCGGGCGCTGCCGCCGCGTACCTGCGGGCCATTTCTGCGCAGGACAGCCTGACTGAACCGCACCAGCGACTCGGTGACCTCTACATGCGCGAGCACCGTTACGCGGACGCGGCGGGTCAGTATCTGTGGCTCACGCGCCTCGCGCCCGACGCGGGTTCCGCGTGGGCGAAGTACGTCGCGGCGGAAGGGCGCGCCGGGCAGTGCGCACGGGCCGCCGATGCGATCCATCGGGTGCTCGCGGCAAAACCGGATTGGGGATATTTGATGCAGATGTCGGTGCGGGTCGCCAGCACCTGCCCGGCGAGCAGCGCCGAACAGAAGAAGAAGGCATTGGCCGACGGCGAACGCCTGTATCGCTCGGTCCGCTCTCCGGCAGCCGGGGAAACCTACGCGCTGGCATTGGCCGCGAATGGCCGCTGGCCGGATGCGATCGCGACGCAAGCGGGCGCGATGTTCGACCTGACCGCGAGTGGGCGCAAGGCGGAAGTCGCCGTGTATCGCGAGTTCTACAAGGATTTCAGTGCGAAGAAGATGCCGGCGGACCCATGGCCGGCTTCGAGTCCACTCTACGACCCGCCGCCGCCGGCGATCCTCCTGCCGCCCAAGCCGGCGAAGGCGGCAACGCCGAAGAAATAGCCAGCCGGGCGGTCCGCGCCGCGCCGCCTCGGAGCATCAGGAGCGTGCGATGGCCCGGTGCGCGATGTCGCGGCGGAAAAACGCACCGTCGATGCGGATCGATCGCGCGGCCCCATAGGCGCGGTCGCGCGCAATGGCGATGTCGTCCCCGAGAGCGCATACGGTCAGCACCCGTCCGCCCGCCGTCACCAGCGAACCGTCCGCGCGGCGGGTGCCGCCATGGAACACCTTGACGTCCGGGCCGAAGTCGCGCCCGGAGCCGGTGATGATGTCTCCTTGCCTGACGGACCCCGGATAGCCCGCCGCGGCAATGACGACACCGACGGCAGGGCGCGGGTCCCACTCGAGCTTCGCGCCGTCGAGCGCGCCGCCGGCGGCACGCTCGACGGCATCGGCCAGCGGCGAAGCAAGGCGCATCAGGATGGGTTGCGTTTCCGGATCGCCGAGGCGCACATTGAACTCGACGACGCGTGGTGAACCGTCGGCGGCAATCATCAGGCCGACGTACAGGAATCCCGTGAATGGCGCGCCTTCGGCCGCCATTCCGGCGACGGTGGGATTCACGATTTCCTCCAGTACGCGACGCTCGACTTCCGGCGTGACCACGCCTGCGGGCGAGTACGCGCCCATGCCGCCGGTGTTCGGGCCGAGGTCGCCCTCGTCGCGGCGCTTGTGGTCCTGGCTGGTCGCGAGCGGAACCACGGCGCGGCCGTCGCACAGCACCATGTAGCTGGCTTCCTCGCCCGGCAGGAACTCCTCGATCACGACTCGCGCGGACGCGGCCCCGAGGGAATGCGCCCCCAGCATGTCGTGCAGTGCCTGTTCGGCGTCGGCGAGCGTCATGGCGACGACGACGCCCTTGCCCGCGGCGAGCCCGTCCGCCTTGACGACGATCGGAACACCTTGCCGGCGCACGTGGGCGAGCGCCGGTGCGAGTTCGTCGAACGCGGCATGGCGCGCGGTGGGGATGTTGTGCCGGATCAGGAAATCCTTGGCGAACGCCTTCGATCCCTCGAGCTGGGCGGCGATGCGGGTCGGGCCGAAGCACGGAAGTCCCGCGGCGCGAAAGCGGTCGACGATGCCGAGTACCAGCGGCAGCTCCGGACCGGGAACGGTCAGCCCGACGCCTTCGCGCTGCGCGAGTGCGAGCAGCCCGTCGATGTCGTTCACCGCCACCGCCATGTTGCGCAGCCCCGGTTCGCCCGCGGTGCCGCCATTGCCGGGAGCGACGAGCACCTCGTCGACCCGCGGCGATTGCCTGAGCTTCCACGCCAATGCGTGTTCGCGGGCGCCCGAGCCGATCACGAGGATCTTCATCTGCTGCTCCTGCCGCTGTCCGGACCGTTCCGCGCGTAGGCGCGATCAGTGGCGAAAGTGCCGCGTGCCGGTGAACGCCATCGCGATGCCATGTGCGTCGGCAGCGGCAATGACCTCGTCATCCCGAATCGAACCGCCGGGCTGGATGACCGAGCAGATCCCGGCTGCGGCCGCGGTGTCGATGCTGTCGCGGAACGGAAAGAATGCGTCCGATGCCATCGCGCAGCCGGTGAGCTCGAGGCCCGCGGCAGCGGCCTTTTGCGCAGCGAGGCGAGCGCTGTCGATGCGGCTCATTTGACCCGCACCGATGCCGATCGTGCGCAGGTCGCGTGCGTAGACGATCGCATTCGACTTGACGAACATCGCGACGCGCCAGGCGAACAGCAGGTCGTCCAGCTCGCCTCCGGTCGGTGCGCGCCGGGTCACGATGCGAAGGTCGGATGCGCGCAACGCGTCATGGTCCGCTGTCTGCACCAGCAGCCCACCGGCGATCCGCTTGAAGTCGAGCGCCGGCGTCGGCGTGCATGGCCAGACGCCCGTTGCCAGCACGCGGATATTGGGTTTCGCGGCGACGACTTCGAGGGCCACGGAGTCGACATGCGGCGCCACGATGACTTCGACGAACTGGCGCGCGAGGATGGCCTGCGCGGCAGCCGCATCGAACGTGCGGTTGAAGGCGATGATGCCGCCGAACGCCGACACCGGATCACACGCGTACGCGCGGCCATAGGCATCGGCGAGATCGCTGCCGAGCGCGACGCCGCACGGATTGGCGTGCTTGACGATGACACAGGCCGGCGCTTCGCCCATGGCTTTCACGCATTCGATCGCGGTATCGGCGTCGGCCAGGTTGTTGCTCGACAAGGCCTTGCCCGCGAGTTGCCGCGCATGCGCGACCGTGCCGGGATGATCTCCCGGCTCGAGGTAGAGCGCGGCTTGCTGGTGCGGATTCTCGCCGTAGCGGAGCGCCCGCTCCCGGCGCCACGCGAGGTCGAGGGTCGGCGGCAACCCGGTCTCGGCCTGGTTCCCCGCGCGGCGGGCACCGAACCAGTGCGCGATCGCCGCGTCATAGGCGGCCGTGTGCGCGAATGCCTTCGCGGCGAGACAGCGCCGGAACTCCGGCGTCGTGCCACCATGACGCAGCGCCGCGAGCAATTCCGCATAGTCGGCCGGGTCGACGACGACCGCGACGTGTTCATGATTCTTCGCGGCCGCGCGCAGCATCGCTGGCCCGCCGATGTCGATGTTCTCGATGACATTCGCAGGTGTCGAAGTCGAATCGGCCGCAACCCGGACGAACGGGTAGAGGTTGACGACGAGTATGCCGATCGGCTCGATGCCGTGCTCGCGCATCACCTCGTCATCGACGCCGGGTCGGCCGAGCAGGCCGCCATGCACGGCCGGATGCAGCGTCTTGACCCGTCCGCCCATGATTTCGGGGAAGCCGGTGATGTCGGATACGTCGGTCACCACGACGCCGGCGTCGCGAATTTCGCGGGCGGTGCCGCCAGTGGACAGCACCGAGATGCCAAGCACATCGAGGCCACGCGCGAGGTCGATGATGCCAGTCTTGTCGGAAACGCTGAGGAGCGCGCGGCGGGGGATGGTCTGCGTGGCGTCGGTCATGGGCGTCACGGTGCTGATCGGATACCTGCGCAGGCGCAGCGCGACTCGATCGCGGATTCCGGATCAGCGGGCGAGGTGGTACTGCAACAGTTTCTTGCGGAACGTCGCGCGGCTGATGCCGAGCGCGGCGGCGGCGCGACTCTGGTTGCCGCCGTACCACGCCAGGGTTTCGCTCAGCAGCGGTCGTTCGACTTCGCGGACGACCAGCGCGTGCAGGCCTTCATCCGGCTCCGACTCGACGTCCGCGAGATATCGGCGCACCGCGCGCGCGACGCATTCACGCAACGTCGGCGGCAACGCCGAGGAACGCTCGGCTTCGAGGCTAGCGCCGTTGGACGGCACCGCGCTTCGGTGCAAGACAGACGTGACCCTGGAGACCGCGGACATGATGGAGCAGGACGAGAAGCGGGTTGCATAGTCTACGCTGACGCGCGCGAATTGGTAAGGCGGCCCGCAACGCGGTGTCGCGAATGCAAGTGGACGTGATGCGATGGGAGTTGCGCCGCACCGTTCAAGCGGGCGATCCTCCCGGACTGCGGACAATGGCGACGGGTCGTGCCCCGGTCGCGATGGCTACAGGAATCGGAATTCGAACGCGACGGCATTCCGGCCCGGGTCGGCAACCTCGAACGAGACCACCGTGCTGGCACCGGAGGAAAGGCCCGCGCGCAAGAGGCCTGGGTCATCGAGATACTCGCCCGGCGTGATCCGGCGCATCGCGACGCGATGCCCATCGAGATCCGAGAGCGTGATTTCAACGACGGGAAAGGCTTGCGTGTACGGGGCGTCGTTGCGCACGGTCGCCGACACCACCAGCGCGCCCGGCAGCGCCGGGTTCGGGCTGACGTCGCGCGCGGTCAACTCGAGCAACCCTGGCGCGTGGGGCATTGGCAGCGTGCATTGCAGGCGTGCGCACACCGGGCCGAGTGCACGTCGCACGGTGCCGTTCGCGAGCCACGTCGACCGCGTCACCCAGCCCGCCTCGGCCACGAGTGTCGTCGACAGCAATGCAATGGCCAGCACCCACGGCCAGTTTCGGCGGCGAGGTTCGGGCCGATCGGGTCGCGGGAGCACCGATTCTCCGGCCGGCGATGGAATGGCGTCCCGGTCCGGATCGAACTCCAGCTCGGCCGGCGTCGGGCGGAAGACCGGCAACGCGAGACGGGGCGGCATGAACCCCGCGGCGTGCATCGGCAGGCTCTCGATCGGTTCCGGCGGCAGGGTCTCCCGCAGGGTCGCCAACGCATCGAACACTGTTTCGCAATGTGCGCAGCGCACGCTGCCGTGCGCGAGCACCAGTTCGCCGGGAGAGAGCCGGTAAACCGTCAGGCACTGCGGGCACTGCGAGTACATGCGGCGATTGTACGGTTCCGCCCCGAATCAAACGCGTCGCCGGCCGCAGATCCTGAGCCAACCGTCACGTTCGACCGAGTCGATTTCGTCGAATCGGTCACGATACGCACATGACACGTCTTCCCGCTGGCCGGCGAGTATTCCCGACAGCGCGATCAAGCCGCCGGGGCGCACGAGTCCGGTGAGGCGCGTTGCCAGCGCGACCAGCGGGCCGGCGAGGATGTTGGCAACCACGACGTCGGCCGGCGCGCCGATGAAATCGTCGGCGGAAAACAGTTCGAGCCGTTCGGCCACGCCGTTGCGTCCGGCGTTGTCACGGCTTGCAGCCAGCGCCTGCGGGTCGTTGTCGACGCCGATCGCGTGCCGGGCGCCGAGCGCGAGCGACGCAATCGCGAGCACTCCGGATCCGCAGCCGAAATCGATCACCTCGCGGCCCGCGAGGTCGAGCGAATCCAGCCATTCGAGGCACAGCGCGGTCGTTGGATGGGTCCCGGTACCGAACGCGAGCCCGGGGTCGAGCCTGACGATGACGGCATCGGCATCGTCCTCGACGTCGGCGATGTGCGACGGATGGATCCGCAACCGCGTGCCGAAACGCATCGGGCCGAAACGATCCATCCATGCACGAGTCCAGTTGCGATCGGCGACCTCGGCGAACGAGACTTGGCCGGGCGTCAGCGCCGGAACCAGCTCATGCAGCACGTGCACGAGCCCCGCGCGATCGACTGCGTCGTCAAACAGCGCCGAGGCGACGACGGCGTCCCACACCGGCATCTCGCCGCTCGCGGGTTCGAGGATGGCGTTCGCGTCCGGCGTGTCCGGATCCGCGTCCGTCAAGGTCACCGCCTGCGCGCCGAGGTCGGCGAATGCACGCTCGACTTCCGGAAGCTGCGCGCGCGGCAACGCGAGTGAAATCTCGAACCAGCTCATCCGGACCGGCCGACGATGTGCTTTTCCAGGTAGTGGATGTTCTGCCCGCCCTGCTCGAAGCCGGCGTCGCCGAGGATCTTCTGGTGCAGCGGCACGTTGGTCTTGATGCCTTCGACAACCATTTCCGACAGCGCGATCCGCATGCGGTTGATGGCCGTGGCACGGTCGACGCCGTGGGTGATGAGCTTGCCGATCATCGAATCGTAATTGGGCGGGATCCGGTAGCCATCGTAGAGGTGCGTGTCGATCCGCACGCCCGGGCCGCCGGGCGACTCGAATCGGCGGACCGTGCCGGCATTGGGCAGGAAGGTATCGGGATCCTCGGCGTTGATCCGGCACTCGATCGCGTGCCCGCGCATGGCCACGTCTTCCTGCCGGAGCGAAAGTTTCTCGCCGGCCGCGATCAGCAATTGTTCGCGGACGAGGTCGGTGCCGGTGACGAGTTCCGTCACCGGATGTTCCACCTGGATCCGCGTGTTCATCTCGATGAAATAGAAGCGTCCGTTGTCGTACAGGAACTCGAACGTGCCGGCACCGCGGTAGCCAATCCGCAAGCACGCCTCGACACAGACGCGGCCGATCGCAGCGCGCTGCTCCGTCGTGATGCCCGGGGCCGGGGCTTCCTCGACGACCTTCTGGTGGCGCCGCTGCATCGAGCAGTCGCGTTCGCCGAGATGCACCGCGTTGCCTCGCCCGTCGGCGAGCACCTGGATCTCGATGTGACGCGGGTTCTCGAGGAACTTCTCCATGTAGACCTGATCGTTGCCGAACGCCGCCTTGGCCTCCGAACGCGTCAGCGCGATCGAATCGACGAGGTGCGCATCGTCGCGGACGACCCGCATCCCGCGGCCGCCGCCGCCACCCGAGGCCTTGACCATGACCGGGTAGCCAATCTCGGCCGCGATGCGGCGGTTTTCGTCGGGGTCATCGCCGAGCGCGCCGCCGGAACCCGGTACGCACGGCACCCCGGCCTTCTGCATCGCGCGGATGGCCTCGACCTTGTCGCCCATCATCCGGATCACCGGCGCCGTCGGTCCGATGAAGACGAAACCCGATTGTTCGACCCGTTCCGCGAAATCGGCGTTTTCGGCGAGAAATCCGTAGCCCGGGTGGATGGCCTGGGCGTCCGTGACTTCGGCCGCGGAGATGATGGCCGGAATGTTGAGGTAGCTCGCGCTGGCCGGCGCCGGGCCGATGCAGATCGCTTCGTCCGACATTCCCACGTGCTTGAGGTTGCGATCGACGGTCGAATGCACGGCGACGGTACGGATGCCGAGCGCATGGCACGCGCGCAGGATGCGGAGCGCGATTTCCCCGCGATTGGCGATGACGACTTTGTCTAGCATGGAGCGCCTTCGGTCGAGGTCACCGTCGTTGCTGCCGGTCACGGGGAATTGACGGTGGCCACAAGGAGATCAGCAGTCGGTGGAACGGGTGGAGACCGCGTCTGGATTCACGGAACGTCGTTCAACCAATGACGAACAGCGGCTCGTCGAACTCGACGGCCTGGCCGGTCGCAACGAGTATCGCGAGGACCGTGCCCCCGACGTCCGCCTCGACCTGGTTGAACATCTTCATGGCTTCGATGATGCCGAGTGTGTCGCCCACCTTGACCGATTGCCCGACCGTGACGAAGGGCGCGGCGCCCGGACTCGATGCGGAGTAAAACGTCCCGACCATTGGCGACTTCACGACGTGTCCCGGCGGCAACGCCGGCTCCTTGTCCGGCGCGGTCGTACCCGGCTCGGACGCCTTGGGCGTTGCGACCGGAACCGGCACCGCGACCGCTGCGGGCGCCGGCCCGGTCGGCGGGACGACGGCTCCGCGCGGGATTCGCGCGAGTCGCACGATTTCCTCGCCTTCCTTGATCTCGAGCTCCGCGAGGTTGGATTCCTCGAGCAGGTCGATCAGCTTCTTGATCTTGCGCAGGTCCATCGATGGGGCCTCGTTGGTATTGGGGCCGGGCGCGTCAGGCGGTGACTGCACCGGGCAGTGCCAGGCGTCGCAGGACGGCGTCGAGCGCATAGCGATAGCTGTCGGCGCCGAACCCCGCGACGATGCCGACCGCACGATCGGAAAAGTACGATCGGTGGCGGAACGGCTCGCGGGCGAGCGGATTCGACAAATGCACCTCGATGTACGGCAGGTCCGTCGCCAACAGGGCGTCCCGCAACGCGATGCTGGTGTGCGTCAGTGCGGCCGGATTTGCAATCACCCACGCCACGCGCTCGTCTCGTGCCCGTTGCAACCGGTCGATCAGTTCGTGTTCGGCATTCGACTGGAAGGACTCAACGCGGTGGCCCGCGGCCGCGGCGGCCCTCGCAAGCTCCGCATCGATCTCCGCCAAGGTCCGCTGCCCGTATAGCTCCGGCTCCCGCACACCCAGGAGGTTCAGGTTCGGACCGTGCAACACCAGAATGGTGGCCAAGCGACGCCCCTTTTTCAGGGGGCTAGTCTGCCGGAGGCGGCGCGATCTGTCCACTTCGCCGAAGTTCGACGGAATTTTCTCCACTTCGGGGAAGATGCGGATCGAGCCAAGCCCCCAAGGTTTCGTGGTTGAACGAACCGAACCGGCGGGCCAGCAGATGACCCTGGGGGTCGACGAGGACGCTGTACGGCAGGACATCGCGGTTGTCCCCGAAGCGCTGCGGGGCGTCCACGGACGCCCCGGGGTCGTCAATCAGGATCGGGTAGGACACCGGCCTCGCGGCAAGGAAGCGGCCGACGCTTTCCGGATCATCCACGGCGATGCCGACCACTTGCAGGTTCCGCGCGGCGTAGTCCGATTGGGCAGCATTCAGCAACGGCATTTCCTCCCGGCACGGGCCGCACCAGGTCGCCCAGAAATTGACCAGTACATACTTGCCGCGCCACTCGGCGAGGGAATGCACCTTGCGGGCGGGGTCCGGGAAGCTCAACGCGGGCGCCGGATCACCGGGACCGATCGCGGGGCGTGTCAGCACGGGGGCATCGACGGGCGAGCGCAGCCAGCCGCCGGCGACAAAACCACCGATGGCGCCGGCAATCGCGATCAGTGCGATGAGGACGTTGGTGCGGTTCAACACGGCGTCAACCGGAAACCTTGGCGAGCCGCGCCGTGAACTCCGGCGCCTTCTCGAACCCGATCAGCCGCAAGTCGCGGTGTTCGACACCATCGGCGCCGAACAGGATCGTGGCCGGCGGACCATACAGCCCGAAATACTTCAGCAGGGCTTGGTCATCGGCGTTGTTGGCGGTGACGTCGGCCTTCAGCAGCACGAAACCAGCCAGCTCACGACGCACGGCGGTATCGGTGAACGTGAACCGTTCCATTTCCTTGCAGCTGACGCACCAGTCCGCATAAAAATCGAGCAGCACCGGCTTGCCGGCAGTGGCGAGTTCGCGCCGCAGGTCGGTGACGGTGCGAACCGGCCGGAACGGCAAGACCTGTGCCGCGACGAGGTCGTTCGTGCCGCCGCCTCGCAGCCCAGCTAGTGGCTGCAGCAGATCGCGGCCGCCAGCGGTCACGCCGACGAGTTCGGCCGCCCCGGCGATCAGGCACACGATGCCGCAGGTTTTCCAAAGGCGCGTCCAACCCGATGCGTCATGCGGCAACCGATCGGCGGCGCCGAGCCAGATTGCGCAGCCGACCAGCAGCGCTCCCGTCATCAGCATGATCCACAACGGGTCGAGGATCCGCGACAGCATCCAGATCGCAAGACCGAGGAACACGACTCCAAACACGGCCTTGATCGCGACCATCCAGGCACCGGCATGCGGCAACAACCGTCCGGAGGCGGTGCCGAAGGCGAGCAGCGGCACGCCCATCCCGAAGCTCAATGCGAACAGTGCCGCGCCACCGAATACCGGGTCATGGGTTTGTCCGATGTAGAGGACGGCAGCCGCAAGCGGCGGTGCAACGCACGGGCCGACAATCAAGGCCGACAGGATGCCCATGATCGCGACGCCGAGCACCGAGCCCCCGTGTTGGCGGTTGCTCGCGGCGGCGAGTCGCGTTTGCCACGCGGTCGGGAGCTGCAGCTCGTAGAACCCGAACATGCTGAGCGCCAGCAACACGAACAATACGGCAAAGGCCCAGATGATCCAGGGCTGCTGGAAGGCCGCCTGCAGGTTGGCACCGGCGAGTCCGGCTACGATGCCCGCAATCGTGAATACGACGCAGGTTGCCAGCACGTACACCAGCGACAGCCAGAATGCGCGTCGCGTCGACATCGTGGCACCCGAACCCGCGATGATGCCGGACAGGATCGGGATCATCGGGAACACGCACGGCGTGAACGCGAGCAGGAGGCCGAACCCGAAGAAACTCAGCAGCGCGAGCCAGCCGCCGCTCGCGAGATTGCCCGCGAGGCGCTGCTCGTCGGATTGGCCAGTCGCCGCAATGCTGCCTGCGGCTGACGGGGGGCCCACGGTCGGGCTCGCCACCGGTGCCGCGACGAAGGTCGCTCGCGCTGCGGCAAGCTGCGCCGGCGTCGCCGTGGGCATCTCGACCTTCACGGTCTTCGTCATCACCGGATAGCAGAGGCCGTTGTCCTGGCAACCCTGGTACTCCGCCGTCAACGCCAGCGTCTCGGCGTGGCCGGAAGCTCGCTCCAGCGGGATCGGCAGCTCGACCTCGTTGAAATACACCTCGACGGTGCCGAAATGCTCGTCGCTGTGCGATTGCCCGCGCGGCCAATGCGGCACCCCGAGTTTCGCGTCTGCACCGTCGCCGAGGCGTACCGAACTCTTGTCGCGATAAAGGTAGTACCCCGGCGGCATGATCCAGCGGGCGAGGATCGAGGTCGGTGATTCGGCAATGGCCTCGAAGACGAAGGCCTGGTCCGGCGGCAGCGGCTCGGACGAGGTCGAGCCGTTGATCAAGCCGGCGTCGCTGCCAAGCCTCAGGATTCCTGTCTTCGCGACAGGCGGCGGTGCGTTCGAGGACACCGGCAGTGCCAGCGAGACTTTCGTCACGTGTGGCGGATAGCAGACCTGCGGCGGGAGTTCGTGGCATCCCTGCACGCTGATCGCGAGGTCCAGCATGGTTGCGCCGGCGGCCGCCGTAAACGGTTGCGTCGCGTCGACGGCGTGGTGGTAGACCTCCATGTCGCCCAGGAACTCGTCGTGCTTCGGTTCGCCGGCTGGCAGCGCCAGTGCGCCGAGCGTCACGTCCTTGCTGGTCGTTTCGACATGGATGCGCTGTCGGTACAGGTAGTATCCGGGCGCAATGTCCCAGTGCAGCCGAGTCTGCCCCGGGGCCGGAATCGTCGCGTCGAGCTTGAACGCCTGTTCGACCGGGAGCAGGCCATCATCCGATTGCGCCGGGATCGACGGCACAATGCAAGCGAATCCCACGAGTGCCGCCAGTAAGGCCAACCCCTTTCGCATCACGTCTCGCTCCGAAACGGCACCGGTCGGATCTCCGGACCGACCGGTGGTCCATTCGCTTGCATGGCCCCGTTCAATCGACGGCTTCCTCGACCCAACGCAGGTAGCGCTGCAGGCCCGCGACAACATCGACCACGACGATCTCCGGCAGTTCAGCCGGGTGCAGGCTCGTGATGCGGCGCTCGACGTCGCCATGACGCGCACGTGTCGTCTTGATTGCCAGCAAGACCTCGTCGTCCCGGGTCACCTTGCCTTGCCACCGGTACGTCGAGCGCACGCCCGGGACCTCGCTGACGCAAGCCGCGAGGCGTTCGTCAACCAGCGTTCGCGCAATCAGCTCGGCGCTCTCGCTGTCGGGACACGTGCACAACACCAGCGCAATCGACATGGCGCGAAATCAGGCGGCAGAACCAACAAGCATACCGTTTGCACCTGACGGCATGCCGCCGTCGCCGCTCCGCCCGTCGTCCTGTGCCCCCTTGACGCGTTGCTTTCGGGCCCCATCTACCGGCACGCGCGTGGCGGAGCCTTGGGCAAGTGGCAACGCTTGCCGTATAATTGGCACTCAGCAACGCACAGTGCTAGCAGATCAAACAATTCCTTTTCAACTCAAACAGTTGTGGAGATGCCCATGAAGCTTCGCCCATTGCACGATCGCGTGATCATCAAGCGCCTGGAAGCCGAAACCAAGTCGGCCGGCGGCATCGTCATTCCCGACACCGCAGCCGAAAAGCCGATCAAGGGTCAGGTTGTCGCCGTCGGCTCCGGCAAGATCCTCGAGGACGGCAAGGTCCGCCCGGTCGGCGTCAAGGCCGGCGAAAAGGTCCTGTTCGGCAAGTATTCCGGTACCGAGGTCAAGGTCGATGGCGAGGAACTCCTCGTCATGCGTGAAGAAGATCTGATGGCTGTCATTGAAGGTTGATCGCCGTCGTCAGCCGTCAGCGGCAACAGCCGCGATTGCGTTCCGGCGGCGATGTTTCGCTCCTTGCACGCACCGCTGACCTCTTCACCGACCCAGACCCCCGCACATTCCCACGAATTCAAATCGAGAGATCAAAGTCATGGCAGCCAAAGATATCCGCTTTTCCGAAGACGCGCGCAATCGCATGCTGCGCGGCGTCAACACCCTCGCCAATGCCGTCAAGGCGACGCTGGGTCCGAAGGGCCGCAACGTCGTGCTCGACAAGAGTTTCGGTGCGCCGACGATCACCAAGGACGGCGTGTCCGTCGCGAAGGAAATCGAACTCGCCGACAAGTTCGAGAACATGGGCGCGCAAATGGTGAAGGAAGTCGCGTCGAAGACTTCCGACGTTGCCGGTGACGGCACGACCACCGCGACCGTGCTGGCGCAATCGATGATCCGCGAAGGCCTGAAGGCCGTCGCCGCCGGCATGAACCCGATGGACCTCAAGCGCGGCATCGACAAGGCCGTTACCGGCGCCGTCGACGAGCTGAAGAAGATCTCGAAGCCGTCGGCCGATTCCAAGTCGATCGCGCAGGTCGGCACCATTTCGGCGAACGGCGACGAGAACATCGGCAAGCTGATCGCCGAGGCAATGGACAAGGTCGGCAAGGAAGGCGTCATCACCGTCGAGGACGGTTCGGGCCTCGAGAACGAGCTCGACGTCGTCGAGGGCATGCAGTTCGACCGCGGGTACCTGTCGCCGTACTTCATCAACAACCAGCAGTCGATGCAGTGCGAGCTCGAAGATCCGTACATCCTGCTGCACGACAAGAAGATCTCGAACGTGCGCGACCTGCTGCCGGTACTGGAAGGCGTCGCCAAGTCGGGCAAGCCGCTGCTGCTCGTCGCCGAGGAAGTCGAAGGCGAGGCGCTGGCGACCTTGGTCGTCAACACGATCCGCGGCATCGTCAAGGTGTGCGGCGTCAAGGCACCGGGCTTCGGTGACCGCCGCAAGGCGATGCTCGAGGACATGGCGGTCCTGACCGGCGGCCAGGTCATTTCCGAGGAAGTCGGCCTGCAGCTCGAGAAGGCGTCGTTGCAGGATCTTGGCAAGGCCAAGAAGGTGATCGTGTCGAAGGAAAACACGACGATCATCGATGGCGCCGGTGAGGCCTCGAAGATCCAGGCCCGCATCAAGCAGATCAAGACCCAGATCGAGGAGACCACCTCCGACTACGATCGCGAGAAGCTGCAGGAACGCGTGGCGAAGCTCGCCGGTGGCGTCGCGGTGATCAAGGTCGGCGCGGCGACCGAAGTCGAGATGAAGGAAAAGAAGGCCCGCGTCGAAGACGCGCTGCACGCGACCCGCGCGGCAGTCGAAGAAGGTGTCGTGCCGGGTGGCGGCGTCGCGCTGATCCGCGCGCTGGCGGGCATCGCGAAAATCAAGGGCGACAACGAGGACCAGGACCACGGCATCCACATTGCGCGCCGCGCGATGGAGACGCCGCTGCGCGAAATCGTCGCCAACGCCGGCGAGGAACCGTCGGTGGTGCTGGCCAAGGTCGCCGACGGCAAGGGCAATTTCGGCTACAACGCCGCGACCGGCCAGTTCGGCGACATGGTCGAACTCGGCATCCTCGACCCGACCAAGGTCACGCGGACCGCACTGCAGAACGCATCGTCGATCGCCGGCCTGATGATCACGACCGAGGCGATGGTTGCCGAAGCGCCGAAGAAGGAAGAGCCGCACAACCACGGTGGCGGCGCCGGTGGCATGGGTGGCATGGGCGGCATGGACTTCTGATCGCAGCGGTCGTTCTCGACCGCGGGAACCGGAAGCCGTCAACCGCTGCTTTTCAAGAGCCCCGCTTCGGCGGGGCTTTTCTTTGCCGGCCACGCTGGATTTGCGATTGCAGGGCCGCGGCGCAACCGCGACGGGGTGGGCAGTCTCCTTTCGCCGCGCCCCCCTTGCCGGGCCCCATCGGGAACCAACGTGTAATTCCCGCTGCCGTTTGCAAGTATCAAGTATCTCGGGGGCCCATCCGGGGCTCCGAACGACCTGGGACCCGACCATGACGACACGTGGATTCCGCTTCCTGAAGGTATTTCTCGCGATTGCGCTTGCCAGCCCCGCAGCATGGGCGACTGACGTGGAGGTCGGACCCGACAACTGCGATGAGTCCGGCTTCGCCAACGCACTGTCGACGGTCGATGGCAGCGGTGGCGGCACCGTCAGTTTCGATTGCGGGACGGTGACGATCGCGTCAACCTACAACAAGGGCATCGCCAACGCGGTAACGATCGACGGCGGTGGGCAGGTCACGTTCGATGGCGGCGACAGTGCGTCGTTCTTCCAGGTGTTTTTCAGTGCCAACGTCACGTTGCGCGGACTGACGCTCGAACACGGCGCGTTCGATGGCGTGCATGCGCTGGAGAACTTCGGCACGCTCACGCTGGATCATGTGCTTGTTGCCGACAGCTTTTCGGCGGAGCCCGCGGTCGTCAACTACGGCAACCTGACGGTGGAATCCAGTACGTTCGAGAACAACGAGTCGACATCGACCGACGGCGGGGCATTGGCGAACCTGTCCGGCACGGCAAACGTTGCGCAGTCGACCTTCGATTCCAACGACACCGCCGGATCGGGCGCTGCCATCTACAGTGACGGCACCACGTCGGTGGTCAACTCGACGTTCCACGACAACGACGCGGAGTCGGGCGGCGGCGCAATCTACCAAACCGCCAACGGGTTCGCGTCGATCAGCTACGTGACGATCTACGGCAACACGGCATCGTTCGGGGCCGGTATCTACGCCGACGGCAGCGGACCACTCGCGATGATGATCGATCACTCGATCGTCAGCGCGAACTCGGTCGGAAACTGCGATGGCGTGATCGGCTCGGGTGGTTACAACGTCAGCAACGACAGCGGTTGCGGCGGTGCCTTCACCGATCCGACCGACGGCATCAACCAGAACCTTCCGCTGGGGCCATTGCAGGACAATGGTGGACCGACGCTGACGATGATGCCGTTGCCTGGCAACACTGCTATTGACAGGGATCCGGGCGCCGCGTGCTCCGTCGCGACGGATCAGCGTGGTGTCGCACGGCCGATCAACAATGCCTGTGACAGCGGCGCGGTCGAGGTGAGCGGGCCGAGCGACGTGATCTTCGCGGACGGCTTCGACGGCTGATCGGCCAGTGGCCGGTCATTCGCCGCCTCCCACCCGGCGCGGTAGCGGAATCGCCGCGCCTCGGCCTGAGGGGTCGATGGCTCCATCGTGGTGGAAGCCGATTCCCAAGCGTTTGATCCTGCAGGGGAAAAAGTAAAGCCAGCGGGGCGGCTCGCAGGGCACCGGCGCCTGCGGGTTGCGCGCGGCGGCCTGTCGGGTATCCTTCGAGCAATCCCGCAGGTGACGCCGCGCTTCATGCTGCGCCGCTCGCGACGCGAAAGGATGACCCGACGACAGGCGGCGCTGGCGCAGCGTTCGCCACGGGGAGCATCGGATGTCCAAAGCAGGCGAACCGAGTCAGTCCGAGAACCTGAGCCTTATCGGGCGCGCCGAAATCGATGACCTCGAGGCGATCCTGGCGGTGGTCAACACCGATGGGGCGGAAACGGAGCACGTCGTGCCCGGGCATCTCGACACGGTGTTTTCCCGAGACTTCGCGACGGGTTCCCGGCCGCAACTCGACGCGTTGTACGAAAAGGGCAAGGCTAGCCAGTGGAATGCCGCGACCGACATTCCGTGGGAGATCGAGGTCGACCAGCACAAGGTGGTACTCGGCAACGTCCTCAGCTTCGGCGGGTACATGCCGGGGGTCACCGACCTGGCCGACACCCCATTCAGGAAGTGGTCCATCAAGGAATGGCTCGAGCTCGGTTGCGAATCCCAAAACTGGACTTTGTCGCAGTTCCTGCACGGCGAGCAGGGTGCGTTGTTGTGCACCGCGAAGATCGTGCAAACGGTCCCGTGGATGGACGCCAAGAAATACGCGGCGACGCAGGTGGTCGACGAGGCTCGCCATGTGGAAGTGTTTTCGCGCTATCTCGACACCAAGCTTTCCGGGCACTATCCGGTCAGCCAGCACCTGAAGCTGTTGCTCGACGACATTGTCGCCGACAGCCGCTGGGACATGACCTACCTCGGCATGCAGATCATGGTCGAAGGCCTCGCGCTCGCCGCGTTCCGCACGATGCATGAAATGACCGTCGAGCCGCTGCTGCGCGAGATCCTGCATCGTGTCATTGCCGATGAATCGCGCCATATCGCGTTCGGCGTCCACAGCCTGCGCGAGATCTATGCGGAATTGTCCGCGAGCGAGTTGCGCGAGCGGCAGGAGTTCGTATTCGAAGCTGCAGTGCGGATGCGCGATCGTTTTCTCCAGCAGGAAGTGTGGGAGCGCATGGGCCTGCCACCCAAGGAAACGCTGAAGCTGATCCTGCAGTCGCCCGAGCGAAAGGTGTACCACGATCGCCTCTTCCAGAATGTCGTGCCGAACTGCAAGAAGCTCGGCCTGCTCGACGCGGGCGACGGCTGGCTGCGCCGCAAGTTCGGCGAGCTTGGCGTGTTGAAATTCGCCGATCTCGACGATTCCGGCAGCAACGACGTGAGCGTCGGCGCCGCAACCGGGCATGCCTCGTCCGCTTGAGGTGGCTTGAACCTGCCGCGGTCCCGGTGTCGCGCGGAGGCCACTGCCTGCACACGGCAACCGCGACAACAGCCACCCGGAACCACGCCACGCTGACAGCCGGCGATCGGGCGCTTCGCCTCCGTTACACTGTCGCCCGCGCGAAGGTTGGATGCGGAGGGGGCCGTGGACATCCCGAAACGCGAGATCGGCATGGTCACCGCGACCGCGCTGGTGGTCGGCAACATGATCGGCTCGGGCGTGTTCCTGCTGCCGGCGTCGCTTGCGCCTTACGGCGGTTACAGCCTGCTCGGCTGGGTCTTCAGTGCCGGCGGCGCGCTGTTGCTGGCGGGCGTGTTCTACCGCCTCTCGAAACGCTCGCCCCGCGCGGGCGGACCTTACGCCTACAGCCGCGATGCGTTTGGTGATTTCGCCGGTTTCCTCGTCGCGTGGATCTACTGGGTGGGGCTCGTCGCCGGCAACGCGGCCCTTGCGGTCGGTGGCGCGAGCTATTTCTCGACATTCCTCCCGGCGGTGGGCAGCCACCCCTTGCTCGGCGCGTTGGCGGCGCTCGCCACGATCTGGATCTTCACCGTCATCAACATTGCCGGGGTGCGCAGCGCGGGCGTGGTGCAGATCGTCACGACGATCCTGAAGATATTGCCATTGCTGGCTTTGGCACTGTTCGCGTTCGCGCATTTCGACCCGAAGCTGATGATTCCCGGTCCGGCCGCCGGCTCGCCGTGGCACGCGATCAGTTTCTGCGTGGCCGCCACGCTGTTTGGTTTCCTCGGCGTGGAGTGCGCCTCGATTCCGGCCGGACACGTGCGCGATCCCGAGAAGACCATCCCGCGCGCCACCCTGCTGGGCACGCTGATCGCGGCGGCGGTCTTCATCACCTCCACGACCGCGGTGATGGGCGTACTGCCCGAAGCTGGCCTGGCGGCGTCGCAGGCGCCATTCGCGGATGCCGGACGCTTGTTGTGGGGCGGCTGGGCGGCCTGGTTGATCGCCGGTGCCGCGGTGATCTCGAGCGTGGGGTGCCTGAATGGGTGGATCCTGATCATGGGCCAGTTCCCGCAGGCCGTGGCGAGGGATGGCCTGTTCCCGCGCTTGTTCGCTCGCGAAACCGCGCGCGGCACGCCGGCGGCGGGTCTACTGGTTTCGGCCGCCATCGCCAGCTTGCTGGTGCTGGCCAACTACACCCACGGCATGGTCGCCATGTTCACCTTCATGATGCTGCTGACGACCTTGACCAGCGTGATTGCCTACCTTTTCAGCGCCATGGCCGACGTCGTGCTGGCGCACCGCAGCCGGTCCCCATTGCCCTGGTCCCAGCTCACCATGGCGTACGGTGCGTTCGCGTTCTCGCTGTGGGCCGCGATCGGTGCCGGCGAGGAAGCGGTGTTCTGGACCTTCGTGCTTCTGATCCTGGGCGTGCCGCTGTACGTATGGCAGGTGCATCGCAACGGGCGCGCCGCGTGCGGCGGCGTCGCGGGCTGATCACGCGAGTCATGGTGTCGCAGGCAATGGCCGCGCCTCCCGCATCCCCCGTGGAGACTGGTATTGGCCCGATGCCGCGCCGGCAGTTCAAGCTGGCGTACCCCGAAACGGCTGACATGTAGAATCCCGCGACCGTTCGCCGCGCCAGGGGGTCAATCATGACGGTATCGACGCGCCAGATCGGCCTGGTCACCGCGACCACGCTGGTGCTCGGCAACATGATCGGCGCGGGCGTGTTCCTGTTGCCCGCGACCCTCGCACCCTACGGTGGTTACAGCCTGGTCGGCTGGGTCATCAGTGCCGGGGGCGCCCTGTTGCTGGCGGGTGTGTTCTACCGCCTCGCGAGACGTGCGCCGCGGGCAGGAGGGCCATACGCCTATGGCCGCGAAGCCTTCGGTGATTTCGTCGGCTTCCTCGTCGCGTGGATGTATTGGATCTCGCTCGTCGGTGGCAATGCGACGATTGCGGTGGGCTTCGCGAGCTATTTCGCGTCGTTTTTCCCGGCGCTGGGGTCCCAACCGGTTTTCGGCGCGCTGGCCGCTCTGGCGGCCATCTGGGTCTTGGTGGCGGTGAACATCGCCGGCGTGCGCAGTGCCGGCGTGGTGCAGTTGGTGACGACAGTACTCAAGCTGTCACCGCTGGTCGCACTCGCCTTGGTCGGCTTCGTGCATTTCGATCCGCGCCTGCTGGCTCCGGGTCCGAATGCCGGCTCGCCATGGCATGCGATCAACCTCAGCGTCGCCGCGACGCTGTTTGCGTTCATCGGCGTCGAGTGTGCGACGATTCCGGCCGGTCACGTCCGGGATCCGGAGAAGACCATTCCGCGTGCCACGTTGCTCGGCACCGTCATCGCGGCCCTGGTCTATATCGCCTGCACGGCCGCGGTGATGGGCGTGCTGCCGGGCGCCGAACTCGCGAAATCGCAGGCTCCGTTTGCGGATGCGGGGCGTTTGTTGTGGGGAAGCTGGGCCGGTTGGCTGATCGCCGGCGCCGCCGCGATTTCCTGCTTCGGCGCGTTAAATGGCTGGATCCTGATCTCGGGCCAGTATCCGCAGGCTGTCGCCCGGGATGGCCTGTTTCCCGGCTTCTTCGCACGCGAGTCCGGCCGTGGCACGCCGGTGCCGGCACTCCTCGTCGCGGGTGGGCTCGCCAGCGTGATGGTGCTGATGAACTACAGCCAGGGACTGGTGGCGATGTTCACCTTCATGGTGCTGCTGACCACCCTCGGCGCAGTGGTCGCCTATCTCTTCAGCGCAATGGCCGATATCGTGCTGGCGTACCGCGGCGGCAATTCCATGCGCTGGCACGATCTCGTCCTTGCCTGTGCCGCGTTCGCATTCGCGTTGTGGGCGGCGCTTGGCGCGGGCATGGAAGCGGTCTACTGGAACTTCATCCTGATGATGCTGGGTGTGCCGCTTTACGTGTGGCGGACGCGCACGCTTGTTGTCGCGCCCGTGCCCGCGCCCGACTGACGGAAGGCTGGTCGCTTCGTGCGAATGGATCGGCGAAGGGCACACCGGGAATCGATCGGATGCTCCCA
>JAXMHA010000013.1:0-77594 GCA_046347015.1 Lysobacterales bacterium | reverse complement strand
ATTATGAGTCGTTGAAGGAATTCGACGCCCCCGCGCTGCCCAAGCCGCTGGATCTGTACGACAGCGCAGCTTTGCATCCCTCTCCCTCCGGAAGAGGGAACGAGGGCGAGGGTACGACCGGAGCCAAGCTGACCGCAGGCGACAGTACCGCGCAAGATCCGAACCCTCACGCCCAACCCCTCTCCCGAAGGGAGCGGGGAGAAGCCGCCGACCGCAGTGTTGTTGTCCTTCGCCAACGCTACAACGAAGCGGTGAAGGAACTCTCCAGCGACGCCATCCACCTGTTGCGCGACTGGCCCGCGCGGCGCGAAGCCGTCACGGCGGAGTTCAACGAATACCAGGTGCGCGGCAAGACGATCAAGGTCGACAACTACCGCGAAACCATGTCGCACCAGAAGGTGCCGAAGATCGCGCCGCCACGGACCCGCGACTGGGGCGACCAGCTCCGCTTCCTGATGCTGGAAAACCTGCCGGGCGCGTATCCGTACACCGGCGGCGTGTATCCGTATCGCCGCAGCGGCGAGGATCCGACCCGCATGTTCGCCGGCGAAGGCACGCCCGAGCGCACCAACCGGCGCTTCCATTACCTGTCGCTCGGCCAGCCCGCGTCACGCCTGTCGACCGCGTTCGACTCGGTGACGCTGTACGGCGAAGACCCGGCGCCGCGTCCGGACATCTACGGCAAGATCGGCAACTCCGGCGTGTCGATCGCGACGCTGGACGACATGAAGAAGCTGTACTCCGGGTTCGACCTGTGCGATCCGAAGACCAGCGTGTCGATGACGATCAATGGCCCCGCGCCGATGATCCTTGCGATGTTCATGAACACCGCGATCGACCAGCAGATCGAGAAATACCTGCAGGAAGACGACGCCCGCTGGGCCGACGCGCAGAAGAAGATCGACGAGTTCTACAGGGGCAAGCAGCGTCCGCGCTACCACGGTGACTTGCCGCAGGGCAACGACGGCCTCGGCCTTGGCCTGCTCGGCATGAGCGGGCAGTGGCTGGTCGATGCGGAAACCTACGAACGCATCAAGACGCACACGCTGTCCACCGTGCGCGGCACCGTGCAGGCCGACATCCTGAAGGAAGACCAGGCGCAGAACACCTGCATCTTCAGTACCGAGTTCGCGCTGCGCATGATGGGTGACATCCAGCAGTATTTCGTCGACCACAGGGTGCGCAACTTCTATTCGGTGTCGATCTCGGGCTACCACATCGCCGAGGCCGGGGCCAACCCGATCTCGCAATTGGCGTTCACGCTCTCCAACGGCTTCACGATCGTCGAGTACTACCTCGCGCGCGGCATGCAGATCGACGACTTCGCGCCGAACCTGTCGTTCTTCTTCTCCAACGGCATGGACCCGGAATACAGCGTCATCGGCCGCGTCGCCCGGCGCATCTGGGCGCGCGCGATGCGCGAGCGCTACGGCGCGTCACCGCGCAGCCAGATGCTGAAGTACCACATCCAGACTTCCGGGCGCTCGCTGCACGCGCAGGAAATCCAGTTCAACGACATCCGCACCACGCTGCAGGCGCTGTACGCGCTGTTCGACAACTGCAATTCGCTGCACACCAATGCGTATGACGAGGCCATCACCACGCCCACCGAGGAATCGGTGCGCCGCGCCGTCGCCATCCAGCTCATCATCAACCACGAGCTCGGCCTCAACTTCAACGAGAACCCGTGGCAGGGCAGCTACATCATCGAGCGCCTCACCGACATGGTGGAGGAAGCCGTGTACAAGGAGTTCGAAGCCATCAGCGACCGCGGCGGCGTGCTCGGCGCGATGGACACCATGTACCAGCGCGGCAAGATCCAGGAAGAATCGCTGTACTACGAGCACAAGAAACACGACGGTTCGCTGCCGCTGATCGGCGTCAACACCTTCCTGCCCAGGGAACACGGCGGCGAAGTCGCCGCCACCATCGAACTGATCCGCTCGACCGAAGAAGAAAAGCACCAGCAGATCGCCAACGTGCAGGCCTTCCAGCAAGCCCGCAACGCGCTGGCGCCGGCAGGCGAAACCGATCGCACGCACGAGGTCGATTCCGCCGATGCGCCGGTGAGCCCGGTCCACGACGGCCACGGCCTGCGCTACCTGCAGGACACCGCCCGCGAGCGCAAGAACGTGTTCGAAGCACTGATGGAAGCGGTCAAGACCCACTCGCTGGGGCAGATCAGCCATGCGCTGTACGACGTGGGTGGGAGTACCGGCGGAACATGCAGGACGAAACTTGCCGCGACGTATTTTAGCTCGTCATTCCGGACGCCGCGCAGCGGCGATCCGAAACCCAGAGGTTTTGCCCGGCTGCACCTGCTTGCCGAGGGCCGCATGATGAAAACCACGCGGTACTTCCAGTCCACGCGAACGCGTCCTGATCGGGCGATGATCGCCGACGCGTGGATCGCGCACGATCGCTCATCCCGAAAGGCGCTTAGCCCAAGCCGACGGCCGGACTCCGTTGTTGGTCAAAGGTTTCGAAGCCGATGGCCGCTACCTCCGCGTCGCTACTGTCCGACGGCGAGACTACACACAACGCGTTCTTTGGTTGAGGTTTCGTGCAATGGAAGGTCAAATACTCTGCGACACTGACGCGCTCTATATCGAATTCCGGGCCGAACACATCACGGAAACGCGTGACCTGGACGAGAAACACCTTCCTTGAACTGACCACCAAGGGCGCGTTTGCGCCATGACCATGGAACATGCGAGCCAGCGCACTGACATTCCGGGTTCTCGTACGAGCAGATCGTGGCGTGACGTGCACGACAGTTGATGTCCGTGTAATCTGCCCGCAATGGTTTGGAATCGTTTTCGTTCTAGCGTCGTTTCATATACCATTGAAGACACGCTTGATCGGGGCGATTTTCAGCTGTGGATCGGGTGAACGAATGCTGCCCACCAATGATCACTCTCAAACGAACGCGCTTGCAAGCTACAAGGCTGCCGCTGTCGATCGGGCAATTCCCGATTCGTGGACTCACCCATCGGTTCTATCGTTACCCAGCGCTTTTCGCCAATTTTTGCTCGTGCTTGTATGTAGCTTACTCAAGCGTGAAGGCGGTGCTTGACCCATACATGGGCGGAGGAACAACCATCCTTGAAGCGATGGTCAGTGGTCGCCGCGCAATCGGGTCTGACATCAATTCTCTCGCTGTGTTCATTACTAAGGCGAAAGTCACGAGACTCACTCACTTCATTACAAGCGATTTTAGCCTGGTCTCGATAACAGTGCCATCTCTCCGCTGCAATGACTCCGGAGCCTCCGATTTGCTCAATTGTGGCGTACATACCGGCGCGCAACATGGCGCACCAGAAACTCGGTGGCTTCGTAAGACCATTTCCTTCGCCTTGCGGCAGTGGATGACGTTTTGGAACCGATGAATCCGGTGTTTTGCACGATGCGTTTTGCTCAACGGTTGGGCAATGGCTTTGCGAACGGCCGTCGTTCGATTCCGACTGCTTCGAATTTCCGCAATCGCATTGTGCAAACAACAATGGAGATGCTCGAAGGATTAAATGACACTGCGGAGACGATAACGGCATCTGGCATCGACGCCATAAGCCGGTGCCTGTCAAAGCGATGTGAGCAACTTGATGAGCATGAAACCCTGTGCAGCTGTGAAATTAGCTGATCTCGGTGACATCGCCGCCGCCATATCCCGGGATTCATGCTATATCATCGCTAAGGGGCGGGATGGAAGAAAGGAAACGGACACTCCGTATTGATCGCAGGATGCAATCGATGCGGATCGCGCGTCATATTACAATTTTGGTGATCGTCGTCTTGCTGGCCGAGGATGATTATTTTCACAAAGCCGGTGCGAGTTTTTCGGCTGTTCGGCGGCGAATGAAGCGCGGTGCTATCTTGGCACAGATGATCGCTTTCTCCAGCCTCAGCGGCAGCTACGCTGTTATCTTCGTGTTAAGGAACGGGCAGGATTTCAGGAGTTGCGAAATAAAGGTTCGCAACGAATATGGCGAAGTGCCGGGGCGAAGTTGGTATGCGAACTACAAGGGAAGCCCTGTCTTCACGAGAACTAGTGCTGATTCATGAGGCTACTTGAAGGGTTAGGCGTCCTCGCCCTGCAAGCGCCCAATCTCCTCAAGGTTTTCCTCACTAAGCCCGGATAGCCGATCAATGATTGGTACAATACGGGCGCAACTGCATCCGATAGCCTGGATCGTGGAATCTTGAATGCTTATCTGCGAGTCAGGTCGATCCCTCACCTCGACGCTGACGCCATCACCGCCGCCTGGATCATTGATGCCGTTTTCGTCGTCATGCAACATAGCGAGACCAAGTAGGACATTTCCATACCGGAATTTGGCTTCGGCGAGCCTTGGGTCCTGCTTCCCGTACTTCATCTCCGTTTTGAGCGCTGAATTGTCCACGTTGATGTAAAACGTGCTCAAGTCGTTCTTTCCCGTCCACGAACACTGGATCAGATTCACGACATGCTGTGATGGGCAAAACCCGTGTTTTTTCCAGTGTTCGTCGTTCTCATGGACATCGATAATTGGCGGAAGCTTGATTCCTTGCTCGGCGGGGCTTTGCCAGGCCCGCCAGAATGCTCTGGCTTTCGATGTTCTTTGATCCTGATGGCGTTTCTGCTTCTGGAGAACCAGCAGCGTTATAACGTTAACAAACGGGTGCAGAAGCGTCGAATCATGTACGGACGCTCAGATCAGCTTGTCCCCAGCCTGTGCTTCCCTGGCAGAGCCATATTGAGATAAGCAGCGCCATCCTCGAGCGTCAGTGAAAAGCTGGGCAGCGAGGATAGCCCTGTTTGAATCAGCCACATTTAGTTCAAATGTTCCTTGATCTGTTGCGCGGGCAAAGAAGCCGTTTTCCATATCCGTCTCGAACCGGATACGGCAGCGTCGACCTCTTCAATATTTCGCTGAAAAATCTTTCCTTCCCCAACTTTTTCAGGATGCGAAATACGTAGGGTGCCTTTGCCTACGAAATCCTTTTGCCGCGAGGGTTTGGTCCGCCCGAGTTCCTCCGCCGCCACCTGCATCGCCTGCAAATGGACGCGGGCGTTGGCCGCGCAAAAAAAGGGTCCTAAGTGTGGGAGATGCATTGAAGATCTGCCCGAGTGACTTCTTCAAGTGGTTTTTCCTGGCTTAGCTTCGATTGCAGCCGTCTTCCCGTCGCTGCTGCTGCAGACGTCGCAATCCTCGGATTGGTGCGAGCGAAGCCGTTCAATCTCACGCTCGACCGCAAAGCGTATGGGCTTTTGCCTGTAGCGATCCCTACTGCTCATGAACAAGTCCGCGTTGCGTCGCTGATAGCGTCGTGGAGCAGTCGATGAGAATGAGTAGCGAATTCCTTAGGCGGGGCACCTGACCGCCTTGGGTCGACTGAAGATCGATTTCGGTAGATAGCCATGCGCCTGGCCGTTGATGGCAAAGATCACGCCTTCATCTCGTAGGTACAGAAACCGTGGCTCGATCCTCTTTAAAGGCGTAGATGCGAGCTATCGCGTATCCCGTCGACCTGAAGCGGCACTGATAATGGAAATCCATATTCAAGATTATCTCCTTTCCCATCCTCAAGGCGAACGACAAGTCCAGCAATAGGAGTCTCCAAGCCCGCTCTTATCGCCCTTGTAACCTCTACATTCGTGAATTCGAACCGGTAGTGCGATTTCTGGCAACAGGCGCTCGAGCGCGTACATCAGCCGCTCTGGTAAGAGCACATTGCTTTGACTGACCGTAGTCTCATTCGAAGAGCTTAAGGGCAGTTCCCCACGATATCGTTCTATATGCTTCATCATGTTCTGGCATTAGCGGCAAAGTATTCGCCGCGAACCGTAGACTCGCCCTTCCGGGGGAGACTGTCGGCTCCAACAGAGCGAGATATGTGAACTCGAATGGATAGGTTCAAGCGTTCGATTGCTTCGGTTCCTCGCGGCGCACCACTGTTACCGCCCACTCTCCGGCGCTTGGGTCAGCCAAGAGCTCGCGTTTCGCCAGGTCTGGATGTCGCCGGGTAATCACGAGCTGTAGACCAATAGTGCCACAGAACCGCAGGGCCCTTGACCCGCCCATGTTGAATTTGCCTTGGACGAACTGAATACGTTGCTTGTTCTTTTCGTTGAGAGACAAGATCGTTTTGGGTAACCGTAACGGGTGATCGACCTTCGCCCTGATCGACGATCGTCAGACACATGTGTCCCGTGCGCAGCCCACGAGTAGGCTTGTCACCTGTCGCGGCGATGGTGATAAAATCTCGATTGCTCGGTTCGCTGCGAAGCGGACCAATTCACGAGAGATCCACACTCATTGGTTGGGGCTCGTCGGTTCTCAAAGAACATCGCGACGGCGTCACGCACACTCTGGAGGCGCTTCGGATGACTCGGGATTGATTTCACGAACTAGGCATTCGCACATAAGGCGAGCATCGCAACAATTGACTATCTTTTCGACAAGGGCGGCCTCGGGTAGGGGCTTGTTGATTGCCTGCTTGTGCAAAATTTCCTCCTTATCACCCGCGCTGTTACACAAAGCTTGGTTTTACACATGCCGGCGTCGGTCAAGATCCTTAATCACTTGACTGGAGCCGGCATGCAGTAGCTGCATTGCTAGCTCCTGAATCCTAGAGTCTTATTACTTCCGTCATAGGGTCCCCTTATAACCGCTTTTGATTGGCAGCTTTGCCCACAACTCTTCTACTGCATCGTCATGTAGATTGGCGCAGCGAAACACATACCTGTCGCGCCCCTTCTTTTCTACGGAGCCCGACCGCCGCAGCCAAGCGAGAATGAGATAGACCTGGTAAGCAGGGAGTTCGCCACCATCCGCACCGTCGGGCACCGGCAAGAGATCTTCCACTAGGAAGACTTTATTCTGTGGCTGATCCGACAAGGTGGTGTACAAGCGCGCAGACGCCCTCCTTGGTGGCACGATGCTCATGAAGACTTGTTCTTCTTCGACCACCCTATCTTTACGAGCCTCTCTCCATCCCGCTCAAATTTTGGGAAGCTTGCCGTTCTCGATTTCGTACGCGTCGGCATCTTCGCAGGTGGCGGGACGTCAGCTCGAGTCCATTAGGCTCCGTCAGGTATTCGGTTCCCGCGAATTCTGAGCAACGGGATTGCAGAATGCGAGAAACACCCTGCGCCAGGCCTGCGATTTTTGCGACATGTTCATGTCGTTGCTCGCGCAGTGCCTTCCTCCATCATCTGGCGGAGGCGGACTCGGCGTCCGCTAGACGAGCCTTGCTGACTGTACTATGTCCATAGGCGTATAATATGGACACAATACCAGTGGGAGTCAAGTACCTGATTGCAAAAACAGGGGCCAGAGTCCGAGGAAAGGTGTCGCGACCGAAACGGTGTCAGGGACACTGAGGGAGGGTGCTCCCAGTGGAGGGTGTCAGGGACAATTTCCACACGCGGATGAGGCGAGGGCCGACGGGGGCTGTCCGTGCGTCGATCGCGGTGGCGCTGTAGGGCTGTGATGCTGCGGTGCATGGCTCGATCCCCACGCTTCGATCTTCCCGGCATTCCGCAACACGTCGTGCAGCGCGGCAACAACCGGTTGCCTTGCTTCCTGGACGATGACGATCGTCAGCACTATCTGCAATGCCTGTCGGCATCGCTGGAACGCTTCCGGTGCGCGTTGCACGCCTTACGTCCTGATGGATAACCACGTGCACCCGCGTTGATCACTCCCGGCGAAGCGGGCGCTGCCGCGGCTGGCGCACACGTTCGCGCGCAACTATGCGTGTCGGTTCAATGATCGCCACGAGCGCACGGGCACGCTGTGAGGCGCTACAAGGCCCGTGGTGATTCGATCCGTTACGGCGTGCTGTCGCCATCGAGTTGAACTGGGTGCGTGCGTGGATGGCGCACCCCGGTGCTTACGCGTGGTCGAGTTGGCGAGCGCACGTCGGCGAGCGCACGGATCCCCCTGCCGACGCCGCACGCGGAATATTCTCGCGCTTGGCCTGACCCGGCTGCTCGCGCGAAGGCGTATCGCGCCCCGTTCGCGGAGATGTTGCTCGCCGAGCTGGTGGGCGAAATCCGTTGCTATCTGGCCCAGGAGCGCGCGCTGGGTTCGGATCGGTTTCGCGCCTGGGTCGAGGCGCGAGCCGGGCCGGTTCTCCGCTGTTCGGGCGGCCGGCTTCGGCCCCCGGCGCGTTGAATTGTCCCCGACATTTCAGCCGCCTCCCGGCAGCGACAGCCAGTCGGCTTCGGTGCTGATCGGGGCGCTGGCGGCGCTCGTCGGCGTGCGCGCTGCGTTCCAGTTCCTTGTCGAGCCGGCGCGGGTCGAGCAGCAGGCGCGACAGGCTCGCTCCCCAGGCCTGATCCGCATCGTCGCCCTTGCGGTTGGCCAGCGCCAGCGACGTCATGCAGTCGCTGGTCGAGTTGCGCCGCGACGCCGGGCGTCGTCCTCGATCGCGCGCGGCGCGCGCAATCCGCATCACGGTGTAGGCGTAATGCGCCGCGACAAGCGCATCGGTACGGTCGGGCAGGGTTGCCGCCAGCAGTCGATCGAGCAGTTCGACGCCAAGGGCGTTCGCGTCGGTCGCGTGTTGCGCTTCCAGTCGCGCGAGGCGTGTCGGCGCGAGCAGGGCGTCCAGCGTCAATCCGGCTGCGGCATCGGCGGCGGCGAGTGGGTCGAAAGGTGTTCCGTTCCTGCCGGCGAACAGCTCGATGCTGTACTGGCGGCCAGGCCAGCGTTGCGCGGCGCCGAAAGCAACGGAACTGCGCGGCGGCACGCGCAGTTCGTCCGGCGCGAGGTCGCGGAGCACGGCGTCGAGTGCCGCACGCTGGGCCGCGGGCGGTACCGATCCGACGCCGTGGCCGCTGCCGTTGACGGCATACCGGTATACACGCTACCGATCGCCTTCGCGGCCGTGCAGCCATCTGGTAGCGGTCCAGCAACTACACCGACGTAGCGCCGGCGCAGGTTCGCCATGTCCTCGCCGGGCGCCAGCGCCGACAAGCCGAAGCGGTCGATGGCCACGCGGCGCACGCCTACCGCTTCAACTCGGCGGTCGCATCCGGGCCGTCGTCCCAACGAAGCCCACGGTTGCGCGGTGTCGTCGGCGCGTGCGTCGTCGTCCTGCACGCAACGCAGGCCGGACGCGACGATCCTGCCGGCTTTCGGTACCTGGCCCACGCATTCGTCCTGTCCAGGTGTGGCGGCTCGCCGTACAGCCATTCGACGGTCGCGATATCCTACTTGCCGACGCCGACGCCATACGCATCGCCGAGGCCGAGGTGTCCGTCGACGAGTTCGATCCGCGGCGCCGGATAGTCCATGACCGGGACGCGCGATCTCGCGTGCTGGTCAGCGGAAGCCGTGCGCGAAGCCGAGCGTGTGTCCGACTTCGTGCGCGCCGAGTTGGCGGATGCGCGCCAGCGCCGCCTGCACCGGATCATCCGGCCGCTGCGGCCGACCTGGTTGGCGCCAACGATGCCTTCGAGGATCTGTTGATGTCCTGGCGTGCGCGCAGCGAGCCGATCACCACCATGCCCTTGATGATCTCGCCGGTGCGCGGATCGACGATTTCCTGCCCGTACGACCAGCCCCGGTCGCCTGGAAGTCGACCCGGTTGACGACGTTGTAGCGCACGTCCATCAGGTCGACGTCCCAGGCGCAGCACCTTCACCTGGAACGCGCCGATGTAGCCGGCCGCATCGAACGCCTTCGACCACCAGCCGATGCCGTCGATCAACGCGGAGCGGATCGGTTCCGGCGCGCGCCAGTCGACGTAGTAGACGATCGGCTTCTCCACGCGTGAACGCGTCGTTGCGGATCGGCCTTCTCGAGCCGGAAGCGGTTCGCGAATTCCCGCACCACGTCCGTCCTGCTGGCGCGCCGTAGTCCACCGCCTGCGTCGAGAATCCGCCGACACGCGGGTCGAAGCGGCGCGGCGGAAGCTGGGGCCGGGCAGCCTTAGCCGAAACTGTGGTGCATGGTAATGGATTTTCTCGGCGTCCGGCGCGATGCTGGAAACCTGGTACCTGGTGTTTGCGACACGAACGTCTGTGCGGCGTCGACTTCGATGTTGTCCGGGAAGTCCTTCACCGATTCCGGGTCGGCCGCGCTGAGCTTCTCGTCGAGCTTGAAACCCTTGCCGGCGCCTTGTCCGCCACCTACGCCGAACGTGTTTGCGCGTTTCGTCGAGTGCGTCGGCGATGCCGATCACATCGTGGAGGCGAGGAACTGGACAGGTCCACCACGATGCGGCCGTCGGGCAAGGTTGCGGCGACGTCACCCATCCACGCGATCGACGCTGCGCAGAAGTCGGGGCTTGCCGCCGCGTTAGTCTCGGCGCTGCGGAAACGGGTTCTCGTAGACTGCGGCGACCTTTTCCTGTACCGGCGGAAGGCGAGACCTGCGTATTGCCGACGCGGCCGCGGTCGAGGAACGTCGGCGCCGAGCCGAGTCCGGTGCCCAACGAAGGGTGCAGGGAGGAACCTGGCCGCAACGCCATCGGTCTCTCGTGGCGGGCAGCGTGAACAGGATCCTGCCGCCGCGCGCGTCGACGTGCACCGGCAACAGGCCTTGCATGGCCTGCGTGTGCGCGAAGACCTGTTCCGGCTTGCCGAGCCGCGGTTGCCGCCGCGCTGGCGGGCATGGCTCTGCAGCCGGCGGCAAACAGCAGGCAGGCGGCGAACAATCCACCGGTACGATCCAGCATGGCAATCCCCCTGGTGACGAGCGCGAAACCGCGAGGCGGGCCGGTCTGCTGGGATCCGGTGAGGCCCGCCACGGTGACCCGGCGTTGTAGCAACGGTCGTGGTCCGCGCAATCGGCTGCTAGCAGCCTGAAGACCTCGGTCGGCGGGCCTGGGCACGCGGCACGGGATGAGGGCCACTGCGCGACTGCGGTATAAGGTGCTCGCGCACGGCGTTGCTTCGAAAGGCGGACGACGATGAAACGACTCCTTTGCTCCTGGCGTGCCTGATCGTGATCAGCCTGGTTTGCGCTGTCGAAGCACATCTGCCCGCGGCGCGCACGATCATCCTCGTCCGGCACGGCAACTATGTTGACGATCCGCCGCGGATCCGAAGGCCGGTCCGCACCTGTCACCGGATCGGCGCGTGGCGCGTGCGTACCTCGTCGGTGCACGCCTCGCCGGATTGCCGGGCCATTTCGACGCGATGTTCGTCAGTTCGATGAATCGCGCCCGTGATACCGCCGCGGCTATCGCCCGCAGCCTTCCCGAGAGTCATTTCCGGATCGTCGATGATCTCGCGGAATGCACGCCACCGACGCGGCGCGTCGAAGTCACCGCGCACGAGAAGCCCTCGGACATGCCGCGTGCGCGGCACGCCTCGATCGTCTTCGCCAGGTATTTCTGGCCCGCAGCCGGCCACGACGAGACTGACCTCCTGGTGTGCCACGGCAACGTGATCCGGTATCTCGACCTGCGCATTGTGTGGACACGAAGGCGTGGCTCGAAATGTCGGTGGGTAATGCCAGCATCACGCGAATCCGCGTTGAAGCTGATGGGCGTTTGCTGTCCTGTCGGTGGGCGATGTCGGTCACATCCCGCCCAACCTGCGCACGGGTGCGACGGGGGATGCGGTCCGCAGCCTTACGTGTCGGCGTTGCAGAAGCAGAAAAGGCTGGCAAGAGGGCGGAGTTCGTTGCGTGTGGATGGGGCAAGAAGCCCTCAGCCTGCCGAGTTCCCCGGCAGGCCTGATCCGCCCTGATTTGATTGCCTCCGCCGTTTCTTTCGCGCCATCTTGCGCGCGCCAGCGGGTTTTCGGCTTACGATGGCGGCACGCACCCGGAGCATTCGCCGATGGGAGGCGTCGAGGGCACCCCGCAACACCCGGAAAGACTGCTTGTACGTCGTGATCCTGATCTTCGTACTGTCGTGGATCGACCATCCCGCAAATCGCGGCCCGTGGCTGGGGCGAAGGCAGTCCCCGGATACCTCAAGCCGCTGCAGGTATTCTTCGCGCCGGGGCTGGTCGCGTTGGGGGCCGCCTGGGCCAATGGTGGCTGGTCCGGATGCCGGCAATTGCTCGGCAGGCTGGTTCGGCGTGCTCTCCCGGAAGCTCTACGTCGCGGTGCTGCTCGGGCCACCCGTGGTGGTGATTTACCTGATCCTCGCCAGCAACGCACTCGGCATGACCGCGCTGAAACTGCCTGCCGCGGGGCCGATGCTGGCTGCGTTCGCGATGACGTTCGTCGTTCATCTGCTGCTCAACACCGAGGAGTCGCTGTATGGCGCGGCTACGTGCTTCCGCATGCAGGTCCGCTGAGCCCGCTGGTCGCGGCGCTGGTGTTGGGTGTGATCTGGACTTTGTTCCACGCGCCGTATTTCCTGATGAAGGGGGCATCCAGCGGGTGGCTTCCACGCCGCTACGCTGTTCGTGCTCTCGCTGCTGCCGTTCTCGGTGTTGCTGACGCGCACTTTCAACGCTGCCGCGGGCAGCGTGCTGCTGCCGCACCTGCTGCACCAGTCGATCAACAGTTGGGGAGAGGCGCTGCCGTTCCTGCTGCGCCGCTTCGCCGGGCAGCCCGGCGCCGCTCACGATCGGCGTGTTGATCGTGCTGGCCCTCGGTGGCATGGGCGGCTGTGCTTCACCTGGCGATGTGGTTGAAGCCGAGGGATACCGCGGGCAGCCTGATCGAAGGGCGTTTCCGCTCCCCGGGCAGTTTGCTTGGTACGGTATTGCGCCGGATCACCAGGGCCGCTCCATGAATTTCCGGCACAAGTGGTTCTTGTCGATCGTGGTGTCATTGTTCGTGCTGGCTTGCGCATCGTCCGCGTGGGCCGAGCGCGGTACCACGCCGCAGGGCATTCCGGGCCTCGGGACCGTGACGTTTCCGACCTCGGCCGCGAGTGATGCGGCGCGGACCGAATTCATCCGCGGATTGTTGCTGTTGCATTTGTTCGAGTATCCCGCCGCGGCCAAGGCATTCCGGGATGCCGAATCGCTGGATCCCGGACTCGCGATGGCCTACTGGGGCGAGGCCATGACGTACAACCACGGCATCTGGAACCAGCTCGACGAGACCGCGGGCCGCGAAGCGCTGGCGAAGTTGGGTCCGACACCGCAGGCGCGTGCGGCCAAGGCGCCGACGGCACGCGAGAAGGCGTATCTCGCGGCGGTGGAGATCCTGTACTCGGGCGTGGACACCAAGCCGGAACGCGACGCGCGTTACTGCGAGGCGATGCGCAAGCTGGCCGCGGCGTGGCCGCAGGACAGCAACGCGCAGTTGCTCTACGCCTTGGCGCTGATGGGCCGCCACGAAGGCGTGCGCGACGTCCCCGACTACCTGCAGGCGGCGGCGATTGCCGAACGCGTGTTCCGGTCGAATCCGGACAACCCGGGTGCGGCGCACTACTGGATCCACGGCATGGATGAGCCGCAGCACGCCGCCGGCGCGCTCGAAGCCGCGCGGGCGCTGGCGAAGGTTTCTCCGGATGCCGGCCATGCGCAGCACATGACGTCGCATATATTCATGGCGCTCGGCATGTGGGACGACGTGATCAGCGCGAACGTGAACGCGGTGCGCGTCGTGAACATGCAGCGCCGCGCGTCCGGCAAGCCGGATGCCGCGTGCGGCCACTACAACGAATGGCTGGAGTACGGCTACTTCCAACGGGGTGACGCGAGCCGCGGCGAGAAGATGCTGGAAGAATGCGCGCGCAGCATCCCGATCGACATCGCGTGGGCCGAACGCCATTCGGCAGCACTTGCCACCACGCGCGAGTCGGTCGCGGGCATTTCGCAAGGGTTGCGCGGATCACTGCTGAGGATGCGCGCCTATGCAGTGGTCGAGTCACGCGACTGGAACGGCAGCGCCGTGAAGTTGCCCATCGACGTCGCGGATCTCGGCCCGAGCGCCGGCTGGGACGACTTCGTGTTGGGCTTCGCAGCGGCAGAGCGTGGCGACCTCGAGCACGCCGCGCAGGCATCGGCACGCCTGCACTCGTGGCGCACCGGGACGACGTCGTTTCCGCCCGATCCGCAGGTACCGGGCTATCTCGCGGTCATGGATGATGGCTTGCGCGGCGTGATCCTGATTCGCCAGGGGCACGCCAACGAAGGTCTCGCGGCGATTCGCGGCGCTGCGGATCGTTACGACGCAATGGCCTTCGACTTCGGGCCACCGATGCCGTTGAAGCCACCGCACGAATTGTTGGGCGAGGAACTGCTGGTGCTCGGCCGCGCGGCCGATGCGATTCCCGAATTCGAAGCCGCGCTGAAGAAGGCGCCGAAGCGGCGGTTCGCAGGGGACGGGCTATCCCGGGCGCGGCGCGAAGCCGGCGAACAGGCTCGCGAGGCGACACCCGTCGATTGACCGATCCACGAGCGTCGCCGTCTCGACAGACCGCCAGTCTGCCTTCGCCGACGGTCCTGCGATCTGTCGGCGGACCGACCGGTGACGCCTGCGCGGGTTTGATCAGAGCATCCTTAGTGCCGGCGTACGACCTGGCGTGGGTCCTTGCCGGCGGGGTTCCTGCGCCACGCCGCCGGGGGGATTCCGAATTGGCGCTTGAACGCGCGCTGGAACGCCGCGCTGGAGTCGTAACCGACTTCGCCGGCGACACTCGCAATGCTGTTCCGGCTTTCGGCGAGCCGGCGCGCAGCGAGCAGGATCCGCAGGCGCGTCAGGTAGTGCATCGGCGGCTCACCGATGATCGCCTTGAAGCGCTCCGCGAGCGCCGACCGCGAACTCGCGATCGCCGCGGCCAACTCATCCACGGACCAGTGCCGGCATGGCTGCGCATGCAATGCACGCAGCGCGCGCCCGACCAGCGGATCGCGCAGACCGGCCAGCCAGCCGGTGGCGTCGTCGGGCAAGGTCTGCATGTACGCCCGCAACGCACCCATGAACAGTAATTCGGCGAGCCGGACGCGCAGGCACGCGGCGCCGGGACGGTCGTCCAGTGTCTCGGCGATCGCGAATTGCACCAGACTTTCGTGTTGCGCGCCCAGTTCGACCTTGAACAGCGGCGGCAACGCGTTGAACAACGGCGCGAAGGCCCGGCAATCGCAACCGAGGAAGCCGCACAGCAAGGCCGTCGTGGGGCCCGCGCCGGTGTCGAAATGTGCATGGCGCAAGTCCAGCACCGACCGCTTTTGCAGGATCGCGGCCAACGGCACGGTCGCTCGACCCGGCTGGTCGGCGACATCGTGTGTTTCGCCGCGCGTGATTACCGCCGCCTCGCCGGCCTTGACCGGTACCCATTCCGCGGCTTCGAGGCGAATCCAGCATTCACCCTCCAGCACGACGTGGAACGAAACGACGTGACTGGTGCCGGCCGGCAACAGCGACTCGAACTTGTCCAGTGTCGGGCACGCGTGGACGCCAAACGGCCCGTGGACGTCCAGGTGAAAGATCAGTGCGCCGGTCAGGCGCACCAGGGTCAACACGTCGGACAACAGGTCAACGGTCACGTGCGCTCCGCCTCCCGGCGTTTCGAGCACGATCGGCGGAGTATAGGTCATTGCCGCGTCGCCCGGCCGGATCGAGACTTGCGCCGCTTCCACATGCCGCGCGGCGCATCCCGCGGCGGGCGGATGTCGCGTTGCATGCGGATCCGGTGTTGTACGGGTTGGACAGGTCTCCCGAATCCGAAAAGGCATGACCGGAGGACGTACATGCGTGGCACATTGATACTGCTGTATGGCTTGGTGTGTTATCTGGTGTTTTTCCTGACGTTCCTGTACGCGGTTGCGTTCGTTGCCGACGTGCCCTTCGTGCCGCGCACGGTCGATCGCGGCCTCGCCGCGACTGGCGTGCTGCAGGCCGTGGTGATCGATGCGATCCTGCTGGGCATTTTCGCGATCCAGCACAGCAGCATGGCCCGACGCGGGTTCAAGCAGTGGCTGGCGGGCTGGATGAGTCCCGCCATCGAACGCAGCACCTACGTGCTGCTGAGCAGCCTGGCCTTGATCCTGCTGTACTGGCAGTGGCGACCGCTGCCGGGCGTGATCTGGGATGTCGGCGACGGCTGGGCGTGGTGGCTCCTGTATGCGATGTCCGCGTTCGGCTGGCTCGTCGTATTGAGCGGCACCTGCATCATCAACCACTGGGATCTGTTTGGCCTGCGGCAGGTGTGGCTGCGGGTCCGCGGCATCGACTACACGCCGCCGGCATTCGTCGACAGCTTCTATTACCGCATTGTCCGGCACCCGCTGATGCTGGGTTTCATCATTGCGTTTTGGGCAATTCCGCGGATGACGGCCGGGCATCTGCTGTTCGCCGTGGCAACGACCGGTTACATCGTCATCGCGGTGCGCTACCTCGAGGAACGCGACCTGATCCTGGCGCACCCCGAATACCGTGCATACCGTGAACAGGTGCCGATGATCTGCCCATGGCCGCGGCCGTCACGCCGCAGCGAACCGGGTCCGGCCATGCCGAGGCAACAGCCCTCGCCGTGACGAAAGCCGTCGGCGGAAAGCAGCACGGAGATGGCCATCGTGATGTCGTCTCCGTGCGTTTTCGTCAGTCCACTCGCGGGACCGAATTGCCATCCGCTTCCGACTGCCAAGCGTTGCGTCCGCGATAACGCCAGTGGATCCAGAGCCACAGCAGTGCGATGGCCGGGTACATCAACACGCTGGCCTCGGTGCCGAGCGTGCCGCCGGTCAACCAGGCCGGGCCGTCGAAGCCGACATCGAACAGGCGTCCGACCGGAACCTGCCCACCATTGGGCGTGCCGATGACGAAGAACTGCATGAAGTCGAACGCGACGTGGAACCCGACCGCGAACCACAACGTGCCGGTGCGCAGCAGGCTGTAGCAGAGGGCGAGGCCGAGTCCCGCCAGCGTGATCACGTCGTAGACGTTTTCACCGGGCTTGAAGAAGTAGTGCATCGCGACGAACAACGCGGTCACCGCCAATGCCGCCGGCCAGAAGCCGATGCTGCGTGCCAGGGTCTGCAACAGGTAGCCGCGGAAGGTGAACTCCTCGGCAATGCCCACGGCGATGTTCGCGCCGAGCCATGCGAGTCCCGCACGCGTCAGTGTCGCGGAATCGCCGGCAAACCCGTGGATCTGCATGCCGCCGAGAGCCAGCATGCCGAGTGCGGCCAGACCCGCCACGACGATGCCCGCGGCCAATCCCTCACCGGTCAGTGCATCGAACGCACTTCCGAGGGGCAGGCCGTAACTGTCCACGCGTCGCCGCTCGAACCTCGCAAACGCCGCCGTCGCGATCAGCGCAGCGACGAGCATCATGGCTTCACTGAATGCGATGCTGGCGGGGTTCAGGCTGTCCTGGAGCTGCAATGAATTCCACAGCCAGCGTGCGACGGGGCTGAGCGCGATCGGCAGCGCGACGAGGACCAGTACGAGGTAGATCAACGCGCGCCAGATCGGGCGCAAGCGGTGTCCGGATACGACGAGCGATGCGAGCATGGCCCACTCCTTCAGGTCGGGTCGCGCTGCCGAGCCGGCGCGCGCGATGTATGCGTCATTCCCATATCTTCGCGGGCGCCGGGAAGACAGTCCTGAAGGCATCCATTGCGGCAGGATGGAACACGGTGGCGTGCGTTTCCCGCGGGAACCGGCGCAGCAACCAGTGCAGGCCTTTCGGCGCATGCGCCTGCAACACCGCCGCGAACCGGGGCACCGGAAACTCCGCATCCTTGCCGCCGGGGCATCCATCCCGGCTGCACGCGAGGTACAAGGTTCGGCTTCCGGAGGCTTGCGCGGCGAGATCCCGGGCAGCGGCGTTGACCAGCGCGTCGTGGTTCCACCACAGGCTCGCGTCGACGGCGATCCAGGTATCGAACAACGTCGGCTGCTGCAGGAAAGTTTCGACGACGAAGAGACCAGCCAGCGACTCGCCGATGATTGCGTGCTTGCCGTTGGTGCGATAACGCATGCGTACCGCGGGCATCAGCTCGCCGCGGAGGAACTCGCGGAAGGTCGCCGACTTGCCGACCACCGGCGCGATCGCGAGGTCGCGCGAATCGGTTGTCGGACCGGTCAGGTCGCGGCGTCGCTGCGTGTTCTCGATGCCGACAAGGATCGTCGGCGCCATGGTGCCGTCGCCGGTTTCGACAGCGACGAGTCCTGCGATGTGCAGAAAATCTTCTCCGATGCCGCCGTCCAGCAGGTACAGCACCGGAAACTTCGCATCGGGATGTGCGTCGTAGTCCCGTGGCAGCAGGACATTGATCCGTCGGGTCTCGCCGAGCGGCTTCGAGTCGACGGTAAAGGTCTGGCCGATGGCAAGCGGTTGCGCCGGCGACGCCGCGTGCGCCGGTGCCGGAAGCATGGCAGTTGCGGTGGTGCTGGCGACCACGATGCCGGCGGCGAGGATGGACGGGCTGGAACGCAGGACTCGCATCAGCATGCAAAGAGGATAGGCGGTACGGGATGTCGAAGAGAGTGCCGTTCGTCAGCCATCGGCGACAGCCGGGGTAGTCTCGAGGACGTCGCGGGCACCCGCCGCGCGCCGCCACGCGAAGGTGTAGGCTACCGCCGGACTTCGGCCGGGGAGGCGGAAGGTGGACGGCACGCTGCGAGCCGCAGGGGTCTTCTTTGCCGCCGCGATGATCGCGCTCGGGGTCACCGGCGTCGTCAATGGCGATTTCGCGCTCGTCTGGCAGAACGTTCCCGCGGAGGTTCCGGGCCGGACGGCACTGGCCTGGCTTTGTGCCATCGTCGAACTCGCGACCGGCATCGGGCTGTTGCTGCGGCCGACGCTGGCGGCGGCGAGCCGCATACTGTTTCCGTACATGCTGCTTTGGCTCGTGCTGCTGAAGGTTCCGGGCCTCGTCCATGCGCCACGGGACGTGGGCTCATGGGGCGGATTCGGCGAGATCGGCGCGATGACCGCGGGAGCGTGGTGCCTGTTCGCGAGCCTTGCCGGAAAGCGGGAACCGCGACATCCGGAATGGGCCGTGGGAGCCAACGGAATCCGCGCCGCGCGCGGGTTGCTCGTGATCGTGCTGCCGCTGCTCGGCATCGAGGTCATCGTCGATGCGGTGCGCGCGGGCGATCGGGTCATGCAGCCGTGGTTGCAACACTTGCCGCATCCGATGGCATGGGCTTGCCTGACGGGCCTCGGCAGCATCGCCACGTGCCTCGCGTTGCTGTCCGGGGTGTGGCCGCGATTCGCCGCGACGATCGAAGCCGCGATGGTGGTCGTCATTGGCCTCGCTTACTGGGGCCCTGACCTTGGCACGGGCCGGACCGCCACCACGGCTTTCATCATCACGCTGCTCGTTGCCGCCGGCATCTGGGTGGTGGCCGACACGTATCGCCACCAGCCCTGGTTCGTCACGGGACGGCCGGTCTGGAAGGCGGAAGCCGGCTGAAGCGACGGGTCCCGGCGCCGCGCGGTCCCGGGGTTGTCCGTTGCGGGCATCCACGCTCCTCGTGCCCGACCGCGCACGGGAAGATCCCATTGCCTGCGGAGCGGCGCCTTGGTGAGCGCCCCCAACCATTCCTTGCCGGCAACCCGCAGGTATGCTATACGTATTAATGGCATATCATGGAGGTTGCCCTCATGCATCGCGTCGTCGAGCTGACGTTGTCTTTGCTGGTCCTCGTTGCCGTGCCCGCCGCTGCACGAACCCCGGACATGCCGGACTCGGTCGCCGTCCAGGTCTCGGCAGGATCGACACACACCTGTGTGCTGACTGCGGCTGGCGGCGTGATGTGCTGGGGCTACAACGGTTTCGGCGAGCTCGGCGATGGCACCGGTTACAACAGTCTGGTGCCGGTGGATGTCGTGGGCCTGGCCGCCGTCGCGACCGTCACCGCGGGTGCCGAGCACAACTGCGTGTTGACCTCGGCCGACGGGGTGGCGTGCTGGGGCTGGAACCTTTACGGACAAGTCGGCGACGGCGGTTCCGCGGATCGCTTGTCGCCGGTGGAGGTGGTGGGCCTCGGCAGTGGCATGGCCGCCGTCGCGGCCGGCGGATACCACGCCTGCGCGGTGACCGCTGCCGGCGGCGTCAAGTGCTGGGGCGACAACTCACGTGGTCAATTGGGCGACGGCAGCACCACGGGCAGTTCGACGCCAGTGGATGTGGTGGGCCTCGGCATCGACGTGGTGGCCGTGGCGGCGGGGGAACTCCACACCTGCGCCCTCACCGTGTCGGGCGGGGTGAAGTGCTGGGGCAAGAACGATACCGGCCAGCTCGGCAACGGCGGGACTGCGAGCAGTACCGCGCCGGTCGACGTCACGGGGCTCTCCAGCGGCGTCGCGGCCGTATCGGCCGGCAACACCCACACCTGTGCGCTGACCACGATGGGCGGGGTGAAGTGCTGGGGTTTCGATTTTTACGGCCAGCTCGGCGATGGCGGCAGCGCGACGAGCCCCGTTCCGGTGGACGTGGCGGGTCTCGGCAGTGGCGTCATCGGGGTCGAGCTTGGCCGGCTTCACACCTGTGCGGTGACCGCGGCGGGCAGCGCGTTGTGCTGGGGCTACAACCTCAACGGCGAGCTCGGCGACGGCAGCGGCATGAACAGCTCGCTGCCGGTCGGTGTCGCGGGCCTCGACAGTGGCGTCGCGGCAATTTCGGCTGGCGGGTATCACAGCTGCGCGGTGACGACGTCCGGCGGCGTCCTGTGCTGGGGATCCAACACGGGCGGCCAACTCGGCACCGGCGACGGCGAGAGCTGCGGGAAGCCCAGGGTCGTGGTCGGATTCGGCGGCAGTGGCGCCGACGCGATCTTCGCCGACGGGTTCGAGGCCTGCTGACTCTCAGGCGCCCCGGTTCGCCCCGCGCATCAGGCTGGCGATCGTCGTGATGGCGAGGATCGATACGATCACGACCAGCGACAGCCACGTCGGAATTGCGGGAATCACGTGGATCGGCTCGCCGCCGTTGAGAAACGGCAGGCGGTTGCCGTGCAGCGCCTCGATGATCAGCTTGACGCCGATGAAGCCAAGCACGACGGCCAGGCCAAAGCTCAGGTAGACCAGCTTCCTGATCAGCCCGCCGATGAGGAAGTACAGCTCGACCAGGCCGAGCAGGGCGAATGCGTTGGCGGTGAACACGATGTACGGCGCGTTGGTGAGGCCGAAGATCGCGGGAATCGAATCCAGCGCGAACAGGATGTCGGTCATGCCGATGGCCAGCATGACCATCATCATCGGCGTCATGTGGCGCTTGCCATCGACGATCGTCGTGACTTTCGCCCCATCGTACTCATGGGTGGTGGGCAGGATCCTCTGCATCAGCCGCACCATGAAATTCGGCTCGTAGGCCTCGTTCTCCTCGTGCTTCTCGAAGGCCAGCTTGATGGCCGTGGCGATCAGGAACAAGCCGAAGAGGTAGAACACCCAACTGAAATGGGCGATGGCCGCCGCGCCGATCAGGATGAAGATCGTGCGCAGGATCAGCGCGATGGCGATTCCGATGAGCAGGACCTTTTGCTGGAAGGCCCGCGGCACCGCGAAGCTCGACATGATGATGACGAATACGAACAGGTTGTCGATCGACAGGCTGTATTCGGTGATGTAGCCGGCGAAGAACTCGAAGCCGCGATCCTCACCCCATGCCAGCGTCAGCACGATGCCGAAAATCGCGGAGAGCGAAACGAAGAACGCGGTCCACGCGCCGGCTTCCTTCAGGGAGGGTTCGTGGGCGTGGCGAATGTGGGTGAAGTAGCTCAGCGCGAGCAGCGCAACGACTCCGGCAATCGTGGCGAGCCAAATCCAGAGCGGTACCAGCATGCGGACGTCCCCGGGGTCTGGCCAGGAGTCGAGTGGATGTTGCCATCGGGATTGGGGTGCGAATCCGGCATTGCCAGGTTCCGCGCCCGCGTCGATGATACCGGAACCGGCGCAGGCGACGGTTCCGAACCGACCAGCGCCGGATCAGGGCGCTGCGTCGAAGCCGTCGAACAGGATTTCGGCGAGCACCTTGAATCCTGCGGACAATGTCCACCCCGGTTGGCCATCGTCCGCATGGCGGTACGCGCCGATGTCGAGGCTGCGGCGTGGAATGCCGTCGAAGTCGTCGGCGGAGAGAGTCGCGGCATCAGCCGTGCCGACGAGAAGGATACCGGTAGGCATCAGGTTCTGCGGCGGTGCCCCTGAGTAGCTGCCGGCGACGAAATCGGTGGTGATGTCGCCGCTCGCGTCGAAGCCGCCGTCGACACCGGCCAGCGCGCCTTGCCCGGCGTTGGCGACCAGGCCGACCATTCCCGTGTCGCCATCCGCGTACACCGCGTTACCGGCGGGTGCATACAACGCGTTGTTCGCGACCAGCACGCTGCCGGTGACGCCATTGATGTGGATCGCGTCGCCACTCGCCTTGATGATCGTGTTGCCGGCGATGACGAGGTTGCCGGGGCTGCCGCCCTGCGACGGGTGCACGCCAATGCCGTGGGCGGCCGCGCTCAGCACGATGTTGTTGCGGACGATCGCGTCGGCGGTGACCTGGATCCCATTGTCGCCGGAGTTCCAGACGAGGTTGCGCTCGATGATGTTGGGCGCGCCATTGCCGTTGGCGTGGTACAGCGTGATGCCCGGATAGAGGGTGTCGTGGATGACGTTGTCGCGCACCACGTTGGCGTAGCTCCCGGCCTTGATCTCGATGCCGTCGCCTTGCGTGACGCTGGCGCCGTCGAGGTCGTGGATATGGTTGTTGGCGACGAGCGAGTCGTGCACGCGGCAGGCATCGTCGTTGCAGCCGAGATAAAACGCCTCGCCGGTGTCGCCGGTATGGTCGACTTCGTTGTGCTCGAACGTCAGGCGCGCATAGTCGTTGCCGCTGTCGTTCGCGCTGACCGCATTGGCGCCAGTGTCGTGCACATGGCAATTGCGCAACGTGAAATCCGAAACATTGGTCAAGCGGATGCCGCGCGACCCGCCGCTGAACTCGATGCCATCGATGGTCAGGAACGAGGAGTCGGCGATGTTGAGGATGTTCTGGTCGCTCCCGACGTAGTGGATCCACGCCTGTTCGCCGGTTGCGGCGCGAATCAGGATCGGCTGCGCGGCGCTGCCGGCAAGGCTGATCGACGTGTAGCCGCTGAACGCGTACTCGCCACCGTGCATGACCAGTGTGTCGCCCGGCTGCAGCGCCTGCATCGCGGCGCGGAAATCATCGCCCGGCGAAATCTCGACCACGGCGGCGTTGGCCGAGGCCGCGGCGCACGCCAGTGCGAAGAAGCAAGCAAGCGGCGCGTGCGTTCGCATGGCGCGGGTTCCCCGATGTCCCATGCGACGAGTCTACGGATTCGCGGTGCAGCCGAATCGGGCAGCGATCACGCTCCGTCGAGCGCGCAGCCAGGCCAGATCGCCGTGCGTCAGGGAAGAACGGAGGATGTCGGGCGGACGCCGTCACTCCGTCATCGAGACGGCCGCGGCTGCGTACGGTCTGCCCGGCATGATCCGCGAGGCTTCGAGGACCACGTCGGCTTTTGCCCACGCGACCTTGAAGCGATCACCGATGGCTTGCGCCTGCTCGTTCTTGCCTTGGGTCGCCAAGGCTTCGTGCAGGCCATGCAGTGCCCAGCCGTTGTCCGGGTGGTGCCGAAGATCTTCCCAGTACACCGTTTCGGCTTCGGAGGCGCGACCTGCGTCGAGCAGGATCGCCCCGAGCGCGAGGCGGGTCGGATAGTGCCATTCGTCTGGCTCGGTGTAGGTCAGGCTGTCCTCCATCCGGACGGCCTGCGACAGGTTGGCAATGGCGGCGTCATGGTCGCCTCGCGCCGCCGCGATTTCGCCGGCGAGCACCAGCGGAGCGATGGCGAAGATCCGACCCGCGGTGTTGGGCGAGAACAACGCATAGTCGAGTTTCGGGTCGGCAGCGATTTCCCGCACCCGTCGCAGTTCCGCGTCGGCGGCATCGAGCTGCCCCGTCGCGACCAAGGCAAGGCCACGTGCGTAATGCCAGGTGCCGGTGAGGAAGCGATCCGAGGCCGGCGGCGCCGGTTCGGCGAGCATCGCGTCCCAGCGACCGAAACGGGTCAAGGCGTAATACGGGATGACGCGGAACCCTGCCAGCATCGGCATTGCCGACAAGGCTTCATTGGGAACCTTCGAGGCAGCCTTGCGCGCGGCTTCGATCGCGGCATCGCCGCGGCCTTGCGCCGACGCGGCGAACCAGAGGAAGTGGACGTTGTGCGGGTAGTAGCCCATCGGGTAAAGCCCTTGGGCGCGGCATTGGTTGATGTAGGTTTCGTCGGCGGCAATCGCACGCACATTTGCATCCGCCGCGTCCGCGTAGCGGCCCACCCGTTGGTAGATGTGCGCGGGCATGTGGATCATGTGCCCGGCACCCGGCATCAGGTTCCCCAGGCGGTCGGCGGCAGCTTCGGCCCGCTCGGGTGTGTCGGTGCTCTCCACGGCGTGGATGTACAAGTGCAGCGCCTGCGGGTGATCGGGCTGGCGGGCCATCACCTCGGACTCGAGTACCGCGACCATTTCGAGGGTACCCGGCTGGGGCGTGCCATCCCGCATCCAGTAGTCCCAAGGCCGCAAATCCATGGTGGCCTCGGCCCACAGCACCGCGGCATCGAGGTCGTCCGGGAACTGCCGCATGACGCCACGCATCGCTTCCGCATACGCGCGATCCGCCGTGGCGCGATCCTTCGCGTCGCCGGTATAGCGTTTTTCCAGCGCCGCGATATAGGCCTGTTCGCGTGCAGTCGTGTGGCCGGACAATGCAAGCGCCTGTTGCGCCAGTTGGAAGGCCTTCGGTTCGGCGTCCGCGGCCATCGGTGCGTTGATGTTGGGTCCGAGCACCAGCGCTTGGCCCCAATAGCACATTGCGCAATCCGGATCGAGGCGGGCGGCCTCGCGAAACGCCCGGCCCGCCTCGGCATGGTTGAATGCGTAAGCGAGGTTCAGGCCTTGGTTGACGAACAGTTGCGCGCGGGAGTCCTTGGTGGTCACCGGGAACACGTTCGCGCCGAGTCCGTCCAGCAACGGAGCCAAGGCGCCGGATGAAGAGGGTTGCGAGGCCTTTGCAGACTCGGTGTAGTGCTGGTGTTGTAGGCCGGGTTTGCCGGTAGGTGTGGCTTCGGCTCCTGTCGCGGCACTCTTCGATTGCGGAACCGCGGCGCATGCGGCGAGGAGGGAACCCAGGATCGCAACGATGATCCAGAAACCAGTAAATCTCATCATGGCGGCTTCGCGGAATCCGACGCGACAGGAATGCGCTGTATACCACCGGTTGCGTAAACAATGCATAAAAATCATGCTTGCGGCGTGCTGACACGCCGCAGCCCGGACGTCGACCCCGAGTCCAGCTAATCCCGGTGCGTGATGCCTGCGTCGATCACGATTCGAATGACGGCAAAGTGCGGCACTTGTCCGGGGCCTTCGCCAATGGACCCGGCGGCGAGCAATCGTCCATCCGGTTGCAACGCCATCCCCACAGCCGTGAGGAAACGGCCGTCGGGCAGTCCGATCATCGCCAGGCCGTTGCTGGCGAAGTCCGCATCCGGAATTCCGTTGGCATCGAATTTCGCGACGGCAACGCCGAGCCCATCAATGTCGGACGCGCCCGTGCTGATCGGGCCGGCGACGAGCCAGCCGCCGTCGCCCGTGGGCGTGATCAGCGCCCCGCCGCCCATTCCCTCGGGCAGTGGAATCTCGCCAATGCCTTCGACTCCGAATCGGGGATCGAGCGCGCCGTCTTGCAACACACGCTCCAGGAATATTCCCGTGGTGAAGGTATCGACCCAGTTGCCGCCGGTAACCAGCATGCTGCCGTCATCGAGCGGCAGGGCCGCGCCCCCGCTTCCGCTAGGCATGTGCAACCGGAGGAGGCCGTCATCGCCGAAGCCCGCATCCGCATCGCCGCCGGGCAGGGTGCGAAACACCACGGCATCTGAGACCGGAGCGAGGACCGATCCCGGGACAATGATGCGGCCTTGCCGGTCCAGTCCAACGGACCCGGGATTGTCGTAGACGATGTCTCGCGGGTTGTCGGGCTGGTCGACCTGGAGCATCGTTTCGTAGGCGCCACCGTCCGCGAATGTCGGGTCGAGCTGTCCCTGCGGCGTCAACCGCGCCAGCGCAAGCCAATAGTCATACTGCGACGTATTGCCCCGATAGTGCGCGGAACGGCCGGCAACGACGACGCGTTGCCGTGCATCGGTCGTCAGCGCCCAGCCGTGGTTGTGTCCAGCGGAATGGCGGGATCGAATGCAGTCATGTCGGTCCCGGGCCGGTCGCGAATGTTGGCCGCGATGCCCGGAGATTGCTTTCCAGTCGCCGCAAGCGCAGAACCTTCGCGAACCGCTGCTGGAGGAGGAGCGAGGCATCGATTGAGCGATCTCCTTTACATACTTTGGAATACAGAGTACTATGGCCACGTCACTTAACCGAGGAAACGCCCGTGATGAACCCGATCGAATCCGTACGCGAGAATCTCGACTATGTCGCTAGTTCCGTGCGTCGCAACGAACGGGCACCCGGCGAGGCTGCAATCTACTTCCTGTGGGCGGTTCTCGTGCCGATCGGCTTTGCGTTGCCGGATTTCGCACCACGGTTTGCCAGCCCGTACTGGTTCGTTGCCGGCATTGGCGGGGGAATCCTGAGCTGGTGGCTCGGCAGCCGGGGCGCGCAGCGCCGGGGACTCAACGACCGCGGGTTGGGACGGCGCTACGGATGGCACTGGCTTGTTGCCGGCATCGGTTTCCTGCTGGCGGGAGTCCCGATGTTCATCGGTGCCGTCGATCCCGCGGTCGGCGCCAGCTTGTTCCTGCTGGTCGGCGGCGTTGTCTACCTGCTGGCCGCCGTGCACCTCGAGCGTGGCATTGCGCCGAGCGGCGTCGTGATGCTGGTGGCCTACGTCGCGCTGCTGCTCTGGCACTTGCCCTACGTCTGGACCACCGCGGGCCTGGCGATTGGCTTCGCATTGGCGTGGGGCGGCTGGTGGGCCATGCGGAGCGAATCGCGGACGCGGCAATGAACGCGCTCGACGGTTTCGATCCCGCGCTGGAGCATCGGGTTCGGCTCGCGATCGCGGTATTGCTGGCCGGGAGCGCCGAGATCAGCTTTTCGCGCTTCAAGGAGCAACTCGAACTGACCGACGGCAACCTCGGCGCGCAGTTGCGGCGGCTGGAGGATGACGGCTACATCAGCTTGCGGCGCGATTTCGTCGCCCGCAAGCCGGTGACCTGGTATCGGCTGACGCGTACCGGCCGCAAGGCTCTCGACCGGCACCTCGGCGCACTGCGAGCCTTGATCTCCGGGAATGTCGAGTGACGCCGGACCGCGAAGCCCGATGCGGAACGGAGGGCGGCCAAGCCGGCGGTCCTGCGGCGTGGTCACGCCGCAGGCCGCGGGATCCCCGACGCCGGCAACAAGCGGCTTGTGTCAGTCCGCAGCCGCAAGTGCGGCAGGACGTACATCGGCTGCCGTTGTCGCGGCGATCACAGCTGGTTGGCCCACGCGGTGCCGTTGAACCAGAAATCCGCGCGCTGCTTCAACCAGCCGCTGGCCTGGTTCTGGATGATCCATGCGTCGAGCACGTGGCGCAGCTCGCGATCGCCGAGCCGTACCGCCATGCCGTGGGCCGTCCTCCCCAACGGTTCGCCGAGCTCGCGCAAATCGTTCGGATAAGCCAGTTGCAGCAAGTGCGGGGTGGGTGCCTCGGCGACGAACGCGTCGTACTTTCCGGCGCGCAGGTCGGCGATTGCCTGCGACTCGTCATCGACCTCGATGATCTCGGCTCCCGGCAGGCGGTCCCTGGCGATGGCGACGTTGAGCGTGCCTTTGCGCACCGCGACCCGCTTCGGGTTTCCTTTCAGGAAGCCTGCGATGTCGGTGGCGGAAGCCTTGCTGCGGTTGACGACCAGGCTGATGTCGTATTCGCCGTAAGGCCTCGTGAAGCGCACCAGCCGCGCACGCTGCGGCGTGATGCTGAGCCCGGAAATGACCACGTCGTAGCGATCGGTGCGAAGCCCATCGACCAGTTTCGGCCACGAAGTCGTGACAAGGTCGAGCTTCCACCCCATGTCGGCCGCGACCTGTTTCGCGACATCGATTGAATAGCCGATCAACTGGCCGTCCTTGTCGTGCGACACCCACGGCACGTTGACGGCGACCCCGACGCGCAGCGTGCCCGTCCGGTCGAGGCGCGCCAGCACCGAATCCCCGGTGACCGGAATGGCTGATCGGTGCTTTGCGGCGGTCGCCGGCTTTCCGGAGGCGGCATCCGCGCCAGCGGGCGGCGCCGCGTGCGCGCAAGTGAACATTGCAATGACGGCGACGAGAAGTCCCGGCATCGAGGTCCGTGTCATGAGCGTCTCCGTCAGTTGCGGTAGAGGTTGATGACCATGCCGCCGTCGTCGGCGACGAGGCGGATGCCGTTGCCGTTCGGCGACGCGTTGTAGCCGCGGTTGCCGAGATAAGCGCGTCCGCCGCTCCACTGGCCATTCAGCGACTGGTGGCCGTAGTAACCGTTGATGTTGCCGCCGCCGTCGATGCTGACATCGATCGGCGTGCCGGATACGTCGTCACTGCCGCTGAATCGTCCGACGGCCCACGCGGGGACGCTGGCGTATTCCTGCTCGTACTGCACCTGGCCGTGATCGTGGTGCGAATGGTGCGACGAGTTGTTCGCGATCGCGCCGAGGATCACCAGCGCTGCGGCACCGGCGACCACGGCACCGGAGTCATCGCCGCCATGATGGTGATGTCCGCCTCCGCCGTAGTCGGGCGCTCCACCGCCGTAACCGTACTCGAAGATGGCGCCGCAGCCGTTGTCGACCCAGATGCCACGGCCGTCATAGCCCCAACTTCTCCCGTAGTCGCAACTCGACTTGGATTGCTGGTGCGCGAGGCGCACCGAGTTTCCCGTGTTGGCACGGCAATACTGATACTGGTAATGGGTGCTTGTGCATTCGAGCTGGCCGTCGGCAAATGCCGGCGCCGCGATGCATGCCCCAAGGGCGAGAATGGTTCCCCAACCTCGCATCGCTGCCATGACCGCCTCCTACGTTCGTTGGTCGGGCGATGTTACCGGTGGCCTGCCGCCGGGACAACCAACGACAAGGCGTGTGCACCGACGGGCGCCGCAGAGGCGGCAAGGGTCACGGTGGATCGGTGCGGAAACGCCCGGCGATCGGCGCAATCGGGTTGGCTTGTTGTCGGGGTTGCTGGCGGCGCGGGAGCGCATTGCCGGATCCCCATGCTAGGCTGAAGAAGCTGCGCTGCAAGCGTGGCGTGGCAATCCTGGGCGGTAGGGGGGGCATATGCACCGCGGGAACGCTGCTGCCTTGAATGCGTTGCCGCGATGGCTGCTCGCCACGCTGTTCCTGCTGGGCGCGGCGGCATTCATCAGTTTCGTGGACCGCGGCAATCTCGCCACGGCCGCCCCCGTGATCAAGAGGGAGTTGCATCTCACGGCGACCGATCTCGGTTTCCTGTTGACCGCGTTCTCGATCGCGTTCATCCCGATGCAGGTCGTATTCGGCTGGCTGACGGACCGCGTCGGTGCTGCCCGCGTGATGCTGGCCGGTTTCATCGTGTGGTCGCTCGCGATGGCGCTGTCCGGACTCGTACAAACGTACGCGATGCTGGTCGCGCTGCGTCTCGCACTTGGCGTCGGCGAGTCGGTGTTCTTTCCGGCATCTTCGTCGATCATCGCGCGTTGCTTCCCGGAGTCCGTCCGCAGCATTGCCAACGCAGTGGTCATGGCCTGCGTCGCCGCCGGACCGGCCTTCGGGATATTCATTGGCGGATTGGCGATCGCGGCGATCGGTTGGCGCGCGTTCTTCATTGCGTTCGGCTTGGCAAGCCTCGTGTGGGTAGTGCCCTGGTTGCTGGTCATACAGCCGAGATTGGTGGAACGCCGTGCCCGTGCCGATTCCGCTTCGCCCGGAACCTGGCCGATGTTGCACTCGGGTTCGCTCTGGGGTGCAAGCTTCGCGCACTTCTGCGGAAACTATGCCTACAGCTTCGTGTTGTCCTGGATCCCGTTTTATCTCGTCGACGCGCGGGGCTGGTCGATTGCGCAAATGGCGAAGATCGGCGGCAGCGCCTACCTCCTGATGGCGCTGGCCAACCTGGTCACGGGGTGGGTCTCCGATCGATGGATCGCGGCGGGTGGCTCGGCGACGAGAGTCCGCAAGGGCTGCCTTGGTGTCGGCAGCGTGGTGGCCGCGGCGTGCATCGCAGGTTGCGCCTCGGCTGGCGCGACGATTTCCGTGGTCTTGTTGCTGCTGACGTGCGTGGCCTTCGGCCTCGTTGCACCGAACATCTTCGCAGTCGCGCAAACCCTGGCTGGCGCGAGCGCCGCGGGACGATGGGTGGGCATCCAGAGCGGATTCGCCAACGTTGCCGGGGCCGTCGCGCCGTTCCTGACCGGGTTGCTGGTCCAGCGCACCGGGGATTTCATCATCGCGTTCTGGATCGCCGCCGCGATGTGCGCCTTGGGCGGCGTCGCTTGGGTGTTTTGGGTCGGGCCGGTGGCGGAAATCGATTGGGCGCGGCGCGACCGTCCGCCTGCTGCCTTCGACACGCACGCGTAAGCGCCTCGACGCCGTCCAATCCGCTGGCGCCGCCTGCCGCGCCCGGAACCCGAGGTGGCGGGCATGCGGCGGTTCCCACCGGGGGAAAGCCAGCCCGTCGGATCGTGCGATGTGCGCGGAACCGGAAAAAGAGGCCTCCCGAAGGAGGCCTCGCAATCGCATTGCAGGGTCGTCTGTTCGAGGCAGCTACGGTCCGTCGAAGCCGTCCTCGAAGATCGTGTCGTTGGCGAAGTTCGCGATCACCGTGCAGTCGGCCGTGACCGGATTGGTCGTGAACACGTTGCCGGCCAGCGTACCGCCACAGGTGCCGCCGACATCGCCAATCTGGAACCCGGCATCCGGCGTCAGCGTGAACAGGATCGAGTCGCCGTCGTCGACCGTCTGCGGCGTATCCGGCGTGATCGTCCCCGAGGGCGTGCCGACGCTTGGCGTGACCGTGTGGGTGATCGTCCCGCCCGTCACGGTGAGGCTTACCGGAACATCGACCAGGGCGTTGCCCGGGTCGTTGGTCGTCACGCACATATGCGCCGTGTAGCTACCCGGAGCCAGGCCGGTGCTGTCCACGCCGACGGTCACATCGTCGGCATTACCGCCGGCAACCGAACCCGACGTCGGCGAAACCGACAGCCACGGCACGTCGGATGGAGCGGAACAACCGCCGCCACCGGTTCCGTTGTCGATCGTCACGCGGTCGATGCCGATGTAGTTGGAGTTGGCGCCGCTTGGCCCGCCGCCTTCGACGAAGTAGCGGAACGCGATGCGCCCCGTGCCCGAACTCGGCAGGCCGGTGTTGATCGTGTACTGCGTCCACGCTTCCGGATAACCACCGACGGCGTAGGTCGGGTTGATGTCGAGCAGCAGCGTCGTGAAGTCACCGACATCGGTCGCACTGGTGCCGACGTTGGTGCACGGATCCGCCGTGCACAGCCGGACCTGCAACCGGTCGGGGAACGACGACCCGGCTAGCGTGGTTGTGTAGAAACTCGCCGACGCGCCACTGCTGAACGTGATCGGCGGCGTCACCAGCCAGTTGCTGATCGTGCCGGTACCGCTGGTGCTGTTGAAGTTGACGCCGATGTAGGCCGTGGGCGCGCCGTCGAACGCGGGGAATACCGTGTCGTTGCCCTGGAACCAGCCGATGGTGCCGATCGGGTCGCTGTTGTTGACTTCCAGCCAGCCTCCTCCGGGCAGCGTGGTGATGTCGTCGAAGCCTTCGTCGACGACGACCATGCTCGGTACGACCGGATTGGGGATCAGCGCGCCGTGGCACAGTCGATGCTTGGCGGCTGCCTTGTTGCGCACGCATCTGCGCCAGATTCAGGTTGCCGATGGCGGGTCGACGACCGGTAGCCGGTGCCTCGGCAATCGACCAGTTCAACGTGCCGCTGCCGATGTTGCCGATGTGCAGCGTATCGCTGTCGCCGGCTCCGGCCGCCACGTCGAATGCGAACGACGCCGGATCGATGTCCGCGACGGGAGTGCCGCCACCACCGGTATGGCCGATCGTGATCGTCCAGTTGTCGAGCGAGCCGGTATCGCCGCCTCCCGAATCGCCGACGCACAGCTCCCACGTGCCGGGTGCTGTTTCGCCGATGAACCCGGCGAAGTTCGACGGGGGAACCGCCACCGCGCCCGGATCCGGGAAGAAGTCGCAGATCCCATCGTCCTGGCAGATCACGCCACTGGTCGTCGAACCCATCAGTTCGGCGTCGTTGGGTGCTGCGTCGTCGAACGTGAGCGGGCTGGTCGAGACGAGGTCCGAACCGTCGCCACAGCAACCGGATCCATCGTCGGCCGTCTCGGCAAGACCCGGCCGGCTGAACACGCCGAGGATGCTGCCGTCCGGGCTGACCAGCTTCGCGGTCAGGTCGCCCGCCCAGGTGTGGGTGATGCCCGTGGTCATCGTGATGTTCGTGACCGTCGAGCCTGCCGGCAACGAGCTGGCGTCGATGTCGGTGCAGGCCATGCTGCCGAGCGTCCCGTCGTAGCCGTCGTCCGGTATCGGCGCCTGCTCGAAGCTGCAGAACGTATCGCCGCCCGGGCAAGTTCCGCCGTCGGCTGCGAAGTTCGCGATCACCGTGCAGTCGGAAGTCACCGGGTCAGTCGTGAACGTGCTTCCATTCAGCGTGCCGCCGCAAGTGCCGCCGACGTTGTCGATGTGGAAGCCGGTATCCGCCGCCAACGTGAACTGGGTCGTGGCGCCATCGTTCACGGTCTGCGGTGTACTCGGCGCGATCGTGCCCGACGGTGTACCGACGCTCGGCGTCACCGTGTGGGTATTCCCGCCGCCCGGCGCGCAGCTTTGCACGCGCACGTCGTCGAGGTACCAGCCATCGCGGCCGACCGAGGAATCGGAGCCGAGGCGGTAGCGGAACTGCACGGTCTGGCCGCCGTAACCGCTGATGTCGACGATGGATCGGGTATAGGCCTGGGTACCGCACCAGGCATCGAGCCCGGCCAGCGGGTTGCTGAAACCGCTGCTGATCGGGCCGGTGTACGGGTCGGTCAACAGGTCGGGATCCTGGATTTGCGTCCAGGTCGCGCCGGCGTCGGTGGAAACCTCGAGGATTCCGCCGTCGTAGCACGCGGACGGACCGCTGTCCTCCATGTCGCGCTGGTGCCAGAACTGCAGCGTCACGGGCACCTGCGAAGCGGGCAGCGCGATCGCGGGTGACACGAACCGCTGGTCGCTGACCGCACCGGTGTCGTTGGCGTGATAGGCATGCGTGCCCGAATGCGCGGTCGCGCTGTCGGCCCAGGTGTTGCCGATGCTGCCGGTGCCGAGGGTCCAGCCGCCCAAGCCCGATTCGAAGCCGTAGTTGTAGACCTCGTTCGGCGTCGTGCCGGCGGAGCAATCGCCCGGAAGCGGCGCGGTCGTGAAGTCGAACGTCGCCGACGTCGAGCCGGTGCCGCAGGCGTTGGCGGAAGTCACGCGCCAGAAGTACTGCGTGTTCGAGGCGAGGTCGACGTTCGGCGTGGCCGAAGTGCCGGTCACGGTGTCGGTATAAACGATGTTGTTGAACGCCGGGTCGGTTGCAACGTCGATCGTGTAGGTTTCCGAGCCGCTGCCGGTCCACGAGAATGCCGGGCGCAGCAGCTGGTTGAGCGCGCCGTCGGCAGGCGCGACGAGCGTCGCCGCCGGCGGTGCACTGGTGAACACCGACAACGTCACGTTGGTCGTCTTGTTGGAGGCCCCGCTTGCGGTGCCATCGATCTGGATCGGATAGCTGCCGGCGGCGACGCCCCCGGTATTGCCGATGGTGAGCGTGCTGGAACCCGGCAGGCTCGGCACCGGATTCGGTGCGAACCCCGCGGTGGTCGGCGGCGGGTTGCCGCTCGCACTCAGCGTGACCGGGGAGTCGAAGCCCGAGATCGAGCCGACATTGATTGCGAACGCAGCCGGATCACCCGCGCAAACCGAGGCCGCCTGCGGGTTGGGGCTGAGCGTGAACCCTGGGGTGCCGCACGCATCGAACTTGAAGTTGCCGATGCGCGTCGCCCAGTTGAACGATCCGTTCGCCGGCAGGTATTCGTTCGTGTACCAGAAGGTGCAGTCGTCGACCGGGTCGATGGTCATGGCGCTGTAGTCGCCCCAGCGGTTCAACCCGCCGGTCTGGCTGCCGGGGCCATCGAACAGGTGCACCTCGCCTTGCGACATCGTGTTGAGCGGGTCACCCGACAGGCGGCCGGTGTAACGCAATTGCGGATGGATGCTTGCACTCGACGCACTGAATCCAAGCGCCATGTTGCCGGCCGAGTCCATCGCGATGGAGCCCATCCAGCGCCAGTCCGAATCGGGCGCATAGGTGCTTTCCTGATAGACCGCCGCGGGGCCGGAGGATACGTCGCGCAACTCGAACCAGCGGACGCCGGCTGCGGGTCCGGAATCGACCGAGAAGTTGCCGACCAGCGATTCGTGGTCGCCGAAATTGCGGTAGGCAAGGCGGAACAACACCCGGTCACCAATGCCGTCGAGGCTCGTGCCGCCACTGTTGGACTGCGGCACGCAATTGCGGTTGCCGGGACAAAGCTCGGTGTATCCCGCGCCGGTCAACGTATCGAACAGGGTGAACGTCGAGTTGCCCGGTGTCACGAAGTCGGCGTGGAAGTGGTACAGCAGGTAGTCGTCGTTGGGTGTCTCGACGAACGTGTTCGGTGCCCCTAGCGGCGGCAGGTCACTACCGTCGAGGTCGGCGGGCAGGATGGGCGCATTGCTCGCGCCAATCACGCCGGGGGTGATGAACGTCGCCGGGTCGCCATTCAACATCGCATCGCGGTCGAACACGAACGGTTGCGGCCCGAGGTATGCGGTGGCGCTGGAATTGAAGATGTTCATCGACATGTAGTAGCCGTCCGGCCACACGCCGAGATGCGGGTAGTCGAAGAAATTGCTGCCGAGGTGGAACGCGTAGCGGTACCACGAGCCGGTCGCGTCGTCGGTCACCGAGATCGCGATGCACTCGTCAGTCGGAATGCTGGACCCGGCAAACTGGCTGATCAGCCAGCGGTTCGCGAGCTGGTCGAACAGCACGACCGGGTCGCCGGCGCCAGCGGTTTCGCACACGCCACCGAAGCCCGACCACACCGATGTGATGGATTGCGGACCGAGCACGGACGCGCCAGTCGTCTTGTCGAACACCTGGAAGCCGGTGTTGACCATCTGCACGTATTGCGTCGTGCCGACCTCGCCATTGGTATCCGGCGGCGCGCAGTTGCAATCGACGCCGGGGAAGCCGATGCCGTCGAAGTTGAGGATTGGCGACGGCATCAGCGTCACCGGCGCCATCAGGTGCTGGATCACCGGATCCGGCGAGTCGACGTGATGGAATGGGACCCGCGGGTTCTCGGGGCCTTCGCGACCCTCTTCACCGCTTCCACCGGGCCAGGCTGGCAAGTAGTACAGCGGCAGGGAGACGTCGTTCTGGTACGAATGGCCGACGGTCATCGGACCGCCCACGGGTTTCCCCGCGGCGGCGGCGTTCGACGATGCGAGGCAGGCCAGGAGCAGGCAAACAGCCGTGATGGCGGCAAAACGCGCGGACGAACTCATGGTGCGATCTCCCCGGGAGTCAAGACGGGCCAATGACCGCCTGCATGTGGCCTGGGTCCCCGTGATGACGAGTCCCCTCGGTCCACGAACGGAGTCGTTTCAGCCCCCGGCCGGATACTCGTCCATATCAAATGCACTGTCAACCCGGTCAGGCGACTCGGGGATCAACGTTGCGTCGCGGCAGGGCGACGTATGTACGCGATCCGCAATGGATGGGGATGCCATGCACGCCTCGCGTCCGCCAGACGGATGCCTGCTGCATCCGGGGCGCCACCCGGCGTGGGTCAACGCACCGGATGCGGCCGATGCCGTCCCGCTGCCGGGTCAGGAAGAATTCCCGGGACGCGACCGCCCATGGATTGGATCCGGCGACCGGCAAGCGCAGCAGGACCGGGGCCCGGACGTGGACTCGATCAAGGCGTTTTTGCTTGTGGAGTCGACCACGCACTCAGGCGTTCGCGGACCGTGGGCTCGAGTGCCTTCAGTCCCCAACGACGGCCTTCCGCGATCGCCGCGTCGATCGATTGGCCTTCGATCGTGCCTGCGCGCAACGCCATCAACGCGCCGACGCGGTTGCTGCTGGCGCAATGCACCAGCGTCAAGCGGTCTCCGGCGCGGGCCAGCAGTTGATCGAAGCGATGGACGTTGTCGCGCGTCAGGTCATCGGGCCCGCGGATCGGCAGGTCGTGGTAGGCGATGCCTGCCTCGCGCATTGCGGCAGCTTCATCGAAACCGGGAGTCTCCCCGGGCGCGCGCAGGTTGATGACCTCCTTCACCCCGGCGTGCTTCGAGCGTCGCCATGTCGTCTTGCTGCAACGCACCGGCGGCAATCCGGTGCGGGCCGGGAAGCTCACGTCCGGAATTCCGGCGAGACTGGTTTGCGATGACGGTCCTGCCGCTGCCGCGGTACCCAAGGCGGCCATTGACAACACGAACATGCAATTCGAAATGCGGATCATCGGGTCGTCCTCCCGATCGGGTTGTCTCCATGCCGACGCGATTCGGGCACGGCATGGCTCATGCGGGGGAACGCCTGGTTGCGATCTCCCGCAATGCATGCTCGAAAGCCTCGGGCGGCTGGCCGCCGGAAATCAACCAGGTCCCGTCGACGATCGTCGCCGGCACCGCGTGGATACCAGCCTGCTGCCAGTGGCGTTCCTGTGCGCGCACGTCATCGGCGAACTCGCCACGGTCCAGCACGCGGCGCGCCTCGGCTGCGTCGAGGCCGGCAGCTTCCGCAAGGCGTACCAGGGTCTCGCGATCGGCAACGTTCAGGCCGTCGGTGAAATAGGCGCGAAACAAGGCCTGCTTCAGGTCCAGCGCCTTGGCGGCATCCCGCATGTCGGCCCAATGCAGCAATCGATGCGCATCGAAGGTGTTCCGAACCCGGCTGCCCGGTCCGGTGTTGATGGCAACCCCGAGCGCGGCGGCGCGCTCACGGATGGCCTTGCGGTTGGCCGCGAGCTGCGCCTCGCCGATGCCGTACTTGCGCATCAGGTGCTCGTCGGCGTCCTCGCCCTCGGACGGAAGGTTCGGGTTGAGCTCGAACGGCTGCAGATGGATCTCCGCGTCCACGCGATCCTCGAGCCGTGCCAGTGCCTGCCGCAGGCCGGCAAGCCCGATCGCACACCACGGGCAGGCGACGTCGGAGACGAAGTCGATGCGCAGGCGAGCCGGCGAAGTCATCGGGATTCCCGTGTTGCGGGCACTGTCTTGAAGATGGAGGCGGATTTCCGCCAGTCAATCATGCGGCGCTGGTGCGCGGCGCGTACGTGCAGGCCAAGGTGCTGCGCGATCGCTCGGCTCCGGCGGCTCATCGCGTGCCGAACCAGACCGACACGCCAAGGCCGGCTTGCCACGTGTCGGCTGCACCGTCGATGCGGTGGCGGAAGCTCCCGTCGAGCTGCACGCGGGGAGTGACCAGCCACGCGATGCCGGCGCCAGCCATGTTGCCGTTGCCGGCATCGGCCACGTGTTGCCAAGCCACTTCGACATACGCGTCGAACTTGTCACTGAGCGCGCGGCTGGCGTTCAGTGCCACGAGGCCGCCGGTGTTCCCGCCGGTCCGGTCGGCTTCGAAGTAGGCGCCGACTGCGTCGCGAGGGTTCACCGCGAGGTTGACGACGGCACCCACCTGGTACTGGGGATCGTCGGCCCGGAATGCACGCGCGCCGTCGGTGAACGTCACCGTACCCAGCAGACCCCAACCGAGATCCCCGGAAGCCGGCAATGCGAACTTCACGCCGAGGCTGCTGCTGCCACGCCCGCTCGCGGATCCGACCGCAGCCGAAAGACGGTCGTACGAAGTACCGAGTTGCAGCTCGAACGCGCCGCCGACGCCAATCCGCAACACCGAGTCGGCGGTGTAAAACGAAGCGCCATCGGTTTCGCTCCAGTCCGGCAACCCCTGTTCCCAGGTGACATCGCCGATCTGCAGCACTGCGGGCGAGAATCCGAGTCCCGGCCGATCGTAGCCCGGGTTCGCGGCCTGCGTGTCCGGAGCCAATCCCGATGTGAGCATCACCACCATTGCGCAGCAGCGTGCGACCCGGCCGGACGCGGTGGCGGCTGAGCCGTGAACGTTGCGGGTTCGAATCGGAATCTGTCTGCGCTCGGACGGGGCACTCCATTGGCTGCCGCTTCGAGTCAAGGCAGGTCCTTCGACTCGGTGGCATGTTCCAGATGGACCGCGTCGGAAGCCGGGACGGTGAGGGTGGCCTTGCCGGCACTTTCCAGCGCGGCATTCAAGGCCGCCAGTTCGGCGTGCTGGATGCGGTCCCACGTGGCCAGCGCGCGCGTGAGCCGGGCATCGAGCTCGGCGACCACTTCGAGCTGAGGCTGGGTCGGCGCGGCGTCGCTGCCCTCGACATCCGTCGCCACGGCGGACAATCCGCCGCCGATGGCGCCGAGGTCTTCGCCAGCGTCGCTACCGCCCGATTGCAGCACTTCGACGGCCTTGTGGTAGCGGGAAATCGCCGATTGCAGTGTCCCCGGCAGCGGGGGCTTGCCGATCGAATCGAGCTGCCCCGCGACATCGTGCATCTGTGCGTAGGCAACGTATCCCTTGTCGAGTGCCTGGTCGATGTCCTTGCCGAAGGCCAGTGCCGCGTCCAGTGCCTTGGCGTCGAACGGCACGCGCGGGTCGGGCACGATCTTCAATGGCGCGGTCAGCGTCTTGCCGTCGACGATCAGCGCCACGGTGTATTCGCCGGGCGCCGCCAGCATGCCTTGCGGCACGATCGGCGTACCGTCGCGGAACACGGCATTGATGCCATAGTCGTAATGCACCGCACGCGGACGCGGCAGGCGCAGGTTCCACACGAAGCGATGCGCGCCAGCCTTGGCCGAAAGTTGCGGCGGTGGCTGCGTCCACGCTTTCGCAAAATACCGCTCGGCGTGGGGAAGCGTTTCCGGCATGTCGCTGGCGAAACGACGCACGACGTTGCCGTGGCTGTCGCGGATCTCCAGCGCGACGGCTTTCGCATTCGACGCCAGCCGGTAATCGATGATGGCTCCGTCCGGCGGATTCTCGCCGAGCGGCGTGTCGGCGGGTGGCGGCGTGTCCTTGTTCTGGCTGCCGCGCACGCGCACGACCGTTGCCGGATCGAACAGGACATCCGCGTTCGCCTGCAGCTTTGCGTGCTGGCGCAGCGGCGCCAGGTCGTCCAGCACCCAGATCGCGCGGCCTTGCGTCGCGGCGATCAGGTCGCCGTCGTGCACGAGCAAGTCGCGCACCCACGCCGTCGGCAGGTCGAGTTGCAGCGATTGCCAGCGTGTGCCGTCGTCGTACGACACGAACACACCGGCATCGGTGCCGGCATACAGCAAACCCGGCGTGACGGGATCGGAACGCACCACGTCGACGAAATGCCCCTTCGGCAAGCCGGCGCCGATGTCGGTCCAATTCTCGCCGCCGTCGTGGGTGCGCAGCACGCGCGGCGAGAAATCATCCTGGCGGTGGTTGTCGATTGCGGCGTACACCGTGTCCTTGCTCGCGGCGCTGATGTCCACGCTCGCAACCTTGCCCCACGCCGGAACGAGCCTTGGCGTGACGTTCTTCCAGGTCTTGCCGCCATCCCGCGTGCGCTGGATCGTGCCGTCGTCGGTGCCGACCCAGATTTCGTCGTTGTCGCGCGGCGACAATGCAATCGAGAAGATCACGCCATAACCGCACTCGCGTGCCTTTGCGGGTGCGAGGTTGCCGGCGCAATCCCTGGCGTGCGGATTCTTCGCGGACAAGTCGCGGCTGATGGTTTGCCACGTCGCACCCTTGTCGAGCGAACGGAACAGTACCTGCGCGCCCTGGTACAGCGGATACGGCGCGATCTGCGACACCGCGATCGGCGTGATCCAGGTGTAGCGGTACTTCACCGTCGTCGGCCGCACGCCGTAGCTCATCACCGGCCACGGCGAGATGTTCTGCACTTCGCCGGTACGCGCGTTCCAGCGCGACAGCCGTCCGCCGAGGCCCGAGCCATAGACGATGTTCGCATCCTGCGGATCGGGCACGTCGTAGTCGCGCTCGTCGCCACCGACCGGATGCCAGTCGCGGAAGCTCAGCACGCCGTAATCGCTGCGGCTGGCGATGCCGACCGTGCCCGAATCCTGTTGCCCGGAGTACACCCAGTACGGGAACCGGTTGTCGGCGGCGAGGTGGTAGAACTGCCCGGTCGGCTGGTTGTACCAGTCGCTCCAGTGCGCGCCAGCATCGACGCTCACCACGGTGCCCTGGTCGCTCGCGGTGATGATGTGGTCCGGGTGCTTCGGATTGATCCAGATGAAGTGATAGTCGTCACCACCCGGCGCGCCCTTCATGATTTGCCACGTCTTGCCGCCATCGTCCGAAACACGGATCGACTGGCCCGCGGAGAACACGCGATTGCGGTTCGACGGATCGACCGCGATGCGGCAGAAGTAATCGTTCTCGAGCCAACCCTCGCTGCTCACGCGTTGCCAGCTCGCGCCGCCGTCGTCGGAACGGTAGAGGCCGCCTTCGTCCCGCGACGCCGCATGCGGCACGTTGCCGCTGTTCGGTGCCGCGTTGACCACCGCGTAGACGCGCCCGCCGCTGGCGGTGGCGAGTCCGATGCGGCCGAGTGTCGCGTCCGGCCAACCGTGACCGGAAAGGCGTTTCCAACTGGCGCCGCCATCGACCGATTGGTAGATCGCGCTGCCCGGCCCGGCGTTCGGCTGGAAATACGACAACCACGGGTAGTTGCGCATCTGCCATGCCGCGGCGTAGACGATGTCCGGATTGGCCGGATCCCGGGCAAGATCCACGACGCCGGTGTCGTCGTTCACGAACAGTGTGCGCGTCCAGGTCTTGCCGCCATCGGTCGAACGAAACACGCCACGTTCGGGGTTCGGGCCGAAGTAGTGGCCGAGCGCGCCGACCAGCACCGTGTCCGCATCCCGCGGATCGACGAGGATCGCGCCGATGTGGCGCGTCGCTTCGAGCCCCGTATAAGTCCAGGTCTTGCCACCGTCGGTGGATTTGAATACGCCGTTGCCTGCCTGTACGTCGTAGCGCGGCGCCACTTGCCCGGTGCCGACATAGATCACGTTCGGATCCGACGGCGCGATCGCGAGCCCTCCCACTGCCGCGGCGGGCAAATGGTCGCCCAGCGAATGCCACGTCGCACCGGCGTCGACTGTTTTCCAGACGCCGCCACCCGCGGCGCCGAAATAGAACGTGTTCGGCTGGTCCGGTATCCCCGCCGCGATCGTGCCCCAGCCCGCGCGGAATGGCCCGAGCAGGCGCCAGTGCATCGCGCCGGCGGGGCCGTCGCCTTGCGCGAGTGCGGCCGTTGATGACAGCGCAAGGACAATGGCGGCGAATCGTTTCGCGAACATGCCGGAGGTTCCTCGGGGTGGAAAGTGCCACTCCCGCCTGGGGAGCAGGGGAGGCCATTCTTGCGCGCGGCGGGGCAACTCGCAAAACGTGCGATCAGGGTCCCGAAAGCGCGGGCGTGTCACGACGGGCATTCTGGACCGCCGCCTCCAGTGCGACGGTCTCGCGTCGCGTATTGGCGACGATGATGGTGCTGACTTGCAGCTGTGACATCCAGGTGCGCAGGTTCGGCAACAGGGTCGGATCGCGCCGGAAGGATTCCAGGATTGCAGCCGCATCGTCGTTGCTGATCGGCGATGCGCAGTCGACCAAGGCCTGCTGCGCGCCTTCGCCCTGGCGAAAACAGTGCTCCCAGACGTACTGCTGCACATGCCACGGCGTCAGTCCGCGGATCTGCAGCCGGTAGGCCGGGTTGTGGCGCAGGATGTCATTGCGCATTTCGTTCCCGGTGAGGCGGTAATAGTCGGCGAGGCGCTCGCGCAGCCCTTCGTCGGCAATCAGCGAGAGGTCGCTGCTGGAGCGCATCTCGACGAACGTCGTGTCGGCCAACTCGAACGGATAAATCTGGCTGGCTTGATAGAAAGCCAGCAGTGTCTTCCAGCCCGAGCCTTCCACGAGCGTCCCGTGTTCACTGAACGCCATCGCCTGCTCGCCGAACTTCGTCACCTGCGTCCAGAAGGTAATCGCGTTGTCGATGGTCGCGGCGTCGAGCATCAAATCGGCATGCAACCGCGCGTAGTAGCGGTTCGCACGCGCGTGGTCGACGCGTTCCTGGTTCCAGTTGCTGACCTGCAGCGCAATCAGGATGCCGGCGACGACGATCACCAGCTCGATGAACGCGGCCAGCCAGTCGTGCTCGCGCAGGCGCGCGACCAGTCGCTTTGCCGCCATGGCGTCTCCCCGGGTTTCCTCTCCGACCGGGCGCGACTTTCTCACGGCGGTGGCCGCGCCGGAAGTGTCCCGCCGGCGATTGGCCCGCGGATCCGCCGCGAAAGTCGCGGTGCTAGAGTGCGAAGTCGTTTTTCCACGGCACCTGACCAATGACGACCGCCGCAGCCCGTCCGATCGGCACACCCGGCCAGCCGTGGGGAGATCGGGAGCGCAAACAATGGCGCTCCCGGCAACGCCGGCAACGGAGTTATGCCGACGACGTGCTGGGCCCGATCGATCGCTTGCGTGCGAGATTCGATGTCGACCGGTTCGGCGAACTCGACTATCTGCCCGATGGCACCTTCCCGCTGTACGCGATCCGCAGCCGCGGATGGCGCGATGACCGGCCGATCGTGCTGGTGACCGGCGGAGTGCACGGGTATGAAACCAGCGGGGTGCATGGGGCACTGCAGTTCGTCGAACGCCACGGGGTCGAACATGCGGGGCATGAGAACCTCATCGTCGTGCCGTGCGTCAGTCCGTGGGCGTACGAGCGGATCCATCGCTGGAATCCTTTCGCGATCGACCCGAACCGTTCGTTCCGGGCGAACAGCCCGGCACCGGAGTCGGCGGCGCTGATGCAACTGGTCGCGCCGATTCGCGAACGGATCCTGCTGCACATCGACCTGCACGAAACCACCGACACGGACGAGAGCGAGTTCCGCCCGGCACTGGCCGCCCGCGACGGGAAAGCCTTCGTTCCGGAAGGCATTCCGGATGGCTTCTACGTGGTCGACGACACCGAGCACCCGCAACCGGAGTTCCAGCAGGCCGTCATCGCGGCGGTCGCGACGGTCACGCACATTGCGCCCGCCGACGCGAAGGGCGAGATCATCGGCTCGCCGGTGTTCGCGCCCGGCGTCATCCGCTACCCGCTGCGCGAGCTCGGGTTGTGCACGAGCATCACGCCGGCGCGCTACCGCACGACCACCGAGGTGTATCCCGACAGCCCGCGGGCGACGCCGGAGCAGTGCAACGCCGCGCAGGTGATGGCCGTGCGTGCCGCGATCGAGTATGCACGCGCCCATTGAGCGGGTGGGCGAGGGATGCTCCGATCAAACCCGCGCAGGCGTCACCGGTCGGTCTGCCGGCAGACGTGGGTTTGATCAGAGCATCCCTAGTGCTTCGCTGCGGTGGCGAGGCAGGTGCGGTAGCGCTGGTCGACATGCTCCGCAAACCAGCGTGTCGTCAGCTTGCGCGTGATTTTCGGGCTTTCGAGCGCGATGTCCGGGACGACCGCGCGTGGCAGCGGGTGGCGTGTGGCGGTTTCCGCGAGGGCGAACACCCGCCGGTACAGGCTCGACTGCGCGAAGTCCGGGGATTCGCCATCGGCCAGCGCGGCGCGGATCCTGCGCGGGCTCATGTCGAGTCGCGGGCCGAGCGCCAGCACGGCAGCCTCGGTCGCACCGGTCGAATCGTGCCGGTAATCGACGAGATCGCCGTCGAGGACGAGCGGAATTCCGGTCGCGGCACTGACGGCGTTCTGGAATGCCGCGTTGCGACTGGCGTAGAAGCCCGCGTTGTAGTCGGCAAAACGATACAGCATGCGGTCATACGGCGCGGGATATCCAAGCAGGTGCGCGATGCCGAAATAGAGCCCGCCGCGCCGCGTGAACACCTCGTGGCGGATCGAGCCGTCGACCGGGTACGGATACGGTTGGCGTTCGGCATGGCTTTCGGCGAACGTGACGCTGACTTGCATCGGGCCACCGGTCTTGACGGGGTTGGCATCGCTGAACAACCTGCGGCCGAGGGGAACCGATCCGATCAGGTCTTCGAAGATCCGGCTCAGCTCGCGTTCGGTGCGAACGGCGTCGATGCGATCGGCGTAGCTGTGCCCATCGGGTGATTTCAGGTGCAGCGCCGCGTCGAGCATCCACACCGGCACGTGGTGCAGGGCCGCGCGCCGTTCGATTTCCGCGCGTGCGATACGGCCGAGGCCGGGAACGGCGGGGTCGCTGGCGAAGCCCGATTCCTGTGCCGTGACCGCAAGCACCGCGCAGAGGTTGTCGGTGCCGGGATCGATCTGCAGCGCCGAAAACGCGATCTGGATGTCGCGGGCCCAGCCTTCCCGGTCACGGACCGCGGAAGGCAGCAGGTGGACGATCTCGGCGCGAACCTCGGATGGCGGTCGCGCGGGTTTCGGCGGCGCCGCGGTACAGGCCGCGAGCAACGTGGCCAATGCCGCAGGCGCGAGGAGGCGGGTGGCCGCCGCCGGAATGCCTCGCCGCTCTGCCCTGCCGGTTGGCGTCCGTGACATCGACATCGGGCGTTCCTTCGCGTCTCGGGGTGACGGGCGGCCTGGAAACCGCCCGTCGGCGGATCAACGACGTATCAGTAGGCGGCTCGCGCGTGCACACGCTCGATCTGGCCGCAGGCGATCGGCAAAGTCACCTGCGCCGGGATGGTGCCGAGCGAGGCGACGGTCGCTGGCAGCTTCGCGTCGGCCGCCACGCCGTGGATGAAGACAACGCGTTTGTCGAGGTCGAGTTTCTGGCCGGGGAACGCCTTGTCGAATGCCGCGTCGAGCGCCTTCAACGATACCTTTGCTTCGTACGCATAGTCGCCCTTCGCGTCCGCCTTCGGGTACGTGCCGTGGGCGACGTCCATGGTCGCGGGTTCGGCAATGAAAGGCACCATTGTCGTGCCCGCGGTCTTGCCGGTCTCGATCAGGTCGACGATGCCGTCGTGGTTGGCGTCGTCGGCCGCCGTCGGGCAAGTCGCGGCCTTGCCATCCGCGAAGCCGTGGAAGTGCTGCCAGTGCACCATGTCGGGTGGCGCGCCGCGGACCGAGACGTGGATCGTGAGCGTGTCGCCGCTGATGTTGAATTGTGCGGTGCCCGTCGTCTTCGCGTGGGCTGCCGTCGTGTTCATCGCGTGCAGGTGGGCGACGTATTCGGCGTGCTCCGGCCCGGCTGCGATGCCGAGCCCCGGAATCGCCAATGCGATGGCGCCGGCGACGAGGGTATTGATGGAACCAACCGTGATTTTCATCGAATTCTCCTTGTGGTCATGTTGCGGAATTGTCCAACGGCGGCGGAAAGTCGCCGTGCTTCGAAAAAAAGCATTCGATTCGCTGCCCCGGGCGTCAGGCAACCGTCAGCCATTGCACGCTGAAAAGTTGCGAAGCGTCGGTCCAGACCGCTTCGACGTCCAGGCCGGCGCGCGCCGCGAGGCGCGCGAACCCGGCCAACGTGTACTTGCAACTGTATTCGACCAGCATCGGCTCCCCTTCGGCGAAGTGGAACGTACGCCCGCCGACGTGCACATCCTGTTCGCGGTCGCTGACGATGTGGGTCTCGATGCGTTCCGCGAATGCGTGGTAGCGCGCGCGGTGGTGGAACGACGCGAGTTCGAAGTCGGCGCCGGCTTCGCGGTTCAGCCGCTCGAGCAAATTGAGCGTGAACGCGGCGGTGACGCCGGCGGCGTCGTTGTAGGCCGCATCGAGCAGCGCGGTGTCCTTGACCAGGTCGACGCCGATCAGCACGCCGCCCTTGCGGCTGCCGCCACGGCTCACCTCGGTGCGCATCCGCGCCAGCAGGCGCTGCGCCTCGTCGCGCTCGAAGTTGCCGATCGTGGAACCCGGGAAAAAGACGACCGTGCTCCGCGGCGGCCGAGACGGGCGCGGCAGTGTCTTCGGCGCCGTGAAATCCGCGCATACCGGCAGGATTTCGAGGTCCGGGAACTCGCGTGTGAGCGCCGCGACGCTGGCGCCGAGTGCTGCCGGCGCAATTTCGACCGGCATGTACGCGACCGGCGCATCGAGGTTGCGCAGCAGGATGCGGGTCTTGATGCCGCTGCCGCTGCCGTACTCGACGAGGCACGCCCCGGGACCGACGCGGGCGCGGATGTCGTCGACGTGGTCGGTCAGGATCCGGCGTTCAACGCGGGTCAGGTAGTACTCGGGCTGTTCGCAGATTCGTTCGAACAGTCCGGATCCCCGCGCGTCATAGAAATACTTCGAGGGCAGCCGTTTCGGATGCAGCCCCAGTCCGTGCAGCGCATCGGCCAGGATCGTGTCGTGTCCATTGACGGGCCGGTCGTCGTCGCGAACCCGGTGCAGGACGGGAATCTTCGCGTTCATGCGTTCCTCGCAAGGCGCAGGCCGCTGAATTGCCAGCGCGCGGCTGGCGGGAAAAAGTTGCGGTAGCTCGCACGGACGTGCCCCGCCGGCGTCGCGCACGACCCCCCCCGCAGCACCCGTTGTCCGTTCATGAACTTGCCGTTGTATTCGCCGAGGGCACCGGCCGCCGGCCGGTATCCCGGGTAACCGATATAGGGGCTGGCGGTCCATTCCCAAACGTCACCGAACGTCTGCAGTGGAACGCCAGCGGCGCCCTGGGCCGCCGCGGGCCGCGGTTCGGGCACGTCCGAACCGGCGAAACGGCCGTCGGCCGGAAGTCCGTTCGCCATGGCTTCCCACTCGAACTCCGTCGGCAGCCGCGCATCGGCCCAGCGAGCGAATGCATCGGCTTCGAAGAAGCTGACGTGGCACACCGGCGCCGCGGGGTCGATCGCACGCCGCCCGGCGAGCGTGAACGTCGTTTCCAGCGCGTCGTCCCAATAGAGAGGGTGTCGCCATCCTTCCCGGCACACGGCATCCCAGCCGTCCGACAGCCACAGCAGTGGCTTGCGATAGCCACCGGCGTCGATGAACGCGCGGAATTCGGCGTTCGTCACGCAGCGGTTCGCGATGGCGTGGGGATGCAGCAGCGCCCGGTGGCGAGGTCCTTCGTTGTCGTATGCGAAACCGTCGCCGCCGTGGCCGATTTCGACGATGCCGTCGCGACCGGCCAAGTAGTGAAGATCGACGGGTCCCGAAACAGGCGCGCCCGCCGGTGCCTCGCGAAATACCGGTCGCAGCGGGTTCAGGGAGAACAAGTGTTTGATGTCGGTCAACAGCAGCTCCTGGTGCTGCTGTTCGTGGTTGCAGCCGAGGATGGTCCGCGATCGCACTTCCGCCTCGTCGCCGCGGGCATCGATCAGGCGCGTCATGGCGTCATCGACGTGGACCCGGTAGTCGCGGACTTCGTCGAGGGTCGGCCGTGTCAGCATCCCGCGCTGCGGCCGCGCATACATCGACCCGACAGTGCGATAGTAGGAATTGAACAGGAAATTCCACCCGTCGCGGAAGCGGCGGTAACCGGAATCGAACGGCGCGAGCAGGAACTCCTCGAAGAACCACGTCGTGTGGGCGAGGTGCCACTTGGCGGGGCTCGCGTCGGGCATCGACTGCGCGACGGTGTCTTCCGGCGCCAACATCGCGCACCACGAGGTGGTCGCGCGCCGGATGCGCGCGTAGTCGAGCGCCAGTGGATACGCCAACCGGACGCATTCGCGAATGAGCGTGGGCAGACATGGCTGGAACCTCCCCGGTACGACACCGCCAAATCTTTCCGTACGCCCCCAAACCTTAATTGACGCTGATTGCGGCCATGCGCAGGCGCAATCACCGCGGCGGTCAGTCGCGATCCGGGGCCCCGAGCGGAAAGAATGAGCGATACGGCCGCCCTTCATCGACGCAGCGCGCGACCGAGGGCCGCGCGAGCAACCGCGCCCGGTACTCGCGCACGCGTTCGAATTTCCCGTCGATCGGATGCGCCCAGTCGGCGTAGAAAAGGCTTGGGGCTGCCGAGCAATCGGCGAGCGTGAACGTCCCCGTCGCCACCCACTCGCGACCGGCCATGCGTTCGTCCAGCCATGCGTAGGCCGTGTCGAGCATCTTGCACGCTTCGCCGACGCCATACGGGTCGCGGTCGGCCTCCGGCCGCAGTCGGTCGAACACCATCTTCTGCAGCGGCGTGTGGATGTAGTTGTCGAAGAACCGGTCGAGCATGCGGGCCTCGAGCGCCGCGTCGGCATCCTGCGGAATCAGCCGGACCGGACCCGGGTGATGCACGGCGAGGTATTCGATGATGCAAGTGGCCTCCATCACCTGGCGTTCCCCATCGACCAGCAACGGGAAGCGCTTGATCGGCCACCGTTCGGCGAAATCCGCCAGCACGTCGGGGTGGTCCGGTGCCAGCATCCGGTAGTCGAACGGCAAGCCGTTTTCGTACAGCGCAATCAGCGCTTTCTGCGTATACGAGGAGAACGGGTGGCCATAAAGTCTCATCGATGGCTCCCGCGCCACGGGAGCGGCTCTTGATCGCGGGGTGGCGGACATGGCGACGGTGTCATGTAGGCGGTACTCCGGTCCGGTTACACTACGGCGCGAATGGAGTGATGTGATGCCATCCGAGGCGCGTACAGCGGACATCCGGGGGCAGCATCCGCTGTGGGACGAACGCGATGCGTTCGGCCGCCACGCGATGCTGATGGAAATCCTCGCGCAAGTTTCGCACGAAGCGCTGCAGGCCGAGACGCTTGACGCGGTGCTGCGCGCCATCGTCGACTGCATCACCCGGCGCCTGCCGGTGACGATCGCGAGCATCATCCTGCTGAACGCGGAGCGCAGCCACTTCGTGAAGGAAGTGTGGTCGGGCCGGATCGAACTCGAGTTGCCGGGCGGCATGCCGTGGCCGGTGACGCTCGGCGCATCGGGGCGCTGCGCGCGCACCGGCGAATGCCAATTGATCACCGAGGTCAGGCACGACCCGGACTACGTGCCCGGCAATTTCGAGGTGAGTTCCGAATTCATCGTCCCGATCCTCCATCGAGGCCGGATGCACGGCGTGCTGAACCTCGAAAGCGTCCGCGGCGATTTCTTCACGCCGGACGTCTGCAAGGCCTTCGAGGCGGTTGCGGGCCAGGTTGCCGGGGCCATCCACCTCGCGCGAGTCGTGGGCGAACTCGAGACCGCGAATCGCAAGTTGCGGGCCTTGTCGATGAGCGACGGCCTGACGGGCATCGCCAATCGTCGCTGTTTCAACGAGCGGATCGACGAGGAATGGCAGCGTCATTCCCGCAGCCGGCAGCCGCTGGCCCTGCTGCTGGTGGACGTCGATTGCTTCAAGGCCCTCAACGACAGCCGCGGGCACCTGCACGGCGACGAGTGCCTGCGTGACATCGCCCGCCTGTGCAGCGCCAGCGTCCGCAGCGAGCAGGACCTCGTGGCGCGCTACGGCGGGGAAGAACTGGCCATCCTGATGCCGGAATGCAAGATCGAAGATGCTGCGCGCGTTGCGGAACACCTGTGTTCGACCGTGCGCGGCCGATCCATTCCGCATCCGGATTCCCGGGTTGGTCCGTTCGTCACCGTCAGTGTCGGTGCCAGCGCGGCCAGTCCCGACGCCAGCAATCGGCCACAGGATCTCATCTTGTCGGCCGACCATGCGCTTTATGCGGCCAAGGCGCGCGGGCGGGATTGCGTCGCCATTGCCAGGGTCGGTTGAGTCCCGCGACGGGCAACCCGGCCTTGCCGGAATGATTCCGCGGGCTTGCCAGACAGCGCCTGCGGCCTTACGTTGTCGGCATGGCCAAGGGCTTTGTCAACGACGATTCGGTGCAGGACCAGATCGACGCGACGGTCGCCGACGCCGTGGCGCGTGCGCGGGAAAAGCAGGGCAAGGGTCCTGGGCTCAGCCGTTGCGAGGAGTGCGGTGCGCCGATTCCCGAAGCGCGTCGTGAAGCCGTTCCGGGCGTGCGGTTGTGCGTCGCCTGCCAGACGGAACGCGACCACGCCGAAAAGACATTCAGCGGTTACAACCGCCGCGGCAGCAAGGACAGCCAGTTGCGATAGGCGGTGATCGGTTCGCGAACGGGCATGGCTGAATTCGGTCCGTCACGGCGATCCGGTGAATCCGGAGCGAAGCCGCAGGCCAACGGCAAAGCCGGAGTGCCACGTCTGTTCTTTGCGCTCTGGCCCGATGCGATCGTGCGGGACGCAATCGCCCGCCAGGCCCAACGCCTCCTGGCCGGGAACATCGCCCACGCGCGGCGGACGGTTCCCCACCGCTTTCACATGACCTTGATGTTCTTGGGGGCCTGCGGGGTACCGCTGCCGCGGTTGATCGACGCCGCCGGCTCGGTGAGGTCGGATCGGTTCACGTTGACGCTCGATGCATGCGGCGGCTTCCGCGGAAAGGTGGGCGCCTGGTGGGTCGGATGCCGCCAGGTTCCCGGGGGCCTGGTGGGCCTCCGTCGCGCGCTGGCCGCGTCGCTGGCGGCGCTGGGCCTTGAGGATGGCGAGCGGTTCGCGCCACATGTGACATTCGCAAGGTCCGCGATCCCGCTCACCGCCGGCGCGATTGAACCCATCGCATGGGACGTGGCGTCGTTCGCGTTGGTCGAAAGCATCACCGGCTCGCGCCCCGAATACATCGTGCACGCGTCGTTCCCGCTTGCCGGCGCGGATTGAATCCGGGTCGCCGGCCGTTCAGGCGCGCGAACGATACTGGGCCCTCGTCCACTCCGGATACTCCCGATGCTTCGACTGCTGCTGCTCTCGGTGTTCGCCGTGATTCCGGTACTTGCCCACGCCAACGCGCGTGCCGACGTGCAGCGGGCCTTCGAACGGATCCTTGCGGCCGGCGGTTTCGTGGCGCGCGCAAGTGGCAACGTATTCGGTCCCGGCACGCCGGTCATCGATGGCGACATCGAAGTGATCTTCCCGGACCGCATCCGGGCCACGACGTCCGGGTTGACGTTCATCGTGACGCCTCACGGCGCATGGGCGGAAACGTTCGGGCACTGGACGCCGGTGAGCCGGGACCTCGTGCCGATCGCGCCATTCGATCCGGCCGCGATGCGCGCAGCCATCGCGTCGATTCGTGACGTGCACGAGGTCGGGCGTTCGAAAAGCGGGGCGTGCCCGGCGACCGTCTACCGTTTCATCGGCTCAGGCCAGCTCCCGACTGCCGCGGTCGACGGTACCGTGCGGGCGTGGGTCTGCGACGGCAGCCACCGGCTGTCGAGGGTCGAGGCGACCGACCGGTCCGGTGGCCAGATCGTGGTCGTGTTCGACCTGGGCCGCAAGCCTCGAGTCGACGCGCCGGACGGGTGACCCGCGAAGGACAGGATGTTCGCGGGCGGAGTATCGTCGCGAAAGGCCCCGCGACGCGGACTTCGAACCAATGCCGACTCCCGCCAACCTGTTCGCCCAGATCGTCTTCGGCGTCATCGGTTTCGCGCTGCTGACGTACGGCAAGAAGCAGATGGAGTGGCTGCCCGCGCTCACCGGCATCGCGCTGCTGGCCTATCCGTGGTTCGTCGGCACGACGTGGCTGCTGTACGCGATCGGCATCGCGCTGTGCGCCGGCTTGTACGTCATCCGGCGATTCACATGATTGCTTCCGGCGGACGCGGCAGGCATGTCCCGGAGCTGCCACACAGCTTCAGGATGACTTCCCAACTCGTTGAATCTGGTGGGCAGTACAGGGATCGAACCTGTGACCCCTACCATGTCAAGGTAGTGCTCTACCGCTGAGCTAACTGCCCGGGGCCGTCGCGGTGCTGTTCGGCGGCCGCGAGGGGCGCGACTATAACGTGCGGCCCGATGGCGCACAAATGTTCCAGTCCACCGTTGACGGTCTGCGGCCGCTGCGTTAGCGTTGCAGGCGATATTCGAGACAGGTGGCCCGCGGCGACGCCGGTCGAGAGTGCGACATGGTGACTACGTACTCGCCAAGCTGAGCATCCGGGCCGGGACCGTTCCACGAGGGCGCCTTGGCGCCTTTTTTTGTGCTTGGGATTTCGAAGGGTTACCGGCGGAACCTCCCACTCGGATTGGAAGCGAACAGGTCGCTTTCCGCACCGGCATCGCGTCCCGGATTCAGAGACAACCCGAACTTTCCTCGACCATGATCACGATCACGCTTCCCGACGACAGCAAGAAAACATTCGATGCGCCGCCCAGTGTCCGCGACGTCGCCGCTTCGATCGGCGCTGGCCTCGCCAAGGCCGCTCTCGCCGCCAAGGTCGACGGCCGGGTGGTTGACCTTTCGCACGTGGTCGATCGCGATGCGCGTGTCGAAATCATCACCGAGAAGTCTCCCGAGGCACTCGACATCATCCGGCACTCCACGGCGCACCTGCTGGCGCAGGCCGTGCAACGGCTCCACCCGGGTACCCAGGTGACGATCGGTCCGGTGATCGAGAACGGCTTCTATTACGACTTCGCGCCCAAGGGCGAGTCGTTCAAGCCGGAAGACCTGCCGGCCATCGAGGCGGAGATGAAGAAGATCGCCGCGGCCGCGTTGCCGGTGTCGCGCAGCGTGAAGTCACGCGACGATGCGGTGCGGTTCTTCCGTGGCCTCGGCGAAGACTACAAGGCCGAGATCATCGAGGCGATTCCGGCCAACGAGGAACTGTCGCTCTATACGCAGGGTGAGTTCACCGACCTCTGCCGCGGCCCGCACGTGCCGGATACCGGGCGCCTGAAGTCGTTCAGATTGATGAAGACTGCCGGGGCGTACTGGCGCGGCAATTCCGACAACGAAATGCTGTCACGCATCTACGGCACGGCGTGGCTCAACGACAAGGACCTCAACGCGTATCTCTCCCAGCTCGAGGAAGCCGAGAAGCGCGACCATCGCAAGATCGGCAAGCAGCTCGACCTGTTCCACATGCAGGAGGAAGCGCCCGGCATGGCGTTCTGGCATGCCAAGGGTTGGACGCTTTGGCAGCAGGTCGAACAGTACATGCGCCGCGTGTACCGCGAGTCCGGTTACCAGGAGGTCAAGTGCCCGTCGATCCTCGACGTGTCGCTGTGGAAGAAGTCCGGCCACTGGGACAACTACAAGGACAACATGTTCTTCACCGAGTCGGAAAAGCGCACCTACGCGGTGAAGCCGATGAACTGCCCGGGCCACGTGCAAATCTACAACGACGGCCTGCACAGCTACCGCGACCTGCCGATCCGCTACGGCGAGTTCGGCTCGTGCACGCGCAACGAGCCCTCCGGCGCGTTGCACGGACTGATGCGCGTGCGCGCGTTCACGCAGGACGATGGTCACATCTTCTGTACCGAGGCCCAGATCGAGCAGGAAGTCGTGGACTTCCACCGCCAGGCCCTGAAGGTGTACTCGGATTTCGGCTTCAAGGACGTGGAGTTGATGCTGGCGTTGCGCCCCGACAAGCGAATCGGCGATGACGCCATCTGGGACAAGTCCGAAGAGGCGCTGCGCTCGGCGCTGCGTCAGGCCGGCGCCGAATGGAAGGAACTGCCGGGCGAGGGTGCCTTCTACGGGCCCAAGATCGAATACCACCTGCGCGACGCGATCGGCCGCGACTGGCAGCTTGGCACGATGCAGGTCGATTTTTCGATGCCGGGGCGCCTGGGCGCCGAGTACGTTGGCGAAGACTCCCAGCGGCACACGCCGGTCATGCTGCATCGGGCCATCGTCGGCTCGATGGAGCGCTTCCTCGGCATCCTGATCGAGCACCACGCCGGCAATTTTCCCGTCTGGCTGGCACCGGTGCAGGCGGCGGTCCTGAACATCACGGATGCGCAGGCGGGCTACGCGAAGGAAATTGCGCAAACCCTTGCCGGACAAGGGTTCCGGGTCGAGGCGGATTTGCGCAACGAGAAGATCGGCTATAAGATTCGCGAGCGCACGCTGGGGAAAGTCCCGTTCCTTCTGGTCGTCGGTGACCGCGAGAAGGCTTCCGGCACCGTATCCGTGCGGGCGCTGTCCGGACAGGACCTCGGTTCAATGGGCCTGCCGGAGTTTGCCGAACACCTGAGGTCCCCGGAAATGCCGGCTGCCGAGGCGGCCGCCGGGGGTGTCGCCGACGTGCGGGGAGGATGACGTATCGCCACCACAGACAACAAGGGCAATCGCCGCAACCAGGAGATCCGCGTCCCGCGGGTCCGGGTCATCGGCGCCGACGGGGAGCAGGTCGGAATCCTGTCGCGCGACGAAGCGCTGGCGATGGCCGAGGAAGCCGGGCTTGACCTGGTCGAGATCCAGCCGAACGGCGACCCGCCGGTCTGCCGGGTCATGGACTTCGGGAAGTTCAAGTTCGAGCAGCAGAAGAAGGCGCAGGCGACCCGCAAGAAGTCGAAGCAGGTCGAGATCAAGGAGCTGAAGTTTCGTCCGACGACCGACGTCGGCGACTACAACATCAAGCTTCGCAACCTGCGCCGCTTCCTCGAGGAAGGCGACAAGGTCAAGATCACGATCCGGTTCCGCGGCCGTGAAATGGCGCATCAGGAACTGGGCCGCGCGATGGTCGACAAGATTTCCGCCGACGTCGCGCAGGACGCGGTCATCGAGCAGTATCCGCGCATGGAAGGGCGGCTGATGGTGATGATGATTGCGCCGAAGAAGAAATAGCCGGGCGGCGCTGGAGCGGTCCGGCCGGAACACGAGTTTCGCCTCGGTGCATCGAGGCCATCCGCCCGTCGCGGAGCGACGGACGGCCAACCGGACGATCGGTCAACCGGCCGTCCCCGACAAGCCGGAACGGGCAGGGATGGAAAGTGCGATCGCGAGGTCGCCGCCCCAGCCGGTCACCAAAACCGAAAACGGAGTTGCACCATGCCGAAGATGAAAACCAACCGGGCTGCGGCCAAGCGGTTCCGCAAGCGCGCGTCGGGTTCGTTCAAGTGCGGCCACGCGTTCAAGAGCCACATCCTCACCAAGAAGGCCACCAAGCGCAAACGCGGCCTGCGTGCGCCGAACGAGGTACGCCCCGAGGACGCCGGTCGCGTCCGTCGCATGCTGCCCTACGCCTGACGGAGAGCTGACATGGCACGAGTAAAACGTGGTGTCACCGCCCGGCGTCGGCACAAGAAGCTGCTGTACAAGGCGAAGGGTTACTACAACGCGCGCCGCAAGGTGTATCGCGTCGCCAAGCAAGCGGTCACGAAGGCCCTGCAGTACGCATACATCGGGCGCAAGCAGCGCAAGCGGCAGTTCCGCAGCCTGTGGATCGCACGCATCAACGCCGGTGCGCGCCAATTCGGGCTGAGCTACAGCCGGATGATCAACGGCCTCGGCAAGGCCGGCATCACGATCGACCGCAAGGTGCTGGCCGATCTCGCCGTGCACGACATCGCGGCGTTCGGCACGCTGGCTGGCCGCGCGAAGGCTGCCTTGGGCGGTGCCGGGCAGGGCCACGCCGCAAAGTGAACCGGCGCACCGCATGATTGGATGATCAGGGACTGCTGCGTCGGGGCTTGCAACACCCCGCGCAGCGGCACCGGGCCGAACGGGCGTGATCGCGGCAATCCCGACGCCGGCCACGCCGGGGGATCCGGTCCGGGTCGTTCCAGCCATTCCGGGCCGGGGGACGCAATGAGTGGTTCCGACATTCCCGCGGCGACGATGCTGTCCGACATCGCTTCGGCGGCCTCGCTGGAGGCACTCGAAGGCCAGCGCGTCGCGATGCTCGGCAAGAACGGCGCGATCACGACGGCGCTGAAGGCGCTCGGCGCCTTGCCGCCGGATGCACGCAAAGTGCGTGGCGCCGAAATCAACGCGCTGAAGCAGCGGGTCACGGACGCCATCGCGGCAAGGCGCATGGCACTCGAGCAGTCCGACCTTGCCAGACGACTGGCGTCGGAGGGCATCGACGTCACGCTACCCGGTCGGCGCGCACAACGTGGCACGATCCATCCGATCACCCGCACGCTCGATCGCATCGAGGCGATCTTCGCGCAGCTCGGCTATTCGGTGGCCGAAGGTCCCGAGATCGAGGACGACTGGCACAACTTCGAAGCCTTGAACTTTCCGGCGCTGCATCCCGCGCGGGCGATGCACGATACGTTTTATTTCGGCGACGGCCGGCTGCTGCGCACGCACACCTCCCCGGTGCAGATCCGCACGTTGCGCGAGGCGCAACCGCCGGTGCGGATCATCGCGCCGGGCAAGGTCTATCGCAGCGATTCCGACCAGACGCACTCGCCGATGTTCCATCAGGTCGAAGGCCTGCTGGTCGACGACAGTTCGACGATGGCCGACTTGAAGGGCACCCTGGTTGCGTTCCTGCGCGCATTTTTCGAGCGCGACTTCGAGATGATGTTCAAGCCGACGTACTTTCCGTTCGTCGAGCCCGGCGCCGACGTGATCATCCGCTGGGATCTGCCAGAGGGTGGGTCGCGCTGGCTCGAGGTCCTCGGCTGCGGCATGGTGCATCCGAACGTGCTGTCGAATTGCGGCATCGATCCGGATCGCTACACCGGGTTCGCGTTCGGCATGGGGGTCGAGCGGCTGGCGATGCTGCGGTACGGCGTCAGGGACCTGCGGGCGTTCTTCGACAACGACACCAGGTTCCTTGCACAGTTTGCGTAGGCCGGTACCAATCCACGTGCGCGGACGGAAGTCTGCCCGGCACGAACAACGGTGCGAGTCCGGCGGGCCGAGTCCCGCGGCAAGGGTGACAGGCAGCAACGATGAGGGTTTCCGAAAACTGGCTTCGCGAGATTGTCCGCCTGCCCGCGGATCATGACGCGCTCGTCGAGCGCTTGAACATGATCGGCCACGAAGTCGAGGCGGACGCCGCGATCGGCACGGGTCTCGACGACGTCGTGGTCGCGCGGATCATCTCCTGCGCGAGGCACCCGCAAGCCGACCGCCTGCAGGTCTGTCGCGTTGATACCGGCGACACCGAGTTGGATGTCGTGTGCGGCGCCCCGAACGCACGCGCTGGCCTGCTCGCGCCGCTCGCGAAGGTCGGCGCGGCGCTGCCGGGTGGCGTCACCATCGAGGCTGCCAGCATCCGCGGCGTCGAGTCGCACGGCATGCTGTGTTCGGCGCGCGAACTCGGGCTCGACGCGGACGCTTCCGGCTTGCTGGAATTGCCGGCCGACGCGTCACCCGGCCAGCGGCTGGACGCCTTGCTCGGCCTGCCCGACCACGTGCTCGATCTTGGGCTCACGCCGAATCGTGGCGACTGCCTGTCGATGACCGGCATCGCGAGCGACGTCGCAGCGGCATTCGGCGTCCCGGCCCGGCCGGTGACGATCGAGCCGATTCCCGGGCAAACCGACCGCCGGATCCGGATCGAGCTTGCGGCTCCCGCGGATTGCCCGCGCTACTGCGGTCGTTACCTCGAAGGGGTCGATGCCGGCGCGCCGACCCCCGGCTGGATCGCCGAACGCCTGCGGCGGTCGGGCATCCGCCCGATCAGCCTGCTGGTCGACGTGACGCAATATGTGATGATCGAGCTCGGACAGCCGACGCATGCGTTCGATGCGGCGCGGCTGCAGGGTCCGATCGGCGTGCGCCGCGCGCGCGATGGCGAATCGCTGAAGCTGCTCGACGGGAACGACGTTTCCCTCGATCCCGGGTTCTTGCTCATCACCGACGCGGATCGGCCAGTTGCCTTGGCCGGCGTGATGGGAGGTTTCGATACACGCGTGACGGATGGCACGAAGGACGTTTTCCTCGAGGCCGCGCATTTCACGCCGATGGCGATCGCCGGGCGCGCCCGGCGCCTCAACATGGTCACCGACGCGGCACATCGCTTCGAGCGCGGAGTCGATCCCGAGCTGCCGCGCCGGGCCGTGGAGCACGCGACCGCGTTGATCCTGGCTGCGGCCGGCGGGCAGGCAGGGCCGCTGCTCGAAGCCGTCGACCCCGGCCACTTGCCGGAGCGGCCGCCGATTTCGTTGCGCCGGGACCGCATCCGGCGTGTGCTCGGCATCGACATCCCGGACGCGGAAGTCGTGCGGATCCTGACGGCACTCGACCTCGAAGTCGCGGTGACGCCCGACGGCTGGCGCGCGACGCCCCCCTCGCGTCGATTTGATCTCGCGTGCGAGGAGGACCTCATCGAGGAACTGGCGCGCATCCACGGCTACGACCGCATACCATCGCGCCTCCCCGCCGGATCACCGCCCGAACCGCGCTCGGACGAGGCCCGGTTGCCGGCCTCGGACCTGCGTGCCCAACTGGCGGCGCGTGGTTACCACGAGGCCGTGTGCTACGCATTCACGGACGTGCAGCGGTTGCGGGATTGGCACGGCGATTCCGGCGTGGTGATGTTGTCCAATCCCCTGTCGGCCGAACTTGGCGCGATGCGAACGTCGTTGTTGCCGGGACTCGTCGATGTGCTGATTCGCAATCGCCGCCGGCAACAACCGCGCGTCCGCCTGTTCGAAATCGGCCGCGTGTTCCACGCCTCGGCCGAGCCCGGTGCAGCGCCGATCGAAGTCGAGCGGATCGCGGCAGTCGCCTGTGGTCCGGCTGTTGCCGAGCAGTGGGGCGAACAGGGCCGCCCGGTCGATTTCCACGACATCAAGGGCGATCTCGAGTCCGTGCTGGCGATGACCGGTGACCCGGGAAGCTGGGCGTTCGATGCGAGCGGGTTGCCGCCGTGGCTGCATCCCGGCCGAGGCGCGCGAATCATCCGGGATCGGGCTGTCGTCGGCACGATCGGTGCATTACATCCGGGAGTTGCGAAGGCGCTCGATCTCGATGGCGAGGCCGTCGTCTTCGAGGCTGATGCCGCGGCGCTGTCCAGGCGCTCGTTGCCACGTGTCACGGACCTGCCGGCTTTCCCGTCCCTGCGCCGGGACTTGGCGGTGGAGGTCGCACGGGAGGTGCCATGGGCGGCATTGGAAGCGTGTGTGCGTGGAGCGGTGGGCTCCGGGTTGACGCAACTCACGGTTTTCGATGTTTATCAGGGGCAGGGCTTGACACCGGGTCGAAAGAGTGTCGCTATGGGCTTGATTTTGCAGGACGCTTCGCGCACGCTAACGGATCAGGACGCCGACCGCTGGATGGCTGCGGCGGTGGGGGCGCTGGAACGCGAATTCGGGGCCAGGTTGCGGGGATGAGATGACGCTGACGAAGGCGGAGATGGCCGAGCGTCTTTTCCTCGACGTCGGGCTGAACAAGCGTGAGGCGAAGGAATTCGTCGATGCGTTTTTCGACGTCGTGCGGGATGCGCTCGAAAAGGGGGAGCAGGTCAAGTTGTCGGGGTTCGGCAATTTCGATCTGCGATTCAAGAATCAGCGGCCTGGGCGGAATCCGAAAACGGGCGAGGAGATTCCGATCTCCGCGCGCCGAGTCGTGACCTTCCGTCCGGGACAGAAGCTGAAGATCCGGGTAGAAGCCTATGCTGGATCAGGGCAATAACAGCGAGCAGCCGGTCATCCCGGCCAAACGCTATTTCACGATCGGCGAAGTCAGCGAACTGTGTGGCGTCAAGCCGCACGTGCTGCGTTACTGGGAGCAGGAGTTTCCCAACCTGAAGCCGGTCAAGCGGCGCGGCAACCGCCGCTACTACCAGCGCCACGACGTGCTGATGATCCGGCACATCCGCGCGCTCCTCTATGACCAGGGCTTCACGATCACCGGCGCGCGCCAGCGGATCGAAGGCCAGCACGGTCGCATGGAAGCCAGCATCTCGAACCAGATCGTGCGCCAGGTGCGGCAGGAACTCGAAGAACTGCTGCAGATCCTCAAGCGTTGATTGCCGGCATCTGGCGCGCGGGATGGCGACTCCCGTTCTGCTAAGATTTCCCGTTGTTTCGAATCGCCTTGTCGGGGCGTAGCGCAGCCTGGTAGCGCATCTGCCTGGGGGGCAGGAGGTCGTGGGTTCGAATCCCGCCGCCCCGACCACCGGCGATTCGTCAGCCACCGCCGCACTGCAAGGCACCGTTCCCGCCCATGCCGACCGAACGCCGCCCGCTCTATCCGGAGGTCGAGCCGTTCGACACCGGATTTCTGTCCGTTGCCGCGCCGCATCGCGTGTACTACGAGCAATGCGGCAACCCGCACGGCAAGCCGGCCGTGTTCCTGCACGGCGGTCCCGGCGCCGGCTGCAACGCGAAATGCCGGCGATTCTTCGATCCGGACGCCTACCGGATCGTCCTGTTCGACCAGCGGGGATGCGGGCGTTCGACGCCGCATGCCGAACTCGACGGCAACACGACGTGGGACCTCGTTGCCGACATCGAACGGTTGCGTGAGCACCTCGGCATCGAACGCTGGCAGGTTTTCGGCGGCTCGTGGGGATCGACGCTCGCCTTGGCCTACGCCGAAGCCCATCCGGCGCGCGTCACCGAACTCGTGCTTCGCGGCATCTTCATGCTGCGCCGCCGGGAACTCGAGTGGTTCTATCAGGGCGGATGCAACGAGATTTTCCCCGACGCGTGGGAGCCTTACCTCGCAATGATCCCGCCCGGGGAACGGGGCGACATGATGACGGCGTACTACCGCCGGCTGACGGACCCCGATCCCGCGGTGCGCCTTGCGGCGGCGCAGGCGTGGTCGGTCTGGGAGGCGTCGACGAGTTTCCTGTTCCAGGACCAAGCCTACATTGCACACAGCGCGGGCGATGATTTCGCGCTCGCATTCGCGCGCATCGAGTGCCACTACTTCGTGAACGGCGGCTTCTTCGACAGCGACGCCCAATTGCTGCGCGATGCGCACCGCCTGCACGGCATTCCGGGCGTCATCGTCCAAGGCCGCTATGACGTCGTGTGTCCGCTGCGCAGCGCGTGGGACTTGCATCGCGCATGGCCCGAGGCCGATCTCAGGGTCGTTCCGGATGCCGGGCATTCGGCGTTCGAACCCGGCAACACGCACGAATTGATCCTCGCCACCGATCGCTTTCGCTGACGGCCGGGCCCAGCTTGGCGTGGGCGATGCCCATCTCCGGTCGTCGCGCCCGGCGCCAAAAAATCAGGCCCGCCGAAGCGGGCCTGACGAGACTTTCGTGACGGCACGCGTCAATGAGCGGGTGCGGCCTCGCCCTCGCCCTTGAGGCACGTGCTCATGAATGCCTTGCGATCCTTGCCCTTGAGGGCCTTGGTCTTCGCTTCGGCGTTGCACGCCTTCATCTTTTCCTGCTGCGTCGTGTTGTGCGCCATCGCCGGGGCTGCCGCGGAGTGGCCCTTCAGGCATTCGCTCATGAAGGCCTTGCGGTCGGCGCCGGTCTTGCCCTTCGCTTCATGGTTGCAGTCGACCATGCGTTGCTGCTGCGGGGTCAGGTGCTTGGCGGGCGCCGGGGCGGCTGCCTGCGCTGCGAGAGCCGAACCGCATCCGAGTGCCATGGCCAGCGCCAGCGCCAGCGAAACCGTGATCTTGCCGTGCATGAATGTCGCTCCTGTGGGTTGTGGTTTCCGGCGCCTGCCGGCTACCGGTGCGGCGCAGTCTACGCCGGCGGTGGCACTTCGGCAGTGGCGCGATACCCGATCGTTTGCGCGTGTTGCCCGCGATTCAGCCGTCGAATCGCGGCCGGATGATGTAGGAAAAACCCTGCAGCCACGCGTGATCGGCGTCAGTCGCCGGACCCGGGATGCACCGGGGAGCGCCTGCCGAGGGCATCGCGCAGCCGGATGTGACGATTGGTGTCCTGGGCTTCATGCAGGCGGCGCCCATGGGCGGCGATGAGGTCCGCGCGGGTCAGGATTCCGCGCAGCACCCTCGGCTCGGCGCGATCCACGACGATCAACTGGCCGATGTTCTCGCGCGCCATGTGGTCGGCCGCTTCGCGCAACGAGTTGTCCTCGAAGACGACCACCGGCGGGCGCGTCAGCAGGTCACCGATCCGCTTGATTTCGGCGGCATCGGTTTCGAACAGGTCGCGCCGGGTGAACAGGCCGCGCACGTGTCCCGCATCGTCGATGACGGGAAACGCCTCGCGCTGCGCTTCGACCTTGCCGGACGCCACCCAGCGTCGCACCTCGCCGAGCTCGTCGGCGCTGTGCAACGTCACCACCTCGCGCGCCGCGGCGTCGCGCACCAGGATCCGGTCGAGGAAATCCGCTTCATACTCGGTCGGCACGCGCACGCCGCGTCGGGCGATCTTCTCGGTCATGATCGTGTTGCGCATCGTCAATGCCGAGATCAGGTACGCCGCCGCGCAGCCGCCGAGCAGTGGCAGCAGGCCGAACGGTTGCAGCGTGGTTTCGAAGGCAAATACGATCGAAGTCAGGAGGGCCCGCGAGGCGCCGGCGAACATGGCGGCCATGCCAACCAGCCCCGCGATGCGCGGGTCGATGCCGACGTGCGGGAACGCCACCGCGAGCCCGTGGCCGACTGCGGCCCCGAGTGCGCCGCCGACCATGAACAACGGCGCCAGCGTGCCGCCGGAAGTGCCACTGCCGAGCGCCACCGCCCATGACACGAATTTCGCGAAGCACAGCACCAGCAATGCAGTCACCGTGAAGCGCCCGGCAACGATGCCCTCGATGTTCGTGTAGCCGACGCCCAGGGTCTGCGGGTCGATCCAGCCGATGAAGCCGACCACGATGCCGCCGATCGCGGGCCACCACATCCAGTGCACTGGCAGGCGGTCGAACAGTTCCTCGACGTGGTAGACGACCCGCGTCGCGACGACGCTCGCGAGGCCGAGCAGGGCGCCGATCGCGACGTAGAACGTCAACGCGCCACCACCGGGCTGCGCGACATCGGGCATCGCGAACACCGGGTGCGATCCAACCATTGCCCAGCGCACCGCAGTCGCCGCGAACGCGGCCATCGCGACGGGGATCAACGATCGCGGACGCAATTCGAACAGCAGCAGTTCGACCGCCAGGATGACCGCCGATACCGGCGAGCCGAACACCGCGGCCATGCCGGCGGCCGCGCCCGCGGCGAGCAGTGTCTTGCGCTCGTTGGCCGTGACCTTGAGGAACTGGCCGATGACGGAACCGAGCGCGCCGCCGGTCGCGATGATCGGACCTTCGGCACCGAACGGGCCACCGGTTCCGATCGCGATCGCCGAAGAGACCGGTTTCAGGAACATCACGCGCGGCGCGATCCGTGACTGGTTCAGCAACACCTGCTCCATCGCTTCGGGAATGCCGTGGCCGCGGATGGCCTGCGATCCCCAGCGCGCCATCACGCCGACGGCGAGTCCGCCGACGGCCGGCACCAGGATGACCCAGGGCCCGAGCGCATTGGGCGCCGGCGCGACGAAGTCCATCGACCAGCGCCCGAAGAACGCCAGGTTCGTGACGAGGCCGATCAGCGCCATCAGGATCCGCGCGATGAAGGCCGCGGCAATCGCCAGCACGACCGCGACGGCTGCGATCAGCACGACGCGGCGGCCGGCCAGTGTCGACTTGCGCGGCAGGTGCGCCGCCTCGAGGGCGAGGCCGAGTCCGGGTGCCACCGGCAGCGCATCGGTCACGCCGCTGCCCCCGACGCGGGCCTGTGCCGTCGGCTTGGCGGCGGGCTCGGAGGTGGGTGGCGTCATTGCCGGTCGAACGCCCGCGGACAGTGGATTCGATGGGCCGGCAATGTGCGATCGCGGACGCCAATCGCAGCTGCGGACGGCTGTACGCATCTCGCCGATGCGGTCGACGTGGCGATCTCGCCGGAATTCATCCGGAATCCCGAAGGCGAGGCGGCACGGACGGTGGCCGGATGCGCTTGCGCGGCGGAAGCAGCCCGCTCAATGGGGCCGGCGGCGCTTGGGCAGATGGTGCGCGAGGAACTCCATCTGGTCGGCGAGGATGTTGCGGTTCGACAGGATCAGGTGTTCAACCCAGCTCGGCCGGTAGGGAATGGCCAGCAGCGGCATGCCGGCCTGCTGTGGCGTCCGCCCCCCCTTGCGCACGTTGCAGTGCCAGCACGCGCTGACGACGTTCTCCCACGCGTCGTGTCCGCCGCGCGACAGCGGCATGACGTGGTCGCGGGTCAGTTCCGCGCGGTGGAAGCGGTTGCCGCAATACAGGCACACCATGCGATCGCGCGCAAACAACGAGGCATTCGTCAGCGCCGGGGCCGGGTTGGCTTCACGGCCGCGCGACTGGCCAGTGCTGGCGACGATCGGGTGCAGCTCGAGCCGGGTTTGTTCCCCGGTCAGCCGGCTGCGCCCGCCGCGGATCGTGAGGCAGGGATCTCCGAGCGTCCACGCCACGGCGCCGCGCACGTACAGGCACACCGCGTCCTGCCAGCTGATCCAGTCGAGGATGCGGCCACCCGCGTCGAGCGACAGCACGCGCGTCGCATGGATGTCGGCGACGGCGCACGGGATCTCGTCGAATACGCTGGCTGTGTGGGACTCCATGGGCTGCGGAGCATAGTGCAATTCGATGAATGCCGGCTAGCGGCGGGTTCCGGAACGGACCACGCAGGCGCCGCCCACTCACGACCGCCGGCAATGGCGTGTCGAGGGGAGGGACCTCGATGTCAGCCGGATCCGGTGGGTGGAATCGTTCCGAGGCTGGCCACGCCGGATTGCAGCGCAGCGAGGTGCGCGCGACTGCGTGGCAGCAGGCGGGAGAAGTAGAACCGGGCGGTCATCCGCTTCGCCTGCTTGAACTCGTCGCTGTGCGCCGAAACGTCTGCGGCGGCGACCGACCGCGTCCAGCAGTAAGCGAGCGCGACGTAGCCGGAGTAGAAGAGATAGTCGACCGCCGCCGCGCCGACTTCTTCCGGATCCGCGGCCGCGCGTGCGGCGAGGGCCTTGGTCGTGTCGGCCCATTCCGCAACCAGTGCGGACAGTGGCGCAACGAACTCGCGCAAGGATTCCGTCGACTGGTGCCGTCTGCAGAACGCGCCGATCTCGGCGAGGTAGGGCTGCATCCCGGCGCCGCGCAGTTGCAGGATCTTGCGGCCGAGCAGGTCGAGCGCCTGGATCTGCGTCGTGCCTTCGTAAATCGTCGTGATGCGCGCATCACGCGCCAGTTGCTCCATGCCGTTGTCGACGATGTAGCCGTGGCCGCCGAAGACCTGCACCGCGTCGTACGTGCACTCGATCGCGGCTTCGGTCAGGAACGCCTTGACGATCGGCGTCAGGAACGACACGACGGCATCCGCGGCTTCGCGTTCACCGGCATTTGCCGAATGCCTTGCGATGTCCTCGCGCGCCAGCGCATCGAGCGCGAACACGCGCCCCCCTTCGACGAACGCCATCTGGGTCAGCAGCATGCGGCGGATGTCCGGATGCACGACCAGCGGGTCGGCGGGACGGTCGGGGAATTTCGCGCCGGACAAGGCGCGCATCTGCAGCCGTTCGCGTGCGTAGGCGAGCGAGCCTTGCAGCGCGCGTTCGGACAACGCGATTCCCTGCATGCCGACCGCGAGGCGTGCGGTGTTCATCATCGTGAACATCGCGGCGAGACCCTTGTGCGGCTGCCCGATCAGCCAGCCTTCGGCGGCGTCGAAGTTCATGACGCAGGTCGCCGAACCCTTGATGCCCATCTTGTGCTCGATGCCGGCGCAGCGGACCGCGTTGCGTTCGCCGACCCGGCCATCGCGGCCGACCTTGAACTTCGGCACGACGAACAGCGAGATGCCTTTCACGCCGGGCGGCGCATCCGGCAGCCGCGCCAGCACCAGGTGCACGATGTTGTCGGTGAAATCGTGTTCACCGGCGGTGATGAAGATCTTGGTGCCGCTGATCGCGAACGCACCATTCGCGGCAGCCACGGCGTGTGTCTTCAGCAGGCCAAGATCGCTGCCGCATTGCGGTTCGGTGAGGCACATGGTGCCCATCCACGTTCCGGCGACGATCGGCTTCAGGAACGCCTCGCGTTGCCAGTCTTCGCCGTGCACACGCAAGGCTTCGATCGCGCCGTGCGACAACAACGGATAGACGCCCCAGGCGAGGTTCGCCGCATCGATCATTTCCTTGACCGCGCCGCCGACGGCTTCCGGAAGCGCCTGGCCACCGAACTCCGCCGGAGAAGTCAACCCGGCCCAGCCGCCTTCGACGTACTGGCGGAACGCCTCGCGGAAACCAGCCGGAGTCGTGACGCTGGCGGAATCGCGATCGAACCGGCAGCCTTCGAGGTCGCCGGTGGCGTTGAGCGGCGCCAACACCTGCTCGCAGAGCTTCGCGGCTTCCTCCAGCACGGCGTCGACGACGTCGGGCGTCGCGTCGCTACAGCCCGGCAGGCGCGCGAACAGCGCATCGACGCCGATCACGTCGTGCAGGGCGAATCGCAGGTCATCGAGTGGAGCGCGGTAGGCAGGCATGTCGTGGACCTCAGCGCCAGGTGTCGGCGAGCCCCGGCGTCGGCGACAGCCATCCGCTGTACTCGAACTTCTTCTCGCCGTCCGGATCGTGGCTCTTGATCGACCCGTAAACCTTGTACGGAACGTCGCCCGCCGGCAACGGGCGCGGCGCTTTCAGGATGGTGTGCACGACGTCGGCACTTCCCGACGGGATGTCGAGGCGCGGACTCTCGTCGATGACGCCGGCTGCGCGGCCGGCGACTTCCAGCGTCGCGTGCAGGCCGACGTAGTGCATCGTCACGGTGCTGTAGTTCTGCACGCGCAAGGTCACGTTCCAGACGTCGCCCGGTTTCTGGACGAGTTCCTGCACCGACACGGCCGGTGCCACCACGCGCCGCACTGGCGCATTGGTCGCGCAGCCGGCGGCCAGGATCACCGGAGAGGCTGCCAGGGCGATGATCGCGAGTCGCATGTCGTCTTCCCGAACTGGTCGTTCAACCCATCACTCGTTTCACAGCCTAGCGGAACTGCTGCCGGCCGGCGAATACGACGCTCCGGATCCGGTGCTCGAACTCGTTGCGCTCGAGGATCGACTCGACCTCGCCACCCGATACCTGCACGATCTCGTCGGCCAGCGCGAGGACCTCGGCCTCGTGGTGGGACACGAGCACGGTGAAGATGCCGAGTTCCCGGCGCATTCGCGCGAGGTGTTCCAGCACCTGTGCCCGCGCGGCCCGGTGCAGTCCCGTCAACGGTTCATCGAGCAGCAGCGCGCGTGGCTCGGCCAGCAGCGCGCGGCCGATCGCGACCCGTTGCCGTTCGCCGCCGGACAGCGTCCCCGGCCGCCGTCCAAGCAGGGGCTCCAGCGCGAGCAATTCGACCGTCGCGGTGAATTGGGGCGCGTCGCGCAGGCCACGTGCACGCACGCCGTACAACAGGTTCCGCCGCACATCGAGATGCGGGAACAGCCGGCCTTCCTGGAACACATAGCCGATGCGGCGCGCGCGTGCGGGCACGTCGGTTCCGGTGGCAGAGTCGAACAGCACCTCGCCGTCGAGGACGATGCGGCCGTGGCCGGGTGCCAGCAGGCCGGCGATCATGTTCAGCACACTGGTCTTGCCGGCGCCGGAATCGCCGAACAGCGCCAAGGTGCGTGCGCGCGACTCGAAGCGGATATCGAGCTCGAACTCGCCGAACGCGTGCCGGGCCGAGAACTCGATCATCGCCGCCCACGCGCCCAAAGGTTGCTGCCGATGATCGCCGCGGTCGCGCTCGCGGCGATCGCGACCAGCACCGCGACCAGCGACAGCCGGTGCACGCCGGCCATGCCGCCCGGCGTGTTCAGGAACTCGAAAATCGCGATCGGCAGCGTGCGGGTCTGTCCCGGGATGTCGGACACGAACGTGATCGTCGCGCCGAACTCGCCGAACGCCCGCGCGAACGCGAGCACGCAACCGGCGAGGATGCCGCGCGTCGACAGCGGCAGCGTGATCGTCCGGAAGCGATGCCACGCGCTGGCGCCGAGGGTTGCGCGGCCGCTTCGAGTCCGCGGTCGACGCCGTCGAACGCAACCCTGAGTGAAAGCACCAGCAGCGGAAACCCCATCACGCCGGCGGCGATCGCGGCGCCGGTCCAGCGGAACGCGACGACGATGCCGATCGACGCCAGTGCTTCGCCGATTGGTCCGTGGCGGCCGAACAGCGCCAACAACGCATAGCCGGTGACGACGGGCGGCAGGATCAGCGGCAGGAAGACGAGGCCCTCGACCAGCGTGCGCCCCGGGAAGCGTCGCCGCGACAGGACGTAGGCGAGGGCGACCGCGAACGGCAACGAGCACGCGACCGCGACCGCGGCGATGCGCAGGCTGAGCGTCAGCGCCTGCCACTCGTCTGCGGTGAGCCAGCTCACGGGCGCGCCGGCGGATCGTCGAAACCGTACGCGCGGAAAACTTCCACGGCGGCAGGCGACCGCAGCCACGCGAGGAACGCACGCGCCGCCTGCGAGTCGTGCCCGGCGACGATCGCCGCCGGATACACGATCGGCGGATGGCTTGCGGCCGGGAGCGTCGCGACGGTGCGGACGGAAGGTTCCGATTGGGCGTCGGTTCGATAGACGATCCCGAGTGGGACTTCGCGGCGCGCGACGAACGCCAGCGCCGCGCGCACGTTTTGCGCCGCGACGACGCGGCCGCGAACCGCGTCCCAGATGCCGAGATGGGTCAAGGCCGCCTTCGCGTAACGTCCGGCCGGCACGCTGTTCGGTTCGGCGAGGGCGAGATGACCATTCGCACCGAGCGCAGCGACGATCGTGCCGGGTTGCGTCAGGTCGATGGCGACGCGGCTGTCTCTTGGCGCGATCAGGACCAGTGCGTTGCCGAGCAGGTCGACGCGCGTCCCGGACACGATCGCGTTGCGCTGCGCCAGTTCATCCATCCACGCTTCGTCGGCCGAGATGAACAGCGCGGCAGGCGCGCCCGCCTCGATCTGGCGCGCGAGCTGCGAGCTGGCGGCGTAGCTGACGACGATCGGGCCGAGCGCATGGGCTTCGGGACGTTCGATCAGGTCGGAGAGCACGGGCTTCAGGCTGGCCGCGGCGAATATTAGCAGCGACGATCCGGCCCGCGCTGCGCCCGGCGCCAACGCCAACAGCGCGACAAGCGCCAGGCGCCAGCAGCCGTTCACGGCGCGACCTTCGCAACGTTCATGCCCGCATCCAGACCGTCGAGGCCGCTGCAACATATCGTTGCGCCGGCGCGGGCGCAATTCCCGCGTAACGGGGCATCGCCAGCCTCGCGTGGAATCGTGGGCGACGAGCGACGCCCCGCGACGCAGGAACGAACGTCACCCTTGACGAGGGGGTCCGGGATTGGCGGTACACCCGTCATCCGGCGTGCCGCCGGCCGCCAGCAGGGCGGTCAAATGCTGTCGAGCCTTCCTGGCCTCTTCCCATTCGACGGAGCACCCCGGCGTATCGGCCGTCGCGTGCAGAGAGGCCAGCAATTGCCGGGTCTCGATGATTGTCTGCCACACGGTTGCCGAATCCGATTCGGGAAACATTTCCGCGAGACGCGTGACTTCCTCGCGGCTTAGCAGGATGTCGCCGTACGCATCATGTGGCCGGGTCTGGGCCGGCTTTCCCGAACCTGCGAAGGTAACGGGCACCTGGCCTCGAGTCATCCGGTAACCCTGCGCGAAAGCGCAGGGATTGCGAACGAGCGTGACGGCAAGAAACAGCAGGCCAGCCAGCAGCCAGCCGAACCAGCCGCCACCGACCGCATCGCTGAGTCCGACTCCCGCGACGATGGTGATGAGCGCCGCCACGGTGCCGGAGCTGCTCTCCAGCACGATGCGCACGGCGATGAGGCCGAGGAAAACGTAGAAGAGCGTCATGACGGTTCCCGTGGCGGCGGCGGAGGCACGGGCGGGAGATGCCGGTCCGGCGGAAACAGGTCTGACCAGTCGATGTCCGGATGGTGCGCCTTGAGGTAGGCCACCTTCTTCTCGATCGGCAGGCTCTCGAACCACGCCTTGCCCATCGTGAAGCCGGCCTGCTCCGGATTCTGGATGATCCACGCCACCACGATCGCGAGCAGGAACAGCAACCCGACGACGAGGCCGGCGAGCCAGCCGCTGCCGAGCGCATCGAAGATCATGATGCCGATGATGATGACAATGAGTGGCATGGTGAGACCCCCTCGATTCTCGCGCTTCGTCCCATCCTCGGCCGTCGCCGTCGCAAAACCTGCGACCTGGTTTGACGGCGCGCACGGCCGTATCGGCGACAGGGCGTAACGCGGTTCTGCGCCTGCCGGAACCAGCCATCCTTCGCGGAACCTCACGTCGCTGGCGGTGCTCCGGGCTTGCGGATGGGGCCGTCGAGCTGGCCCGGCAACCGGGCCAGCGAATCGAGCCAGCCGTCGCAATCAATGTCATCGGTGCGCCGGCCTTCGCGATAGCCGTAGGTCATCAGCACGACCGGCATGCCGGCGGCGCGGGCGGCTTCGGCGTCGTTGGCGGAGTCGCCGACGACGAGGCAGTGTGTTGCGGGAACGCCGAGTCCGGCCGCCGCGGCCCACAACGGCTCGGGCCGGGGTTTGCGCTCGGGCAGCGAGTCGCCGCCGATCACGACGTCGAAGTAGCGCAAAAGATCGAAGTGACCGAGCAGGGCGACCGCGGCGGCGTGCGGCTTGTTCGTCACGCAGCCGAGCGCGAAGCCGCGCGTTTCAAGGCCAGCGAGCCCGTCGGCAACGCCGGGATAGACGGTCGAACGGTGGCCGTTGAGCCTTGCGTAGGCCGGATCGAACAGGGCGCGCGCCCGCGCGAGCCGCGCGGGTTCGACTGTTCCGTCGAACGAGCGGGTCAACGCGCGGTGCAGCAGCGCGTCGACACCACGGCCGACATAGTGTGCGACTTCGTCTTCCGGCAGCGGTCCGTGTCCGAGCGCGGCCAGCGTTGCGTTCACCGCGTCGGCAAGGTCCGGCACGCTGTCGACCAGCGTGCCGTCGAGGTCGAACAGCACCGCGACCACGTCCGGGAATCGCGCCATGGCCGGGATTATCGCGGCGGCGGGTGCGATTTTCCCGTCACGCCACCCGTTCCAGTTGCGAACGACGGGTCTCCGCCTTCTGCTTGCGTTCGAGGATGCGCCACAGGAACGGCGTGAAGATGACCTCGATCGCGAGTTCCATCTTGCCGCCCGGCACGACGATCGTGTTGGCGCGGGACATGAACGAGTCGTGCAGCATCGACTGCAGGTAGCGGAAGTCGATGCCTTTCGGATCACGGAAGCGGATCACCGTGAAGCTCTCGTCCGGGCTCGGGATCGCGCGCGCGATGAACGGATTGGACGTGTCGACGGTCGGCACGCGCTGGAGGTTGACGTGGGTGCGCGAGAACTGCGGGCAGATGTGGTGCACGTAGTCGTGCATCCGCCGCAGCACCGTGTCCATGACGGCTTCCGTCGAGTAGCCGCGCGCCGCGCGGTCCCGGTGCAGCTTCTGGATCCACTCGAGGTTGATGACCGGCACGATGCCGATCAGGAGGTCCGGGTGCTTCGCGACATCGATGCCTTCGTGGGCGACTCCACCGTGCAGGCCCTCGTAGTACAGGAGGTCCGACGGTGCCAGGTCCTCCCACGGCGTGAACGTTCCCGGCGGCTGTCCGTGGGGCTCGGCCTCGGCCGCGTCGTGGAGGTACTTGCGGCGCCGTCCGGTGCCGGTGGCGGCGTAACTCGCGAACAGGTTTTCGAGGTCCGCGAACAGGTTCGCCTCCGGACCGAAGTGGCTGAAGTGCGAGTTGCCTGCGCGGTCGGCCGCCTCCATCGCCTCGCGCATTGCCTTGCGGTCGTAACGATGGAAGCTGTCGCCCTCGATGACCGCGGCGTTCACGTGCTCGCGCCGGAACATGTTCTGGAACGTGCGCGTGACCGACGTCGTGCCGGCGCCGGACGAGCCGGTGATGGCGATGATCGGATGCAGGTCGGACATCGTGATCCCTCCTCAGGCCGGGGTTCGGAACAGGCCGCGTGTCGCGAACAGCGGCTGGTCGCTGTCGCGCGTGTCGCCTTCGTGGTGGTAGCGCTCGATCCGCTCGACCTCGGCGCGCGAACCGAACACGAAGCCGATCTTCTGGTGCAGGTTGTCCGGCTGCACGTCGAGGATCGGCCGGTAGCCGGTGCTGGCGCGGCCACCGGCCTGCTCGACGACCATTCCGATCGGATTGCATTCGTAGGTCAGCCGCAGCCGTCCGGCGACGCCCGGCTTGCGTGTATCGCGCGGGTACATGAAGACACCGCCACGCATCAGGATGCGGTGCGTTTCGGCGACCAGCGATGCGATCCAGCGCATGTTGAAGTCGCGCCCGCGGGCGCCACTCGCGCCGGCGACGCATTCGTCGACGTAGCGCTGCACCGGGTACTCCCAGAAGCGGCTGTTCGACGCATTGATCGCGAATTCACCGGTTTCCTCGGGAATCCTGAGCGCGCGATGCGACAGGATGAATTCCCCGAGCAGCGGGTCGAGCGTGAACGCGTGCGTGCCGTCGCCGGTGGTCACCACCAGCATCGTCGATGGGCCGTAGATCGCATACCCGGCGGCGACCTGGCGGACACCGGGCTGCAGGAAATCCCCGGGTTCCGGGTCGTGGCCGGGGTTCGGGGCGCGCAGTACCGAGAAGATCGATCCGACCGCGACGTTGACGTCGACGTTCGACGAGCCGTCGAGCGGGTCGAACAGCAACAGGTACTTGCCACGCTCGTCGCCGTCGGGCAGCCGGTAGGGCTCGTCGAGTTCTTCCGACGCCATGCCGGCTACGTAGCCGCGGTGGCAATTGAGGCGCAAGAAGATGTCGTTCGCGACGAGGTCGAGCTTCTTCTGGCGTTCGCCGTGGACGTTGCTGCCGTCCGCGTTGCCGGACAATCCGGCGAGCGACCCATGCGCGACGGCGCGCGAAATCGCCTTCGTCGCCGTCGCGACCGAAGTCAGCACGCCGTTGAGGTCGCCGCGCGCGTCGGGATGGCTGCGCCGCGCCTCGATCAGGAATTCGGTGAACGTGGTCTGGTCGGTCAGCAGCATGGGCTAGCCTCGCAGTTGGGTACGGATCGCGTACCGCGATTGGCATGCCAGGCGCGCAGGCAGGCCACGTCGACCCACGGCGCGCCCGGGAACTCGTTCGACAGCGGAAAGTCGGGGTCGCCGAGATGCGGCAGCGTGGCCAGCGTCGGCGGGAGCGGCTCGGCATTCGAATACCACGTCGGTGTCGCGATCACATCGATGTCGGCCGCTCGCGCGCTGCGGATTCCGTTCGCGGAATCCTCGAACGCGAGTGCCGCGCCAGGCCGGAGCCGCAACCGGGCCAGGGCCTCGACGTAGAGGTGCGGCGCCGGCTTGGTCGCGGCGACGTCGGCGCCGGTGACGATGGTCGCGAACCGTTCGCGCCACTGCTGGCCGAAATGCGGAGCGAGCAGGACATCGACGTTGGCGGCAGTCGTCGTCGTGACGATGCCGAGCGCCAGACCGGACGCCGCCGCTTCCTCGATCAGGCGCGCGACTCCCGGACGCAGCGGCAGGCCGCGGCTGGCGGCAAGTTCGCCGTAGCGACGGGTCTTGACCCGGTGGACTTCGCCGAGCAGCGCTTCGAACCCCGGGTCTTCGGTACGGTCCGGCGTGCGGCTCGCGGCCCATGCCCGCATGCGCGCCCGCCCGCCCGCAACCGCCAGCAATTCCCGGTAGTGCAGGCGGTCCCAGAACCAGTCGAGGCCGAACTCCGCGAACGCCTCGTTGAACGCGAGCCGGTGCAGTTCCTCGGTGTCGGCGAGCGTGCCGTCGACATCGAACAACAGGGCGCGCAGCGGCGTACTCATGCGGCACTGCCGGAGGTCATGATGCGCGACTGCAGGATGTCGCCGGCCTCGATCGTCTCGAGCGCGGCACGGTCGACGGGTGCGGTGGCTTCGAGCAGGCGGCGCGCCTGCCGCAGCCGCGCGCGGTCGAGCGCATTCCGCACCGAGCGGGCATTCGCGAAATGCGGCTGCTGGCGGCGGCGCGCGACGTACTCGGTGAATACGGTCTTCGCTTCCGGCGACAGGCGATAATTCCAGCTGCCGAGGATCAGTTCGCCGATCGCCAGCAGTTCGGCGTCGGTGTAGTCGGGAAAGTCGATGTGGTGCGCGATCCGCGAGCTCATGCCGGGGTTGCTGCGGAAAAACGTTTCCATCCGGTCCTTGTACCCGGCCAGGATCACGACCAGGTCGTCGCGCTGGTTCTCCATCAACTGCAGCAGGATCTCGATCGCTTCCTGCCCGTAGTCGCGTTCGTTCTCCGGCTTGTAGAGGTAGTACGCCTCGTCGATGAACAGCACGCCGCCCATCGCCTTCTTCAGCACTTCCCTGGTCTTCGGCGCGGTGTGGCCGATGTACTGCCCGACGAGGTCATCGCGCGTGACCGCGACGAGGTGCCCGGTGCGGCTGTAGCCGAGCGCGTGCAGCAGGTCGGCCATCCGCAGCGCGACGGTGGTCTTGCCGGTACCGGGGTTGCCGGTGAAGCTCATGTGCAGCGACGGCGCGCCCGCCGCAAGATCGAGGTGGCGCCGCACGCGGTCGACGACCAGCAGCGAGGCGATCTCGCGGATCCTGCGCTTGACCGGCGCAAGTCCAATCAGTTCGGCGTCGAGCTTGCCAAGCACGGCTTCGACGCCGGAGTCGTTCCAAACCGTCTTGAGATCGATGGTTGAGTCGCTCATCGCCGGCGGTTCCCGTCACGTCACGCCCGGCCTCGGCCGGGCATGCGGATGATCGAATCGGAGGTCAGCCGTAACGCTCGCCCTCGGGCTTCTGTACCGCGTAGCTCTTCACGGTGTAGTGGACTTGCCGACCCCCGACTTCCTGCCGCTCCAGGCTGAACCCGGGTTCGTCGGCCGGACGGTTCACGATGAACGACATCTGCGGGCTTTCGAAGCCACGCGATGCGTTGAACGCGAGCACGCGGACGTAATGGTTCGGGAACGTCTTCCGGCACTCGTTGATCTCCTTCAGGATCCCGGCGGGGTCCTTGAGGTCGAACATCGGGTTGCCGTACATGTCCCAGTACGTGTTGCGCGGATGCGGATCATCGGTGTACTCGACGCTGACGGCCCAGCCGTTCGACAGCGCGTACTTGATCTGGGCGGTGATCTGCGCATCGGTCAAGTCGGGCAGGAACGAGAACTGTCCTTGCGTAATGCGGTTGCCGGGGTTGGTCATCATGGCGGGGTCCTCGTTCAGGCGCTGGCGGTGGCGGTGGGGACGAAGTCGGCGGTGTCGGTCGATTCGTAGTTGAACGTGACGTCCTTCCACGTTTCGAGCGCGGCGCGCAGCGGCTTGCACCACTTCGCCGCGGCCTCGAGGATTTGCGGCCCCTCGTGCAGGTAGTCGCGGCCCTCGTTGCGGGCCTGGATCATGGCCTCGAGCGCGACGCGGTTCGCGGTGGCGCCGGCCTGGATGCCCATCGGGTGGCCGATCGTGCCGCCGCCGAACTGCAAGATCACGTCCTCGCCGAGGTAGTGGATCAACTGGTGCATCTGCCCGGCGTGGATGCCGCCGGACGCGACCGGCATGACCCGGTTCAGCGACGCCCATTCCTGGTCGAAGAACAGGCCGTGCTCGAGGTTCTGCGGAGTGTGGCGCTCGCGCAGCGTGTCGTAGAAGCCGGCGATCATGTTCGGGTCGCCCTCGAGCTTGCCGACGACGGTGCCGGCGTGGATGTGGTCGACGCCCGCCATCCGCATCCACTTGCAGATGACGCGGAAGTTCATGCCGTGGTTCTTCTGGCGGGAGTAGGTCGAGTTCCCGGCGCGGTGCAGGTGCAGGATCATGTCGTTCCGGCGCGCCCATTTCGCCATCGACTGGATCGCGGTGTAGCCGATCACGAGGTCGATCATGACGATGCACGAGCCGAGCGACTTGGCGAACTCCGCGCGTTCGTACATGTCCTCCATCGTGGCCGCGGTGACGTTCAGGTAATGACCCTTCACCTCGCCGGTGGCGGCGGAGGCCTTGTTCACCGCCTCCATGCAGTACAGGAAGCGGTCGCGCCAGTGCATGAACGGCTGGCTGTTGATGTTCTCGTCGTCCTTGACGAAGTCGAGCCCACCCTTCAACGCCTCGTACACGACGCGCCCATAGTTGCGGCCGGACAGGCCGAGCTTCGGCTTGGTGGTCGCGCCGAGCAGCGGGCGGCCGAACTTGTCGAGGCGTTCGCGCTCGACGACGATGCCGGTGGCGGGGCCCTGGAAAGTCTTGAGGTAGGCGACCGGGATGCGCATGTCCTCGAGCCGCAGCGCCTTGACGGCCTTGAAGCCGAACACGTTGCCGATGATCGACGCGGTGAGGTTCGCGATCGAACCCGGTTCGAACAGGTCGAGGTCGTACGCGATGTACGCGAAGTATTGTTGCTCGGTCGCGGTGCCCGGCCCGGTGTTCGGTACCGGATCGACGCGGTAGGCCTTGGCGCGGTACAGCTCGCAGGCAGTGAGGCGGTCCGTCCAGACGACCGTCCAGGTGGCGGTCGACGATTCGCCGGCGACCGCGGCGGCGGCTTCCTCCGGATCGACGCCGCGTTGCGGCGTGATGCGGAACAGCGCGATGACGTCGGTATCGAGCGGCTGGTAGTCCGGCTGCCAGTAGCCCATCTTCTTGTACGGAATGACACCCGACTTGTAGCGTTCGTTGGTGGGTTCGCGGGTGCGCATCGGGGTAACGGCGGCATTCATGGGCAGGGTCTCCGCAGCAGGAACGGTGGCGACTCTACCGCGGCCGTTCGATAAGGTATATTCAAATCTGCCATTACCACGAATAAGTGAATCTTATGATTGCCGGCGCCGCCCCGTGCGCTGCCGGCAGGAGGTGGAACGATGCGGCACGTGACGTTGCGCCAGCTCGGCGTGTTCGAGGAGGTGGCCCGCCTCGGCAGCATTTCAGCGGCTGCCGGCGTTTGCCACCTGACCCAACCCGCGGTGTCGATGCAGATCAAGGCGCTCGAGGAGGCCTGCGGATTGCCGCTGACCGAACTGGTCGGGCGCAAGCTGCGCCTGACGACGGCCGGGGAAGTCGTCGCCGCGCATGCGCGGCGCACCCGGCAGGTGCTGTCCGACCTCGAGCAGGCGCTGGCGTCGATGCGCGGCAAGCACGCGGGCCGTCTCGACGTCGGCATCGTCAGCACGGCCAAGTATTTCGCATCGCACCTGCTCGCGGCGTTCCTGCGCGAGCAGCCCGGCATCACGCTGACGCTGAAGGTCGAGAATCGCGCCGACATCCTGCGCCTGCTCGCCGACAACGAGATCGACCTTGCGATCATGGGCGTACCTCCGGCCTCGATCGACTCGGTGGCCCTCGCGTTCGCGCCGCACCCGCACGGGCTGGTCCTGCCGGCGGCGCATCCACTCGCGGGAAGGCGCCGGCTCGACCTCGCCGACCTCGCGGATGAGCCGTTCCTGGTGCGCGAGACGGGTTCGGGCACGCGCACCGTCATGGAGCGCTATTTCGCGAGCCGCTCGTTTTCGCCGCCGCACGTCATCCAGATGACCGGCAATGAAGCGATCAAGCAGGCGGTGATGGCGGGACTCGGCGTCGGTTTCCTCTCGTTGCACACGGTGATCCTCGAGCGCCGGCTCGGGCTGGTGGTGGTTCCAAGGTTGCCGGGACTGCCGGTCGTCCGGCGCTGGCATGTCGTGCACCGGCGCGGCAAGCAACTGATGCCGATCGCGATGGCGTTCCGCGATTTCGTTGCCGCGCATGGCACCGAGTTCGCCGGGGCGAGTGGTCCCGCCGGGACATCGGCACCGGTTGCTCCCGCGCGGAAGGCAGGTACGGGGCGGACGCGGGCCGCGCGGCGCTGACTGGCGGCGTTTTTGCGAGACCGGCCGGTTACAGGAGCCGTTCGAGTTCCCGTGCCACCGTGCGGGCAAATGCATCGTTGCGCATGCAGAGGTAGTGCGCGCGCAGCGCGTTCGAGAAATTGCCGGCGAGTTCCAGGGTGCGGCCGGTCGGCGGCGTCGCCGGCACGCGATGGACGACGAGCTGGCCCACGTAGGGCCGGAACAGGTCGCTCAACAGGCCGAAGTACGGCCCATCCTGGTCGA
>JAXMHA010000012.1:0-83324 GCA_046347015.1 Lysobacterales bacterium | reverse complement strand
GCCCGGTTCCTCGGCCTGGTGCTCCCCGCAACGGGCGAAAGTGACGAACCTGCCAAAGCTCTGGCGCTGGCCATCGGGCAAGTGCTCGATGAAAGTCCCGTTGGCCCGGAAGGCCGCTCGACGCTGTGCGACAACCTCGCCTTGTTGCGGGGTTCGCTCGACCTCGATCAGGTCGAGGTCGACCTCATCATGTTCCGCGCCATGTTGCGCCTGCATCCGGGGTTCGAAGCGCTCGCCGGATCGTATGTCGGTCAGTGCTCGGATTTCGTGTTTCATCAGCGACTCGCGGCTCTCTTCGGCGTCAGTGCGAACGATGTCGCCGCGGCATTGCGCCAAGATGGCAAACTCACCACCAGCGGTCTTGCCACTGTCACTTCCGGGGTACTCGGACCCCTGCCGAGTCGCTTTCAGCTGATCAAGGGCCTGATAGGTTCCTTGATGCGTCCCGTCGAGTCGGCTGGCGAATTGCTCGATCCACTCTTGCCGCGCCGACGCCACGCAGGATTGGCTCTTTCCGACTTCCCTCACCTGGCCTCCGAGATCCGACTGCTGCGTGGTCGTCTCGAGGTGGCGCTGTCGCGTCACCTCGTCGGCGTGAATGTCCTGTTGCACGGCACGCCGGGCACCGGCAAGACCGAGCTTTCCGCGGCGCTGGCCCAGGCTGTCGGTGCGCCCCTCTTCGAGTGTCTCGGCGTCGACGAGGACTGCAACGACTCCCTGACGCCTCGGGCGCGTCTTGCTGCACTCAGGCAGGCGCAACGGATCGCTCGGATTGCGAGCGCGGGACTGATCCTGATCGATGAGGCCGAAGATTTGTTCCCGACATCATGGAGTGACGCGCGCCAGACTCCGACCAAGGCCGCGATCAACGAGTGCCTGGACCTTAATCCGACTCCGACGATCTGGATCAGCAATCGGACGCGACACATGGATGAGGCGTTCCTGCGTCGATTCGATCTTGTCATCCATGTCCCGCCATTGCCGGCCAGTGCCAAGCGCAGACTGCTGGCCGCGCGGTTGCCGGTGGGGATCTTGAACGATGCCGAGTTGCGACGATATGCCGACCATCGACAACTTTCCCCGGCGATGCTGACCCGCATGGCGGCCGTCGCAACAGATGGCGGCGGTGACGCTGCCGAGGCGCGGGAGAACCTGCGCGTCGTTTCCCGCCACTACCTGCAGACACTGGGAGGCCCGCCACTGTCGGATTCCAGCGCGGGCCCAATGCTCACTTTCGACCCGGCCTTGCTCAATACCGATCCACCACTCGAATCGGTGTTCGACAAGATCGGCCAGGCTTCGTCCGGCTTGCGCATGTTGCTGCATGGGCCACCCGGTGCCGGGAAGACGGAAATGGGAAGCGCGCTTGCAGCACGGTTGGACAAGCCGCTGCTGCGACGGCTGGCATCATCGCTGCTGTCGTGCTGGCTTGGCGAGACCGAGAAGAATCTGCGCGACATGTTTGTCGAGGCGCACTACGAAGGCGGCGTCCTGTTGCTGGACGAAGCCGACAGTTTTCTCGGTAATCGAGAACGCGCCGTGTCGCGCTACGGAATCGTGCAAACGAACGAACTTCTCGCACAGATGGAGGCGTTCGACGGAGTCTTCGTCTGCGCCACCAATCGCCTGACGGATCTGGATCCGGCTGCATTGCGCCGTTTTGACCTCAAGGTGGAGTTCCGACCGTTGCGCGTTGAGCAGCGTCACTTGCTCCTGCGGCAATGTTGCGATCTTCTCGGGATCGGACCCTGTATCGACGGTGACGACGCTTCGCGAGCCGCATTCGAGCGCATCAACACGATGGACGGCTTGACGCCGGGCGATGCAGCGGCAGCATTGCGGCGACTGCGCTTCTCGGGGCTTTCACCGAACATCGAGTCGCTGTTGAACGCGTTGCAGGACGAATGCCGCTACAAGCCCGCGACTTCACGGTCGATCGGATTCGTGCGTTGAGCGGAACCACTTCCTTGCGAGTGAACGGCGCAGTAGAGTCGCGCACGGGGACCTCGTCTTGGAAGTTGCCGATGGCCACGCACTCGGATGCGTTGAGTCGCCAATGGCTCATGCTGCAATGGATTCCGCGGTACCCGTTGAAGGTTACCTCGCGCGAGTTGGCCAGCCGATTGGCGTCGGAGGGTCACGATGCCGCCAAGCGCACGGTGGAACGCGATCTGTTGGCGCTGTCGTCAGCGTTTCCGTTGGCGTGCGATGACCGCAACAAACCCTTCGGATGGAGTTGGCAGCGCGACGCACCTTCGTTCTCGGTTCCCGGCATGTCGCCACTGCAGGCGATGGTGCTGACGCTCGCCCGCAACCATCTGCAGCCCATGCTGCCCGCTCACCTGCTGGATCCCCTTCGGCCCTATTTCAGACAAGCCGATGCCACGCTGCGAAATGCACTCGGCAAACGCGGGCTTGCGGCGTGGAGCCAACGCGTCGCGGTGGTGCAGCCGACGCAACCGCTCCTGCCGCCGAAGGTCGACCAGAAAGTGGTCGCCGTCGTCCACGAAGCGCTGGCCCGTGAGCGTCAGCTCGAAGTTCGCTACCGAAGCCGAAGTGCCGAACGCGAAGTCACCTATCGCGTGCACCCACTTGGCCTGGTCTACCGAGGCATCGTCGGCTACCTCGTTTGCACCATCGCCGACTACACCGACCTGCGTTCGCTGGCGCTGCACCGAATCCATGCCGCACGGATCCTGGATGACGTGGCGCGCATTCCCAAAGGGTTCGATCTGCACGCCTACGCCCATTCCGGCGCGTTCGGCTTCCGCGACGAAGGGCCGGTCAAGCTAGTGCTGCAGATGACTGAAGACGCTGCCGAACACCTGCACGAAACGCCGCTGAGCGAAGATCAGGTGATCCTCGAAGATGGACGCAAGGGCTGGGTGCGCGTTACCGCCACCGTTTGCGACACGTCGCAGCTGAGGTGGTGGTTGTTGGGATTCGGGAGTCAGATTCAGGTACTCAAACCTTCGGAGTTGAGCACCTTCATTGAAATGGCCAAGAGGATATTGAAATGAGCACTGTAGCCGAGCCACAAATCGTCGCGTCCACTTTCCTTAACGCATTCTTGGAAGAATGGGCTGCACTCGTAGCTGACAATGAGAGAAAGGGTCTCGTGGTAGATGCATATGGCACCAATGGGCGTTGGTCCGCTTGTATGCTTGGGCCGCATCGCGGCAACGAACCGCCAGGCGGGTTAAAAAGTATTTGGGTGAAAAGGGTTTCTAGCTGGGTATGGCTCACGCCTGGCGTACCCCAGAGCAAGTTCGCCGCGAAGACTATACGCTGGACTGCTGCTACGTTGGAGGCGAAAAGCTAATGAGTCACGACAATTGGGGATACGCGTCCTACTTGCGCGTACTCATCGAGCATGAGAATGACTCTCAGCTCTATCCACTACGAAATGTGGAAACTGCTATTCTGGAGATCACCACTTAAAATCATTATTTCTTATGAGGAAAGGACGACGAGAATCGCGGCTCGACGCTGCTGGAAAGAAAAATTGATTGCTTTGCGGTCCATGAGAGAAAGCGTTGATGCACATACCTTGGAAGGCCCAAACGGATGTTCCTACCTGCTTCTCGTCGGTGCTAGGGATGCGATGCCAACGGAGCTCCCGCATTGGAAATTCTCTTTGAATTTCCAGAAGGCTGAGCCATACTCGGGTAGTGACGATTACCAGTCAGCCACGCTAGCGCAGACTCAGTCGTGTTTGATACATGAAGTTGCGATCTTCAAACCTCATACGCCGACTCGCCGTGACTCGTGATGTCGAGGCCCTGGCGTTCGGCGTCGTGGTGGAACACGCAGGCCGAAGACGATGCGCGCGGCGAAGAATGCGATCAGCGCGGTGACGCTCGACCACGCGACGGTGACCGCAACGCCCAGCGCCTGCACGCCGAGCTGGTGCGCCATCGCGTAACCCGCGGCACCGGTCCCGCCGAGTGCCGGCGCGGTGAAGATTCCCGTCAGCAGCGCGCCGACGATGCCGCACACGCCGTGGATGCCGAACACGTCGAGCGAGTCGTCGGCCCGCAGCAGGCGCTTCAACACGTTGACGCCCCAGAAACCAGCGATGCCGCCGAGCGCGCCGATGCACAACGCGCCGCCGACGCCGACCGTGCCGCAGGCGGGCGTGATCGCGACGAGGCCCGCGACCGCGCCGGACGCGGCGCCGAGCATCGAGGCGCGCTTGCGGAACACGGCTTCGACCGCGCTCCACGCCAGTACCGCGGCCGCCGTCGCGACCATCGTGTTGACGAACGCGAGCGCCGCGATGCCGTTGGCGGCCAGAGCGCTGCCCGCGTTGAACCCGAACCATCCGACCCACAGCAACGCCGCGCCGGTGAAGGTCAGCGGCAGGCTGTGCGGCGACAACCGTTCGCGTCCGAAGCCGATCCGCGGGCCGAGCATGTACGCGCCGACCAGCCCCGCGACGCCGGCGTTGATGTGCACGACCGTGCCGCCGGCGAAATCCAGTGCACCCATGCGGAACAGCCAGCCGTCGGCGGCCCACACCATGTGTGCGAGCGGCAGGTAGGCGCCCGTGAACCAGATCGCCGCGAACGCCAGCACGGCGGCAAACCGTGCGCGCTCGGCGATGGCGCCCACCACCAGTGCACAACTGATCGCGGCGAACGCGCCTTGGAACGCGATGTAGACGAACTCCGGGATCGACGCACCGGGGCCGGCAGGCAGCATCGAATCGGCCGTCACGCCGGCCAACAGCAACTTGTCGATGCCGCCGAGTACCGCGTTGCCGCCGTCGAAGGCGAGGCTGTAGCCGTACGCGACCCACAGCACGATCGCCAGCGAGGCGACCACCAGCACCTGCATCAGCACCGACAGGATGTTCTTCGCGCGGACGAGGCCGCCGTAGAACAGCGCGAGCCCCGGCACGATCATCAGCATCACCAGCAGCGTCGCGACCAGCATCCATGCGGTGTCACCGTTGTCCGGCCCGGCGGTTTGTGCGCGTGCGCAGGCCGGGGACAACGCCGATGCGAGCACCGCGAGTCGTGGAATCGATCGCGTTGCCGCATCCCGCATCGAAGTCTCCCGGCCTGCTACCGCGTTGGAACGCGCCGACTCACGGCTGCGAAGCGCGCAGCCGACGCCTTGTATTCCGAGTCGACACGCGTCGATGCCGCGCGCGTGGCAACCGCGCGACTCGAGCTTGCGGCATCGACCACCGCCGGATTCCCACCTGCGCGGGACTGACGATCAAGAGTTCCTCTTTCGAGGCGGCCCGGCGTCACGTTCGTCATCCGCGATCGAGCTACCGCATCCGGCACGCCGCTCAGATCGAGTAGTACATCTGGTATTCGAGCGGATGCGTCGACGCGCGGTACGCGGTGACTTCCTTCATCTTCAGCGCGATGTACGCGTCGATGAAGTCGTCGCTCATCACGCCGCCGGCTTTCAGGAACTCGCGATCCTTGTCGAGCGCCTCCAGCGCGGCGTCCAGCGACGAGCACACCTGCGGGATGTTGCGTTCTTCCTCCGGCGGCAGGTCATAGAGGTCCTTGTCCATCGGTGCGCCGGGGTCGATCTTGTTGAGGATCCCGTCGAGGCCCGCCATCATCAATGCGGTGAAGGTCAAATATCCCGAGTTCATCGGGTCGGGGAAGCGCACCTCGATGCGGCGGCCCTTCGGGTTGCCGACGTAGGGGATGCGGCACGACGCCGAACGGTTGCGCGCGGAGTAGGCCAGCATCACCGGCGCCTCGAAGCCCGGCACGAGGCGCTTGTACGAATTGGTCGTCGAGTTCGCGAACGCGTTGATCGCGCGCGCGTGCCTGAAAATGCCGCCAATGTAGTTCAGCGCGAGCTGCGACAGCCCGCTGTAATGCTCGCCGGCGAACAGGTTCTTGCCGTCCTTCGACAGCGACTGGTGCACGTGCATGCCGGAGCCGTTGTCGCCAACGACGGGTTTGGGCATGAAGGTGACGGTCTTGCCGTTGGCGTGCGCGACGTTGCGCAGCACGTACTTGAACGCGAGCAGGTCATCGGCCTTGTGCAGCAGCGTGTTGAAGCGCGTGCCGATTTCGCACTGGCCGGCGTTGGCGACCTCGTGGTGGTGCACTTCGACGACCTGGCCGATCGACTCCAGCACCGCGCACATCTCGGCGCGCAGATCCGATAGCGAGTCGACCGGAGGTACCGGGAAGTAGCCGCCCTTCACGCCGGGCCGGTGGCCGTGGTTGCCGTCGTCATACTTGTAGCGCGAGCTCCACGCGGCTTCCTCGGAGCCGATTTCGTAGAACACGCGGCCCATGTCGTTCTGCCAGCGCACCGAGTCGAAGATGAAGAACTCGGGCTCGGGACCGAAGAACGCGGTGTCGGCGACGCCGGTGGACTTGAGGTAGGCCTCGGCGCGGCGCGCGATCGAACGCGGATCGCGCCCGTACGCCTGCATCGTCGACGGCTCCAGCACGTCGCAGACGATGTTCAACTGCTTGCGCGCGGCGAACGGATCGAGGAAGGCCGTCGCGGGATCGGGCATCAGGACCATGTCCGATTCGTTGATTCCCTTCCAGCCGGAAATCGACGAGCCGTCGAACATCTTGCCGTCCTCGAAGGTGTCGGCGTCGATCGAGTGCGCGGGAAACGTCACGTGGTGCTGCACGCCCCGCATGTCGGCAAAGCGCAGGTCGACGTATTCGACGTGTTCGGATTTGAGGGTCTCGAGGACTTTTGCGGCGGTCATGAGGGGGTCCAGTTGGCCATGATCCGACTGGAATAGCAGGTTGCATGCCAGCAATGATGTGCTTCCGGATCAACTGGATACGTTACCGGGACGAGCACTATTGGACCGTAATGGTGCGCCGATGGCACTCCGATGGTGCAGTTGCCGGTCATGCCGTCGTCTGTCCAGACCCTAGGGGCAGACCCTAGGGGCTGCGTTCCGGGCCGGCAGGCCGTTACCGCGGCAAGCGCCAGGCCATGGCGCCCCGGCGCGGTGTCGATCGGGATGCTCCGACCAGACTCGCGGAACGAATCGCAGGGCGATGCGTCCAAGGTCCACGGGTTCGGATGGGATGCATGGCATGCAAACAAGGTCCTCGATCGGTTGGTGGGTGGGTGGTGCCGTCGTGATCGCCATCGCGATCGGGGTCGGCGTGTACCTCGGAGCGAAGCGCCAACCGCCCGCCGCCGCACCGGCGGCCACGACGCCGGCGACACCGACTGCGCCAGCCGCGCCAACCGTGCAGCATCCGATCGGCGAGGCGGCCACCGGTACGCTGCAATCGCCACCGGAACCGCTGCCGGCACTGGCAGACAGCGACTCTGCGGTGGCCGACGCCCTTTCAACGCTGGCGGGAGGCCGCGACCTTGCGGACATCCTGATCGCACGCGCGATCATCCCGCGCATCGTCGCGACGATCGACGCCCTGCCGTCGCGCAAGCTCGGGACGAACATCCTGCCGGTACGTGGTGCACCCGGGAAGTTCCAGGTCGAACGGCACGAAGGCGTGGACGTGATTGCTGCGTCGAATTCGGACCGTTATGCCGAGTACCTGCGTATTGTCGAGGCAGTGGATCCGGCCGCGGCAGTCGCGTGGTACGTGCGGTTCTATCCGTTGTTCCAGCAGGCCTACCGCGACCTCGGCTACCCGAACGGCTACTTCAACGACCGCTTGATTGTCGTGATCGATCACCTGCTCGCAGCACCGGATCCCTCGGGCCCGGTCGCCATCCGGAAAACCGAGACCACCTTTGCCTACGCCGATCCCGCGCTGGAATCCTTGTCGGCGGGGCAGAAGATGCTGGTCCGGATCGGACCCGACGACGAAGCGACCGTCAAGACGAAACTGCGCGCGATCCGCGCCGCCCTCGTTGGCAGCAAGGTGTCCGCCCCCGGCTGACCGCCGCGGGCAATTGTCCGCGCGTGCGCAGGCCAGGTCCTCAGACCGTCGAACCGAGCCGGCCGGCCACCTGCAGCGCGTCGATTTCGCCGTCCGTGAACAGGCGCGAACGGGTCAGGAAGCGGACGCCCTCGCCGTTCTCGAGCGAGAACATGCCGCCGCGCCCCGGTACCACGTCGATGATGAGCTGGGTGTGCTTCCAGTATTCGAACTGCGGACCGCTGATGTAGAACGGCGCGCCGCCGATTTCACCGAGTTGGACGTCGCGGTCACCGACGATGAACTCGTCTTTCGAATAGCACATCGGCGCCGACCCGTCGCAGCAACCGCCGGATTGGTGGAACAACAGCGGGCCATGCTTCGCGTGCAGACGTTCGATCAACGCGACCGCCGTCGGGGTCGCGGTGACTTGCAACGGTACTTCGGTCATTCCGGATCCTCCTCGTGGTGCTGCGCCGCGCGCTCCATCGCGCGCCGTGGAATCACTTGCCGTAATAGCGGATCGGCACGTTCGACTTCATCGCGCCGTCGTAGGTCAACGCCGTGTCGCCTGCGGGATAGCCGTTTTCCCTCAGCAGGTACGCCATGATGGCGACGTTCACGTCCTTCGGCAGGCTGCCCGGCGTCGCGGCCGGCATCCGCAGGGCGACGAAGTTGAAAATGTCGCTGACGTGGAAATCGTAACTCGGGTCGGCAAAGTCCTCGCCCTTCAGCGCGGGTCCGGGATAACCGCCCACCTGCCCGTTCAGCAGCGGCCCGTGGCACATCGAGCAGTTCTGCGCGTACGCAATCTGGCCCGCGGTCGCCTGGGCTTCGGTGTACATCGCAGGCGGCCCTGCTTTTCGCTTCGGCGGCTTCGCCGCCACCTTTCCATCGCAACCACGCGCCGCGGCCGCACGGGATGGGTTTCCCGTCGTCGCACCGCCGCCGGCCTCGACTGCCGCCGGATACGGCGCGATCAACTTGTCGAGTGTGCCGTTGTGGCGAAGCGTGTCGATGCCCCGGCCGAACGCAGCCGCCACGTCACCACCCGCCCCGGCGTGCAGCGCGACGAGATTCCATTCCATGTGCTTGCCGGAGAGCAGTTGCGTGTGCAGGCGAACGTGCTTGCCCGGTCCGGACCTGTATCCTTCGAGGATCGACAGCCACGTGAGTCCGGCCGCGATCTTGTGGTGCTCGAGATCGACGAGCATCTCGGCGTCGTTCGGGTAAACATGCATGACGATGTTCGGATGCGCGCTGTAGAGGAGTCCCGCCCACGTGTCGAGCTGGGCGATCCCGACCTCACTCCCTTGCGGGAATTCGTCGAGCGTCGCCGGCTTCCCACCCGCGTTCTCGACCAGCACGAAGCCGGTACGCGCATAGGGCGCCGTCGCGGTGACTCCCGGCGGCAGATGCGGGTTGCTGACGTCGACCGGGAAGCCCATGATCAACGCGCACTCCGATGCCGCCATCTTCGCGAACTTCCCGATCGGGAAGCCGTCGCCCGCTTCCTTGCCGTGGCCGACGAAGGGGATCTCCCTGATCGTGTAACCCCCGGACGCGAGCGCCGCCCTGGCGACGCGTGCATCCATCGCCGCGGTCGGATTCGTCTCGTCGATGCAGACCCTGGCTTCGCTCGCCGCCCCGGCGCGGTGGCTGACCACCGCGCCGAGGACGAGGGCCGCCAGCGCGAAATGCGCCGCTGAGCTCCTACAACGAGAAGACATACAGATGTCCACCCTTCGGAATGGCCTTGACCGCCGGGTCGTTCGCCATCTGGCCGCCCCAGATCGGGCTCGCGCCGCCCCAGCCGGCCCAGATCGCGATGTACTGCTTGTCGCCGACCTTGAACGTCGTCGGCACGCCGATGATGCCGGAACTGAGCTGCGGGCTCTTCCAAAGCACCTTGCCGGTCTTGGCGTCGAACGCATGCACGTAGCCGTCGGTGCTGCCGCTGACGACGATGTTGCCTGCCGTCGCCAACGTGCCGTCGTTCCACGGCAATGCGGTTTCGTGGCGCCACACGCGCTCGCCGGTGTTGAGGTCGACCGCCTGCACACCGCCCCAGTTGGCATTGGTCGGGTCGTGCTTCACCTCGAACGACACGTCGAGGAATGCGAGGCCCGCCTTGTACGCCACCGGCTCGGTGCCCTTGATGTCCATGCACGCATTCAGCGTCGGGATGTACGCCATGTGCAGTTCGGGATTGATCGAGATCGGCCACCAGTTCTTGCCGCCGAGGAAGCTCGGGCACGTGAACACGCCCTTGTCGACGGTCGGGATCATGTCCGGATTGGCTTGGTTGACCCCGTCTTTCGGCCCGACCATCGACGTCGCGTGGACGAACGGCTTGGCGTAGATCAGCTTGCCGTCGGTGCGATCGACCGCGTAGAAGTAGCCGTTGCGGTCGGCGTGCACGAGCGCCTTGTACGGCTTGCCCTCGTATGTGATGTCGGCCATGACGGTTTCATTGCTGCCGTCGTAGTCCCACGTGTCGTTCGGTGTCCACTGGTAGTACCACTTCATCTTCCCGTTCGCCGGGTCGAGCGCGAGCACCGAGTCGGTGTAGAGGTTCGCGCCCGGCCGCAACGTCGCGAGCCACGGACCCGGGTTGCCGACGCCCCAGAACAGCGTGTCGGTCGCGGTGTCGTAGGTGCCGGTGATCCACGGGTTGCCGCCGCCGGTCTTGTATGCGCCCTTCGGCCAGGTGTCGCCGCCCGGCTCACCGGGCGCCGCGGTGGTATGGACTTGCCAGGCGATCTTGCCGGTCTTCGCGTCGAGCGCGGTGATGAAGCCGCGCGCTCCGTACTCGCCGCCACCGGTGCCGACGATGATCTTGCCCTTCACGGCCAGCGGCGCCGAGGTCATGAAGTAGCCGACGCCCGGTGCGAACAACTGCTTCTGCCACTTGATCTTGCCGGTCTTCGCGTCGAATGCGACGACGTGGTTGTCCAGCGTCTCCATGTAGACGCTGTCGCCGTACAGCGCGACACCGCGATTGACGACGTCGCAGCAGACCGTCTTCAACGCCTTCTTGTCGATCGGGAACTCGTACGACCAGATCTTCTTGCCGGTGGTCGCGTCGAGCGCGAGGATGTGGTCCATCGGCGTCGTCACGAACATCACGTTGCCGTTGACGACCGGTGCCGCCTCGAAGCCCTGCGTCAGCGGGTACTTCATGTCCCAGGCAACCTTGAGCTTGTCGACGTTGCCAGCGTTGATCTGGTCGAACGGCGCGTAGCCGGTGCTGGCGTAATCGCGCCGGTACATCAGCCAACCGGGATCGCTGGCCGCGGCAGCAAGTCGCGCGTCGGTAACGGTTTGGTAGTCCGACGCCGTGGCCGTCACGGCACCGCAGCCCAGCACCGCGGCCGACATCACGGCTGCGAGCCGGGCGCGACGCCAATTCCGATGTTGCGAACGCTTGATCATGTGCAATCTCCGATTCGAGTGGTTCGAGTGGTTCGAAAGGGTTGTCCCGTGGTCAGAAGAAGATGATTCCGCCCACGGAAGCGCCGAACTGCTTCGCGGTGTTGCCGAGGTAATCCTTCGAACGCGTCTGGCCGAGCTCACCGACCAGCGTCACGCTCTTGGTGAGCTGGTAGTAGAGGCCGCCGGTCACGTTGCTGTTGGACTTGAGGCTGCCGTTGTAGACGTCGTTGTAGGTGTCGTTGTCCTGGTTCTTGCTGATGCCGTAGTTGAGGCCGAACTTCAGCTTGTCGGTCACCTTCCAGGTTCCCTGCACGAGATAGTTGAGGCCCTTCTCCTCGCCCTGGTCGCCATCGATGAGGATGCCGATGCCCTTGCCGTACTGGACGTTGGCCAGGACACCGAACGCACCGAGATTGGCCGACACGCCGGCTTCCCCCGCCACCTCGTTGAACGTGTCGCCGGTCGCGATGATGGGCGGCGCGTCCGGATCCGGGCCGACGACATCCGAGCTGGCGTAGAATTTCTGCGTCTTCATGCCGACCCAGGCCTTGGCCACGTCGTTGGCGTAGCTCAACTGCATCTGCACCTGCGGATACGACTTCGATGCGAAGACTCCGGAATCGACCGGGCTGACCAGCGCGCCGGTGAACGTGAAGCCGCCACCCAGCACCGGCGAGGTGTAGGCCATCTGTCCGTACGTGCCGAGGTAGGTGTAGCCGGCGCCGATGTGGCCGAGCGTGACGCGCCCGCGCTGGGTCGCCTGCGTCGGCGCACCGGCGCCGAGCAGCGTCATGTCGGTGAGGATCGCGTTCGCGCCGAAGATGCCGTAGTCGCGACCGAGCTTCACCGTGCCCATCTCGGGCGTGCCGAGCGTGAAGAACGCCTGGCGCACATCGACACCCGAGTTCGGATCGACGCCGGAACTCGTCGCGGTGTGCACCATGATCCCGATCGTGCCGCCGATGTCGATGCCGTCCTGCGTCGTCTTGAACTTCGTGATCAAGCCGTCCGGCAACAGGCCGTTGCCGATCGTGGTCTTGTGGTCTTCGCCGGAACAGCCAAGGCCCCGGCTCGCCAGTGCGATGCCTCCGACGGCATCACCGGAACAACTCACCGACGTGAAATACGCATTGACGATGCCGCCGATGTCCAACTGCCAGTCCCCGCCCTGCACCGTCACCGCGCTCGCGCCCGTCGCGAACAACGCGAGGCCGAGTGCGGCACCGAGCCGCGACATCCGGGGAGTACAACGAAGCCGATTCGATTCGTGCATGACTGCTGCCCCTTTGTTTTTGGTTCGAAGATGATCCCGATGCCGGGACCGCTTGATTTCCTGCAGCCTTGATGCGCACCCGTCGATACGCGGCAGCCGTGCCGCGCCGGTCGACACGCCGGCCTCCATCCCGCGTGCCGCACGTCCGTGGAAAAGCAGCATGGCGACGGCGCCTCGGGGCACCGTCGCCACGGGAATGGCTCAGAAGAAGCCGAGCGCCTTCGGCGAATAGCTGACCAGCATGTTCTTGGTCTGCTGGTAGTGCTCGAGCATCATCTTGTGGTTTTCGCGGCCGATGCCGGACTGCTTGTAGCCGCCGAACGCGGCGTGCGCCGGATAGGCGTGGTAGCAGTTCGTCCACACGCGGCCGGCCTGGATCTCGCGGCCGAAGCGGTAGCAGCGGTTCACGTCGCGGCTCCACACGCCCGAACCGAGGCCGTACAGCGTGTCGTTGGCGATCGACAGTGCCTCGTCGTCGTCCTTGAACGTCGTCACCGACACGACCGGCCCGAAGATTTCTTCCTGGAACACGCGCATCTTGTTGTGTCCACGGAACACCGTCGGCTTGACGTAGTAGCCGTCCTTCAGGTCGCCGTCGAGCACGTTGCGCTCGCCACCGGCCAGCACCTTCGCGCCTTCCTGCCTGCCGATGTCGATGTAGCTCAGGATCTTCTCGAGCTGCTCGCTCGAGGCCTGCGCGCCGATCATCGTCGCGGGATCGAGCGGATTGCCCTGCTTGATCGCGGCGACGCGCTGCAGCGCGCGGTCCATGAACTTGTCGTAGATCGATTCCTGGATCAGCGCGCGGCTGGGACAGGTGCAGACTTCGCCCTGGTTCAGCGCGAACATCACGAAGCCCTCGATCGCCTTGTCGAAGAAGGCATCGTCCTTCGAAGCCACGTCGTCGAAGAAGACGTTCGGCGACTTGCCGCCGAGCTCCAGCGTCACCGGGATCAGGTTCTGCGACGCGTACTGCATGATCAGGCGGCCGGTGGTCGTCTCGCCGGTGAACGCGACCTTGGCGATGCGCGGATTCGACGCCAGCGGCTTGCCGGCCTCGACGCCGAAACCATTGACGATGTTCAGCACGCCGGGCGGCAGCAGGTCGCCGATCAGTTCGGCCAGCACGAGGATGCTGGTCGGCGTCTGTTCGGCCGGCTTCATCACGACGCAGTTCCCGGCCGCGAGCGCCGGCGCCAGTTTCCACGTCGCCATCAACAACGGGAAGTTCCACGGGATGATCTGGCCGACGACGCCGAGTGGCTCGTGGAAGTGGTACGCGATCGTGTCGTGGTCGATCTCGCTGATTCCGCCTTCCTGCGCGCGGATGCAACCGGCGAAGTAGCGGAAGTGGTCGACGGCGAGCGGCAGGTCGGCGGCGCGCGTCTCGCGCAGCGGCTTGCCGTTGTCCCAGGTTTCGGCGTGCGCGAGCAGGTCGAGATTCTGTTCGATGCGATCGGCAATCTTGTTGAGGGCGTTCGCGCGCTCGGCCGGTGACGTCCGGCCCCACGCGGTCTTCGCGGCATGCGCGGCATCGAGTGCGAGTTCGATATCGTCCTTGTCCGAACGCGGAACCTCGCAGAACGGCTTGCCGGTCACCGGCGTGATGTTTTCGAAGTAGGCGCCGTGCACCGGCGCGACCCACTTGCCGCCGATGAAGTTTTCGTAGCGGGTCTTGAAGGGCACCTGGATCGCCAGGTGTTGCTGCTGCAGCTTGGTCATGTCATGACTCCGTTGGATCCGGGGGTTGTCCGGGGATGCGCCCCATCAACTGCACCGGGTGTGCCAGAGCCGGAGGACGCTGCAGCGCAACATCGCGGATACCGCTCCACTACTGACTTCCAGCTGGAAGATTGTTGCTGCACAACGTCGGCTCGCTGCGGCCGACCTTGCAATTCGGAATGAATGGCGTTTACTGATGCGACAGCCGCTCGAACAGGTGTTGCATCCTGCAACACCGGATCCGCAACGATGCCGACCAGCCCTCCCATCCGAGGCGTCTCGACTGCCCGCCACCGCTTCTTCGAAGGCGGTGAATCGCCGGCCGGACTGGTTCCGTCCGTCATCGAGCATTCGTGGCAACGCTGCGCCGCACTCGGTTTGCCGTCGCGCGCGCGCCCGGAAGTGGAGCCGATGCCGGCTTCGGCGTTGCACCACCTGCGCGACCGCTACGACGCGCTGATCCGCGCGTGCCGACCGGAAATCGAGGCGCTGTATTCGATCGCGCGCAGCAACGGTTCGATCGCGATCCTCACCGGCCCTGACGGCATGGTGCTGGATGCGCTCGGCGACGCGACGTTCCTCGACAAGGCGGCGCGTGTCTCGCTGCGCCCCGGCGTGCCGTGGCGGGAGGACGCCACCGGCACCAACGCGATCGGGACGGCGATGATCGAGCAACGGCCGGTCGAAGTGCGCGGTCCCGAGCACTACTTCGAACGCCACCGGATCCTCAGTTGCTCGGCGATGCCGATCCGCGACCCGATGGGACGTCTCGCCGGCGTGCTCGACCTGTCGGGCGAAGCGTCGGTCCATCACGTGCACGCACTCGGCATGGTGCAGTTCGCGGTCGACCAGATCGAGCACCGCATGTTCGAAGCGCTGCCGGCGGGCACCGAAATCCTCCGGCTGCATACGGACGCCACGATGATCGGCACCGCGCGCGAGGGACTTCTCGTGTTCGACGGCAACCGGCTGGTCGGCGCCAATCGCCACGCGCTCGCGATGCTCGGCCTCGGGTGGGAAGCGCTCGGCCACCGCATGCGTGGCGACGTTTTCCCCGGCGCGTGGCCGGGCATTGGCCGCAACGGGGTGCTGCGGGATCTTGCCGGCGAACCGCTGCACGTGCGACTGGAGCGCCAGGCGGCGCGGCGCGGCACCGTCTTCCTGCCGCCCGCCACGTCGCGCGCGCCCACGGTACGCGACAATCCGCAAGTCGTCCTCGACGACACGTTGCGCGCCGAGATCGACCGCGCGGTCAGGCTGTTGAACGCAGGCATCCCGCTTCTGGTGCAAGGCGAAACCGGTTGCGGCAAGGAAGTCTTCGCGCGCGAAGTCCATCGCCGCAGTTCACGGGGTACCGGCCCGTTCGTCGCGATCAACTGCGCGGCGCTTCCCGAAAGCCTTATCGAATCCGAACTCTTCGGCTATGCGCCCGGCGCGTTCACCGGTGCACGCCGCGAAGGTTCGCCCGGCCTGCTCAAGGAGGCCAACGGCGGCGTCCTGTTCCTCGACGAAATCGGCGACATGCCGTTGGCGCTGCAGTCACGCCTGCTGCGCGTGCTGCAGGACCGCGAGGTGACGCCGCTCGGCGGCGGCCGCGCGGCCCCGCTCGACGTCGCGGTGATCGCAGCTTCGCACCGCGACGTGAGGGCCGCCGCCGAAGGCGGCGAGTTCCGCCCGGACTTGTTCTATCGCATCGCGCAAAGCGTCCTGCGCCTGCCGCCATTGCGCGACCATGCCGACCGGCGGCGACTGGTCGGCGAACTGTGGCGCTCGCTCGGCATGACGGAATCCGGGGTCGATCTCGGCGCCGACACGATCGAACGGCTGGCCGCTTGCCCTTGGCCCGGAAACTTCCGGCAACTCGTCGGCGTGCTGCGCACGCTCGCCGCGCTGGCCGATCCCGGCACGACGATCGGCGTCGACGCGCTGGCGGGATTGCTGGATCCGGCCGAACCCGTTGCCTCTCACGGCGGTGCGGGGACTCCGGCCGGCGCATCGCTCGACGCGATCAGCCGCGACGCGATGCAGCGTGCACTCGCCGCCAACGGCGGCAACGTGTCCGCCGCGGCGCGCCAGCTTGGCGTCAACCGCAGCACGCTGTATCGCCGGCTCGGCATGAAGCCGACGGCGCGCTGACCGGCCCGCACGAAACGCCGATTCGATTGCCGTTCCCGCCGAAGCGGGAACGCAAGGCTTCCGCCCTCGCGCATTCCTGCCTACCCGGCGGGTTGCTCCGTCTTCGCGAACAGTTTCTCGACGGCCATCCGCGTCAGCGGGTGGTAACCGTCCTTCGCCTTCGCATACACGCTCTTCGCGTAGGCGAAGCCTTCCGGCGTCTGCACGAACGCCTTGTAGACCGGCATCGTCAGGTACAACCGCCCGATCCGGGTCGCGTGCCCGGCCGCGGCCGGCCACACCGCCTTGTCGCCGGCGGCAATCGCGTGCACGTACCAGCGCATGCCGATCTCGGCGTTCGGCGTGCCGGTCAGGTGCCACGCCGCATCGAGTGCCTGCATCTTCGCGAGCGGTGGCGCATCGGGCAGACGATCGAGGAAGTACATCCACTCCTGGGTGTTCCACGACTTCGCATCGAGCTGGTCCGCGGTGAGGCTGCCACCAAGGAACGCCGCGCGTTCCTTGTCGATCGCGTCGAAGCGCGGTGAGTCGGGAACCGGCGCATCCTTCGGAATGCCGGCGCCGTACACCCATTCCTTCACCTCATCCCAGCCCATCTTGCCAGGATGCCTGTCGACGAGGTTGTCCTTGAGATGGGCCAGCATCTGCTCGGTCGTGATGCTGTGCCACGCGAAGTGGTCGAAGTAGCCCTTGAGCCAGGAATCGAAGGCCGCGCAACCGAACCGCTGTTCGAGCGTGCGCAGGAACCACGAGCCCTTGTCGTAGGCGACGTCGGACAGCTCGTCGTCGGCATCGACGCCGCGCGGCTGCGGCGCGAGCCGCTGTGCATTCTCGGGCATCGCGCCGATCGTCTTCTGCAGGTTGCGGATCGCAAGCAGCGTTTCCTCGGTCTCCTGCCGTTCACCGTAGAGCGCTTCGGTGATGCGACCCTGCACGTAGGTCGTGAAGCCCTCGTTCAACCAGCCGTCGCGCCACGTCGCCATCGTGACGAGGTTGCCCGACCACGAGTGGGCGAGTTCGTGCGCGACCAGCGACACGAGGCTCTTGTCGCCGACCAGCACGGTCGGCGTCGCGAACGTCATGTTCGGGTTCTCCATGCCGCCGAACGGGAACGACGGCGGCAGCACGAGGATGTCGTAGCGGCCCCACCGATACGGGCCGTAAAGCCGTTCGGTCGTCTCGATCATCTTCTCGGTGTCTGCGAATTCGCGCGCCGCCTTGCCGACGATCGACGGCTCGGCATACACCGCACTCCGCGGGCCGGTCTCGCGCACCGCGAGGTCGCCCGCGGCAATCGCCATCAGGTACGACGGCACCGGATGCGTCTGCCGGAACTCGAACACGCCGTCGAGCGGATGCCGAGGGTCGTTCGGCGCGCTCATCACGACACGCACGTCCTTCGGCGCGGTGATTCGCGCGGTCCACGTGAAGCGGATCGCCGGCGAGTCCTGCAGCGGGATCCACGAACGCGCGTGGGTCGCTTCGGATTGCGAGAACAGGAACGGCGCCTTCCGGTCGGCGGTCTGCGCCGCGTCGAGCCACTGCAGCCCGCTGGCATCCGGCGCCGTCGCGTAGGCGATCCGCACGCGGTTCGGGTGCTGCGACGCCGCGATCGTGAGCTTCGAGCCCATGGCCTTGGCCGGCTCGGCCAGCGCGTACTCCAGACGTTGCGGATGACCGTTGCCGTCGACCGCGTCGACCGACGTGATTTCGAGGTGCTCCGTATCCAGCACCAGGTCCGTCGCCTGCGGATCCTTCCAGTCCAGCGTCAGTGTCGCGCTGCCCCGCAGCGCGCGCTGCGGGAAGTCGACCGCGAGATCGAGGTCGATGTGCTTCACCTCGACCACGCCAGGGCGGGCGTAGGAGTGGGGTTCGTCGGCGAGGGCGGTCATCGGAATCGAAGCGGCAGCGAGGAGCAAGGGAAGCCAGGAGCGCATGCGGGAAGCCCGGAAGACAAACGGGAAGTATGCCACGCACGGCCGGAAGGCCCGTGCCCACCATTCGGTCAGGCGGGCTCGATCACCACGTGCGACTCGCCGATGGGCACGCCGTCCGGCCCGAACCGCCGCTCGACCAGCATGCCGCCGCCAGCCCGTGACAAGGCAAGCACCGTGCTCGCGCGCGTGCCGTAGTCGCTGCCACGCACGAACACCGGCGACAACCTCCGCTCGAGTGCCGGCCCGACGCCGGTGTCCGGGAGCGACGCGTCCGGCGCGATCGTGCGATCGGCGAGCGCGTCGAACAGGGGTGTGAACGGAGGTTCGCCCGCGTCACGCACGAGCCACTCGCGCAACGCCGCCATGATCCGCAGCGTCTTCGGCCACGGCGCATCGAGCGCGCCGTTCGACAGGCCGTGCACGCGGCCGGCCTCCACGGGCGCACACGACCGCGGGTGATTGCCGGCGAACCACGCGCCGTCGGTGTCGAACAGGACGACGTTGAAGGGGCGATACTGCAACGATTCGGCGTCGATGCGACGCGCAAACTCGCCTGCGGCGAGCGATCCGCGCAGGAAATCGGCGACCAGCAAGCCTCGCGATGGGCCGGCCGCGCCGACAGCCACCGCAGGGCCATCGCGCACGTTGGTGACGACACCGGCGCGGCCAAATGCGTCGGCCGCAAGCCAGGTGCCGCCGGCTTCGAGGTCGCGTCCGCCGTACACCGGTGCATCGATCCAGCGCCCGATTGGCGCCGAATCGCGCGCGTGGCGTTCGTCGCGATTGCCGGCCAGCACCAGCCGCCAGCGCGGATGGGCGTCGCACGCGAACGCGAGGACGCACACGTCAGCCGAAGAACCAGTAGCACACGCCGATCGACGCGATCACGCCGGCGAGGTCGGCCAGCAACGCACAACCGACCGCGTGGCGCACGCGGCGCACACCGACCGCGCCGAAGTACACGGCGAGGACGTAGAACGTCGTCTCGGTGCTGCCCTGCACCGTCGCCGCGAGCAACGCCGGGAAGCTGTCGACGCCGTAGTGCTGCATCGTCTCGATCATCATCGCACGCGCCGCGCTGCCCGACAGCGGCTTGACCAGCGCCGTCGGCAACGCGTCGACGAAGCGGGTGTCGAGGTGCGCCGCCGCCGCCAGCCAGCGCACGCCGTCGAGCGCGAAGTCGAGTGCGCCCGACGCGCGCAACACACCGACCGCGCACAGCATCGCGACGAGGTATGGCAACAGGTCGCGCGCGACCTCGAAGCCCTGTTTCGCGCCGTCGATGAACGCCTCGTACACCGGCACGCGCCGCCACGCACCGGCGACGACGAACGCGACGACGATGCCGAACAGCACGAGGTTGCCGAGCAGCGAGGACAGCGACGACAACGCGGCCGAAGACAGCCCGGCCAGCAGCGCGATGAACGCGCCGAGCAGCAGCGCGAAGCCGCCGATCCATGCCAGCACGACCGGATCGTGCAGCCGGAGCCGCTGCATCGCCGCGACCGACAGCAAACCCGCCAGCGTCGATGCCGACGTCGCGAGCAGGATCGGCACGAACACCAGCGTCGGATCGTGCGCGCCCTGCTGCGCGCGGTACATGAAGATCATGACCGGCAGCAAGGTCAGCGACGACGCGTTCAACACGAGGAACAGGATCTGCGCGTTGCTGGCGGTGTCGGCGCTCGGATTCAGCGTCTGCAGTTCGCGCATCGCGCGCAGGCCGATCGGTGTCGCCGCGTTGTCGAGGCCGAGCACGTTCGCGGCGAAGTTCAAGGTGATGAGGCCAATCGCCGGATGCCCGCGCGGCACTTCCGGCATCAGCCGCGCGAACAGCGGCCCCAGCAGTTTGGCCAGCAGGTCGACGAGACCCGCCCGCTCGGCGATCCGCAGCAGGCCGAGCCACAGCGTCAACGTGCCGAACAAGAGGATCATCACCTCGACCGACAGCTTGGCCATGTCGAACAGGCTGCCGACCATCGCCTCGAACACGCCGACGTCGCCGCCGACGAGCCAACGCGCGAGACCCGCGATCGCGGCCACGAGGAAGAAACCGAGCCACAGGCGATTGAGCACCGGTCATCCCGCAGCAGCGATGACGCAAGCATCGCACAGCGGCGATCCCCCGCGGGATGGATTGGCGCCTCGCCGGCGGGCGGGACGGGCATCAATCCGCCGCCAAGGCAGTCCCGGCAAGCCGCGACGTGGCGCGATGCGGCGACCCCGATTCCGCCGGCGATCCCGCTCAGGCAAACTGGACCGATGGACGCCAAGCCCTTTGCCGCCGCCTGCGAGCGCAATCGCGAACCGATCCTCGCGGTGCTGCGCGAGTTCTTCGCCGATCGCCGGCGCGTGCTCGAACTCGGCAGCGGCACCGGCCAGCACGCGGTCCACTTTGCCGCGGCGATGCCGCATCTCGTGTGGCAGGCGTCGGACCGGCCGGAGCACCTGCCGGGGATCCGCGCCTGGCTGGATGACGCGGCACTCCCGAACACGCCACCACCGCTCGCGCTCGACGTGACCGGGCCGTGGCCGGCCGGTCCATTCGACGCGGTGTACAGCGCGAACACGCTGCACATCATGGCGTGGCCGGAAGTCGAGGCGCTGTTCGCCGCGCTGCCGGCGGTGACGACGCCGGACGCGAAACTCGCGATCTACGGTCCGTTCAACACCGGCGGCCGCTTCACCAGCGCCAGCAACGCCGCGTTCGATGCTGAACTGAAGGCCCGCGCGCCGCACATGGGCATCCGCGACACCGCCGAAGTCGATGCGCTGGCCGCGAAGGCCGGCTTCAAGCTCGTCGACGACATCGCGATGCCGGCCAACAACCGCACGCGGCTGTGGCAGCGCAGGCGGTGACCCGCCCGCTCGTCCTGTCGTGGAGTGGCGGCAAGGATGCAGCGATGGCGCTGGTGCGCTTGCGCGACGATCCGCGCTGGCGCGTCGTCGCGCTGCTGACGACGGTGACGCGCGGTTACGACCGGATCGCGATGCACGGCGTCCGCCGCTCGTTGCTGCACTTGCAGGCGGAACGGCTCGGCCTGCCGCTCATCGAGGCCGCAATCGATCCGCAAGCCGACAATGATTCGTACGAGGCGGCATTCGCCGAGGCGCTGGCGAAGTCGCGCGCGATCGATGCCGGGGTCACCGACATCGCGTTCGGCGACCTCTTCCTTGCCGACGTGCGCGCGTACCGCGAGGCGCAGCTCGCACGATGCGGCTGGAATGGCGTGTTCCCGCTGTGGGGCGAGGACACATCGCGCCTCGCGCGCCAATTCATCGCCGACGGCCACCGCGCGATCCTGTGCTGCGTCGATACGCAACAACTCGACGCCGGGTTCTGCGGCCGGGACTACGACGCCGCGTTGCTCGACGGCCTGCCGGATTCGTGCGATCCCTGCGGCGAGAACGGCGAGTTCCATACCTTCGTCCACGCGGGGCCGCTGTTCGGCGCGCCGATCGAGGTCACGCGCGGCGAGCGCGTGCGGCGCGACGGCCGGTTCGAGTACGTCGACCTCGTCCCGGATTGAGCGCCACCCGGTCCACCCGTGCCGTTCGGCACGCGGAGGCCGACGGAGACGCTGGTAGAGTGCGGCCAACCGTCTGCTTCGGGGGTTTCCCACCATGCGCCTGTCGATCGTCTGCGCGTCGCTTGCCGCCGCGCTGCTGTTGTCCGTTGGGTCCGCCCCGGCTGCCGACGCGCCCGACCACGCCGCGGCCGGCAAGTCCGAGCCCGCGAAGTTCGACTTGCCGCCGTTTCCGAAGGACGCGCACGCGTCGCAATCGATCGAGGTCCACGGGCGCACGTTGAAGTACACCGCGACAGTCGGCTCGCTGCCGGTGCTCGACGCAACCGGCAAGAAGATCGCCGACGTGATGTTCACCGCGTACACGATGCCCGGCAAGGAACGCCCGGTGACGTTCGCGCTGAACGGCGGACCCGGCGCGTCGTCGGTGTACCTGAACCTCGGTGCGATCGGCCCGAAGCGCGTCGCCGTCGGCGCCGAAGGCGACTCGCCATCCGCGCCGGCCGTTCTGCGCGACAACCCCGGCACCTGGCTCGACGCGACCGACCTCGTCTTCATCGATCCGGTGGGCACCGGCTTCAGCCGCGCGCTCGAGGACGAGAAGGAGGCGGTCAAGGACTTCTACAGCACCGACGCCGACATCCACTACCTGTCGCGCATCATCTACGACTGGCTGGTCAAGAATGGCCGCCTGCAATCGCCGAAGTACCTCGTCGGCGAGAGCTACGGCGGCTTCCGCGGACCGCGCATCACCGCGTACCTGCAAACGCAACTCGGCGTCGCGATGAACGGCGTCGTGCTGGTGTCGCCGTACCTCGATCCCGCGGCGGAGCGGAACGGCAACGTGTCGCCCCTGCCTTGGATGCTGACGCTGCCGTCGATCGCCGCAGCCAACCTCGAGCGCCAGCACAAGCTGACCGCGGCGGCGATGGCGCCGATCATCGACTACACGCGCACGACCTATGCGACGACGTTGCTGGCCGGCCGCAGCGACCCGGCCGCGACCGACGCGATGGTCAGGAAGGTGACCGAACTCACCGGGCTCGACCCGGTGTTCGTCAAGCATTCGGGCGGCCGCATCGAAACGCAGGCGTACCTGCGCGAGATCTACCGCTCCGAGGGCAAGCTCGGCAGCCGCTACGATTCGAACGTCACCGCGTGGGATCCGTTCCCGCACGCGCCGCAGCAGGAATCCGGAGATCCGCTGCTCAACGCGATCATCGCGCCGACCACGACTGCGATGGTCGCGTTCGTGACGCAGACCGTCGGCTGGAAGTTCGACGGCCGCTACAACGCGCTGAGCTACGACGTGAATCGGCTGTGGCACGAGGACGACGACGCGCAACAGGGCTCGGTCAAGCAGCTGCGCGAAGCGGTCGCCAACGATCCGAACCTGCGCGTGCTGATCGCGCATGGCTGGGATGACCTGTCGTGCCCGTTCATGGCGTCGGTGCTGATCGTCGACCAGATGCCGGCGATGGGCGACCCGCCGCGCGTGCGGGTCGCGATGTATCCCGGCGGCCACATGTTCTACGCGCGCGCCGACAGCCAGGCCGCGCTGCGCGCGGACGTCGACACGTTGTTCGGGTGGCGGTGATGGTGAGGGAAGCCCTGGTTTGCCCCGTCACCCCGGATTGGCGCAGCGATGTCCGGGATCCAGTGCTTTTTCGAATACACGGGCCACGTCTGAAGCACTGGATTCCCGCCTGCGCGGGAATGACGGGCCGGCGGAATGTTCGCGCCGTCCCGAAGCGCGGCTCCGCGATGATCTGCCGAGGCGCGTGTTTTCACGGAATCGTGATGGCGGCCTTTGCTGCCGTGCTGGGCGCAACCACCGCACTCGCCGCCGGCCCGTTCCGGATCTGGAGCCCGGCGCTCACGCCCGGTGCGACGCTGCCGCTGTCCTCCGTCTACAACGGCGCGAGTTGCCGCGGCGGCGACACGTTGCCCGCGCTCGCGTGGGACGGCTTGCCGGCGGGTGCGAAGAGTTTGGCACTGACCCTGTTCGATCCCGATGCGCGCGCGGGGCAAGGCTGGTGGCACTGGGTCGCAGTCGACGTGCCGGTGGCGAGCCGGTCCAGCGCAGTGCTCGGTGACAGCCCCGCGCTGTTGAACGACTTCGGCAAACGAGGCTACAGCGGCCCATGCCCGCCACGCGGCAGCGGGCCGCACCGGTACGTGTTCACCGTGTACGCGCTCGACGTTGCGAACCTTGCGATCGACACCGACACCAAGCCCGCCGCCGCCGCGGCGATCATTCGCACCCATGCCATCGCGAGCGCTCGCGTCGCGTTCAAGTACGAGCAGTAGTGATTGCTTCTTGACCCAAGCGACCTTTTCAACCTAAAGGCTTTGGCGACTGGTAATCTATCCGACGAGCCATCACCTCATCTCATACCCATTCGCGAAAATGGAATCCGGCAGCGGCGTGCAATTGCGGTACCACGGATAATCCCATGTCGCGGCGTCCCATGCGGGATCAGGGATCGGGTTCAGCGAATTGGGACAAAGTTCCGAACAGCCAGCTTCCAGTCCGTCCGGCCGAGGCACGCTCGGCATGTCACCGCTCAACTGGTTGTATGAAACAAAGAAGCAGGTGAGATTGGATAGGTTTGCGAGCGAAGGTACGGAGCCCGTAAGGTCATTCTCCATGACGTCGAAATACCCAAGATTCGATGATTCTACAAACGGCTGAATCGATCCACTAAGTCGATTGCCGGCAGCGATGAATGAAATTAATGATGGCAAACCTGCCAGTGATGGGAGGGGCCCACTCAAACGGTTCTCGCCGACGTCGAATTGCTGAAGCTTCGGCAAATTCGTCAATGACGGGATAGATCCAATCAATCGATTTTGGCTGACGATGAAGTGATCAAGGTTCGTCAACCCGGCAAGCGTTGGGATCGTACCTGTGAGGTGATTTCCATCAACCACGAAACCTGACAGGTTTGTTAGCCCCGTCAACGACGGGATTGATCCTGTCAAGTGGTTATAGGAGGCCCTGAATAACAACGGACTAGTTATACCTTGCAGTGATGGAACCGACCCTGAGATGTCGTTGAATGAAACATCGAAGCGCTCTAGTGCACTCAGATCCCGTATCGATGGTAAACTGCCCGTCAGGTTATTGAACTGTAGGATGATCGATTTGACGTGGGATTGCGTTTCGTCGCACGTAATCCCATACCATGCACACTCGGTTCCGACTGGACCTTTCCAACCAGTGCTGACATCCCAGTTATCACCACCTGTGCTGTCGAACAAGGCGATCAGGGCGTTGCGCTCGCGCTGCGGAATAGCTGCCTGCACCGGAGCCGCGAACAAGGGCCAAGCCGACAACGTGAATCGCAGCCACAGCCAACACTTCCTTCGAATCCATGTTTGCTTCTGATTGCGTTGAATCTCGCTCATTGTCGGGGTTCTGTCGCCATTTTCCCAAGCGCATGACCAACCGTGATCGACTGATTCTTCGCGCGAAGCGTGTTGATCACTGAGGCCGCAATCTGGGATGGTGCTCCATGCCGGGTCGATGCACAAGCTTGAGTCTCGCATGTACGGGCGGAATCATGGCTGGCGGGTCTTGACCCGCCATGCGATTTTCGCTCGCGACGAACGGAAACCCGCCCGGCGATCGTTGCGGAACTATCGTTCCGTGCTGCCTTGTGCGCGACGGCGGTAATCCCCTACGCTCGCACGCCGGTAAGGCCGCAATCCGGGGAGCGTGATGGGACTCAAGCCGCGGCTCGTCGTGCTGAACTTCCTCCAGTTCTACATCTGGGGCGCGTGGCTGCTGACGATCGGCGCGTACTGGTTCCAGTACCGCCACTGGTCGGGCACCGAGTTCGGCGCGATCTTCTCGACGATGGGCATCGCGTCGCTGTTCATGCCGTCGCTGATGGGCATCGTCGCCGACAAGTGGATCAACGCCGAGCGCCTCTACGGCCTGCTGCAGATCGCCGGCGCGGTGGTGCTGTTCTGCATCCCCTACATCGACGACCCGCGCACGCTGTTCTGGGTGATGCTGGTCAACATGTGTTGCTACATGCCGACGCTGGCGCTCGCGATCACCGTTGCCTACAACGCGCTGAAGAACGAAGGCCGCGACGTCGTGCGCGACTACCCGCCGATCCGCGTGTGGGGCACGATCGGCTTCATCGCCGGTACGTGGACGACGAGCCTGCTGCACCTCGAGACCTCGCCGGTGCAATTCCACGTCGCCGCGGTCGCGTCGCTGGTGCTCGGCCTCTACGCGTTCACGCTGCCGCCCTGCCCGCCGCAGCTCGACGCCGCGCACAGCCGCTCGCTCGCCGACCGTCTCGGCCTCACGGCGTTCGCGCTGTTCCGCGACCGCAACATGGCGGTGTTCCTGTTCTTCGCGATGCTGCTCGGCGGCGCGCTGCAACTGACCAATGCCTACGGCGACACGTTCCTGCACGACTTCGCGAAACTCGACGCGTTCAAGGGCCTGCTGGCGGTGAAGTACCCGGCAATCATCATTTCGATCTCGCAGGTGTCCGAAACGCTGTTCATCCTGACCATCCCGTTCTTCCTCAAGCGCTTCGGCATCAAGATCGTGATGACGATGAGCATGCTGGCGTGGGTGCTGCGCTTCGGCCTTTTCGGCATCGGCGACCCCGGCGCGGGGTTGTGGCTTGTGGTGCTGTCGTGCATCGTGTACGGGATGGCGTTCGACTTCTTCAACATCTCGGGATCGCTGTTCGTCGAGGGCCAGGCCGACCCGCGCACGCGGGCGAGCGCGCAGGGCCTTTTCATGTTCATGACCAACGGCGTCGGCGCGGTGCTCGGCAGTCTGCTCGCCGGCTGGATGATCGACCGCTTCTTCACCGCGCCCAACTGCAACGATGCGGTGGACATCTGCAAGGACTGGCGCGGCATCTGGATGACGTTCGCCGCCTACGCGCTGATCATGGCGGTGCTGTTCGTGCCGCTGTTCCGGCCGCGGCGCGACGCACCGGCGCAGGGACCGGTCGGCGCCGGCTTCCACTGATCGCCGCGACATGAGTGCCCCCCCACGCATCGTCGTCGTCGGCAGCTACAACGAGGACCATGCGTGGCAGGTCGAACGCCTGCCGGCTCTCGGCGAGACGTTGCCCGGCTCCGGGCACCGCACGGGCCCCGGCGGCAAGGGCTTCAACCAGGCCGTCGCGTGTGCGCGCCTGGATGTGCCGACCGCGTTCATCGGCGCGCGCGGCACCGATCCCGCGGGCATTGCCGCCGTGCAACGCGCAGCAACAGAGGGCCTCGACGCCCGCTGGCAGGTGTGCGATGACGTCCCGACCGGCAGCGCGTGCGTCCTGCTCGGGCCCGGTGACAACGCGATCGTCGTCGCGCTCGGCGCAAACGAGGCGCTCGCCGCCGCGCACCTCGACGCGCAGGCCGCGCTGTTCGCGTCGGCCGGTTGCGTGCTGCTGCAGGGCGAGACGAATTGCGCGGCGCTCACCCGCGCGCTCGATCTCGCCGAACGGCACCGCCTCGTGCGCGTGCTGAACCCGGCGCCGGCCGTCGCGTGGATCGACGCCGCGCTGCTCGCGCGCTGCGAAGTGCTGACGCCGAACGAAACCGAGTTCACGCAACTGGTCGCGCGCTGCACGGGCGACCGGATCGCGCCGGACGCGGTGGCCGGGATGGCCGACCCCGCACTCGACGCGCTGTGCCGGAAGCTCGGCGCGCCGCACGTCGTCATCACGCTCGGCGCCGCGGGATGCTTCGTGTCGCAGTCGCGCGGCACCGCGATCGGTGTCGGTGGCGAGCGATGTTTCCGGCTCGCCGCCGAGCCGGCGCACGTCGTCGACACCGCCGGCGCCGGCGATTGCTTCAATGGTGCGCTCGTGGCCGCGCTGGCCCGCGACGCGAACACGAAGCTGCGCGATGCCGTCATCTACGCCAACCGGTGCGCCGCGTTGAAGACCGAACGGCACGGGACCACGGAGGGGATGCCGCGCGCGGCGGACGTCATCGCGCGGTTCGGTTGAACGGCGCGGGACCCGTCACCACAACACGATCGCATACAGCACGATCGCGATCAGCGCGTACTTCGCGACGCGATACGGCACTGGATAACGCTTGCGCCAGCGTTTCGTCGTCTCGCCCGAGCGGTGCAACGCGGCGTAGAGGCGATTCACTGCGCCGACCGGCTCGGCGGCATCGTTCGGGCTCGCCGTCGCGTGGCCGAGCACGCGGCTGACCGCGCGGTTGACGGCGCGCATGACGCCCGTGCGCAGCGGACGCTCGACATCGCAGAACAGGATCACGCGCGTCTGGTCGGTCGTGTTCTCGGCCCAGTGCACGAACGTCTCGTCGAACACCACGGGCTCGCCGTCGCGCCATGAGTACGTCTCGCCGTCGACCGTGATGTTGCACGCGTCGGAATTCGGCGTGATGAGGCCAAGGTGGTAACGCAGCGAACCGGCGAACGGATCGCGGTGCGGGTTCAGCTTCGAACCCGGCGGCAGCAGCGCGAACATCGCCGCCTTGACCTCGGGGATCGCATCGACCAGCGCGACCGTGCGCGGGCATGCCCGTTCGGCGGACGGCAACGCATCGCCGTACCACTTGAGGTAGAAGCGCTTCCAGCCCTGCTTGAAGAACGAGTTGAAACTGGCGTCGTCGTGACGGTCCGACGCGCGGATGCCGCCGGCCTCGAGGAGTTGTTTCGCCTCGTCGCGAATCGTCGTCCAGTTCGCCGCCAGTGGCGCCAGCGACGGCATGGTGTTCGGATCGACGAACGCGCGCCCCGGCACCGCCGAGAACCCGTACATGACGAGGTTGTACGGCGCGAACAGCGCGGAGTGGTCGAACAACTGGCGCGAAAACTTCAGCCGCTTGCGCCCGCGCAAGTGCACCGCGAGGACGCACAACACGAACGCGAGCGGAATCAGGATGCGGAGGTACGGCAAGTGCATGGCGCAGGACCGGGGTTACGGCGCTAAAGTTATCCCAATCGCGTGCGTGTGGCGAGGGCGCGCAGGGTGATCGATTCGGGAAGAATGAGGCGAGCACCGCGGGTTCGTGCTCATTCTCCGCTGCCGGGAGCGGCGCCAGATTTGACGCCGTCGGTGCCATCAGCGCAACGATGGTGACGCCCCAGCGATGCTGCCGTGCCGGTTCCTTGGTCGCTGGCGGAAGCAACCCCGATCTCGACTTGGCACCGCCCACGCCGGCAACTGGCCACCCGCTTGGTAGTGCTTTGCTTCGTGACGGGAAGAACCGTCGAGGACAACGGCGACAGCGGCAAAGATCAGAGCAGACGACGATCGATAACCTCCCAGGTGGCGCCTGACTCCCCAAGGCAGCGGCACGAACCCGATTTGCAGGTTTGCATCCGGTTGGCCGAGTTGTCAGCGTCTACTGCCATGACAGGTTGAGCCTGCGATGCTCTGCCACACAGTCACGCAGGTAGAGATTGATCAGGCTCTGGTACGGGATGCCAACGTCCTCGGAAATCGACTTGAAGTAGTCGATGGCTTCGCCATCCAGCCGAATCGTGATTTGCCGCTTGAGCTGCGACGCGTAGGGGTTCTTCTTTGCTTTGGAGAAGTCGTATTGCTTGCGCATGTTGCACCTGTCAGTACTGACGAGCTTCCGGTTTCGTAGCCTTCCTGGCGGAGATGATGCGAATAGTGTTGTTTGCTTCGCGATAGCAATGGCATACCACGAGCAACCTGAGGTTGAGGCTCAGACCAATAAGGACAAACTGATCCTCGCGTTGCGAGTGATCCGGGTCGGGGATGATCCTTGCCCGTTCGTCGGCGAAGGCCGACTTCGCCTCGACGAAGTCGACGCCATGCTTCTTCAGGTTGGCTGCGGCCTTGACCGGGTCCCACTCGAAGCGCAGCCCATTCATGCGTGAATGTTAACTACAACGTAGTGTGAGAGCAAGCACCTGCCCGTCGGCGCCAACCTTCAGCGTCAGCGGCTGCGCGCAGCGCCGTTCGCTGCAAACGCGGGTTAGCCATCGGTCTTCCAACCGCGGACCAGGTCTGCCTGCCACAGTGACTCCGGCCAGCCGCTCTTCCCCCGTGCAACATGAATGCGCCTCAAATAGTCAATAACAGCTTCTGCCTCGTAGCCCAGCTCCCGAAGCACGCATCCGAGAACGGTTCCGGTCCGACCACGACCACCCCAGCAGTGCACGATCACCCCTCGGCCCGCTTGCAACGACCGTAGACTTGCACGAACAGCCATGCGGACCAGATGGAGTTCCCGATCTGGGTAGTGCGGAGGGCCGCCATGGGCAAGGTCCTCAAGGTGTTCGGCAAACACGATTTCCAGCGGTGCTGACGAGTAGTCATCCGGGTGAAGCAATACGAGGTCCGAAAACCCATTGGAGTGGATTGCGTGCCAAGGCCAGGGACTCCGGGGAAGTCGCATTCCAGCCAATGGCGCTGGCGACCGAACGATCCAGTACAGGTCATTCGGCACTTCAAGGCCGGCTATCGGTGGGCCTTCGTCGGGGGGGATGAGCATTACCTCACTCCGATGGTTGACGCCGCATGTCTTGAGTTTCCCTAGCCCTCTGCGTCGGGAGCCCAACGTGTGGGCCCGATGATGCTTCGGTGCGCCTTGATCCCGATCTTGCGCCGCGCGTGCTCTGATTCTGCCAACCGCTTGGCGCCGCGACGCATCGATGTGGCTAGAATCGGCGACGGTTGGGGAACAGGGAGAACGCCGTGAACAGGATCACGGTCTTGTCGTTGGGGATGATCTTTGGCGTGTTTGGTTGCGCTGCGACCGGCAGTGCCGCGGATCAGGATGTCGCAGCCGACGGCGCGACGGCGGCCAGCCGGGTTTTCGCAACCGCATCGCCGAGCATAGTCGTTGTCGAAGCACTCGACGCGCAACAAAAGCCCGTTGCATTCGGCAGCGGCGTCGTGATTGCCAAGGGCGTGGTGGTCAGCAACTGCCACGTGTTCACCTACAAGGATACCGATTCCGCAATCGTCGTGTATCGCCAGCAGCGATTCACGGCAGTACTCCGCTACGGTGACCTCAAGGGCGATCTGTGCTCGTTCGCAGTCGACGGACTCGAAGCGCCAGCAGCCACGATCGGTTCGACAGCGACGCTTGCGGTTGGCGACAAGGTGTACGCGATCGGTACGCCCGAAGGGTACGACCTCACCCTGTCCGACGGCTTGGTATCGAGCTTGCGCAAGATTCCCGACGGCGTCGCGATCCAGACCACCGCGCCGATCTCGCCGGGCTCCAGCGGCGGTGGCTTGTTCGACGGACAGGGACGCCTCATCGGAATCACTTCCTATCAGGTGACCGCCGGCCAGCAGCTCAACTTCGCGCTGCCGGTGGAATGGGTCGAAGCGTTGCCACAGCGCGGGAAGACGGCGCAGGAGTTGGCGGCGGAGGCTGCGGCGAATCCTGCTCCGGGCACGGTGGCGAAGGCGGAGGGCGCACCTCCCCCGGGAAATGGCAATCGGCGGCCGCCGAGCAACGATGGAGCAACCAAGTCACCGCAAGGAACGAGCGACCTCGCCCACACCGAGGCGCTGGCTAAGCAAGGCGATGCTGAAGCGCAGTACCACCTCGGGCTAATTTACCAATTTGGAAAGGGTGTCCCGCCCGACCTTGTGAAGGCAGCTTACTGGTACGACAAGGCAGCAGAACAAGGCGACGCCTTGGCGCAAACCGTTCTCGGCGTGATGTATGACCTCGGCGAGGGTGTCTTGCAGGACCATGCGAAAGCGGCCTACTGGTACGGCAAGGCGGCAGCGCAAGGCGATGCCAAGGCGCAGAACTTTCTGGGAGGAATGTACGGCAACGGCAACGGCGTTCCGCGGGACGATGCAAAAGCGCTCTACTGGTACGCCAAGGCGGCAGAACAAGGCGATGCTTCGGCGCAGTTCCACTTGGGAAATATGTACTTCGATGGCAGGGGTGTTCCGCAGAACTATGCGAAGGCGATCTTCTGGTACGGCAAAGCGGCGGAACAAGGCCACGCCATCGCGCAGTTCAACTTGGGAATCATGTACGGCAACGGCAGGGGTGTTCCTCAGAACTATGCGAAGGCCTTCTACTGGTACGGCAAAGCGGCAGAACAAGGCGACGCCTCCGCGCAGTTCAACTTGGGAATCATGTACGACCACGGCATGGGTGTTCCGCAGGACCATTCGAAGGCCATCTACTGGTACGGCAAGGCGGCGGAACAAGGCCACACCAAAGCGCAGTTCAACCTCGGCGTGACGTATTTCAACGGCGAGGGGACTCCGCAAGACTACGTTCAGGCGGCCAAGTGGTTCATCCTCGCCAAGGCCAACGGGACTGAAGGCGCTGACGAGGCGCTCTCACGCACAGAGAGAAAGATGACACCTCAACAGATTGCCGAAGCGCAACGGCTGGCTGCCCAATGGTGGGCGGCGCATCCGCGGGCTGCGGCACCAACGTCCGCCGCGACAGTCGCGCCGGCATCGGCAACAGTGACCGTCACTTCCGTCGTTCTCGGCAACGCAGTCGGTCCCGACCAGAAAGTCACTGAGCCGACGACATCGTTTTCGCCGCGTGACATGGTCTATGCAGCCGTGTCGACCGCTGGAGCAGCGCCAAGCGCGACCTTGGCTGCACGATGGACTTATCAGGACGGCCAAACGGTAAACGAGTCCAACGAAGTCATCGCGCCGAACGGTGCGGCAACGACAACATTCCATATCTCGAAACCCGATGGTTGGCCACGTGGCAACTACGAAGTCGAGATCTTTCTCGACGGCCGGGCAGTCGCCACGAAGATCTTCTCCGTCCGCTGAATCCGCGATCGCGTAAGGACCGATTGGCGGCTTCCGCTGTCAGCCCGCTCGGAACCCGGCGGGTCAGCTTCGCGCTTCGGCTAGTCGCCTCCATCCCCGTCTTCATCACCCATGATGGTCAAGCCTTGCCCGTACGGGTTGCTGGGGCTGTCGGCGCGATACGGGTTGCCCGCACCGTACGGGTTGTTGAGGCTGTCCGGTGAGTAACGACTGCCGTAGCGACCATAGGGATTCGAAATCGAATCCGGGTCGAACTGGTTGCTGCTGAGTTTCCCGCGGTAGTTGCCCTGGCTGTCGTAAAGCTTCGGGGCATCGGTGGCGTAGGGATTGTTGGCACTGCGGTTCGAGTACGGGCTGCCGAACTGCCCAAACCGGTTGTGGATGCTGTTCGCGCCAAATCGACTGCCGGCACCGTAGGGATTGGACGTGGAGTTTGGGTCGTAGCGATTGGAACTGTAGTTGCCGAGGTAAGTCTGGGCGGATGCCGCGCCGCAAGCGGACAGCAGGATGACCGAGATGAGTCGAGTTTTCATGGTTCCCCCTTGCCAAGAATGTTCGAACGTAGCAATTCGCCCGCCGATTCTGGCGGGCATTGAACGACGGCGCCCTCCCGGTCGCCGACGTTTGGGTGTGCCGGGATTGTGGCGCACCCGACGCGTGCCGCATGCGTGGTTTTCCCGGCAAGACCCCAAACATTGGCAAGCAAACGATGTGCCACCGCCGATAAGAATCGGGACCGCCCAATTCCGACCGTGATGTCGATCTTGATTCGCCAAAGCGATTGCACCTGACCGAACTTCTGGACCGCGCAGTCGCGCGCGTACCGCCTTGCTGATCGGTCTGTCGGCGTCCATTCCGCATGGCAATCCGCGACCGCGACCGAAGCCACAGTTCATGTGACTCCGGGCGCCGCAAAGCTACACCCCGCCAACCCGCGTGCCGCGACCTGCGGCGGTCGATCGGCAGAACCTACGCCGCTTCCAACTTGAGCTTTCCAACCCGCTTCAGATCGACATGTCGACGTGCCGCCCAAAGGTCGTGGGCATCCTGCATGGCGAGCCAACTTTCGGGCGAACGGCCAATGGCCTTGGAGAGACGGAGCGCCATTTCCGGCGTGACCCGGCTCGCGCCCTTCAGGATACGGCTGAGGGTGGACGCCGCGACGTCCAGCTTCGCCGCCAGCTCGCGACCACTGATGCCGTTGGGCTCGAGGTAAATGTCGGTGATGAATTCTCCCGGATGGGGAGGGTCGTACATGCGCATCAGTGATAGTCCTCGTAGTCCAGGATGTAGGCGTTCCCTTCGCGGAACTCGAACGTCAACCGCCAGTTGCCGCTGACCGAGACCGACCAGCGTCCATGCATGTGACCCTTCAGCCGATGCAGGCGGAATCCGGGGATGTCCATGTCCTCGACTGTCCGTGCGGTATCGAGTGCCGCCAACTGCATCCGTAACCGTTTGGCGTGGTTGGCCTGAATGCCGGCGGTGCTACCCGTCTCGAAGAACCTGCGCAGTCCCTTGTGCCGGAACGTCTTGATCACATCGCAACTGTACCATGTTGCGCATCACGCAACAACGCATCGTGCGCTCGCGGCACCGGGAAGTTCGCATCGCGTGCGTGCGCAAGGCAACAGTCTGTTGCACGCAAGCCATCGCGTCGGCCGGCTCCCTCGGGAAATCCGAATCCATTCAATCGATTCTGTGTGTGTCGATGAACCCGGGGCGAACGGCAGTACGGGATAGCGCCACGCTTTCGGCGACACCGCCCACCCGCGCTACACTCCGCCGATGCGGATCGCGAGCTGGAACGTCAATTCGCTGAACGTGCGCTTGCCGCACGTGTTGCGCTGGCTCGGCGAGACGAAGCCGGACGTGCTCGCATTGCAGGAAACGAAGCTCGAGGATGCGAAGTTTCCGCACGCGGCGTTCGCGGAGGCCGGCTACCACTCGGTCGCGTCGGGGCAGAAGACCTACAACGGCGTCGCGATCCTGTCGCGTGCGCCGCTCGGCGAGGTCGTGACGGACATCCCGGACCTCGACGATCCGCAGCGGCGCATCCTCGGGGCGACGACCGGCAGCCCGGGCGCGGCGCCGGAACGGGCGCTGCGCATCGTCGACCTGTACGTCGTCAACGGCCAGGCCGTCGGCTCGGACAAGTACGAACACAAGCTGCACTGGCTGGCCAGGGTGACGGCGTTCCTCGCGGATGAACTCGCGCGCACGCCGCGGCTGGTCGTGCTCGGCGACTTCAACATCGCGCCGGACGATCGCGACGTGCACGATCCGGCGGCGTGGCGCGAGCAGATCCTGTGCTCGACGCCGGAACGGGAGGCGCTGGCGCGGATGCTTGGTCTCGGCCTCGCCGACAGCTTCCGGCTGTTCGAGAACGACGCCGGGCATTACAGTTGGTGGGACTACCGGCAGGCGGCGTTCCGGCGCAACCTCGGGTTGCGGATCGACCTGATCCTGGTCGGCGACGCGCTGCGCGGCGCGTGCCGCGGCGCCCTGATCGACCGCACGCCACGGACCTGGGAGCGGCCGTCCGACCACGCACCGGTGTTGCTGGAGATCGATGATGGCGTTTGACGAGTTGCCCGCGTCACCGACCGATCCCGAGCTCGACGAGCTCGACCGGTTCCTGCGCGACCATGCGGACGGCGAAAGCCTGCTGCTGGATGGCGTGCATGGCCTGCTGACCGCGCTTGCGGTCGGGCCGAAACCGGCGACGCCGGAGGAGTGGCTGCCGGAAGTGCTGCACGCGCCGTTCGCCGACGCGACGGAGGGCGAGCGCGTGCTGACCTTGCTCGCCCGGCTCAACGACGCGATCGCGCCGGAACTCGCGACCGGGGTCTACGAACCGATCCTGGGTGAACTCGACGACCCCGGCGAGGCGTTCACCGCGCGCGGCTGGTGCGAGGGTTTTTCGCGCGGCATCGACCTGCGCGCGCCGGCCTGGCAGGCGCGCCTGCATTCGGACGAACGGCTGATGCAGATCCTCGGGCCGATCGTCACGCTCGCGATCGACGACGGCGTGTTCGAATCGGACGGCGAGTTCACGCCGCTCGAGGATGACGACTACGAGGCCTGCCTTGCCGAGATCCCGCGCGTCGTCGGCGCAGTGGCCGAATACTGGCGCTCCAACCCACCGACCGCGAAGGACGCCGGCGACATCGCCGATGCCGGGCTGGTGCGGCGGCGGCGCGGCGGCAACTGGGTGCACTGAGGAAGCTCTGCATGGCCCGCTGCGCTCGACACATTGCGCGCCGGCGGTGCTCGCACTGCGAAGGCCGGATGCCGGAGCGAACATTCGCGCGGCGAATGGCCCGGAGGGCGAGCCGCGGATGCGGCGAGTAATCCTCATGTACGCCCAAGCACACTGCGGTTGCTGCGCTCCGGCGTCGCACCAATCTGTCATCGCTCGCAACGGCTCTTCAGCGCTTCCCAAGTATCCTCCGGGCAATCCTCGCGCGCGTCAGGGCGAATCGAACCCGTTCGCGAAGATCGGATCGGGCGGCGGGCCCGAAGGCAGCTCGTAGGCGCCGATGTCGTAGGCCGGCCCCTGTGGCCGCGTGACGCCGACGATGTCGGTCGTCACGTCCTGCAGCGTCGTGCCGGCATCGACGGCCGGGCTCGATGGCGAGAGCTGATAGTTGTCATCGGCCACGTCGACGAACAGCGCGTCCGGCGTCGTCACGAACGAGTGGGCGTCCTGGCCGGTCTGTTGCTGCCACTCGGCCAGCGTCAGGATCGAGTCGCCGTCGTCGGTCGTGAAGCGGTCCATCACCGCGTTGTAGTCGCTGTGGAAGCCGGGCAGCGAATCCTCGCTGATGTCGAGGCTGCCGCGATAGGAATGATAATTCCACAGGATGTTGTTCTCGACCGTGTTGTCGACCGCGCCGTCCTGGATGTTGAGCGCCCAGCGGCCGTCGCTGGCCACCAGCACCGTGTTGTTCAGCACCCGGTTGCCACTCGACGGCCCGCCGCCGTCGTCCTGGAACAGCGAGATGCCGCTCGAGTGGTTGTCGTACAGCAGGTTGTTCGCGATCAGCGAATCCTGCACGCCATCCATGTTGATCGCCGACCCGCCGGTGCCGAGGTTGTTGTCATGGATGATGTTGCCCTCGATGACCGCGTCGGAAATGATGCCGTCGCCGCCCTCGGACGCGTCGCCGTTCAACTGGATGCCGCAATCGTTGTTGCCGAAGGTGACGTTGCCGCGGATGGTCGGGCGGTCGCCGCTGTTGCTGACGTAGATGCCGTGTTCGTCGACGCTGTTCGAGGTGACATTGTCCTTGATCAGGAGGTCGTCGCAGAACCCGGTGAAAATGCCCCACTTGAAATTGCCGTCGGTGGTGTTGTCGCGGATCGTGACGTGCTCGCAGGTCACCGCGCGGATGCCGGCGCGGCTGCGGTTGCTGACGTTGAAGCCCTGCACCGTCATCCACGACGCGCCCTCGAGGTTGATGCCGTCCGGCGTCGATTCGTTGTCCGAGGTGATCGCCGGGGTTTCGCCGGGATAGGCTTCGAGGACGATCGGCGCGCTGGAGGTGCCGGAGGTCGTGAACTGGGCGCCCGCGTAGTTGCCGGCGTGCACGAGGACGGTATCACCGGGGCCGATGGTGTCGGCCGCGTGCTGCAGCGTGGCCCACGGCTGGGACTCCGTGCCGGGGTTGCCGTCGTCGCCGGCCGGCGGCGGCGCGATGTAGTACGTGCCGGCGAGCGCGGGCAGCGGCAGCGCCAACGCCGCGAGGAAAACGAAGCGCGTCAGGGACAGGGACATCGGGGGATCCACGGGCACGAGCGGGGCGCACACCATCCACCCGCCCGCGTTAAGCGACCGTGCGCCAGGTGTCAATTGCGCGTTCAGGAACGCGGAACCGTGATGGCGGTTCCGGTTCGGCTGCGCGTGCGCCGCAGTCCTGTCAGCCGAGCGCGCGGTCGATGTCGTCGTGCAGGCTTTGCGGCGTGTCGGCCGGCGCGTAGCGCCGCACCGCGTTGCCGTCGCGATCGGTCAGGAACTTCGTGAAGTTCCACTTGATCGCCTCGCTGCCGAGGAGGCCCTTCGCGGCGCCCTTGAGGTACCGGTACAGCGGGTGCGTGTTGGCGCCGTTGACGTCGATCTTCGCGAACAGCGGGAACGTCACGTCGTACGTCAGCGAACAGAACTTCCGGATTTCCGCCTCGTCGCCCGGTTCCTGGTGCCCGAACTGGTCGCACGGGAAGCCGAGCACGACGAGGCCGCGACCCTGGAATTCGCGGTACAGCGCTTCGAGGCCGGCGTACTGCGGCGTGAAGCCGCACTTCGAGGCGACGTTGACGACCAGGGCCACGTCGCCCTTCCACTTCGCGAGCTTCTGGTCCTTGCCGTCGATCGCCTTCGCGCTGAAGTCGTAGATGCCGGGCATGGCGCCGTCCTCCGCGGGTGAGGCCGGCAGTCTAGCGCGACGGCTTCGCGGGCGGCCGGGCCGGGCGCCACCGGCACGGTGCGCGGTTGCGGTTCGCGTGCCGAGCGCCGACAATGCCGGCATCATCGAACCACCCTGCACCGCATCTCCTTCCGTGAGCCCCAGATCCCTGTTCCGGGCCGTCGCCGCGGCGGCCTTGCTGGCCGTCCTCGCCGCCTGCGCGCGCACGCCCGAGCCCTGGCAGCTCGACGACGTGAGCGGGCACCTGCCGAACCTCGCGTTCAAGCTGACTTCCGACATCGGCAATCCGGTCACGGCCAGCGACTATGCCGGCAAGGTCAACATCCTGTACTTCGGCTACACGCACTGCCCCGACGTCTGCCCGCTGACGCTGACCCACCTGCACGTGATGCTGCAGCGCCTCGGCGCGGAAGCCGACGGCGTGCACGTGCTGTTCGTGTCGGTCGATCCCGCGCGCGACACGCCCGACGTGCTGCACGAGTACGTCACCGCATTCGACTCGCACGTGACCGGACTCACCGGCACGCCGCAGCAGGTCGAAGCGCTGGCGAAACGCTATCGCGCCGCGTTCTCGCGCGACCCCGGCGACGCCAACGACAAGTACGAGGTCAGCCACAGCTCGGCGATCTACGTGTTCGACCGTGACGGACGGGCGCGGTTGCTCGGCACGCCGATCAACACGGTCGACCAGATCACGCACGACGTGAAACGGCTGCTCGCGGAGCATTCCTGATGCGGTGCCGGACAGTGCTCGTGCTGGCGTTGGCGACGTTGCCCGCATTCACCGGGGTCGCGACGGCGCTGAGCCCCGGGGCCGTGACGGTGACGGACGCATGGGTCCGGTGGCTGCCGGGTGCATTGCCGGCGGCGGGTTACGCGACATTGACCAACCGCAGCGACCGCGACGTGCGCTTGACCGGTGCCGACAGCCCCGACTACGCGAGCGTCATGCTGCATCGGTCGCTGCCCAACTCCGGGCAGATGGAGATGGTGGAGGCCGTCGCCATCGCGCCCGGGAAAAGCTTCGCCCTCGCGCCGGGTGGCTACCACCTGATGCTCGAATCGCCGCGCCACCCGATCGCGCCCGGCGCAACCGTCACGCTGCGCTTCGAATTCGCCGACGGGACCACGTCCACCGCCCTCGTGCCGGTACGGCCGGCGAACGCCGAGGGTCCCCGCTGACCCGGTTCAGGGCGCGCGTTCGCCGGGCGCCAACGGGAAGCGTGCATGCGCGCGGGTGTCGAGCCGCAACCAGTTGTGGAACGCGATCAGCGCAGCCAGCACGCTCATCATCGACGTGGGAATCCACAGGATCAGCCCGCCCAGCACCTGGTCGGAGGCCGCGCTCATGCCGGTGAACGCGTGCCCGCACAGCACGTAGATCGGATACAGGTCGTGGTGCGTGAACGTGATGTACGCGCCGAGCACGATCTGCGGAATCATCACCGCCAGTGACAGCAGCACGCGCAACCCGGCCGACAGGCGCGCCGGCGGCTTCGCGCGCGGATCGAGGATCAGCCACCAGAAGAACAGGCCGTCGACCGCCATGCTCCAGTTCATGACGCGGTACAGGCGTGCGTCGATCATCGCGTAGAAATGCACTGCCGGCCACAACCAGAAGTAGATCAGCCCGACGAACACGACCGACGCGACCACCGGGTTCAGGATGAAGTCGAGGAACGCGCGCATCGGCGCGCTCGCCAGCACCGGCCGCACGAAGCGCGTGCGCCACGCCAGCGGGAAGCCGGCCCGCAACGCCGCGCCCGGGTGGCTCAGCGCGATCAGGAACGGCCCCATGTGATGCAGGACCAGGTGTTGCAGGCGGTGCACGAAGAAGGCGTGCTCGGAGTAGTAGTCGAGCCGCGTGTGCAGCACGAAGTAGAGGATCCCGAACCCGGACCAGAACAGCACCTGGCGTGGCCACGACGTCCGCCTGGCACGGCAGCCGCGCAGGTACAGGATCGCCGTCGCCGCCATCACGACGACCAGCGTCGGCGACGGCTCCCACGGGATCCACCACGTCAACCAGCTTGGCATGGCGGTCAGAGTCCGGACAGGCGATGCCAGTGCAGCGCCTGCGCGGCCTGCTCCGGCAAGAACAGGTAGTGGTCGACCAGCAGGAACGCGAACAGCAACATCAGGTACATGACCGAATAGCCGAACACGCGCATCGCATACCGTTCGTCCGGCGGGTTCAACAGGCGCACCGCATGGTAGAGGAAGCCCGCGCCGAGCACGAGCGCGCCGCCGAGGTAGAACACGCCGCTCATCCCGGTCATCCACGGCAGCAGCGTCACCAGCACCAGCAGGATCGTGTAGAACAGCACGTGCCAGCGCGTGTACGCGACGCCGTACACGACCGGCAGCATCGGCACGTGCGCCCGCGCGTAGTCGTCGCGGCGGAAGATCGCCAGCGCCCAGAAGTGCGGCGGCGTCCACACGAAGATGATCAGGAACAGCAGCAGCGCATACGGGTGCACGTGGCCGGTGGCCGCCGCCCAGCCGAGTACCGGCGGCGCCGCGCCGGCCGCGCCGCCGATGACGATGTTCTGCGGCGTCGCATGCTTCAGGTACGCCGTGTAGACGATTGCGTAGCCGATCAGCGACGCGAACGTCAGCACTGCCGTCAGCACGTTGACGAACACGACCAGCACCACCATCGACGCGACGCCGAGCGCGACGGCGAACACCAGCACCTGACGCGGCGTCAGCGATCCGGTCGGCAGCGGCCGGTGCGAGGTGCGTGCCATCACGCGGTCGATGCGCTGGTCGATCAGGTGGTTCAGCGCCGCGGCCGACGCGGCGGCGAGCCAGATCCCGGCGGTCCCCGCCAGCAGCGCGCGCCACGGCACCATGCCGGGCACCGCGAGGAACATGCCGATGACCGCGGTGAACACGATCAGCACGACGACCCGTGGCTTGGTCAGTTCGAAGTACTCGGCAGCCAGGGAACGCATGGCGATGGGCCTCAGGGGATTGAATCAGGAAATGGCCGGCATACCGCCCGGCTTCGCACGAGCAGGTACACGAGGGCAGCCAGCAACAATGCCGCGACGCCATTGTGCGCCGTCGCGACCGGAAGCGGCAGTCCCAGTTTCACGTTGCCGATGCCGAGCGACACCTGCGCGACCAGAAGCACCGCAAGTGCCGCTGCGCCCGCGCGCGCACCGGCGCGCCAGCTCCGGATGGCCGCCGCAGCAACGACGAGGAACGTAACGAGGGCGCCGATCCGGTGCGTCTCCTGGATCGCGGCGCGCGCCGGACCGTCGAGGACGCCGCCTTCGTAGTCGACGCCGATGCCGCGCCACAGGATGAAGGCCTGGTGGAAATCGACCGGCGGCCACCAGTGCCCGAGGCAGGAAGGGAAGTCGAAGCCGCAGATCAGCGCGGCATAGTTCGCGCTGGTCCAGCCGCCGAGTGCGATCTGGATGGCCAGCACGGCGAGCGCGGCCAGCAGCCACGGCCGCACGGTCCGCAAGCCTGCGAGCGGCGCGGCCCAGTGGCCGAGCCGCAGCGCGACGAACGCCAGCAACGCGAACGTCGTCAAACCGCCGAGGAGGTGTCCCATCACGACGATCGGCTTCAGGAGCCAGGTGACCGTCCACATGCCGAGCATGGCCTGGAACACGATCACCGACAGCACGACGATCGCCGTGCGCGGCACGGGCCCTTCGCCGATGCGCGCGGCGACCACGAGCGGGATGGCGATCGCAAGTGCGGACAGCCCGGCCGCGGTGGCGAACCAGCCCGACATGTACGCGGCGATGCCGAGCGCGGCCGCGATGGCGGCCACGACGATCGCGGCGACCGCAGCACGCCGGCGCCACGCCGCGGTGATCGCCAGCGCCAGCACCAGCGTGCCGAGCGTGCCGGCCAGCATCCGGTGCACCTGTTCGCGCCACGCCTTGTGCGACTCGAATGGGCGCTCCGGAAATGCCTCGTCGGCGCGGGCGACTTCACCCGCGTGGTGCGGCCACGTGACCTCGCCATAGCACGTCGGCCAGTCCGGGCACGACAGGCCGGCATTCGACAAGCGCACGAAGGCGCCGAACACCACCACCGCGAACGCAAGGATCGCGCCGATCGTCGCCAGCGTGAGCGCCACGCGCGCGTTCACGGGCGACTCCGATGGCGGCCGGCGCCCCGCCGCGGGTGCAAGGATGGAAGGATCCGCACCGTCATTTCATCAACCGTTGCAGGTCCTTGCTGAGCCCGCGTCCGTCGTACCCCGCCGGGTAGCGCAGCACGAGGAAGCCGTGCGGATCGACGACCGCGGCCGCGACGTCGTCACGGGCAGCCGGCCGCAACGCCGCGAACACGCCATCGGGGTCGGTGCCCCGTTCCAGCGGCGCAAGGCGCGCGAGCGCATCGGCCGGCAATGCCGCGTCGAGGACGACGACGCGCAGCCGGTACGCGTTGCGGTTCAGCGTCAACCGCGCGCGGCGCAATTCATCCAGCCGATCGAGGCAATGCTGCGCGCAATCCGGCCCCGGCACCGCGAACAGGGTCCATGACCACTGCGCGTCCTTCCACGCGAGCGGCGTGCCGTTCGCCAGCACGAAACGCGCGTGGGTCAGATCCTCGGGCGGCTCGACCAGCGTTCCGGAGTTCTTCGATGGCGGCGGTTCCCAGCCGACCGCGTGCAGGACCAGCGCGGCCACGAGCGGCGCCGCGAACAGCACGAGGATCAGCACAAGGGCAACGGTGTTGCGGGTTCGGGGCGTCATGTCGATGCGGGCTCCGCGCGCCAGTGCATGCCGATGAAGATCGCGACCGCGACGACCGCGAACGCAAACCAGGTCAGCGCATAACCGTAGTGCCGGGCCGGCGGAAACACCTGCGGCGTCCAGTCGCGGACGAATGGTGTGCCCGGCTCCGGCAGCAACAACAGGATCCGTGGATCGACCCGGGCGCCGATGTCGGCGGAGACTTCGCCGAGGTCGAGGTAGATCGTCGATTTCGGCCACTGCGATTGGCGCGCCAGCGCATTGCCGCCCATGCGGAAGCCGACGCCGGGCGGCGGCGCGTACAGCGCATCGAGCGTCGTTTCGCCTGCGGGCAGCGCGGGCACCGCCGGTGCGGCACCACCCTCGCGATCGGCGAGGAACCCGCGGTTGACGAGCAGCGCCGGCCCGCCGGCATCCGGCATGAACACCGCGAACAGCATCCGGCCGAGTTGCCCGGCGTGCTGGCGGTCGTCGAGCACGTAGCCATAGCGGGAATCGTAACGGCCGCGCACGTGGACGCGGGGATAGACCGGGCGGGCGGTTTCACCGCGGGCGGCATCGAGGGTCTGCGGCGCCTGTCTTGCCGCGCCGGCGAATGCCGCGAACAGACGCTCCTTCTCGTGCCCGCGATCGACCTGCCACACGCACAGCACCGAGAACACCGCGACGCCGAACACCACCAGCGCCAGTGCCCGCGGGCGTGGCCGAATCCAGTACCGTTTCACCATCGGAAATTCAGGCCACGGCGTTCGGATACGCGCGATGCGGCGCGGCGGCTCCGCGTATACTCGGGCCCTCCGCCGGCGCGCCGGCGCGGAGTGACTGCTCGATGCTGGCCAAAGTGGTGATCCTGATCGTATTCGCGGCGATCATCTACAACCTTGGCGCCGGCCTGTATTTCATGATGTCGGACAAGGGGCAGACGGACCGCATGGTGCGCTCGCTCACGTGGCGCATCGGCATTTCGATCGCCCTGATCGTGCTGGTCGTCATCGCGATCCTGACCGGCCTCATCCACCCGCACGGGGTCGCGCCCGGCGGATGACGCCAAGGTGCCGTCCGCGTTCGGGACGCGCGCAACGGAACCCCTGCCCAGCCGTCGCGCGCGACGCCGGAGCGCAGCAACCGCAGTGTACTTGGGCGCACATGCGGATTGCGAGCGCCGCCGGCGCGCGCAGCAGGCGATTCGGAGGTTGCCTACAGCACGTAGACGAACAGGAACAAGCCGAGCCAGACGACATCGACGAAGTGCCAGTACCACGACACCCCCTCGAACGCGAAATGGTGTTCGCGGTCGAAGTGGCCACGTGCGCACCGCAACCAGATGATCGCCAGCATGATCGCGCCGAGCGTCACGTGCAGGCCGTGGAAGCCGGTCAGCATGAAGAACGTCGAGCCGTAGATGCCGCTGTGCAGGGTCAGGCCGAGCTTCGTGTAGGCCTCGATGTACTCGTGCGTCTGCAGCGCGAGGAAGGTCGCGCCGAGGATCACCGTCAACGCCAGCCAGAACAGCAGCGGCTTGCGTGCACCGCGGCGCAGCGCATGGTGCGCGAGCGTGACCGTCACGCCGGAACTCAGCAGCACGATCGTGTTGATCAGCGGGATGCCCCACGGCGGCATGATCGAGAAAGGCCCGCCGATGGCGCCCGGGCCGTTGGTCGGCCACGCCGCCGCATAACCCGGCCACAGGAAGTAGTTGGTCAGCGCGCCGGTGCCGGCGCCCCCGAGCCACGGCACCGACAGCACCCGCGCGTAGAAGAGCGCGCCGAAGAACGCGCCGAAGAACATCACCTCGGAGAAGATGAACCAGATCATGCCGAGGCGGAACGAGGTATCGACCTGCTTGTTGTAGTGGCCCGAGACCGACTCGCGGATCACCGTGCCGAACCAGCCGAACAGCATGATGGCGAGCAGCAGCAGGCCGGCGGCCATGATCGGCTTGCCGATCGACGGATTGCCGTCCATCCAGAACGCCGCCCCGCCGACGGTTCCGAGCAGGCCGAACGAACCGATGATCGGCCAATGACTGCCGTGCGGCAGGTAATACGTGCCCTGGGACTGGACCATGGTCAGCGGACCTCGTCGAACGTGTGGACGCCTGCCGCGGCCGGGAATCCCGCGGCGCGGCGCAAAACCGGCATGACGCGATTCAATGCAAAACCCTTTCGAGGATCGACAGCACGAAGATCGCGAACGCGATCACGCCGAGGATGATCGCGGTGCGGCGCGCCGCCGCCTTGCGCGCGGCCAGCGGATCCTGCCCATCCCCGCTCCGAGTCATGTTGCGCCCCGCGCGCCATCGGTCCGGATCCGGCTCAATGGGCGACGTCGCCGTGGGCCAGCATGCCCGGACGGATCAGCGGTGGCGTCGCGAACGTGTGGTAGGGCGCCGGCGACGGCACTTCCCACTCGAGTCCGCGCGCGCCTTCCCACGGCCGGTCGGCCGCCTTGACCTTGGAGAAGAACACGCAATGGATGATGACGCCGAGGAACACCCACTGCGTCAGCCCGAACCAGAAGCCGCCGATCGAGCTGATCATGTTGAAGTCGGCGAACGCGACGTTGTAGTCCGGGATGCGGCGCGGCATGCCGGCCAATCCGAGGAAGTGCTGCGGGAAGAACAGCACGTTGACCGAAATCACGCTCGACCAGAAATGGACCTTGCTCCAGAAGCTGCTGTACATGTGACCCGACCATTTCGGCAGCCAGTAGTACACCGCGCCCATGATCGAGAACGCCGCGCCGGTGACCAGCACGTAATGGAAATGGGCGACGACGAAGTAGGTGTCCTGGTACTGGAAGTCGACCGGCACCATCGCCAGCATCACGCCGGAGAAGCCGCCGATCGTGAACAGCACGATGAACGCGATCGCGAACAGCATCGGCGTCTCGAACGACAACGACCCGCGCCACATCGTGGTGACCCAGTTGAAGACCTTCACGCCGGTCGGTACCGCGATCAGCATCGTCGAGTACATGAAGAACAGCTCGCCGCCGAGCGGCATGCCGACGGTGAACATGTGGTGCGCCCACACCGTGAACGACAGGAACGCGATGCAGGCCAGCGCGTACACCATCGCGGTGTAGCCGAACAGCGGCTTGCGCGAGAAGGTCGGGACGATCTCGCTGATGATCCCGAATCCCGGCAGGATCATGATGTAGACCTCGGGGTGCCCGAAGAACCAGAAGATGTGCTGGTACATCACCGGGTCGCCGCCACCGGCCGCGTGGAAGAAGCTGGTGCCGAAGTATTTGTCGGTCAGCAGCATCGTCACCGCGCCGGCCAGGGCCGGCATCGCCGCGATCAGCAGGAACGCGGTGATCAGCCAGCTCCACACGAACACCGGCATCTTCAGGAGGTCGACGCCGGGCGCGCGCATGTTGAGGATCGTCGCGATGATGTTGATCGCGCCCATGATCGAGCTGATGCCCATCAGGTGCACCGCGAACACCATGAAGGCCACCTGCATGCCGCCCTCGAGGGCGAGCGGCGGATACATCGTCCAGCCACCCTGCGGGCCGCCGCCGGGCATGAAGATTTCCGACAGCAGCAGCACGAACGCGAACGGCAAGATCCAGAACGACCAGTTGTTGAGGCGCGGCAGGGCCATGTCCGGCGCGCCGATCATCATCGGCACCATCCAGTTCGCGAGGCCGACGAACGACGGCATGATCGCGCCGAAGATCATGATCAGGCCGTGCATCGTCGTCAGCTCGTTGAACGTCTCCGGCTGGACGAGCTGCAGGCCCGGCTCGAACAGTTCGGCGCGGATCAACATCGCGAACGTGCCGCCGACGAAGAACATCAGCAGCGAGAACACCAGGTACAGCGTGCCGATGTCCTTGTGGTTGGTCGTGAACAACCAGCGGTGCAGGAAGCCGTGGGGCTTGTCGTGCGCGGCGTGGAGGTCGATTGCGGGATTGACTGCGGCCATGGCTTCTACCCTCGGGACGGTGCGGTGCGCGCTCAGCCTTGCGGCGGCGCGGCAACCGGCGCGGCCTGCGCCGTGGCGGCGGCGGAGGCGGCAAAGGTCGGGTCTTGCGCGGCGAGCCACTGTTCGAACTCGGCCTGCGGCACCGCCTTGACGACGATCGGCATGAACGCGTGGTCACGGCCGCACAGCTCCGCACACTGGCCGCGGTAGATGCCGGGCTTGTCGATCAGGGTCCAGTTCTCATGGATCGTGCCGGGAATCGCATCCTGCTTCCAGCCGAGGCTCGGCACCCACCAGGAATGGATCACGTCGTCGGCGGTGATCGCGAAGCGGATCTTGACGCCCACCGGCAGCACCAGCGGATGGTCGACGTCGAGCAGGTAGTCGTGGTAGCCGCCGGCGTCCTTTACCGACCGCGGGTCGACCCCGGAGTGAAGCTGGCGGGCCTTGTTCGAGTCGTTGTCGAGGCTCGACATGAAATTGACCTTGGTCGACCGGCCCTTGTAATCGGGAATCTCGTAGCGCCATCGCCACTGGTAGCCGGTGACCCGTACCGTCATCGCGGCGCCGTTGCTGTCGGCCATGTCGATCATCAGCTTCGAGGCCGGCGCTGCGAGCACGATCAATATGATGATCGGCACGATCGTCCACACCGCCTCGAGCCGGGTGTTGTGGGTGAAGCTGTCGGCGACGGCCCCCCTGGATTTGCGGAACTTCACCATCGCGATGATCATCGCGCCGAACACGATGACGCCGATCGCGACGCACACCCAGAACGCGAGCATGTGCAGGTCGTAGACGCGACGCGAAATGTCGGATGCGCCGGGCGTCAGGTTGAGCTGCCACGGATACGGATTGGCTTGCGCAACGGCGCTCGCCGATGCCATCGCGGCCGCGATGAACGCGCGCTGCACTCCGGGTGCCATCATTGCCTTCACCTTCGCGAATTCCCCGGTCGACGCTGCTCCGGCGGTTTCCGGAACATTCGGTCGACGGATCCTGTGCGACCGGCGATGCGCGCCACCCTGGGTCGGCGCCCCGCCCCCTTCCCGGCACGCACTGGCGCCCTCGCCGCACGCGGCGAACGCGCTTTTGCTGTCGGAATGGCCCGATGATAGAGGAGTCGCAACGCCGGGAGCAAGGCGCGATGCAACGTATGCCGTGCGCAGCCGATCGGGTCGGGCATGCGCACCGTGGCCCTTTCCGGCAATCGACGCCACAACTAGACTGGACATCGCCGGGGTTCGCCCAGCGTATCGCGTGCCCGCCCATCCATCCTTGCCATCCGGGTATCCCGCTTGAGCGCCATCCTCACGCCTGAAATCCCCGTCGAATCGACACCCGCGCGGGCGCGCATCACGGCGGCGTGGACGCGGGATGAAACGCAGGCCGTCGACGAGCTCCTGGCCGAAGCCGAGTTCCCGCCTGCCGAACGCGAGCTGGTCCTGGCGCGCGCGTCGGAACTGGTAGCGCGCGTCCGCGCGCGCGCCGACGACCAGACCGCGGTCGAATCGTTCATGCGCCAGTACGACCTGTCGAGCGAGGAAGGCGTACTGCTGATGTGCATCGCGGAGGCGCTGTTGCGCATCCCCGACCGCACGACGGCGGACAAGCTGATCCGCGACAAGATCGGCGAAGCCGACTGGAAGAAGCACCTCGGCGGCAGCGATTCCGTGCTCGTCAACGCCTCGACGTGGGGGCTGATGCTGACGGGCCACCTCGTCAACCTCGCCGAGGACACGCGCCGGGACTTCACCGGCTCGCTGAAGCGCCTCGTCGGCCGCGCCGGCGAACCGGTCGTGCGGCTCGCGGTGCGGCAGGCGATGCGCATCATGGGCCACCAGTTCGTGATGGGCCGCACCATCGACGAGGCGCTCGACCGCGCGGCCGAACCCGGCAACGCGAAGTTCCGCTATTCGTTCGACATGCTCGGCGAGGCGGCGCTCACGGCACCCGACGCCGAGCGCTACCTCGGAGCCTACCGCGACGCGATCGCGGCGCTCGGCCGGCGGGGGCCGCATCCCGACGTGCTGGCCGCGCCGTCGATCTCGGTCAAGCTGTCGGCGCTGCACCCCCGCTACGACGTCGCCAGCCGCGCGCGGGTCGCCACCGAACTGACGCCGCGCGTACTCGCATTGGCGCAACAGGCGCGCGCCGCCGGCATCGGCATGACGATCGATGCCGAGGAAGCCGACCGGCTGGAATTGTCGCTGGACGTGATCGGCGCAGTGTTCGCCGATCCCTCGCTCGAGGGCTGGAATGGTTTCGGACTGGCGGTGCAGGCGTACCAGAAGCGCGCGCCGTTCGTCATCGACTGGCTCGCCGGCACGGCCCGCGCCGCGCACCGGCGTTGGCTCGTGCGCCTGGTCAAGGGCGCGTACTGGGACGCCGAGATCAAGCGCGCGCAGGAACTCGGGCTCGCGGGCTATCCGCTGTACACCCGCAAGGCGAGCACCGACGTGTCCTACCTCGCCTGCGCAAAGCGGCTCTTTGCCGCCGGCGCCGGCGTGATCTACCCACAGTTCGCGACGCACAATGCGCACACGATCGCGGCGATCCAGCACCTTGCGCAGGACCGCCCGTTCGAGTTCCAGCGCCTGCACGGCATGGGCGTGGATTTGTACTCCGAAGTGATGGACAAGGCCGATCCCCCGATCGCGTGCCGCGTCTACGCCCCGGTTGGTTCACACGCGGACCTGCTGCCCTACCTCGTCCGCCGCCTGCTCGAGAACGGCGCGAACACCTCGTTCGTCAACCGCATCGTCGACGCCAACGTGTCGATCCGCGACTTGATCGCGGATCCGTGCGAGACGGTGCGCGCGCTTGCCGTCAAACCCCACCCGCGCATCCCGCTGCCAGCCGGGCTGTACGGGGCCACCCGGAAGAATTCCATGGGCGTCAACCTCGCCAGCGACAACGAACTGAAGCAACTCGCCGATGCGATCCAGTCGCACGCCGGCCCCTGGACCGCCACGCCACTGGTGCCCGGCGCGCAGAGCGGCGAGACCCCGCGAACCATTACCGACCCCGCCGACCGGCGGCACACGGTCGGCCACAGCACCAACGCCGACAAGGCGACGATCGAACGGTCGCTGGCCAACGCGACCGCCGCGCAGCCGGCCTGGGATGCGCTGCCGGCAGCGAGCCGCGCGGCCATCCTCGAGCACGCCGCCGACCTCCTCGAGGCCCACCGCGGCGAACTCATCGCGCTGCTCGTGCGCGAAGCCGGCAAGACGATTCCGGCCTCCATCAGCGAGGTCCGCGAAGCCGCCGACATGTGCCGCTACTACGCCGGGATGGCACGCAAGCTGTTCGGCGCGCCGGAAGCCCTGCCCGGCCCGACCGGTGAAACCAACCAGTTGTTCCTGCGCGGCCGCGGCGTGTTCGTCTGCATCAGCCCGTGGAACTTCCCGCTCGCGATTTTCACCGGCCAGATCGCCGCCGGCCTCGCCGCCGGCAACGCCGTCATTGCGAAGCCGTCCGAGCAGACCACGCTGGTCGGCCATGCGGCCGTCAAGCTGTTGCACGAGGCGGGCGTCCCCGAAGCGGTGCTGCAGTTCGTGCCGTGCCGGGGCTCCGTGCTCGGCGCGACGCTGCTGACGCGGCCCGAAGTCGCCGGCGTCTGCTTCACCGGATCGACCGAAACCGCATGGACGATCAACCGGACGTTGGCCGCACGCGATGCGCCGATCGCGGCGCTGATCGCCGAAACCGGCGGGCAGAACGCGCTGATCGCCGACTCGTCGGCCTTGCCCGAGCAACTGGTCAAGGACGCGATCACGTCCGCGTTCGACTCCTGCGGCCAGCGGTGCTCGGCCGCGCGCGTCCTGTACGTGCAGGACGACATTGCCGACAAGGTCATCAAGATGCTGGCCGGCGCGATGGCCGAACTCAAGGTCGGCGATCCCGGCCTCCTGTCGACCGACGTCGGGCCGGTCATCGACGAACCGTCGCGGCAGGCGTTGGTGGCGCATGCGGAACGGATGCAACGCGAAGCCAAGCCGATCGCGGAAGCCAAGCTGCAACCTGGCGCCGAACACGGCACGTTCTTCGCACCGCGCGCGTTCGAGATCCCGTCGATCGAGGTGCTGCACCAGGAAGTGTTCGGACCGATCCTGCACGTCGTGCGCTGGAAGTCGGAAGACCTCGACCGCGTCATCGACGCGATCAACGGCACCGGCTACGGCCTGACGCTCGGCGTGCACAGCCGCATCGACGACACGGTCGAACGCATCGCGCGGCGTGCCAAGGTCGGCAACTGCTACGTCAACCGCAACCAGATCGGCGCGGTGGTCGGCGTGCAGCCGTTCGGCGGCGAGAACCTGTCCGGCACCGGGCCGAAGGCCGGCGGCCCGCACTACCTCGCGCGCTTCGCGACCGAACGCACGTTGACGATCAACACCACCGCCGCCGGCGGCAATGCGTCGCTGCTGACGCTGGGGGAGTGACGGCAGCGGCTGGCGCCGCCGCCGTCACGCAACATCAGAACCGGTACTGCGCGGTCACGCCGAGCAAGTCGGCGGAGCCCTTCGTCGAACCGACCAGCGTGTCGAACGTCGGCGACATCGTGTTGATGCTGGCGTCGTTGACGAACAGGTGCGCATAGCCGAGGTCGAACTGCCACGGGCCGCCGGTGCCGTAACTGACTCCCAGGGAAAGCCACGTGCGGTTGTTGTCGGGCACGCGTGGATCGCGATGGGCCGTGGTGGTCGGGGTCTCGTCGTAGGCAACGCCGGCGCGCAGCGTCCAGTTCGGGTCGAGCTTGTAGTCGCCGCCGACGGAGAAGAACCACGCGTCCTTGTAGTCGAACGCGGTCGTGCTGTCCGGCTGCGCCGGGTTCGCGTAGTGGACGACCAGCGTCTTGAAGCTCGACCAGTGCGTGTACCCGAGGTGCGCGCCGAAGCTCAACTGGTCGTCAACCGTGTGCCACCAGTCGAGCGACGCGAATGCCGGCGTGTCGAAATCGGCGCTGCCGTCGGTGTCGGTGAAGGCCGGCGCCAGCAGCGGGACGATGTTCGAAGGCACGAGGAACGTCCCCTTGCCGGACAGCGTCTGGTCGACCTGCGAATGGAAGTTGAGGCCGATGCGATCGGCCGGCGTCGGTTTCCACAGCAGGCCGAGGTCGAAGCCGTAGCCCCAGTCGTCGCCCTTCAACTGGCCGAAGCCGTCGGCTTCCTGCGGCAACAACTGGCCGCCGGTCGGGCCGGCGAGGATGGTGCCGAAGTTGATCGCCTGCGACAGCGTGGCGCTGGTCCGCTGCGCGATGACGCTGCCGCCGAGCGAAAGTTCGTCGGAAACCTTGTAGGCCGCCGAAAACGTCAGCGCGATCGACTCGAGTTTCGACAGCAACGCGTTGTAACGCCCGACCCAGCCGTCCGGGTACTCGGTCTGCAGGCCGAACGGCACGCTGATGCCGGCGCCGAGCGTCCATTCCGACGTGATGGGTTTGGCGAAGAACAGGGCCGGAACCGCCTTCGTCACGCCGGCGTCGCCGCCGTTGCCGCCGGTCAGCGGATCGCCGAGCAGGTCGGTGCCGCCGCCGTGGAACTTGGCGTGGAAATCGATGACCGTGGCCGCCGCGGAAACGCAGCCCGCGCCGAGGTCGGTCATTGCCGCCGGATTGTTGGCGACCACCGCACAGTCGCCTGGTGCGGCGGCCATGCCCGCGTAGGCGCGGCCCATGCCCTGCGGGGAATTCTCGTTCAACTGGAAGCCGGCCGCCGATGCCTGCGGGCTCGCCAGCGCCAATCCAATGGCCAGCGGCACAGCCGCCATGGCCGAAACCGACAGCGTACGACACCAGGGAGAATTCATGCGCGGAACTCCTGTCGCGGAGAATACGGAAAGCGGTGGGTGGACCGCCGCTATCCTAGCATTCACGCGGCGTTCGGCGCCGCCCGCGCCGCAACATCGGCGGCGGGAACGCGAACGCGACTGCCTCTACCTTGCTTCCGCGGCTTCCATTTCCCGCAGCCGGTCGACGCCGGCGCGCGCCAGCGCGGAAAGGCCGCCTCCGCCCGCGTCGACATGGTCGAAGATCTGCCGGCGCATCCGCGGGGTCCAGTAGCGGCGCAGGTGTGTCGCGACGCCTGCGGCGCCGACCGCCGGGTCGGGTTCGGACCTGAAGTAATCGGCGATGTCGTTGGCCATCGCCACCAGCCGTTCGACGCTCATTTCCACCCCTCGTCCGCAATGCCGACCCGGTGACCGCCGGTATACACGACGTGACCGGTCGCGCGGGCAAAGCCGACCAGCGTCAAGCCCGTCGCGTGCGCGAGTTGGATGGCCAGTGTCGTCGGCGCCGACACCGCGACCAGGATCGTCGCGCCGGCGGTTGCCGTCTTCTGCACCATCTCGTAGCTCGCGCGACTGGTCACGATCAGGAAGCCGGTCGCGGGCTCGATCCCGGCCCGAAACAGCGCCCCGATCAGCTTGTCGAGCGCGTTGTGGCGGCCGACGTCTTCGCGCACGAGCACGATCGTGCCATCGGGCCGGACGAAAGCCGCCGCGTGCGTCGCGCCGGTCGCGAGGTTCAGCGGCTGCCGTTCCTGCAGTTCCGCCAGCGCGCCACGCAGTACCGTTGGCGCGACCCGGATGCCGCCCGCGACCGGCGATGGCTGGCGCACCGCATCCTCGAGCGCCTGCGCGCCACACAAGCCACAGCCGGTGCGGCCGGTCAGGTTGCGCTGGCGCCGGGCGAGCGCCGCGGCCCGCGCGGCGGGGATCCGCACCTTGACCTCGATGCCCTCGACCAGTGGCGTGACGGCGATCGTTCCGACTTCGGCGGCGTTGGCGACGATGGCCTCGCTGACCGAAAAACCAATCGCGAAATCCTCGAAGTCCCCGGGGGTCGCCATCATGACGACGTGTGGGCGGTCGTTGTAGACGAGCGCGACCGGTACCTCCTCGGCAATACGGTCGCGATCGCGTTCGACGTGACCGTCCTGCCAGCGTTGCACGTCGCGGAGCGCACAGCCACGCTCGCCACCGCCCTTTGGCGGCACGCGCCGCCGCGACGGCGATCCCGTCCGCACCGCCAGGGCCGCCGCCTCACGCATTGGTCTCGGCCTCGCGCGCTTCGCGCAACAGTTCCTGCTGCGCCTCGCTGAACGCCCGGTGCCGGCGCTGCCATTCGGATGGCTGGCTGACGCGCGTCACCTCGACCGCGGTGACCTTGTACTCGGGACAGTTCGTTGCCCAGTCAGAGTTCTCGGTCGTGACGACGTTGGTGCCGCTCGACGGGAAATGGAACGTCGTATAGACGACGCCGGGCTGCATGCGGTCGCTGACCGCCGCGTGCAGCACGATCTCGCCGGCGCGGCTCGCGACGCCGACCCAGTCGCCATCCTTGATGCCGCGGTCGCTCGCATCCTGCGGGTGGATCTCGAGCCAGTCCTCGCCATGCCAGACGACGTTGCTGGTGCGGCGCGTCTGCGCGCCGACGTTGTACTGGCTGAGAATGCGCCCCGTCGTCAGCAGCAGCGGATATTTCGCGTTGACCTTTTCGCGGGTCGGCACGTACTCGGTGACGAGGAAGCGTCCCTTGCCGCGCACGAACTCGCCGACGTGCAGCGTCGGGGTCCCTTCGGGTTCCGCGTCATTGCATGGCCACTGGATGCTGCCGAGCGCTTCGAGCTTGGCGAAGCTGATGCCGGCGAAGGTCGGCGTCAGCGCGGCGATCTCGTCCATGATCTCGGACGCGTGCGTGTAATGCATCGGATAACCCATCGCGTTCGAGATGAGCTGCGTGACTTCCCAGTCCTCGTAGCCGTTCTTCGGCGCCATCACGCGGCGCACCCGCGACACGCGCCGCTCGGAGTTGGTGAACGTCCCTTCCTTTTCGAGGAACGACGAGCCCGGCAGGAACACGTGCGCGAACTTCGCCGTTTCGTTGAGGAACAGGTCCTGGACGACGACGCACTCCATGTTCGACAGCGCGGCGGTGACGTGCTGGACGTTCGGGTCGGACTGCGCGATGTCCTCTCCCTCGACGTACAACCCCTTGAACACGCCCTCGAGCGCCGCCTCGAACATGTTCGGGATGCGCATGCCGGGTTCGGCCTGCAGCTTGACGCCCCACGCCCGCTCGAAGTCGCCGCGCACCGCGGGGTCGGCGACGTGCCGGTACGCGGTGAATTCGTGCGGGAACGAGCCCATGTCGCACGAACCCTGCACGTTGTTCTGGCCGCGCAGCGGATTGACGCCGACGCCGTCGCGCCCGATGTTGCCGGTTGCCATCGCGAGGTTGGCGAGGCCCATCACGGCGGTCGAGCCCTGCGCGTGCTCGCTCACGCCAAGCCCGTAGTAGATCGCCGCGTTGCCGGCGTTGGCGTAGAGCCGCGCCGCCCCGCGCACGTCGGCGGCCGGCACCCCGGTGTGTTCCTCCATCGCTTCCGGCGAGTTGCGCGGCTCGGCGACGAACGCGCGCCAGCGCGCGAAGGGTTCCGGCTCGCAGCGCGCGGCGACGAACGCCTCGTCGACCAGCCCTTCGGTCACGATCACGTGGGACAGCGAATTCAGCAGAGCGACATTGGTCCCCGGCAGCAACGGCAGGTGGAATTCGGCGGCGACATGCGGCGTGCGCACGAGGTCGATGCGGCGCGGATCGGCGACGATCAGCCGCGCGCCCTGCCGGATCGCCCGCTTCATCAGCGAGCCGAAGACCGGGTGCGCATCGGTCGGGTTCGCGCCGATCACGAGGATCACGTCGGCCTTCAGCACCGAATCGAAGGCTTGCGTGCCGGCCGACTCGCCAATCGTGTTCTTCAAGCCATAACCGGTCGGCGAATGGCACACGCGCGCGCAGGTGTCGACGTTGTTGTTGCGGAACGCCGCGCGCACCAGCTTCTGCACGAGGTAGGTTTCCTCGTTCGTGCAGCGCGACGAAGTGATGCCGCCGATCGCCTCGACGCCGTACTTGGCCTGCAGGCGATTGAACTCGGACGCGACGTGCGCGATCGCCTCGCCCCACGTCACCTCTCGCCACGGATCGGAAATCTTCGCGCGCAGCATCGGCGTCAGGATGCGGTCCGGATGCGTCGCGTAGCCGAACGCGAAGCGGCCCTTGACGCAGGAATGGCCGTGGTTCGCGCCGCCGTTCTTGTCCGGCACCATGCGCACGAGTTCCTCACCCTTCATTTCGGCGCGGAACGAGCAGCCGACGCCGCAGTAGGCGCAGGTCGTGACGATGCTGTGCTCGGCCTGGCCCATTTCGATGATCGCCTTCTCGGTCAGCGCCGCGGTCGGGCACGCCTGCACGCAGGCGCCGCACGACACGCATTCGGACGCGAGGAACGACTCGTCCTGGCTCGGCACGATGCGCGAGGCGAAGCCGCGGCCGTCGATCGTCAGCGCGAACGTGCCCTGGATGTCGTTGCAGGCGCGGATGCAGCGCGAGCAGACGATGCAGCGCGCCGGATCGAACGTGAAGTACGGGTTCGACGTGTCCTTCGGCGTGAACCGCGCGTTGATCGCGCCATCGGTCGCGCGCGCGACGGCGTGATTCTCGCCGGCGAAGCCGTAGCGCACCTCGCGCAGGCCGACCTGTCCGCACGTGGTCTGGAAGTCGCTGTGGCCGGCGGTCGGCGCGGTCAGCGTGTCGAGCGGATGGTCCGAGGCATAGAGTTCCATCACGCCGCGCCGGAGTTGCCCGAGCTTGGCGTTCTGCGTCGTCACCTTCATGCCCGCGCGCACCGGCGTCGTGCATGACGCGGGATAGCCCTTCATGCCCTCGATCTCGACGAGGCAGACGCGGCACGAGCCGAACGCGTCGAGCATGTCGGTCGCGCACAGCCGCGGGATGTTGATGCCGGCCTCGGCCGCCGCGCGCAGCACCGACGTGCCCGCCGGAACGGTCACGTCACGGCCGTCGATCGTCAGCGACACGGTTTCGGCGGCCGTCGATCGCGGCGTGCCCAGGTCGGTTTCGGCTATCGAACGCATGTCAACCTCCGGCGCGCGGTGCCGCGCGTCATGTCCAGTTCGCGGCGCCCGCTCATGCGCGCACCGCGAAGTCTTCGGGGAAATGCTTCAACGCGCTGACGACCGGGTCGGGCGTCAGGCCACCGAGCGCGCACAACGAACCCCAGCGCATCGTTTCGCAAAGGTCTTCGAGCAGCGCAAGATTGCGGTCGCGCTCGATGCCGGCGCGGATGCGGTCGAGCACCTCGACGCCGCGCACCGCGCCGATCCGGCACGGCGTGCATTTGCCGCACGATTCCACCGCACAGAACTCCATCGCGTAACGCGCCTGTTCGGCCATGTCGACGGTGTCGTCGAACGCGACGATGCCGCCGTGGCCGACCATCGCGCCGATCGCCGCGAACGCCTCGTAGTCGAGCGGCGTGTCGAACTGCGATTCCGGCAGGTACGCGCCGAGCGGCCCGCCGACCTGCACGGCCCGCAGCGGCCGGCCCGAACGCGAGCCGCCGCCGTAGTCGTACAACAACTCGCGCAACGACACTCCGAACGCCTTTTCGACCAGGCCGGTGCGCTTCAGGTTCCCGGCGAGCTGCAGCGGCAAGCTGCCGCGCGAGCGGCCCATGCCGTAGTCGCGGTAGAACGCCGCGCCGCGGTCCAGCACGATGGGCACCGACGCGAACGTGATGACGTTGTTGACGACGCTCGGCTTCCCGAACAGCCCGGAGATCGCGGGCAACGGTGGCTTGGCGCGCACCTGCCCGCGCTTGCCTTCGAGGCTGTCGAGCATCGAGGTCTCTTCGCCGCAGATGTACGCGCCGGCGCCCATCCGCACCTCGATGTCGAAGCGGCGGCCGCTGCCGCGGATGTCCGCGCCGAGCCATCCGGCCGCGCGCGCCGCGGCGAGCGCGGCTTCGAGTGCGCGCCGCGCATGCGGATACTCGCTGCGCAGGTAGATCCAGCCCGATTCCGCGCCGACCGCCAGCGCCGCGATCGTCATGCCCTCGATCAGGGCCAGCGGATCGCCTTCCATCTGCATGCGGTCGGAAAACGTTCCCGAGTCACCTTCGTCGGCGTTGCAGACGATGTGCTTCTCCGGCCCGGCTGCCTCGAGTACCGTCTTCCACTTGATGCCGGTCGGGAACGCCGCGCCACCGCGGCCGCGCAGGCCCGACTCGGTGACCTCGGCGACGATTTCGGCGCCGCCCATGCCGAGCGCGCGTTCGAGTCCGCGGTATCCGCCGTGCGCGCGGAAGTCGTCGACACTCACCGGATCGATCACGCCGACGCGCGCGAACGTCAGGCGTTCCTGGCTCTTCAGGTACGGGATCTCGTCGACCACGCCCTGTCGCAGCGCGTGAGGCTTGCCGTCGAGGAACCCGGCGTCGAACAACGCCGCGACGTCGCCGGACGCAACCGGGCCGTAGCCGATCCGCCCGGCGGGCGTCGCCACTTCGACCAGCGGCTCGAGCCAGAACAAACCCCGCGACCCGTTGCGGACGATCGTGACATCGAGCTTGCGCTTGCCGGCTTCGGCGGCAATCGCGCGCGCGGTCGCCTCGGCGCCGAGGGCCAGGGCCGTGGCATCGCGCGGAACGTAGACGGTCGTGGTCATGGCGCCTTCCTCGCGCTCGCGACCAGCGCATCGAACGCGGCCGGAGTCACCCGCGCGTGCAGGTCATCCGCGTCCACCATGACGCTCGGCCCGCAACCGCAATTGCCGAGGCAGTACACCGCCTCGAGCGTGACCGCGCCGTCCGGCGTCGTTTCGCCGTAGCCGATGCCGAGGGCACGCTTGGCGTGGGCTTCAAGCGAACGCGCACCGAGCGCCTGGCACGCCTCGGCGCGGCAGATCTTCACGACATGCCGTCCGGCCGGCTCCTTGCGGAAGTCGTGGTAGAAGGTGACGACGCCGTGCACTTCGGCACGGGTCAGGTTCAATGCATGGGCCACGACCGCGACGGCGCCCGGCGACACGCAGCCCAGCGCGTCCTGCACCGCCTGCAGGATCGGCAGCAGTGGCGCGCGCCGGTGCACATGGTCGTCGATGGCCGCATGCACCGCGGCCAGCTGGTCGGGAGGCAGGCCGCCGTCGGGCGGCGCGATGGGTGTAATGGTTCGCACGGCTTTCACTTCCGACTCCTTGCGCGCTGGCCGCGGCACTCCGCACCGCACCGGCGCTAGAACAATGCAGACGCCTTCTGCAACGTGATCCACACGCCCCACAGCAACGGGATTCCAACCGCAAGCCACACCAGCACGGCGCCGAGGCCGTGGCTCCCGGCATCCGCCACCACCGCCGCGCCACCCGGCACCGCGTGTGCCTCGTGCGCGCTGGCGCGCGCGTCGGCGAGATCGGCGGCGGACATGTGGTGCTCCTGCGCCACCGGGCGGATCAGCGCATTGCAGACCAGGCCCGCGGCGAGCAATCCGCACAGGATGTACAGCGTCTCGTTGTAGGCATCGGCCCGCGACACACCGGCGGCGAGTTGCGCTTCGCGCAGCTTGCTGATCAGGAGCGGACCGACGATGCCGGCTGCCGACCATGCTGTCAGCAGGCGGCCATGGATCGCGCCGACGAACTGGGTGCCGAACATGTCCGCGAGGTAGGCCGGCAGCGTCGAGAAGCCGCCGCCATACATCGACACGATGACGCCGACCGCCAGCACGAACAGTGCCACCGCGCCGGCCGCACCGAGGCTCGGCATCGCGCCATAAAGAATGATCCCGAGCACGAAGAACACATGGTACGTGGGCTTGCGGCCGAGGTGGTCCGATACGGTGGCCCACGAGAAGCGGCCGAGGATGTTGAACAGGCTGAGCAGGCCGGTGAAGCCGCCGGCAATGGCCGCGATCTGGAGTTTCTGGTGCGTGTCGAGCGCGTCGAACGCCGCGGTGATGCCGAGCAGCGTTCCCGCGAAGACCTCCTGCAGCATCGGGCTCGCCATCGCGATGACGCCAATGCCCGCGGTGACGTTGAAGAACAGCACGAACCAGATCAGCCAGAACTGCGGCGTGCGCAACGAGCGGTCAAGCGCGACATGGTTCGCGCTGATCAGCGCCGAGCGTCGGTCGGGCGGTGGCGCCGTCCAGCCCGCGGGCGCATAGCCGGGCGGCGCGACGCGGTACAGGAACGCACCAGCCATCATCACGATGAAGTACACGACGCCGAGGACTGCCAGCGTCTGCCACGCGCCGACGGTGGTCGACCCGCGGAAGTGCTGCATCAGCATCACCGCGAGTGGCGCGCCGATCATCGCGCCGCCACCGTAGCCCATGATCGCGAGGCCGGTCGCCATGCCGCGCCGGTCCGGGAACCAGCGGATCAACGTCGACACCGGCGTGATGTAGCCGAGGCCCTGGCCGATGCCGCCGATCACGCCGCAGCCGAGCCAGATCAGCCACAACTGGTGCATGTGCACGCCGAGCGCGCCGAGCAACAGGCCGCCACCCCAGCAGCAGGCCGCGATCGCACCCGACTTGCGCGGTCCCGCGCGTTCGAGCCAGCCACCGAACACCGCCGCGGAAATGCCGAGGACCGCGATGAACAACTCGAACGTCACCGTCAGCGAGCTGACCCGCCAGTTGCACGTCGTCGTGAACAGCTCCTGCCACAACGACACCTGCGCACAGAAATCGGGGACGGGGCCGGCCAGCGCCTTCGACAGCGGCAACCAGAACACCGAAAACCCGTAGGCCATGCCGATGCACAGGTCCGTGCACAACGCCGCCGGCGGAACCAGCCAGCGGTTATAGCCTGCCGTGGCCAGGGTTCGTTCCTTGGCGAAAAGGCCAGGCGCCCTGTCGGCGCCGACGGCCGCATTGCCGAGCGTGGAAACCATCTCCCCTCCACGGCCTAGCGGTTCATAATCGGCTGGCGCAAGCTTATTGCCTGGCTTGCGCGGTTCGAATGGGGGACTTTGCATCACGCCGCAAAAGTCCACAATAGGCTTCTGACAGCAGTTGGCGCCAGGCTTGGCGAATTCGACCGCATGTTCAAGGTGGCGATCCACAGTCAATGGCTCTTGCGCGGGCCGGATGGCAACCCGCTGGCCCAGCGCCTGATGGCGCTCCTGGTCGGCATCCAGCGCGCGGGCTCGCTCGCCGCCGCCTGCCGCGCCGCCGGGCTGTCGTACCGCTACGCGTGGGGCCTGTTGCGCGAAGCCGAGCGCGCCTTCGGCCGCGCGCTGGTGACGAGCCAGCGTGGCCAGGGCGCGCAGTTGACCGCACTCGGCGAACGCATTGCCTGGGCCGACCAGCGCATTGGCGCCCGGCTCGCGCCGTTGCTCGACAGCCTCGCGTCGGAAGTCGAGGCCGAGATCGAACAGGCGCTCGCGCCGGATCCGGCGGTGCTGCGCCTGCAGGCGAGCCATGGGTTTGCCGTCGAGACGCTGCGCCGGTTCCTTGCCGCGCGGCAGATTCCGATCGATTTGCGCTACCGCAGCTGCGATGAGGCGCTGACCGCGTTCATCGACCACCAGTGCGACCTCATCGGGCTGCACCTGCCGATCGGCGCGCTGGCCGAGCCGGCGTCGGCGCACTACCGCCCGCGTATCGCGCCCGACTGGACCGCAATCCACGTCGCGAACCGCCGTCAGGGACTGATCGTCGCGCCGGGCAACCCGCGGCGGATTGCCGGAATCGGTGATCTCGTGCACCGCGGCCTGCGCTTTGTCAACCGCCAGGTCGGTACCGGCACGCGGCTCGTGTTCGACCTCCTGGTGCGCCAGGCCGGCATCGATCCGCACGCGATCGACGGCTACGAGAACGTCGAGTTCACGCACGCGGCCGTCGCCGCCTACGTCGGCAGCGGCATGGCGGATGTCGGCTTCGGGCTCGAGGTACCGGCGCGGCGCTTCGGACTCGACTTCGTGCCGCTCGTCAGCGAGCGCTATTTCTTCGTCTGCCGCGACGCGTTCCTCGATGCACCGGCGCTGCACGCGGTCGACGGCATCCTGCGCGAGACGCCGTTCCGTCATGAAGTCGCGCTGCTGCCGGGCTACGACCCGCGGGAAGCCGGCGCGCGCGAACCGGCGCTGGCCACGTTCGGTGCCACCCGTGCCCGCCGAGGCGTCAGAACGGCAGCGGCAACGACGGGTCGAGCTTGAGCAGTCCGGCGCGGAACACGTCCTGGATCCGCCGCAATGCGGCTTCGTTGTCGGCCTCGAAGCGCAGGATCAGCATCGGCGTCGTGTTCGATGCCCGCATCAGGCCGAAACCATCCGGCCAGTCGGCACGCACGCCATCGATCAACGTCAGCCGCGCGCCATCGAACGAACCGGCCTCGCGGAACGCCTCGACGATGCGGCGGCTTTCGCCTTCCTGCATCGGGATCCTGAGCTCCGGGGTCGCGACGCTTTGCGGGAGGCTGGCGAAGATGTCCACGGGCGACCGGCCCTCGGGATCGGACGCCAGGATCTCGAGCAACCGCGCCGCGGCATAAGTCGCGTCATCGAAGCCGTACCAGCGATCGGCGAAGAAGAAATGCCCGCTCATCTCGCCGGCGAGGATCGCGCCGGTCTCGGCCATCTTCGCCTTGATCAGCGAATGACCGGTGCACGCCATCACCGGGCTGCCGCCGTGCTGCAGGATCAGCGGCTGCAGGTGGCCGCTGCACTTCACGTCGTAGATGACCGTCGCGCCGGGATTGCGGGCCAGCACGTCGATTGCGAACAGCATCAGCACGCGGTCGGGATGGATGATTTCGCCGGCCGCCGTGACGACGCCGAGCCGGTCGCCGTCACCGTCGAACGCGAGGCCGAGGTCGGCATCGACCTTCTGCACCGACAGGATCAGGTCGCGCAGGTTGGCCGGATCGGACGGATCGGGGTGATGGTTCGGGAAGTTGCCGTCGACCTCGCAGTAGAGCGGCACGACTTCGGCACCGATGCCTTCGAGGATGCCGGGCACGGTTTCGCCGGCAATGCCGTTGCCGCAATCGACGACGACCTTCAGCGGACGCTCGATCTGGACGTCCTCGGTGACGGTGTGCGCGTAGTCCCCGCGCATGTCCTGTGCATGCGTGTACCCCGGACCCGACTCGAAGCGGCCCTCGGTGATGCGCGTGTACAGGGCCTGGATGGCATCGCCCGACAGGGCCTCGCCCGCGACCACGATCTTGAAACCGTTGTAGCCGGGCGGGTTGTGGCTGCCGGTCACGGCCATGCCGGCGCGCGTGTCGAGATGCCGGCAGGCGAAGTAGACGATGGGGGTCGGCACCGCGCCGAGATCGATGACGTCAAGGCCGCTCTGACGCAAGCCCTCGGTCGCTGCATCCAGCAGGTCCGGTCCCGACGGGCGGCCATCGCGGCCGATGACGATGCTGGTGAGGTCGCGGGCGCGTACCTCGCTGCCGACGGCCCGCCCGATCAGTCGTGCCACATCCGGCGTCAGGCCCTCGCCGACGACCCCGCGGATGTCGTAGGTGCGGAAAATACCGCGGTCGACCTGGATGTTCGGCTTGGCCCCGCCGCCCACCGCGGGTTTGGGCGCCTTCGCGTCGCCCTTGGCACCTTCCGCCGCGACCGCCGCAGCAGTCGTCGTGGCCGCGGATGGCGCAGCCTTCGCTTCGGCCGCCTGCTGGCGGAGGGTCTCCGCCATCGTCGGCTCCACCGGCACCGGTTTTCTTGTCGGCCGCCGCAACACCGACACCGCCCGCCGCATGCCCATGCGGCGTACATACAGCGCCACGATGCCTCCGAGCAGGCACAACGCAGCCAGGAGTCCAGGCCAGACCGGGTTGCGTGACACGACGACAAATGCTTCGGGGATGGCGGTGACGACCCGCAGCTTCGAGCCCGGGACAACCGTACCGAAACCCAAGGGTTCGCCGGGCCGGGCGTTGCCGGCGAAGGCGACGATCGATCCGTTCTGGACTTCACCCTGCCGGAGCTCGACGCGGGCGCCCGGCACGCGCCGGCCGCGGAACGCCGCGATCGGCGCGTCGAACGGCACCGCAGCCAATGCATACGCAGAGAGTTGGCCGCCCACCATGACCGGTTGCGCAAGCGCAAGGACGAGACCGTGCGTGCCCGATCCCTGCAAGCGTGCGGGCGCGGCCGGCCCTTCGCTCTGAGCCAGCGCCAGCATCGCGGCACGGGCGTAGCCGAACTTCGCAACATCGCCGTGCAGGATCGGATCGAGGTCGGGTTCGAACAGGTCGACCTGCGAGCCCGGTGGCAACGCGTTGCGCACCGCGGCACCCGCGACGGCGAGGCGGTCCGGCGTGCCCGACTCGAGCGCCTGCTGCACCGGCGCCGCGGCCAGCGCGGTGGCAATCGAATGCCGGGCGGCGGCCACATCACGCCCCAGCGCCGCGGCCGACTCGCGCTGCAGCGACTCGGCGTTCGCCTCGGCGGCGCGCGCGCCGGCGACAAGCCAGGTTTGCCATGCGAGGAACGCAGCCGACGCGAACAGGGCCGTCGCCATCGCGAGCGGCACGAGGACTTTCCAGTTCACGTCGACGTGGAATCGGCCGGGCTTGCGCGCCGGCGCCTTGGGTTGGCCCATATCCGCTCCGGAAGCACTCATCGGCCTGAACTTCCGAAGCCGCCCGCACCGCGAACGCTCGGCGCGAATGCCGTGACGACCTCGAAACGAGGCCGCACCACCGGCAGCACGACGAGCTGCGCGATCCGGTCGCCGGGCGCAATGGTATAGGCGGTCTCCGAGCGGTTCCAGCACGAAATCATCAGCGGTCCCTGGTAGTCGGCATCGATCAAGCCCACGAGGTTCCCGAGCACGATGCCATGGCCGTGGCCGAGACCCGAGCGCGGCAGGATCACCGCGCACAGGTTGGGATCACCGATGTGGATCGCGAGACCGCTCGGGATCAGCGTGCTCGCACCCGCCGCCAGCTCGAGCGGCGCCGCGAGCATCGCGCGCAGGTCCACGCCGGCCGAGTGCGCGGTGGCCGGCTCCGGCAACGGAAACTCGTGGCCGAGGCGCGGATCGAGCACCTTGAGTTCAATCGATTGTTCGCGCGCCATCGGCCTCATCGTCGTCGCACTCACGTCGTTCGCCCCCGTCCCGCCGAGCGCAGCGATGCAACCCGCTCGACCAGCGCCCGCGCCAGTTCCGCCTTGCCGGCGCGCGGCAGCACTTCGCGGCCACCCGGCCACAGCAGCACCAGCGCGTTGTCGTCGCGGTCGAAACCCGCACCACCCGCAACGCTGTTCGCGGCGACCAGATCGAGGCGTTTGCGTTCGAGCTTTGCGCGCGCGTTCGCTTCGAGGGCGTCGGTTTCAGCCGCGAAACCGACCACGAAGGGACGGGGCGCGAGCGCCGCGACTTCCGCGACGATGTCGGGATTCTCGACCAGCTCGAGCTTCAGCGGCGCACCGCCCTTCTTGAATTTTTGCGACAACGCGGATGCCGGGCGGTAATCGGCAACGGCGGCGGCCGCGATGAAGACATCGGCCGTCGCGGCACGCGCCAGCACCGCATCGCGCATTTCGCGCGCACTGCGCACGTCGATGCGCGCGACGCCGGGTGGAGTCGGCAGGGCGACCGGTCCCGCCACCAGCGTGACATCGGCGCCCGCCGCCGCGGCCGCCGCGGCCACCGCGAAGCCCATGCGGCCGGAACTGCGGTTGCCGATGAAACGCACCGGATCGATGTCTTCCAGGGTTGGTCCCGCATCGACGAGGACGGTCACGCCGCCCAGCACGCGCGGCGCGCGCAGGGCAACGAGTGCATCGCGCAATTGCTCCGGTTCGAGCAGCCGCCCCGGCCCAACCTCGCCGCAGGCCTGGTCGCCGCTAGCCGGCCCGAGTATCCGCACGCCGCGCGCGGCAAGTTGCGCGACGTTGGCCTGGGTCGCCGGATGCGCCCACATGACGTGGTTCATCGCCGGCGCGACCGCGACCGGCGCCGTGGTCGCGAGGCACACCGTCGCCAGCAGGTCGTCGGCGCGCCCGTGCGCGAGCCGCGCGATGAGATCGGCCGACGCCGGCGCGATGAGCACGGCGTCGGCCCAGCGTGCGAGTTCGATGTGCCCCATCGCGGCTTCGGCCGCACTGTCCCAGAGGCTGGTGCGGACCGGGTTGCCGGACAAGGCCTGGAAAGTCGCGGTGCCGACGAAGCGTTCGGCGTTCGCGGTCATCGCGACGCGTACGTCGGCACCCGCGTCGCGCACGCGGCGCACGAGGTCGGCGGCCTTGTACGCGGCGATGCCGCCGCTGACGCCGAGCAGCAACTTGAACTGTTCCAGGGGCCGTCCCATGCGGGGCTTTCCTACACCGCGACGCAGGCCTAGCTTACCCGAAGCCCCGCGCCGCGCCGCTGCCCCGGATTCCACGATTCGGCGATCCTGCCGGCCAGCCACGGGAGATCCGCCAATGACCATCCGCGACTGGCCCGACGACGAGCGGCCGCGTGAGAAGCTGCTGTCGCGCGGGGGCGGTGCGCTGTCCGACGCCGAGCTGCTGGCCGTGTTCCTCGGCTCGGGCCGGCGCGGCCAGAGCGCGGTCGACGTCGCGCGCGGACTCCTGACCGCAACCGGCGGCTTGCGGCCGTTGCTCGACGCCCCGCGTGCCGATGGCGTCGGCACGGTCGCCTGGTGCCGCCTGCAGGCCGCGCTCGAACTCGGCCGCCGCTACCTCGATGCCGAACTGCGCCGGTCGGAGGCGCTGACCGATCCTGCCGCGAGCGCGCGGTTCCTCAAGGCACGCCTTGCGGGTTATCCGTATGAAGTGTTCGCGTGCCTGTTCCTCGACAACCGCCACCGGATGCTCGCGTTCGAGGAACTGTTCCGCGGCACGCTCGACGGCGCTTCGGTGTACCCGCGTGAAGTGGTGCGCCGCTGCATCGCGCACAACGCCGCCGCCGTCATCTTCGCGCACAACCATCCGTCCGGCGTCGCCGAACCCTCCGCGGCCGATCGCGCCATCACGCAGCGCCTGCGCGCCGCGCTCGACGTCATCGAAGTGCGCGTGCTGGATCACTTCGTGGTCGGCGCCGACGCACCGACCTCGTTCGCGGCGCGCGGCTGGCTGTAGCGGCGCCGCTCATTCGTCGGCGAGCGCCGCGACTTCCTCGCACAAGCGCTTCCGGAAGGCGCGGTCGTTGTCCTCCCACCACGCGCGCGCCGCCGCTCCCAGCGCGCGGCGTCCGCCGTCGGTCAACGCGAGCATCCGCTCGATGCCCCCCGCGACGGCATCGGCGTCGACGAAATACGTCGTCGCCAGCGACTGCCGGCCGGTGCGCACGAACGGCACCGGGACCCCGCGCGACGGCGTCACCATCTCGTTCATCGGTGGCGCGTCGGTCGCGAGCACGACGGCGCCGACGCTCATCGCCTCGACGAGGTGGTGGCCGAAGCCTTCGGTTTCGGACGGACACAAATGAAACCACGCACGGTTCTGCATTGCCTGCAACTCGCCGTCATCGAGGTAGCGGTCGACCACGCGAACGTTTGGCGGCAGCCGCGCCGGGCGTTCGAGTTCCGCGCGCTGCACCAGCGCCAGCGGCGGCCAGTCCGGTCGGCGCAACCACGCGTCGAGCAGCGCCTGGCTGCCCTTGTTGCGGCTGCGGCCACCGAGGTGCAGGAACGTCGCCTCGCGCGGGACATCGGCCAAGCGGCGATCGACACTGGTGAAACCGACGAACACGGTCCGGCAGCCGAGCGCCTCGAACAACGGCACGGCGTGACGCGTCTTCGCGAACACGCGATCGATCGACGCGAGGTTGGCCGCGTATCCCGGCTTGAACCATTCCGGATGCGGCAGCAGGACGTTGCGGCGGGCCAGCGGGAGGTATTCCGGCCAGATCCGCTCGTCCATCAGGTTGACGTCGAAGCGGGCCGCCGCCGAACCCGCGCGCCAGCCGCGCCACGCGAGACCGGCCCGCAGCCGCGCTCGGCGCAGCGCCTTGCCGATCGCGCCGTGTCCGATCGCGGTCACGGTGAGGTCGAATCCGCCCGCGCGCAGGGCGTCGGTCAGGAGTGCCATGTCCCGCGAGAGGCCGACGCCGTTGTCGCGCGCGACGAGGTGGATGCGGCGCACCCGGCTCACGCGTCCTGGTTCCGGTCGAGCAGCCACAGCGCGATGAACTTCCGCCGCACGTAGTCGGCCTCGACCAGCGCGTACACCAGCCCGCGCCAGCCGTCGAGGAATCCCGCGCGCAACACATAGCCGCGCAGGAACCGCCACAGTGGATTGCCGATGAGGTTCGCGACGCGGGCCCGACGTCCCGTGCCGTGCAGGTGCCGGGCCATCAATCGCGCGTAACGGTCGAGCCGCGCGGTCTGGTCCGCGAACGAACGGTACGCGCGATGCTCGAGGTCACCCGGCAGGATCTTCACCGGCCCGTCGACGCTTGCGTGTTCATGGATCTCGCGATCGCCGCGCCAGCCGCCACGGCGGCGGTCGAACAGGCGCAGCACGCGATCGGGATAGGCATTGCCGTGGCGCAGGAACGCGCCGAAGTATTCGGTGCGGCGCGCGAACCGGTACCCGGCCACGCCGCCAAAACCGCTGTCACGCGCGGCCTCGATCGCCGTGCGCAGTTCCGGCGTGACGCGCTCGTCGGCGTCGAGGCAGAGCACCCAATCGTGCAGCGCTGAACGAACCGCGAAGTCCTTCTGCGTGCGGTAACCGTCGAAGGCCCGTTCGAGGACGCGCGCGCGCCGGGCCGCGGCCAGTTCGCGCGTCCCGTCACCGGACCCGGAATCGACGACGACGATGTCATCGCAAAAAGCGAGCGATGCGAGGCAGGCCTCGATGCGATCGGCCTCGTTCAACGTGATGACGCACGCCGAGAGCGGAGTCCGCGTTTTCGGCGTGGCGCTGCGTGCACTCACCGGCCGCGCCCCGGCGGGCAGGCTGGCCGGATCCCGGCGGGACGCGTCGCTGTCGTCTTGCGCATCGGAAATCCGGCGGCCGGAGTCTGGGCTGCGCTATTCTAACGTGTCTCTTTTATGCAACCGGGGTGGGCCGTGGCGACGGCGCGCGTACTCGTCATCGACGACGAACCGGACATCCGGCAGACGGTGCGCGAAATCCTCGAGGACGAGGGCTACGCGGTCGACACCGCCGAGTCGGCTGCAGCCGCGCGCGAGGCCCGCCGCCAGCAACGCCCCGACCTCGTGCTGCTCGACGTCTGGATGCCGGACCAGGACGGCATCAGCCTGCTGCGCGAATGGGCCGATCGCGGTGGCCTGCCGTGCCCGGTCATCATGATCAGCGGCCACGGCACGATCGAGACGGCAGTCGAGGCGACGCGTCTTGGCGCGTGGGACTTCCTCGAGAAACCCATTTCCCTCGCGCGGCTGCTGCTGGTCGTGCAGCACGCGCTCGAAGCCAACCGGATGCGCGGCGAGAACGAACGGCTGCGCCGCCACGTGCCGACACCGGTGACGTTGGCCGGAGCGAGTGCGGCAACGCAGGCGCTGCGCGTGCAACTCGAACGACTCGCCAGCCACGACACCTGGGTGCTGATCGACGGTGAGCCGGGCACCGGCAAGGAGTCGCTTGCGCGTGCCTTGCATGAGCAGAGTCCGCGCCGCACCGGTCCGTTCGTCGCCGTCGTCGCCGGCGCGATTGCGCCTGCCCACGCGGCGAGCGCACTGTTCGGCAGCGAGGATGGCGACAGCATCCAGTACGGCCTGATCGAACAGGCGAACGGCGGCACGCTGTTCCTCGATGAAGTGGCCGACCTCGACCCGGAACTGCAACTGCGCCTCGCGAGCGTGCTCGAACATCGTGCGCTGCTCCGCTGCGGCGGACACGCCCCGGTTGCGTTCGACGCCCGCGTCATCGCGGCAACCTCGCGCGAACTGGCACAGGAGGTCGCGGCCGGGCGCTTCCGCGAGGACCTCTACTACCAGCTCAAGGTCGTCCCGCTGCACGCGCCGGCCCTGCGCGAACGGATCGACGACCTGCCGGAGCTGCTGCGCCAGTTGACCGACACGTTTGCCGCGCGCGACAAGCTGCCGTACCGCACCTTCCCGGTCGCCGTGCAGAACCGGTTGCGTCACCACGCGTGGCCCGGCAACCACCGCGAGCTGCGCAACCTCGTGCAGCGGCTCCTGATCCTCGGCGGACCCGCCGACGTCGGCCTCGACGAAGTCGAGCGGGCGCTGTGGACCAGCGAGGAGATCGCGCCGATCCCGGCGGCCGCGCACGGAATCGACTTCACGGCGCCGCTCCGCGAGGCCCGCGAGCAGTTCGAGCGCGCCTACCTCCGCCACCGCCTCGAGCTTGCCGGCGGCAGCGTCGGCAAGCTCGCCAAGGCCGTCGGCATGGAACGCACGCATCTTTACAGGAAGCTCAAGGACCTCGACATCGATCCGCGGGCGGCCGGCATGGCCGGCGGCGAGGGAACCCCGCGATGAACACGGCCCAACGCCCCGGTGCCGCGTGGTGCAGCGAGGAACTTTCAATGCACAACGGCGTCCAAGGTTGCAGCTTCATTACACACTCCCACGATTGATGCCGCCCAGACTGGATTTCGGGCGGCTTTTTTTTGCCGATGCGACCTGATCCGGACCCAATGACCTCGCGGGGCGGCCGACACCGATGCGGAACGCGATGAACGACGACCGGATCAGCCGGTTGCGCGCCCAGGTCGGCGGACCCCGCGACGGTGCCCTGCTGCGTTACTCGCTCGGCCTCGCGCTGCTGGAATCCGGCGATGCCGCCGGAGCCGCGGCGACGCTGCGCGAAGCGCTCGGCTTCGATCCCGGCTATTCGGCGGCGTGGAAAGCGCTCGGCCACGCGCTGCTCGGCGCCGGCAACCGGGTGGGTGCCGCGGACGCCTGGCGGCGCGGCATGGACGCCGCCGAATGCAAGGGCGACGTGCAGGCCGGCAAGGAGATGCGGGTGTTCCTGCGTCGGTTGGAAAAGGAGTCCGGTACCGGGATGCCCGAATGACGCCACCGCAGCATCGCCCCCTTCACGGCGCGTCGGGGAACCGGCGATAGGTCCACTGGTACTGTTCGAATGCGTCGCGGACGCACAGCTCGATACCGCGATTGAGCGCCGTGCACGCCGTGCCGAGGTCGGCGTCGGCAATGCCGTCCGGCGCCGCCCGGAAGTGCAGCCGGAACCCCGCGCCATGCGGCAGGCGTTCGGCGAACGCGAACACGACAGCGGCGCCGGTGCGTTGCGCAAGGCGCGACACCAGCACCATCGTCAGCGTCGGCACGCCGAAGAACGGTGCCAGCACGCCCTCGCCGGCGCGCGGACGCTGGTCGGGCAGGATGCCGACGGTGCCGCCCGCGGCAAGCCGGCGATACAACGTCCGCACGCCGGCCCCGGTCGCCCGCACCTGCTCGACGCCGGCCGCGCCGCGCACGTCGAGCAGCAACGGTTCCAACGATGACAGGCGTGGCGGCCGGTACACGATCGCGAGGCTCCGGCGCGCGGCAAGCCAGTAATTCAGGAGTTCCCAGCAGCCAAGGTGCGGGGCGGCGACAATGAGTCCCCGGCCCGCCGCCTCGGCCCGCGACAGCCACGCCTCGCCGCGCACATCCCGCACCAGTTTCAGCGCGCGCCGCGGCCCGCGGCCCCAGATTGCGGCCGTCTCGAACAGCGCCTTGCCGGTTTCCCCGAGCGCGGCCCGCGCGGTCACGTGTCGGATTTCGGCGCTCTCGTGCGTCATTACCTTGGCGAGGTTGGCTTCGGCGCGATGGCGCGAGCGCCCGTTGCGAACCCACGCGAGCGCACCGGCCAGGGTACCGAGCCCGTGCAGCAGCGGCAGCGGCAGCCAGCCGGCGACGACCAGCGCGGCGCGCAGCCAGTGGACAGTCGCGGTCATCGGAGGCGGGGACGACATGACGGGCGGCGGTGACGAGGGCGTCGATCGGGCCGATGCGGAACCGTCGGCATGATCGCATTGATCCAGCGCGTCAGCGCCGCACGCGTCGACATCGGGGGCGAGACCGTCGCCGCGATCGGCCCCGGGATCCTCGCCCTCGTCGCGGTCCAGCGGGGCGACGGGCCGGCCGAGATCGAGCGCACCTGTGATCGCCTGCTCGGCTACCGCATGTTCGCGGACGCCGAGGGCCGGATGAACCGGTCGCTGGCCGAGGTCGGCGGCGGCCTGCTGCTGGTGCCGCAGTTCACGCTGGCCGCCGACACCCGCAAGGGAATGCGGGCGGGATTTTCAGGGGCCGCGGCTCCCGGGGACGGGGAACGCGCCTTCGACGCGCTGGTCGAACGGGCGAGGCAACGGCATCCGGCCGTGGAAACCGGCCGCTTCGGCACCCATATGGAAGTGCACCTCGTCAATGACGGTCCGGTGACGTTCTGGCTCGAAACCCGGGCCGCCGGACAGTGCCAGGGCTTGCCTTGACGCGGCACCTATACTTTCGCATTCCTCGAAAAAGCGCTCCCCGGACACCCCGATGGCCAACGAACACACCCAGGAACAGCAGTCCGAAATCAAGACCCTGATCATCAAGGGCAAGGAACAAGGCTACCTGACGTACGCCGAAGTCAACGATCACCTGCCCGACGACATCGTCGATCCGGAGCAGATCGAAGACATCATTGGCATGATCAACGACATGGGCATCGAGGTGCACGAAGTCGCACCCGATACCGACCTGCTGATGCCCGACCGCTCCGCGGCCGCCGACGACGAAGCGGCGACCGAGGAAGCCGTGGCGGTGCTGAGCGCGGTCGACGCCGAGGTCGGCCGCACGACCGATCCGGTGCGCATGTACATGCGCGAGATGGGCACGGTCGAACTCCTGACCCGCGAGGGCGAGATCGCGATCGCGAAGCGCATCGAAGAGGGCCTCAACCAGGTCCAGACCGCGCTTGCGAGCTTCCCGTGGTCGATCCAGTTGCTGCTCGAGGAATACGACCAGCACACCGAGGGCAAGAAGCGCCTGTCAGAAGTGATCGCGGGCTTCGCCGACCTCGAGGTCAACAGCGCGCCGCAACCCGAGGCCGCCGCGCGCGACGACGACGATGCGGAAGCCGACGAGGACGACGACGAGGAAAACGGCGACGGCGAGGAATCCGGCCCCGGCGAATCCGGTCCGGACCTGCAGGAAGTCGCCCGGCGCATGGACGAGCTGCGCGCGCTGTACGGCAAGTTCCGCAAGGTGGCCGAGAAAAGCGGCCGCACCGACCGCAAGGCGCAGAAGCTGCGCGACCAGATGGCCGAGGCGTTCCTGAAGCTGAAGCTGCCGGCGATCATGATCGACGGGTTCGTGCGCAAGCTGCGCGAGGTCGTCAATGCGATCCGCCACCACGAGCGCATCGTGATGGACATCTGCGTCAAGCACGCGCGGATGCCGCGCAAGGACTTCCTGCGCCTGTTCCCGGCCAACGAGACCAACCTCGCGTGGGCGGACGAACTCGGCGCCAAGCGCCAGAAGTGGTCGCCGGCGATCCGCGCGCGGCGCGACGCGATCACCGCCGAGCAGGAACGGCTGCGCGCGGTCGAGCACACGCTGTGGCTCGCGGTGCCCGAGATCAAGGAAATCAACCGCGCGATGTCGATCGGCGAGGCCAAGGCCCGCCGCGCCAAGAAGGAAATGGTCGAGGCCAACCTGCGCCTCGTGATCTCGATCGCGAAGAAGTACACCAACCGCGGCTTGCAGTTCCTCGACCTGATCCAGGAAGGCAACATCGGCCTGATGAAGGCGGTCGACAAGTTCGAATACCGGCGCGGCTACAAGTTCTCGACGTACGCGACGTGGTGGATCCGCCAGGCCATCACGCGGTCGATCGCCGACCAGGCGCGCACCATCCGCATCCCGGTGCACATGATCGAGACGATCAACAAGCTGAACCGCATCAGCCGCACGATGCTGCAGGAAATGGGCCGCGAACCGACGCCGGAGGAACTCGCGGTCAAGATGGAGATGCCCGAGGACAAGATCCGCAAGGTGCTGAAGATCGCGAAGGAACCGATCTCGATGGAGACGCCGATCGGTGATGACGAGGATTCCCACCTCGGCGACTTCATCGAGGACGGCAACACCGTGTCGCCGGTCGAGTCCTCGACCAACATCGGCCTGACGGAAACGGTGCGCGACGTGCTCGCCGGACTCACCCCGCGCGAAGCCAAGGTGTTGCGCATGCGCTTCGGCATCGACATGAACACCGACCACACGCTGGAAGAGGTCGGCAAGCAGTTCGACGTCACGCGCGAACGCATCCGGCAAATCGAGGCCAAGGCGCTGCGCAAGCTGCGCCACCCGAGCCGCTCCGAGCAACTGCGCTCGTTCCTCGACGTCGAGTGACTCCCGCCGCCGAGGGGTGAAGTGCGGTACGCGCGGCGCGCCGGAACCTCCGGCGCGCCTGACGATTGCGTGAACCGCCGGTTGCGCGCCGCACCGATGCGTTGAACGAACCGCGCACCGCACCCATCTCGTTTCGAGTGCAACGCGGCTGCCGTCCAGCGCGGCAGCCCCTGCACGCCGTGCAATCATCCAAAAGGAATGCCCATGCAAAGACTCGACGGGAAAGTCGCCATCGTCACCGGTGCGGCCAGCGGCATCGGCCGCGCGATCGCCGACCTGTACGCGAAGAGCGGCGCCAAGGTCGCGATCGCCGATATCAACCAGAAGGCCGCGGACCACGCCGCCTCCGAGATCAACGCCGCGGGTGGCATGGCACTCGGGGTCGCGATGGACGTCACCAACGAGGCCGCCGTCAATGCCGGCACGGACCGCGTGGTCGCCGAGTTCGGCGCGCTCGACATCCTCGTTTCGAACGCCGGCATCCAGATCATCAACCCGATCGACCAGTTCTCGCTGGCCGACTGGAAAAGGATGCTCGCGATCCACCTCGATGGCGGCTTCCTCACCACCAAGGCCGCATTGCGGCACATGTACAAGGGCGATCGCGGCGGCATCGTCATCTACATGGGTTCGGTGCACTCGCACGAGGCGTCGAAGCTCAAGTCCGCGTACGTCACCGCGAAGCACGGCCTGCTCGGCCTTGCGCGCACGCTGGCCAAGGAAGGCGCACCGCACAACGTGCGTTCGCACGTGATCTGCCCGGGCTTCGTGCGCACGCCGCTGGTCGAGAAGCAGATTCCGGAGCAGGCAAAGGAACTCGGCATCAGCGAGGCGGACGTGGTCCGCAACGTGATGCTGAAGGACACGGTGGACGCGACCTTCACCACCGTCGACGACATCGCGCAGACCGCGCTCTACCTCGCGACGTTCCCGTCCGCGGCGCTGACCGGCCAATCGATCGTCGTCAGCCACGGCTGGTTCATGCAGTAGCCATGGCCGCGACCATTGCCGAAGCAACATTGCTGGCGGAGCGCGTTTCCGCCTACGAAACGGTCGCGCTTGCGCTGCAAGGCGGCGGCGCACTCGGCGCGTACCAGGCCGGCATCTACGAGGCGCTCGACGCGGCCGGCATCCACCCGAACCGCTTGTCCGGAATCTCGATCGGTGCGTTGAACGCCGCCATCATCGCCGGCACCCCGGTGGACGCGCGTGTCGCGCGCCTGCGCGAGTTCTGGGAAACGATCTGCGATGTGTCGCCGGTCGGACGCTGGCTCGACGAAGCGACGCTGCCCGCCGTGGTGCGCGACGGCCTCGACGGAATGTCCGCGCTTCGCAGCGTCGTCGCGGGGCAAACCGGGTTCTTCCACCCCCGCCTGTTTCCGCCCGTCGGACTGGGGCTGCGCACCACTCCCGGGCATGCGAGCTGGTATGACTCCTCGCCGCTGCGCGCCACGCTGGAGCGACTGGTCGACTTCGATCGGCTGAACAGCCCGCAAGCGCCCCATGTCGTGATCAGCGCGGTGAACGTGCGCACCGGCAACTTCACGCGCTTCGACAACTGGAAGCAACGCCTGCAGGTCGAGCACTTCATGGCGTCCGGTGCATTGCCGCCGGGCCTGCCACCGGTCGAGATCGGCGGCGAGTTCTACTGGGATGGCGGTGTCGTTTCCAACACGCCGTTGTACGAGGTGCTGCGCGAGCATCCGGGCTCCGACACGCTGGTGTTCCAGGTCGACCTCTGGAGTGCGCGTGGCGAATTGCCGCGCGACCTCGCCGACGTCGCCGAGCGCCACAAGGAAATCCAGTACTCGAGCCGCACCCGCTTCTTCACCGAGTTCATGCGCGACACCCAGGAGCGCCAGCGCCTGCTGCACGACCTGATGGCGCTGGTTCCGGAAGACCGGCGCGATACGGAGGCCTACCGGCTCGCCGCCGAACAGGCCGAAGCGACGCTCACCAACGTCATCCACCTGATCTACCGCAACAAGGACTCCAGCGGACACTTCAAGGATTACGACTTCCGCCTCGGCAAGATGCGCCGCCACTGGCAGGCGGGCCTCGACGACATGCGCCACACCCTCGCCCATCCCGAATGGCTGGCGGCGCCGAGCCCCGAACACCCCTTCGTGACGCACGACGTGCACCGCATCGAAGGCGGCTGATCCCCCCGCCGCCACTTCCGCGAACTCCCGGCCATCCCCTCCCGCGAACCCTCGGCCATCATCCCCACGAAGGCGGGAATCCAGCTTCTCCTGCCCCGGATCACGACCCCGGCGGAAATGCCCGTAGTCGACCCGGCCCGCCGCGGACGCATTTCACTACAATCCCGGCATGGGCCTGTAGCTCAATTGGTCAGAGCAGGGGACTCATAATCCCTTGGTTCCAGGTTCGAGCCCTGGCGGGCCCACTCCATTGCCGCGGATCCTCGGCAATGCATTCTCCGAAAGTTTGGTGCGCGCCGATCGCTCCTGGCGGTGATGGCAAACAGCAAGATCGGAACGCCTGCGCCGTCGCGGCCGATATCCACGATGCAATGTGCAAGACCCACATGTCAGTGAGCGTCCCCAGGTTCGTGGCCGGCGGGAGACTGCCGGCGCGCATCAAGGACCTCGGCCTGAACCATGCCCATCGGCGTAGCCCGGAGCACGCTGCGAAGGTCGCACGCGAGCTCATTTGACGTATGGCTTTGGCGAAGGTCTTGGGTCGTATCGATGCTGCACGCGTCGCCGGATGTGCCGCCGAGGTGGCCTACGCTGGCGGACTAGGAAGCCGCGACGGCCTTCAACGTACCTCGCCTCGCAGGTTTTGGCGGAAGCGGACGCGCACCATCAATCCAAACCGGTCGGTTCTGTCCGTCTGCTTCCGGAGAGCCTGATCGCGATCGAATAAAGTCGAGCGGCGATTGAGCTTTGAACCGTCATGCAGGCTTCCGGGATGATTTCGTTCGAATCACTCCTTGGGTGACTTGCGAGGTTTGAGGATGGTGCGATCCAGCGGATGTGGCGAGTTCAGATCTGCGCCTCGAACAAGTCGCAGCAGCAGATGCATTGCACTGCGGATCGCGGAAGATCTCTTTCCGCTTCGGGTGTCCCCACCAACTTCCTCGAACCGGCTCGCCAACGATGGCATCCGCCAACCGTGGGATCGGACCCTCGGCCGAGGCCAGGACCGCGCCATGGGTCCCGACAAAAACGATTGCCTCGTCGTGGTTCATCACGGTCTTCGTGGTGCGCGGCGTTCGAGGTCGTCCGTCACGTCCAGTGACGCCAAGCGCAACCTCTTGTTCGACCGCGCCGGTGGAAAACCTGGGGCGGGTTACAGCCGCCGTCCGCGCGCACACGCATCGACAAGCCGCGACAGGCGCTTGGCGCGGGTGGCCCCTTGCTTGGCACTGACCACCCACCAGGTGGCCTTCTTCCGGTAGCTTGCCGGGAGCGATTCGTAGAAGGCCCAGGCGCCGGGAGATGACTTGAACTGCATCGTTTCTGCATCACTGAACCCCGGTGCGGATGCCTGCTCGTACGAGGCGGTCCTCGACTTGGCCGCGGTCCGTTTGGCGAAGATTGCACGGCCTGCGGCCGTCATGCGTCCCTCCGCCTCCAGTTCGGCGACGCGCCTGATGTTGATTGCGCTCCAGGTCGAGCCCGCCTTCCGGGGCGCGAATCGGATCGTGTAGCGGGCATCGTCAACGCGATGGCGCACGCCATCGATCCAACCGACGCACAAGGCCTCGTCGACCGCCTGCGGCCAGGACACGCTTGCCACTCCCGAACCCGTCTTCATGAAGCCGATGACGAGTTCATTGGCCGTCGCCGAGTTCTTCGCGAACCATCGTTTGAGCGCGGCGAGGTTTCTGAAATACTTCGGCTCACCGGGCATGGATGGGTCTCCGCACCGCCCAATGCCGCTTATCCGCGGCGCACCCACGGATGGCGCAAGTTCCATCGAGCATGCTCGCGACATTCCCGATTCGGACTCGCGGCATGTCCGCACCTCCAGTTGGATTGGCGCCTGACTCGCGCATTCAGCCGCCGGCAATCCGTGCGGCGGCATGCGCACGCCCGCCACGGATCCCGGAATTCCCCGCCAGGTTGCAGACCGGATAGTCAGGCATCGTCATCTCGTCATGGAGATAGCGCCCCATCAACAACCTCGGGAAGACGGGCAGCCGCATCAGCAAGGTTGCAAGGTCGCGGATCCTCACGCCAAACCTGGTTCTCGGTACGAACGACGGGACCAGCCGCTCCGCGAACATCTGTTTGCGCTCGACGAACGGTTTCACTTGTTCCTGATAGTTCGAGAGCGCCTGGGCAAGATCGGTTGGATGCCGGTGCAGCTCGCCCGCCAGCACATAGGCCGCGGCCAGCGCGAAGCCACACCCCTCCCCGGCGATCAGTGACGGGCAGGCAGCCGCATCGCCGAGCAGGACCACCCTTCCCTTCGTCCACGCATCCATCCGGATCTGACTGATGCTGTCGAAATAAATCCCGTCCACGTGCTGGAGCCCCGAAAGGATTGCCGGACACTCCCACCCCATGCCGGAGAAGACTCGCGTCAACGCCGCCTTGCGCGCGGAATCGTCGGTTGGGGTCGCGCCTTCGAGATGTTCGTCCCGAAGCGCCATGAAGACCAGCGTCTTGTCGTCACGAACGGGGAGCTTGGCCACGTAGCGGCCAGCTTCCGTGTAGGCCTCGTACCGGTTGTCATCACGAGGCCGGTATCCCGCGATCTCGAAGGCCGCGACATGGCATCCCAGCGGATACTCGAACTGCGCGTCGGGGCCAAAGACGAGCTGGCGGACTCGCGAGTGCAATCCGTCGGCGCCGACGACGAGATCGGCATCGCGCTCGGGCGCGCGCTCGAACCGGACCCGCGCATGGGTCCCGATGTCGTCGACTCCGGCGATGCTGTCGCCGAAGACGATCTCCACCTTGTCATCCAACCCGTCGTGGATGGCTGCCGCGATATCCGAGCGCGCGAGTGCGGCCATGCGGCCGTGCGCGAGGCGCACCAGGACACTCGCGGGATAGCCTCCGCGTGTTCGGCCGAACCGATCGACGAGACGAAGCTCCTCGGCCTGATACTGCAATTGCAGGAGCTTCGGCAGCAGGCCCATCTTCTCCACGGCGTCGTAACCGATTCCCCACAAGTTGAGGACGTAGCCGCCGGTGCGCAATCCGGGAGCCCGCTCGACGAGCGTCACCTCGTGTCCCAGATTGCCCAGCCACCAGGCAAGTGCCGTTCCGGCGATGCCGCATCCGCTGATCACCACCCTCATTGCCCTTGCCCCCGAGCAGTTTGGCGTCGCAGGTTGGTACCACCCGGGCTCACGGCGGCGATCGAACGACCCCAATCACTTTGGCCTGGTCTCGAACTGCGTGATCGTCAGGTCGAAAAACGGCTTGCCGTCCTGCGATATCGAGATTTCCCGCGGCCAGATGATTCCGTTTGCACCTACGGAACCACCGAACTCGAATCGCTGATTGATCCGCTTGCCGCCATCGGGTGAACTCACCGTGTTGGTGAGCGCCTTGAGGCGGGCCTGTCCATCGAACCAGAGCGTCGCCTCCGGCAGTCCCGGATAGTTCACCCGCAACCCTTGAAGGCCCATCGCGTCCTCGCCGATCTCTGCTGTCCTGACGCCCGCGGCACGCAATGAAACGAGGCGCATCAGGCCGTAGGTCCCGAATTGCTCGTACTCGTTCTCCGCCATGTTCCGCGCAAGGACTTCCTTCTTCCCGTTTCGGGTGGCCCAGCCCTGGCGTCCGTCGAGTTCGAGTATGCGCATGCTGGCCGGTCCCTTGTCCTCCAGCCAACTCTCGGCGCGCACGCGCCCCAGCGGAACGATGTCCGAGCGAACGCCGAGGGCGATGGCGCGCCCTTGCACATGGACCTCGGCATCACCCTCCCAGATGAGCCGCTCCGCATTGCCCAGGGCCGCTTCGCCACCCGCGGCATCGATCGCGCGGTCGAGCAGGGGCTGCCGGGACTCCGGAACATGCGCGCAGCCGGCGAGTATCGCGCAAGCAAGGAAGCAGGCGGCGCGCTTGATTGCGGTCATGAGCGTGGACTCCGGGAAATGCCGGCGCGACGTTCGCTTGCAGGCTGCGGCCCATCGTGTCTGCAACGAGTTGTCAGCCGCGCGCACTGAATGATGCGTGATATGCAACTTCGCCACACGGCAAGGATGCCCCGAACGGCAGCACCAGGAAATACCCCGGCGGAACATCCGCAAGCGCCACCCTCGGCTCGGCCCTGAAGCCAAAGCGCGAGTAGTACGCCGGATCGCCGAGCAGCACGCATCCCGCCGCACCTTTCCCTCGCAGCAATCGCAATGCCTCGTTCATGAGCCGCGTACCGACGCCCTGCCGCTGCCGCTCGGGGATCACCGAAATCGGGCCGAGACCGTACCAGCCGGACGAGCCGTCCGATACCGCAACCGGCGACACCGCGACGTGCCCGACGATCGCACCGGTCTCCTCGGCCACGAGAGAGATGGTCAGGACCCCGGCCTTGCGCAGGGAATCGACGATGTGCTGTTCCGTGTGGTCCGTGTGCGGTGCATCCACGAATGCGGCCGTCGTGACGGCGCCGATGGCTGCGGCATCGGACGGTGATTCCGGCCGTACGACGATTTCCGCCTCACCCGCCTTGTTCACGTCGCCACTGCCGGAGCCGGGTGGCGGCGGACGCCGCGGGACACGTGTTGGCCCGACCGCCCCGCGCCCATTCGCGCGACCGAATGATCGGCCGCCATTTTCACTTCACGTAGTAGCCCGACACGCGCCAGGATCCGTCTTTCTCCAGCATCGGCGTGACGGTCTCGATTGCGCTCGTCTTGTGCTCGAAACGGCTGGCGTACGTGATGACCACGTACTCGCCGTCCGGCGCGCCCGGCAACGTAGGCGTGAATGTTGCGGACTGCACCTCTCTCGATTCCAGGGAGCCCAATGGGCCGCGACTCCTCTTCAAGGCCGCTTCCCAGGACGATTCGGCAACCGCCGCCTTGAACAGGCTCGACGCCCGGTGCCAGCTTGCCGGGTAGTCGCCGGCGTCGACGAGCTTGAGCCACGCGGAGGCGGCCGCTTCGGCCTCTGGAATGACGTGCGGCCCCTGGGCAACCGCGCGGGGGCCGAGCAGGGCAGCGGATGCCAGGACAATGCAACCGAGAAGTTTCATGAGTCCTCCACCATTCGACTCCTGACACGGCGAAGATCGCTGACGCTGGCGCAAAGCCGTACGACAACACCCCCATCCGGAGATCGATGCAGCGCGCGGGATACGCCCCGTTCACACGTGCTTCTCGCGATCAGGATCGGAATACTTGATGCGGTACCTGCTCCTGAAGACCACGGGAATCGGGCTTGACTGCGCACGTGCCTCGACAGAGCCAAAGCCATCCAACGCCTGATTTCAGCGACGACCACCCGCGCCGTGCACGAGCGACCGCTCGGCTGCGCTGTCAGGCCGGGCGCCCACCCTGCATCCCGCCCGGGTAGGCAAACAGCGGCCGATACGCAGACCGAAAGTGCCAAGCCAGTGCCAACAGGATTACCACGTTGAGCGTGCCGAAAAGCCAGGCGGTATCGAGCAGCGTGTCGGTGAAGAAGATGATGACGGCAACCGGCGCAAGGAGCACCAGGCCAAGGGGCGCGGTGCGATGGAAGCACAACGCACACGCCGACGCGATGTAGGTGAACGCGAGCAAGGGGAACATGAACCCGGTCTTGGCCAAGGCACCCTGGAAAGCCGCGGACGCCTCGCTCACTTTCGGCAGCGGCAGCGCGACGATACCCACGAGGGACAACGCGAGATAAACGCCGATGAACAGATAGTACGCCGCGTACAGATAGCGAAGGACGCGCCAGGGAATCGAATCACCCACTGTCCACCTCCTGTTCGTTCGGGTCCGTCGCCGGGGTTGGCCGGAACTGGCTCACGCAGCAGGGTGAGCACCCGGTCCGGCCGGGATGCCAGGCAGCAGGCAAGCCTGGTTCCAGGGATGCTCTGATCAAACCCACGCAGGCGGCATGATGTCCGGAAGGTTCGCAGATTGACGTGCGTGGCGCAGCCAAGACTGGTGGTCTGGGCAAGACGCGCGCGACGATATGAGGACCTTCTGGACATCACCTCGTCAGTTGAAATCAATCGGTTGAGGCCGGTCGGTCTGCCGTCATCTCCTCGGCCCGCCGTCTCGACAGACCGCCAGTCTGCCTTCGCCGCCGGTCCTGCGATCCGCCGGCAGACCGACCGGTGACGCCTGCGCGGGTTTGATCAGAGCATCCCTAGCTGTTCGGAACCTGCAGTTGTTCCCACGTATTCCATTCCTCCACGATCTTGCCATCCACGATGCGGGCGATGTTGATGCCGAGCAGCGTGACCGGCTCCCCGGTCTCCCGCACCTTGACGTTCGCAGTCATGCGCGTGGCAACCTTCTCGCCGTCAACCAACTGGTCCTCGACGCGAAACGAGTCCTTGTCGTAGATGAAGAGCTTGTGGAAAAACAGGATGCTTTGGCGGAACCCTTCGAAGTCGCGGTCACCTGCCGAGGCGTGCCCGACATAGTTGGGTGCGATGACTTCGTCCAGCGCCGCAATGTCCCCGATCGCATATAGATCGACGAGGCGTCGAAAGACCGCTTTCCTGGCCTCCGAGGAGTTGTCTGTCACTGCGCTCTGCATGGTCGTCCTCCCCCCTGTCCGATGCTCGGCATGCACGGCGGTGCGAAATACCGCCCGCGGCACGCCGTTGTCAAGCCGCCGCGAGCGATCGGATCAGCTCATGGCTGAACCTCGCGATTCCATTCGTCGGACACCTTTCGACCCCGCACGATGTCATCGACGACGAGGATCAGCCGAAGATCGTGGTCACTGTACAGGACTTCGATGTCGACGCCGGCCTCGCCCATTTCCGCGAGGGCGCCGGGTCGGTCTTCCAGCGCGATTGCCAGATCCTTCATTGTCCTGCCCCCATGCGGCTTGTCGAAACGGGTTCGCACGACAAGTCCGACTTCACCGACCGCGCGATGAAGCACTGCTCGTGGGCATCGCGGTGCATGGCGGTCTCCTCGTCCGTCGTCGGCCGCCTGTCGCCATCGAACCGGACCTCGGGATGGAGTGTCACCCGCGTCATCGCGAGCTTGCCGGACGCATCCTTCGCCAACGTTCCGACGGCCTCGTCCCGGTAGCTCCCGACCACGAATCCCCGCTTGGCGGCGAGAGACAGGAACCAGAGCATGTGGCAACTCGACAGGCTGGCGACGAAGGCTTCCTCGGGATCGACCGCCGCCGCCACGGACATGGGCAGGGGCACGACATGCGGAGAGGAGGATGCCGGCACCTCGACGCCGCCGTCGAACAGCCAACGATGGCCGCGGCTGTAGCGGTTGTCGGTGAACACCGCGCCATCGCGGCTCCATGCGACGATGGTCTTGTATTCGGCCATGCAAACTCCTCCTGGCGGCTTGGTG
>JAXMHA010000011.1:0-102457 GCA_046347015.1 Lysobacterales bacterium | reverse complement strand
GGCGGACTTGGCGACGAGCCCGAACCTGACGTTGACGGTCATTGGCTCGAGCAACCTCGTTGGTTCCGCCGACCCCAGTGTCACGTTGCCACCCGACACCCTCAATTCCGATCCGCTGTTGTTGCCGCTCGCCGACAACGGCGGCCCGACGTGGACGATGGCGCTGGCGCCCGGCAGCCCCGCGATCAACGCGGGCAACAACGCCGCGAATCTCCAGTACGACCAGCGCGGTGCCGGGTTCGCCCGCGTGTACGGTCCCGCTGCCGACATTGGCGCGTATGAATTGCAATCGACGCCCGACGTGATCTTCGTCAGCGGGTTCGATGACTGAGCCACCCGGGATTCGTCCGACGGATGGGCACCGTGCTGCGCCCTGCGTGGCCCGCAAGATCGTCCTGGGGTCGCCCAAGCGTGAACGGGCGTCTCGCGTCACCTGAACGCGCTGTACCATGCCGGGGTCGACGGGCAAGGATCGCCTTTGCATGAACTACCGCCACGCCTTCCACGCCGGCAACTTCGCCGATGTCGTCAAGCACGCGATCCTGGTCGCGTTGCTCCGCCGGCTCGCGGAGAAGGAGTCCGCATTCACGTACTTTGAAACCCACGCCGGCAGCGGGCATTACGACCTGCGCGGCAACGAGGCGCAGCGGACCGGAGAATCCTCCGGAGGCGTTGCCCGTGTCCTTGCGGCATTGCCGGTTCCGGAAACGTTGCGGGACTACGTCGACGTTCTCACATTGCTGGGTACGACCAACCCGCCCAGGACTTATCCCGGCTCACCACTGATCGCGAGCCGAATCCTGCGCCCCGGTGACCGCGGCATCCTGTGCGAGCTCGAGCCGACGGCCGCCGCGACCTTGCGAAAACTGTTCGCGGGAGACCGGCGCTTCGCCGTGCACGAGCGGGATGGCTGGGAAGCCTTGCGCGCCTTGCTGCCGCCGACGCCGCGGCGCGGGCTCGTGCTGATCGATCCGCCGTACGAAGCGCAACTCGCGGAATTCGGGCAAGTGGTCGCCGGCCTCGCCGAGGTGCGATTGCGGTTCCCCGAAGCCACGTGCGCGATCTGGTACCCCATCAAGCTGGCGCGGGACGTCATGCCATTCCACCGCAAACTGGCGGCCGTCCCGTCGCCGCGGGGCTGCCTCGTGGCCGAGTTGCTGCTGCACAAGCCGGACTCGGGATTGCGGCTCAACGGATGCGGGGTCGCGATCATCGATCCGCCGTGGCGACTGGAACGACAACTCGAGGAGTTGCTGCCGGCACTTGCCGGCGTGCTGGTCGACGATCCCGCGGGAGGAGTCCGGCTAGAATGGCTGCGGCAGCGCTGACGCCACGAACGGTACGTCGAAATGCCTTGCGCAACCGCTTTCGGAACTCGATCGCTGCGGAACAACCTGCGGTCAGCATCGTGCGCGGTGATCGCGTGCGCGCTCCTGGCGGGTTGTGCAGGCGCCGTTATTCGGGGTTCCGCACCACGTTGACGCCGGCCGACGCGGCCGGGACGCACGGATCGACACCCGTCGAAGTCATCTGGGGCGGCCGCATCATCGGCATGCGCAACCTCGCGTCGACGTCCGAGCTCGACGTGCTGTCGTTGCCGCTCGACCGCGCGCAGCGCCCGCGCACGCGCGCGCAATCGACCGGGCGGTTCATGGTCGTCCTCGATGGCTTCGTCGAGCCCCTCGACTTTCCACCGGGGCGTTACGTGACGGTGCGCGCGCACTTTTCCGGTTCGCGGGACATTACGGTCGACGGACACCCGCTGGCCGTCGCAGTGGTCGACCGCGCGGAAATCCACACCTGGCCGCCGGAGTTTCCGAACGACCGCGGCCACTTCACGTTCGGCGTCGGGGTTGGCGTCGGCATCCACTGAACCCTCGCAGATGGCGATGGAATCGCATCCGCCGGCACGCTTCCGTCACCTGACGAACCGCGCACTCCGCATGGTCGCGCCGGTCGCCTTCGCGGCATTGCTCGCCGCGTGCGCCCGCGGCAACGCGGCACGTGAACGCGAGGGCCTGCCGTCGCTCGGCGCGCACACCCTGCTCGGCCAGGAAGACCACTCCGGTGTCAGCCCGGCCATCACGGCGCCCGTCGACACGCAACCCCGCGGCAGCTCGTTCATCACGTTCGACGCCGGCTATGCCAGCAATGACGGCACGCCCTTGGACAACCAGGGCAACGCCTGGCGCCGCATCGGCGACCCGGTCGTGTACCGAGGCTATGGCGGGCGCTATTCCGTCAGCGCGTACGTCGCGGTCGATGGGCGCGGTGGCAGCGGCCACGAGGTCCGCTTCGACAAGCGCGCGGAGCCCGCGGGCGAAATCACGGTACCGTTCGTCGAAGTGCGCAACGCCGCGAAACTCGTCGACGTCGCCGTCGCGTATCCGGGTGCCGGCACTACGGTGACGTCGGGCGAGGTGACGACCGATGGCCCGGCGACGCTGGTCGCCTTCTGGTGGGGCGACGGGCCGCAACTCCGGCACGCGGTGTCCGTGGGCGACGGATTCACGCTGCTGGACAAGCTCCTCGACTTGCCGCCGGGCAGTGCCGTGCAATGCGCCGTGGCGTACCGCAACACCGGGTCCGCTGGAACCTACCGCGTGACGTGGACCAACGCCCCGGTCCAGGGCGCGGTGCTGTGGCTGTTCGCATTCGAGGGCGCCCCGGCACCCGCGGGCGGCACCGGCATCAGTCGCTGACGTCGGGCTCGAAGAACGACCAGCGGACAGAGGGGACCGCGGCCTTCAAGTCCCGTTCGACCGCGTTGATCGCATCGATGCCGCGCTGCCAATCCGGCACCGGCGCCATCTCGACCTTGGCGGCCAGCATCACGTCGGGACCGAGCTGCAACGTGATGAGGTGCAGTACGCGCGTGACTTCGGGGCGCGTCTCGAGGAACCCGCGGATGCGCTGCTCGACTTCGGGTTCGGCGCTTTGCCCGATCAGCAAGGCCTTCACCTCGATCGCGAGGAAGACCGAGATGACGACCAGCAGCACGCCGATCGCGAGCGTTCCGATCGCGTCGAACAATGGATTCCCGGTCAGCACCGACACGACGACCGCGAGCAACGCCAGCACGAGGCCGGCGAGTGCGGCGATATCCTCTCCGAAGATCACGATCAACTCGCTTTGGCGGCTCTCGCGGAACCACCGCCACAAGCTCCGGCCGGCACGCACCTTGGCGACCTCGGCAAGGCAGCCGTGCAGCGACACGCTCTCGGCAATGATCGCGAATATCAGCACGCCGACGGCAATCCAGGGCCAGCGCAGCGGCTCGGGATCGCTCAGCTTGTGCACGCCTTCGCGCAGCGAGAACATGCCGCCGGCGCTGAACAGCAGCAACGCGACGAGGAACGACCAGAAGTAGACGGCCTTGCCGCGGCCGAGCGGATGCTCCGTGGTGGCCGCACCGCGTGCGCTGCGCAGGCCGAACAACAACAGCAGCTGGTTGCCGCAATCGGCGAGCGAATGGATCGCTTCGGCCAGCATCGCGCCGGAACCGGTGAGCAGCGCCGCCACGAGCTTGGCGACGAAGATCGCGAAATTCGCGCCGAAGGCGAGCAGAATGGGTTTCAGCGAGTTGGCGTGGCCTGACACGAAAACCCCCGGGCCGTGGATGACGTCGCGCCGCGCCAGACCGATGTCCGCGGCGCGGCGCGGAGTGTACTTCAATGCAAACGGAATCTGCCGAACATGCACCAATCCCGGAGGCACGGGAATGGCTCGCGGCGTGCGCCGGCCTCCGTGACGGCCTGCATCGCGTCACGATCGGCGCATCCCGCGCGATCGCCAAGGTGGTGCGCGCATCGCCCACCGGGCCACTCGAAGCCGATGCACGTGGCCTCGAGCGGCTGCGTGCGGCGCGGGCCCTGCCCGTCCCCGGAATCCTGGCCCGCGCGGACGGCGTGCTCGTCCTCGGCGACCTTGGCCATGGTCGGCCGCAGCGCGACGACTGGATCCGCGCAGGCGAAGGCCTGGCGCGCCTGCACCGTGTCGCGGCCGAATCGTTCGGGTCCGATCACGAGGGCTGGTGCGGCGCGAGTCCGCAGGACAACACCCGCGACGACGATGGCTTCCGTTTCTTCGCGACGCGGCGGCTGTTGCCGCAAATACGGCGCGCACGCGACGCCGGCCTCCTCGAGCGGCAGTTGGCTGCGCGCATCGAACGCATTGCTGCGCACCTCGAAGGCCGGATGCCGACGATGCCACCTCGGCTCGTACACGGCGACCTCTGGATCGGCAACCTGCACCCGTGCCGGGATGGGGCATTGGCACTGATCGATGCGGGCGCCGTCCATGATGGCTGGGCGGAAGGCGACCTCGCGATGCTGACCCTGTTCAGCGCGCCACCCGATGCGTTCTTTGCCGCCTACGAAACCGCGAGCGACACGCCGCGCGACTGGCGCGAACGGGCACCGCTGCACAACCTCTATCACCTGTTGAACCACCTCAACCTGTTCGGACGCGGCTATCTCGAAGCGCTACGGCGCGCCGTCGACCGCATTGGCTGACCGGCAAGCGGAGTTCAAAGACTGCGGGCAATGCGGAACCCGACCCGGCCGCTGCGCGTGTCCGCCGGCGCGGAGAACCGGAACGCCGAGCGCACCTGATCGGGGTCGCTGCCCCACGAGCCGCCGCGGATGACATGCCGGTCGCACCCGGGGTTGACCCAGGCCGACCCGTCGTGTGGCGCCCGGACGTAATTGTCGTGCCAGCAGTCGGCGACCCATTCCGACACGTTGCCGTCCATGTCGTAGAGCCCGAAACGATTGGCCGGATATTTCCCCACCGGCGCCGGTCCCCAGTAGCCATCGTCGTACTTGGCGAACGCGTGCGCCCAGCTTCGGCGGCTGGGCGAACGCTCGCCGGAGCCGGTGACATTGCCGACGACCGCGGTCGGATTGCCGTCTCCCCACGGGTAGCGCGTGGTGGAGCCGGCGCGGAGCGCGTATTCGTACTCGGCCTCGCTCGGCAAGCGGTAGTGCTTGCCGGTGTGCTGCGTCAGCCACTCGAGGTACGCGACGGCATCGTTCCACGACACGTTGACGACCGGCAAGGCGCCGCCCGCCGGCTGGCCGCTGTAGTCGTCGCGCCAGGTGACGCCGTGCCGGTTGGTCATGCGACCAGTGTTTTCGTCGTAGATCGAACTCGAACCCGAGCGCTCGGCGTCGGTCTGGTAACCGGTCGCGCGCACGAAGGAGCCGAACTGCGCAACCGTGACCTCGGTCTGGCCCAGGGCAAAGCCGTTGGCGATCGTGACTTCGTGCCGGGGCTCCTCGTTGTCCGGCGCGCCGCCATCGGCGTCGGACGATCCCATCTGGAACCGTCCGGTCGGAACGACGACCAGCGCCGGCGCGCTCCCCTTGATGTCGAGGAACCGGTCATGGATGACCTGCCCCGGGCTGAAGCTCGCGTACAACCGCGCGTTGCGCAGCTTCACGTTGAATTCGTCGAGGCCGGCGAGGTCGGAGCTGACCGATTGCGCCTGCCGCGCGAGCTGCTCGGCAAGATCGGGGTTGCCGGCGTCGAGGGCCGAGCGCGCCTGCGCGAGGATCGTCTCGGCGCGCCGGCGACGCAGGTCCTCGATCCGCCCCCGGGTATCGAGCAGCGCCCGCGACCCGGGCCGGATCGTCGCCGCGTCGGCGAGGATCGCATCGGCCTGGTCGAAGTGTTCCTGCGCCGCCGCGGCGAGCGCCCGATCGAGGTAAGACTGTTCGATCGTGGCGAGCCCTGCATCGGCCAACTTGTTGCCGGCGTCGATCGACAGCACCTTGCGGTACAGCGTGAGCGCGTTGTCGGTGCCCGTGCCGGCCAGCCGGCCGTTCTTCATGTCATCGGCGGCCTTGGTGAGCAACGGCGTCACCGTCCGCAGCGTCTTGACGCGTTCGCGCACGTTCGCCAGTTCCTGATCCGAATGCGGCAGCTCCGCGAACAGTGCGAGATAGCGGTCGGCGTCCGCTTCGTCGCCGCGATCGATCGCAGCCAGCGTCCAGTCGCGGAGCGCACCGCCGATCCGGGCGAGTCCGGCCGCCGCTTCGGCGTTCCCCGGCGCGTGCTCGAGGACTTCCCGGTACAGCGTCAGCGCGCTCGCGTCCTTCGGCTCGATCAACTGGCCGCGGTGCTCCGCCGCCAGCGCACGATCCAGCATGTTGCGGACCACCCGCGTCGTCGGCGCCGGCGGCCCCATCGCAATGGCCTCGGCCAGCGTGGTCCCCTGCGGCGCGGCGGCGACGGGCGCCGTCGATTTCGCGGGCGGCGCTTCCACGGCCGTCCAGTTCGCGACCGCGCGCGATGCCGGTGCACGCGTGGCGATTTCGGGCGGCTGCTGGGGCGGAGCGTGGACGATGCCGGGAAAAAAACGGTACGTCAGCGCGAACGCGAGCAATGCGAGCCCCGCGATTCCGCCCAGTACGTTTTGCTTGTTGGTCGCAGCGGTACCAGGCATGGTCGGGAAGTTGATGACACGACTCCCGCTTCACCTTAGGCTATCGCGAGTGCGCGAGGCAACCGGTGGGCACGTCACGCCCGGCCGCGATTCATCCGCCGCTCACGCCGCAGCCGCGGCGGACACCGACAAACCCCTGGAATCGACCTTGACCGACTGGATCGACAGCAGCCACGAACTGGCCGACCTTCTTGCCCATGGCCGCGGGCCGGTCGGCGTCGACACGGAGTTCGTCCGTACCGACACCTACTTTCCGCGGCTGGCGCTCGTGCAGGTGTCGACGGGCAGCCGGATTGCGCTGGCGGATCCACTCGTGATCGACGACCTGTCCGCGCTCGACGCGCGATTGGCCGACCCCGGGGATGTCACGATCATGCACGGTGCCGGTGAGGATGTCGGCGTCCTCGCGACGCGGTTGCCGCACCCGGTCGGGCGGCTTTTCGACACCCAGCTTGCGGCGGCGTTCGCCGGCCTCGGCCATGGCATCGGCTACCAGGCGCTGGTCCGCACCGTCTGCGGCGTCGAACTGCCGAAAGGCGAAACGCGATCGGACTGGCTGCGACGTCCGCTCACGCCGCAGCAGCTCGAATACGCCGCGCAGGATGTCGCCCACCTCGCGCAATTGCACGACGACCTCGGCCGCCGCATCGACGCACGCGGCCAACGCACCTGGTTCGACGCCGATTGTGCGCGCCTCGTCGCACGCGCGACGCGTCCCGAGCCCGATCCGGAGCCGCAACGCGCGCTGCGGGCGGCAGCGGACTGGCCGCTGGAACAGCAGGCGCGGCTGCGCCGGATCCTGTTGTGGCGCGAGGCAACCGCGCGGGCGATCGACCGGCCGCGCCCTTGGCTCGTCGACGATGCGCACGCCCTCGACCTCGCGCGCGACCCGCCGGCCACGGCCGAGGCGCTGCGCGAACGCACGCGTGGCCAGCGCTCGCTGCGCGCGCCGCAACGGGATTCCCTGTTCACTGAACTCTCGCGCCCGTTCGATGCGGAAGACCTGCGGTTCGCGCCAATCCCGCGCGGACCGGAGCGACGCGACCAGCCGGTATTGGCGGCGATGAAGGCCGCCGTGGCCGTCCGCGCGGCGGAACTCGACCTTCCGCCCGGCCTGCTGTGCGCGCGACGCTCCCTCGAGGACCTGCTGACGACGCGCGACTGGCCCGATGCCCTTTCCGGCTGGCGCCGCGAGATCCTGTACGATTCACTGACTGCACTGCTGCCCGATTCCGGCGCCGAGGCTCGATGACTCCGAACGGTGCCGTCCACGCCGGGTGGGCCGGTCAAGCCGGCAGCGCCACGGGTCCCGCCGTGCACAAGTTCGGCGGCTCGAGCCTCGCCGACGCCGGCTGCTTCCGGCGCGTCGTCGGAATCCTCGCGCTGCGCCACGAACGCCCGCTGGTCGTCGTCGTCTCGGCGATGCGCGGCGTCACCGATGCGCTGATTGGCGCGACCGCTTCCGCCGCGCGCGGCGACGGCGGCTGGCGTGTCGCGGTCGACCAGCTCGAACGCCGGCACCGCGAAACGATCGATGCGTTGTTCGGTGCCGATGCCGGCTCGCTGCCGGAAACGATCGGAGGGGAGTTCACGTCCCTGCGCGAGTGGCTCGACGCGCTGGCCGTGCTCGCGATTGCGTCGCCCGCCGTGATCGAACGCGTCGAAGGCCTCGGCGAAGTATGGTCGGCACGCATCCTGTCGGCGCTGCTCGCGCGCGATGGTGCACCATGCGGCATGCTCGACGCCCGCGACGTGCTGGTCATTGCGCATGCCGAACTCGGCCCGGTCATCGACCGCGACGCCAGCCGCGAGTTGCTTGCGCGCTGGCGCGAATTCCACCTGGAACCGCGCGTCGTCGTCACCGGCTTCGTCGCGCGCACGGCCGACGGCCGACCGACGGTCCTCGGCCGCAATGGCAGCGACTATTCCGGCGGCGTTCGCCGATCTCCTCGACGCGCGGGAATTGACGATCTGGGGCGATACCGACGGCGTGCTGTCGGCCGATCCGAACCTGGTGCCGGAAGCCGTCACGCTGCCGGCGCTGAGTTACCACGAAGCCTGCGAACTCGCCTACTTCGGCGCCAAGGTCATCCATCCGCAGACGATGGTGCCGGTGATCGCCCGCGACCTGCCGGTCCGGCTGCGCAATACGTTCGCGCCCGCGCACGCCGGCACGCTGATCAGCGCCGAGACCACGCCGTCGACCCGCGTCAAGGGCCTCAGCGCGATGCGTGCGCTCGCGGTGCTGAACCTCGAAGGCTCCGGGCTGATCGGCGTCCCGGGTACCGCGCAACGCATCTTCGGCGCGCTGCGTGACGCCGGCGTGTCGGTGGTCATGATCTCGCAAGGTTCGTCCGAGCACTCGATCTGCTGCATCGTGCGCGCGGCGGACGCGGAACGCGCGCTGGCCGCCGCCAATGCCGCCTTCGAACCCGAACTCGCGCACGGCAAGGTGCAATCGATCTCGCTGACCGGCGGCATCGCGGTGCTCGCCGCGATCGGCGACGGCATGGCCGGCACGCCGGGCGTCGCGGCCTGCCTGTTCGGCGCGCTGGCCCGCGCCGGCGTCAACGTCCGTGCGATCGCGCAGGGCGCGTCGGAACGCAACATCTCGGTCGCGATCGACGAAGCCGACGCGGCGCGTGCGCTGCGTGCCGCGCATGCGGCCTTCTGGCTGTCGCCGCAAACGCTCGGCGTCGGCGTCATCGGTCCCGGCAACGTCGGCGGCGTGCTGGTCGACCAGATGCTGGCCGCGCGCGAGCGCCTGCTCGCCGACACGCACCTCGACCTGCGGCTCCGCGCGATCGCGAACAGCCGCGCGCTGCTCGTCGACGACGATGGGCGTGACGGCCACGACTGGCGTGCGCGACTGCAGGCCGCGGGCCCGTTCGACGCCGCGGCATTCACGTCGGCGGTGCGCCCCGGGCACCTGCCGCATGCGGTCATCGTCGACTGCTCGGCCAGCCCCGCCGTCGCCGACCGCTACGCGGACTGGCTCGCGGCCGGCATCCACGTCATCACGCCGAACAAGCACGCCGGCAGCGGCCCGCTCGAGCGCTGGCACGCGATCCGCGCGTCCGCGGCGCGCAGCGGCGCACGATTCCGCTACGAGGCGACGGTCGGCGCCGGCCTGCCGATCATCCAGACCTTGCGCGACCTGCTCGACACCGGCGATGAACTGGTCGCGATCGACGGCGTGCTGTCCGGCACGCTGGCCTGGTTGTTCAACCGCTACGACGGCACGCGGCCCTTCTCGGACCTGGTGCGCGAAGCCCGTGCGCTGGGCTACACCGAGCCCGACCCACGCGACGACCTGTCCGGGACCGACGTCGCGCGCAAGCTCGTCATCCTCGCGCGCGAAGCGGGGCGCGAGCTGTCGCTGTCCGATGTCGACGTCGAAAGCCTCGTACCGGCGCAGCTTTCAAGCCGATCGACGCGTTCCTTGTGCGCGCGGGCGAGCTTGATGGTCCCATGGCCGAACGGCTCGCCACGGCGACGCGCGAAGGCAAGGTGCTGCGCCACGTCGCGCACCTCGATGCCGACGGGCACGCGAGTGTCGGTGTCAGCGCATGGCCGGCAGGCCACGCGTTCGCGCACCTGCGCGCAACCGACAACATCGTGCAGTTCACGACGCGCCGCTACCGCGACAACCCGCTCGTCGTGCAGGGGCCCGGCGCCGGGCCCGAGGTCACCGCGGCCGGCGTGTTCGCCGACCTGCTGCGCCTCGCCGCGCATCTCGGGGCGCGGTTGTGACACCGGAACGTCGCGTCACCGCGTTCGCCCCGGCCAGCGTCGGCAACGTCGCGGTCGGGTTCGACATCCTCGGTCATGCGCTGGCCGAACCCGGCGATCGCATCACCGCGCGGCGCCGCGTCGAACCCGGCGTCACGATCGAAACGATCACCGGCTGCGTGACCGATTTGCCGTGTGATGCCGAGCGCAACGCGGCCGGCGCCGCGGTGCTCGCCTTGTCGAGATCGCTCGGCCTGCGCCACGGCTTCAAGCTCGCGATCGACAGCATGGGCGGCTCCGCCGCGTCCGCGGTGGCCGCGCTGGTCGCCGCAAATGCATTGCTCGACGAGCCCTTGCCACTGCCGGCGTTGATGCCGTTCACCCTCGACGGCGAAGCCGCGGCCAGCGGCAGCCGCCATGGCGACAACGCCGCGGCCAGCCTGTTGGGCGGGCTGTGCTGAGCGGTGGCGGCGAAACCGGATTCGCATCGCCGTTCCGGATGGGCTCCATTGCGCCTTGGTGCATCCGCATCGCCGTGCTCGGAGACGCGCACCGCGCGCGCGGCGCTTGCGGGTGGTGCGCTGCCCGACATCGTCGGACAGACGGGTCGCCTCGCGCGCCTGCTGCTGGCATGCGAGCGTCGAGATGCGCCATTGCTCACGGGTGCGCTCGACGTCCTCATCGAACCGAGGCGCGCCGCACTGGTGCCCGCGTTCGCCGACGTCGCCGCGCGGCACTGGACGCCGGCGCGATCGGCGCGAGGGCGCGGGGCCGAGCGTGTTCGCGTGGTGCCTCGGCGAGGCGCTGTCGCGGAGCGAGCCGCCGCCGCGATGGCCGCTGCGTTCGATGCCGCCGGGATTGCGTCCGACCGCTTCGTTTCGGCCCGTCGATGCGCCCGGCGCGCGGGTGCTGCCGTGAAGTTCATCAGCACGTCCGGCACGGCCGATCCGGTCGGTCTCGCCGCCGCGCTGTCGGCGGGTCTCGCGCCGGACGGTGGGCTGTACCTGCCGGAGTCGCTGCCGCGAATGCAACCGGCGGACTTCGACGACGCCGACAGTCTCGCCGCCATCGGAACGCGACTGCTCGCGCCATATTTCGACGGCGATTCGCTTGCGGATTCACTCGCCGCGATCTGCACCGATGCGTTCGGCGTCGATCCGCCGCTGACGCCCCTCACCGATCCCGACGCCTGGCTGCTCGAACTGTTCCACGGCCCGACTGCCGCGTTCAAGGACTACGGCGCGCGTTTCCTCGCCGCGTGCCTCGCCCGGCTGCGGTGCGTTGGTGACAGGCCGCTGACCATCGTCGTCGCGACGTCCGGCGACACCGGCGCCGCGGTCGCGGCCGCGTTCCACGAGCGGCCGGGATTCCGCGTCGCGATCCTGTACCCCGAGGGCCGCGTGTCGCCACGGCAGGCGCATCACCTCGGTGCATTCGGCGGCAACGTGCGTGCATTCGCCGTCGCCGGCACGTTCGACGATTGCCAACGGCTCGCGAAGCAGGCGCTCGCCGATCGCGAGCTGGCGCGCAAGGTGCCGATGACATCGGCCAACAGCATCAGCCTCGGCCGGCTGCTGCCGCAAATGACCTACCACGCCGCGGCCGCGCTGCGGCATTGGCGCGGAACCGGCAGCGCGGCCGACTTCATCGTGCCGACCGGCAACCTCGGCAATGCACTCGCGGCGATCATGGCGTGCCTGTCGGGCCTTCCGATTGCGGACATCGCGCTGGCGACGAACGCAAACAGGACGTTGCCGGAATTCTTTGCCGGTGGCGATTACACGCCCCGCGACGCCATCGCGACCCTCGCCAACGCGATGGACGTCGGTGCGCCGAGCAACTTCGCGCGCCTCGCGGCGCTGTTTCCCGACGCGGCTGCGCTGCGCGATGCGGTTTCCGCCGAGGCCGTCGACGACGACGAAATCCGGGCGACGCTGCGGACCTGCCGCGAACGCCACGGCAAGCTCGCCTGCCCGCACACCGCGACCGCGTTGCGCGTGTTCGAGCGGCGACGCGAGCGCGGCATCGCGCATGACACGATCATCGTCGCGACCGCGCACCCGGCCAAGTTCGAATCCGTGATCGAACCGCTGATCGGCGAACCGATCCCGCTGCCGCCCGATCTCGCCGCGTTCCTGGCGCGCCCGTCGCGCCACGAGCCACTCGCCGCGGACTACGCCGCGTTCAGCCGCGCCCTTGCTGACTGGAGCTGAAGGAATTCGGCCCGTTCGTTGGCACCTCGCCCCGCTTCGGCTATCATGCGCGGCCCGTGATCCGGATCACGCAGGGACGCGTGTTTGTCCGGAACCGGTTTGGTGTGGGGCGGTAGCTCAGCTGGGAGAGCGTCGCGTTCGCAATGCGAAGGTCGGGAGTTCGATCCTCCTCCGCTCCACCATCACAACATCCCTCGACGTCGCGCCACCCGCCAAACGTTCTGACAAGCTTGGCGTTCGCGCCGCAGCACTTCCCTCGCCGCCTGCATTGCCCCTCCTTGGAACCCCCAACCTTGGCGGCAAGGTTGGCGGGGATCCTGACCGATGCCATCTGCCGAACGACCCATGCGGCTGGTGCGTTCACCTTCAGACGCCCCGTCGTTCGTCCCTTGATCTTTGACATCGCGAACATCGCGCCGCACGATGCTTGGGTGATGGTCCACGCTCAGGCGGCAAAGGGAAACAAGGGGATCGATCCCCACCTGGTCTGCTTCAGGTACTTCTCGATCGATCGAGCCGGCGCCAAAGCCACGCAAGAACGATCCCTTTTCGTTGATCACCGGCTGTACTTTGCCCAGACCAACCAATACAGCGATCACGCGGAGTTCGCCTTTGACCTGGCTCCCTCGTCGTTTCGCGATTGGATTCGGCAACGAATCGGTATCGAAATCGCCGCAGCGGAAGGGGACCCGCTCGCAGATGCAGACCAAGCGCCATTGATTCGCGCCGCGATCGGTGCCCGGCTCACCACGGGTATTCGAGTGTGCTGCTTTACAGACGATCCCAGAAGTCGGTACATGTGGACCCATTACGCCGCCAACTTTTCGGGCTACGTGGTCGCGTTTCGGGTCGCATCGTTTCACGGTATCACGACGATTCCGAAGCCGGTCAAGTACACCGATGCAGTCCCTCTTCTTGACGCCAATACTGCGTTCGACAATCCCGAGGACTTCACTCGTGTCGTCTTTCGAAAAAGCACGACATTCGCTCCGGAACAGGAGTTTCGCAGCGTTCTATGGACGCCAAAGCCGCACGATGGTTGGGTGCAGTTGCCTGCGGACGCCATCGCCTTTGTAGTGCTCGGACATGAGATGGACGGAGAGACTCGCCACTACGTGGAGTCGTTGATACTTGAGGAGCATCCCAACTTGCCGATTGGCATTACCATCCCCTGCCATGGCGAGGTCGTGTTTTCCGGGTCACTCCGCTAGCGAGCACACCCGATATGAGGAATGCCCGCCCGCTCAATACCGCGTGGCTCATCTCTCGGGAGTGGATCGGCGACCACGTGCACGTCGATCAACCAGTCGTCGCCACCTTGGACAGTCGCCGTTCTGGCGAACACGTTCGCCAGTTCGCAGAGCGACTCTATTGCTCGACCAAGTTCGGGATCGAAGAGAAGGTGCGCGTCGCCGGTGATGCGAAAGCCAATCCGTATCCGGCGAAGGTCATGCAGGTGAAAGGCGCATCGTGCCATGGCGTGATCACGTGCGGTCACAGCCCATACCTATTGGCGCGACTTGTACGCAACGTGCGGGTATTCGTCGATAGCGAAGGCTCAGAGCGACTCGAATTCGAGAAGGTCCCAAAGGTCATTCCGCGCGAGACGACCTAGATGGGCGGACGCCATGGTCCAATCACCGAAGGTACTCTTTTAAGTCCCTCCACCGGCCATCTCGAGAAATGAGGCGCGGCATCGAAATCAGCGGCCGCATTGCTCCAGCATGCACGGGGCAGGCGCACCTCCCAAACCTGCCGTCCCCGATTGCCGAACGTGGGACTACCCAATGGCGTAGAATTCGCCCATACTCCTCGCGACAACCCAATGATTCATCGGGTGATTGTAGCCACCCACGAAGCAGGACCCGGGCATGGAACTCGAACACAAGCGCATCATCGTCACCGGCGCGTTTGGCGCGCTCGGCAGGGCGATGGTCGTCGTCGCCCGCAAGGCGGGCGCGAAAGTCGCGTCGATCGACAATGCGCCGGTGCCAGCGGAGTTGGCTTCCGATCCCGCGGTGATCGGCAACGTGGATCTCTCCGACGCGGCGACCGCGAAGACCGCGGTCGACGCCGCGGTCCGCGCACTCGGCGGCCTCGACGGGCTCGTCAACATTGCCGGCACGTTCCGCTGGGAAACGCTCGCCGACGGCAGCGCCGACACCTGGGATCTGCTCTACCGGATCAACCTGCGCACTGCGGTCGCGGCCAGCAAGGCAGCCATCCCGCACCTCGTCGCGAACGGCGGCGGGCGCATCGTCAACATCAGCGCGGCGGGTTCCGTCAAGGCCGCCGCCGGGATGGGGGCGTATGCCGCGTCGAAATCCGGCGTCGCGCGCCTGACCGAAGCGCTGGCGGACGAGCTGAAGGACAAGTTCATCACGGTGAACGCGGTGCTGCCGACGACCATCGACACGCCGGCCAACCGCAGGGACATGCCGAAAGCCGATTTCTCGCGCTGGGTCGCGCCCGAGAAGCTGGCCGACGTGATCGTGTTCCTGCTTTCGGATCGCGCGTCCGCGGTGACCGGCGCACTGCTGCCGGTGCCCGGCCGCGTCTGAGGGTTCCGGCGCCGGTCAATCCGCGCAGCGGAAGTGCACCAGGTCCTGGTCGTCCCCGTCGTGGGCCTGCCCGATGCTGATCGTGCCGCCATGGCGCAGATGCACTTCGTCGCGATGCACGAGCATTTCGCCGCCATCGCCGATCCGCAGCCACGTGCCGTTGGTCGATTGGTCGGCCAGGACGAAGTAGCCGCGCTTCCATTCCATCAGCGCGTGGTTGCGCGACACCCATTCCGCTTCGATGACGATGGCATTGGATGGATCGCGCCCGATCGTCAGCGGCGCGCTGATTTCGTCGAGTTCGAACGTCTGGCCCCGGCATCGCACGAGCAGCCGCGCGCGCGGTGCGCCCGCGTTGAACGGCACCAACCGCTGCACCGCGGTGACGTTGCTGGCCCCGCCGCGCCACATGACGTCGACGATCTCGATCGGCTTGCGCTTGCCGAGCACATGGGCATGGCCCAGCGCGCGCACCTGCAGGTCGGGCGTGTGCGTGATGCCGATCACCGTGCTGGCCGTGGCGACGATCTGGTCGCGCTTGGCGAGCGTCTTGTCGGCCATCCGCGCGGCCGTGTTCACCGCATCGCCGAAGACGTCGTCACCCTCGATCAAGGCGTCTCCATGGTGCAGGCCAATCCGGATGCCGATGTTTTCGCTGACGAAGGCCGCGTCGGTCTTCACGCGGCGCTGCATGTCGGTCGCGGCCAGGAGTCCCTGCAACGCGCCGGGGAACGTGCACATGATCTCGTCGCCGATCGTCTTGACGACGCGGCCACCATGGCGCGCGGCGACCTCGGAGAGCGCAAACAGCACCGCGGCGACCAGCCGGCGCGCTTCCTCGTCGCCGCGCGCCTCGAACAGCTTGGTGCTGCCCGAGATGTCGGCAAACAGGATCGTCAGGGCGCGCTTTTCGGCCATCCGTTGATGATAGCGAAACGCGCCGGCAGCGGCGCCGTGAGCCCGCCGAACCCGGAGCTATCCGGTTCCGGAGCGACTTTCGGGTCGATCCTCGCCGGCCGCGAGGTAGTGGCGTTCGCTGGTGGCACGGTCGTAATACACCGCCGTCAGCAGGCCCGTTTCCGGATCGACGAAGCGTTCGCCGGTGTCACGCCAGCGGGCATCGGGCGGCGCGTGCAGGATGGGTTTGTAGCGCCAACGTTCGATCGCGAGGCCGACGATGAGCAGCACGCCGCCGACCAGGAGTTGCGGCAGGAATACCAGCCACACGCCGCCGAACAGCGCGGCCACGATGCCACCCATCACCATCAAGCCGCCAATGACGTACAGCACGACGGTGAACACGGCCTCGCGCTTCCCGGCCCCGTCAACTGATCGGTTCGAGCAGCACGGCGGTGCCGTAGGCCACGATCTCGCTCATCGCTTGTCCGATCTCCGCGGAATCGAAGCGCATGACGACGATGCCGTTGGCGCCCATCGCCTCGGCATTGGCCGTCAGGCGGTCGATCGCGTGCCGGCGGGCTTCTTCCAGCATCTGGGTGTATTCGCTGATCTCGCCGCCGACGATCGAACGCAGCCCCGCCATGACGTTGCCGCCGAGGCCGCGGCTGCGAACGACGACGCCGAACACTTGGCCCTTGGTTTCGCGGATGCGGTAGCCGGCGACGTTCTCACTGGTCACGATGATCATCGAAGTCTCCTCGAGGACGGGCGTCCAGAGCCGGGCGCTGCGCGCGGAGCTTACGCCGCCCCGGCACCTGCCGCAGGGCTGGCGGCAGACGCCACCGCGTGACGCTGGCCCGGCGGCCGGATGTCCGGCAGGAACACCGCCAGCATGCCGAGCAACGGCAAGAACGCGCACACGTCGTAGACGAACTCGATGCTGTAGCGGTCGGCCAGCGCGCCGAGCACCGCCGCGCCGACGCCACCCATGCCGAACGAGAGGCCGTAGAACAGCCCCGATACGACGCCGATCCGGTGCGGCAGCATGTCCTGCGCGAAGACGATGATGGCCGGGAATGCCGACGCGATCACGATTCCGATCACGATGCTGAGCACCGTCGTCGACGTGAGGCCGACGTACGGCATCAGCAGCGTGAACGGCGCAACGCCGAGGATCGACACCCAGATCACGCGCCGGCGGCCGATCCGGTCCCCGATCGGCCCGCCGATCAGCGTGCCCGCGGCAACCGCGGCGAGGAAAATGAACAGGTGGATCGTCGCGTCCTGCGCGCTGAGGCCGAAGCGGTGGATCAGGTAGAACTCGAAGTAGCTGCTGATGCTGGCGAGATAGAAGTACTTCGAGAAGATCAGCACCAGCAGGATGCCCATCGTGCGGCGCACGAGGGACCGCGGGTACGGCCCGACGGGCGGCACGGCCTTGTGCCGCCGGCGCTCGGCAAGGTGGGTGCGGTACCAGCGCCCCACTTGCAGCAGGATCACCATCGCCAGCAACGCGATCAGCGTCGCCCACCCGACACTGCCGCGCCCGTAACGCAGCACCACCCAGCCGGCCAGCAGCGGTCCGAGCGCCGAACCCGTATTGCCGCCGATCTGGAACACCGATTGCGCGAGGCCGAAACGCCCGCCCGAGGCGAGCCGCGCGACGCGCGAGGATTCCGGATGAAACACCGACGAGCCGACGCCGATCAGCGCGACCGAAACCAGCAGCAACGGATAGTTCGGCACGATCGAAAGCAGCACCAGGCCGGTCAGCGTGAAGCTCATTCCCACCGGCAGCGAGAACGGCATCGGGTGCCGGTCGGTGAACAGCCCGACGACCGGCTGCAGCAGCGACGCCGTCATCTGGAACGTCAGCGTGATCGCGCCGATCTGGAAGAAGGTGAGGTGGAAGTCGCCCTTCAGCAGCGGATAGATCGCGACGATCAGCGACTGCATCATGTCGTTGAGCAGGTGCGATACGCTGATCCCGCCGAGCACGCCGAAGTTCGTCGCGCGCGCGCGCGCGGAAATGCCCGGAACAGGCGTCCCGCGCGCGGCGGCCTCGGTCGCGGGAAGCGGCGTGGCGGGAGCGCTGTCGTTCATTGCATCCCGTGCGCCGCGGCGACGACGTCGGCTTCGGACGGCAGCACGAGCAAGGCCGCACCGGCCAAGGGCGTGTAGGTGTCCGCGCCGACCACACGCCGCAAGGGCTTGTTGCCGAGCCCGGCTTCCACCAGCGCGGTGATGATGCCCTCGCCGACCCCGGCGCTGTGGCGCCCTTCGTCGAGCACGATGATGCGCCGCGCATCCCTGGCCTGATCGGCAATGAACTTCGCGTTCAGCGGCACCAGCCAGCGCAGGTCCACGACCCGCGTCTTCCATTTCCGCGCCCGCTCGATCTCGCGCGCGGCACGCAGTGCCATCGGCACCCCGTTGCCGAAGGTGAAGACGACGAGATCCGTCGCGTCCGCGCCATAGACCCGCCCGGCCCCGAATGGCATTGCCTCGCCCGGCGGCGGGTACGCGAACTGCCACTGCCCATCGCCTGCGTCGTACAGGTCCTTCGTCATGTACAGCGCGATCGGCTCGAGGAAAACGCAGACGCGTCCGTCCACCTTGCACAGCGCGGCCAGCGTGCGCAGCATCGTGGCGGCGTCGTCGCCACGTGACGGACAGCCGACCACGAGCCCCGGCACGTCACGCAGGGATGCGATCGAGTTGTCGTTGTGGAAATGCCCGCCGAACCCCTTCTGGTAACCGAGGCCGGCGATGCGCACCAGCAAGGGATTGCGGTACTGGTCGTTGGAGAAGAATTGCAGCGATGCGGCCTCGCCACGAATCTGGTCGCAGGCATTGTGGAAATACGCGAGGTACTGGATCTCGGGTACCGGCAGCAGGCCCATGTTCGCATAGCCTTGCGCGAGTCCGAGGATCATCGTCTCGTCGAGCAGCGTATTGAATACGCGTGCGCCCCTGAACGCCTTGTAGAGGCCGCGTGTCACCGTGTACACGCCGCCCTTCTGGGCGACGTCCTCGCCGAACAGCAGGGCCTCCGGATACTTCGCCAGCAGGTCGTGCAACGCCGCGTTGATCTGCACGGCGAGATGCCTTGGCGGGAGCTTCTCGGGAAGTTTCGCCGGGCTGCCGAACGCCTCGGCACGCCGATCGTCGAAGTCGGCGCGTGCCGCTTCCGCTGCAACGGCCTGCGGCGTGTATGGCGCCAGCGGCGCCACCACTTCCGCGAGCGTCGACAAGCGCGGCCGGTGGTCGGCGGCTTCGGCGGCGGCGAAACACCGTTTCCGCGTCGCTTCGCTCAGCGACAGCAGCGAGTCCTTCGAATGCAACCCGGATTGCAGCGCGATCGCCGCCGAGCGCAGCAGCGGATCGGTGGCTTCCAGCGCAACCAGTTCCTCCACCGTGCGCCACTCGATCTCGAAATCGGTTCCGGCGTGGCCCATCACGCGCGTCGTGCGCAGGTGCAGGAACGTCGGGCGGCGCGTCGTGCGGCAATGTTCGACGGCGCGACGGACATCCGCGTAGCCGCCCGCCAAGTCGAGTCCGTCGGCGAAAAAGTAGTCGAGGTCCCGGCGTCCCTCGAAATTGCGTGCGATCCAGCCGGGCGGCGTCTTGACCGAAATGCCGATGCCGTTGTCCTCGCAGACGAACAGCACCGGCGCCGGAAGCCCCTGGTAGGCCGTCCACCCCGCGGCGTTGAACGCGGTCTGCGCGGTCGCATGGTTGGTCGAGGCATCGCCGAACGAGCAGACCACGATCGAATCCCGCGGCACCGGCAGCGCGTGGCCGATGCGCTGCGACTGCTCGATCGCGACCGCGGTGCCGAGTGCCTTCGGCAGGTGCGAGGCGATCGTCGACGTCTGCGGCAGCACCCACAACGGTTTCGAGCCCCACACCTTGTGGCGGCCGCCGGAGGCCGGATCTTCCTTGCTGGCCGCGAACGACAACGCCGAGTCCATCACCGGATCCATGCCGGGCTTCTGGCGAAAGCGTTCGGCCATGAACGCGCCGCTCCGGTAGTGCAGGAACGCGGGATCGGTGCAGCGGGTGAGCCGCGCGACCATCGCGTTGCCTTCATGGCCGGCCGAGCCGATCGTGTAGAACACCTTGTTCTGCACGCGCAGCACGCGCGCCATCAGGTCGAGGTGCCGCGAAATCAGTTGCGACTCGAGCAGCGCGCGAAAATCACCCGCCGTGCACGCGCTGCCCGGAAGCACCGATTCGCCATCGGACGGCGGTGGCGACGTCGCCTCGCCCGACCACGCTTCGACGAACTCGGTGAAATTCGCGTCGACGATCTCGGCGCGGTTGAAACCCCTGTGGCGGGCGGGAATTGGCTTGGCCGTCATGAGGCGTACCCCGCCGCTCGTCGGGACTGCGCGATCAATTCCACATTCTCCGCAGCACACGGCGGCATCGGCACGAATCCGGGTTGCGCGCGCACGTGGTCCAGCCACCTCGTGACACGTGGGTAGTCCGCGAGGTCGAATCCGCCATCCGCTGCGCAGTGGGTGTACGCAAACAACGCAATGTCGGCGATGCCGTATCCCTCGCCGCTGAACCATTCGTGCGCGGACAAATGCTTCTCCATCACGCCGAGGGCCGCGTGGCCGCGTTCGCGCAGCAACGGCAGCTCGGCGCGTCGCGGCGAGTCGGCCGGCGTCCAGCCGCAGATGAAACGCGCGACGGCGACGCAAGGCTCATGGCTGTACTGCTCGAAGAACATCCACGACAGCGTCTGCGCCCGTTGCCATGCGTCGCCGGCGAAGTACGGCGTGCCTTCCGCGAGCCAATACAGGATTGCGTTCGACTCGGCCATCCGCCGGCCGTCGTCGAGTTCGATCATCGGCACGCGGCCGTTCGGATTCTTCGCGAGGAATTCCGGCGTGCGGGTCGCCCCGTGCGCACTGTCGGTCTCGATCCAGCGGTATCCGCGGCCGAGATGCGACAGCAGCATCCGCAGCTTGTGGCAGTTGCCCGACGGCGAATAGCCGTAAACGGCGATCACGAGGCGACCTCGTGGCGTCGCGTCCGCCACTCGTCACGCGACTGGCCCCATACGTCGATCTCCCGGTCATCGTACGGTGCCGGCAGTTTCGTGCGGCGCAGGATCCGCGATCCGAGCCGTTGCGCCAGGGCTTGCGAGCGCATGTTGTCGGTATCGATGCAGTGGATGACTTCGCTCCAGCCAAGATTGGCGAACGCCCAGTCGATTGCGGCGGTCGCTGCCTCGCACGCGATGCCCCGACCCCAGGCACTGCGCCGGATGGCCCAGCCGACTTCGGTTCCGGGCCAGCCATCCGGCTGCCACGGGCCAGCCTGACCCAGCCATGCGCCGCTCGCCTTATCGACGATCGAAAACATCCCGAAGCCCTGCAGCAGCCACGCACCCGGCATTTGCAGGAAGCGTCGCCACGACGCCCCGCGCAGCGTTGCACCACCGATGTAGCGTGTCGCTTCCTCGTCACCGAACAGTTCCGCGTAGGCGTCGAAGTCGGAGGTCCGCGGAACCCGCAGCACGAGGCGCTCGGTCTCGAGTATCGGGAATTGGCTGTCGACGGTTGCCATGCACGCGGGTTCCGGCGCCGGGGTTGCAGGGGACGATCGAAAGGCTTCCGCCCGGTCAGAACGCGTTGATGCCGGTGATCTCGCGGCCGACGACGAGCTGGTGCACCGTCTCGGTGCCTTCGTACGTGACGACCGACTCGAGGTTCAGCGCGTGGCGGATCGGGCAGTGTTCGATCGTGATGCCGGCGCCACCGAGGATGTCGCGGCACTCGCGCGCGATGTCGAGCGCCATCCGCACGTTGTTCCACTTCGCGAGCGACACCTGCGTCGGTTGCATCCGGCCGGCGTCCTTCAACCGTCCGAGGCGCAGCGACAGCAACTGCGCGAGCGTGATCCGCCGCGCCATGTCGGCGAGCTTGATCTGCACGCTCTGCGTCGCGGCGATCGGCCGTTCGAACAGCTTGCGTTCCTTCGCGTACCCGGCGGTCTCGCGGAAGCATGCGATCGCAGCGCCGATCGGTCCCCATGAAATCCCGTAGCGCGCCTGCGTCAGGCAGCCGAGCGGACCCTTCAGGCCCTTCACGTTCGGCAGCCGGTTCGCTTCCGGCACCCGGACTTGGTCGAAGAACAACGCGCTCGTCACCGATGCGCGCAGGCTCATCTTTCGGTGCACTTCCTGTGCGCTGAAGCCCTTGAACCCCTTCTCGACGATGAAGCCCTGGATGCCGTCGTCGGTCTGCGCCCACACGATCGCGAGGTGCGCGAGGTTGCCGTTGGTGATCCACATCTTCGCGCCGTTGAGAATCCAGTCGCCGCCGTCCTGCTTCGCGACCGTCTTCATGTTCGACGGATCCGAGCCGCCGTGCGGTTCGGTAAGGCCGAAACAACCGATCGCCTTGCCGGCGGCCATGTCGGGCAACCAGCGGCGGCGTTGTTCCTCGCTGCCGTACGCGAAGATCGGATACATGCACAAGGACGACTGCACGCTGGCGAAGCTGCGCAAGCCCGAGTCGCCGCGTTCGAGTTCCTGGCAGATCAATCCGTAGCAGACTGCGTTCATGCCGGCGCCGCCGTACTCGGCCGGCAGCGTCGAACCCAGCAGGCCGAGCGACGCCAGTTCCGGAATCAGTTCGGCTGGAAATCGCGCTTGGTCGAAGCAGTCGCCGATGATCGGCAGTACCCGCTCGTCGGTGAAGCGCGCGACGGTGTCCTGCACCATCCGCTCCTCGTCGCTGAGTTCGGCGCGGACGTCGTACAGGTCGGTCGGATCGAGCGGCGTGGCGGGCATCGGGATTCCACGGGCGGCTTTGCCGCGGTTCGGTCGGGCCGCGTATTCTAACGGCCGGCCCGCAGCGGGTCACGTCAGCCCGACCCGGCCATGCGCGTTCCCGTCCTCGCCTACCACGCCGTCAACATCGCCGGGAACGACTATGCGACGAACGACCACGTCGCGTTCGCGGCCGACCTGCGCCTGATCGATGCACTGGGCCTGCGCGTCGTCCCGCTGCAGCGGGTTGCCGACGCCCTCGCCGGACGGAGCCGCGACACGCTCGACCGCACGGTCGCGCTGACGTGCGACGACGGCTCGAACTTCGACTACTTCGACCTCGACCATCCCGTGCACGGCCCGCAACGCAGCCTGCACAACCTGATGACCGACTTCTGCCACGAACGCGGCTTCGACGCGCAGCCGGACCTGCACCTGACCACCTTCGTCATCGCGTCACCCGACGCGCGCGCGGAAATCGACCGGCGCTGCCTCGTCGGCCGCGGCTGGATGGGCGAAGCGTGGTGGAGGCCTGCGCTCCAGTCCGGGCGCATTGCGATCGAGAACCACGGCCTCGACCACAACCATTCGGTGCTGCCCGGGCCGGGCATCGACGGAATGCCGCGCGGCACGTTCGAAGCTGTCGACAACCACGCCCGCGCCGACGCCGAGATCCGTGCCGCGGCGCGCTACATCGACTCGCGCATTGCGCCGTTCCGCACGCGGCTGTTCTGTTATCCGTACAGCCAGAGCAACGCCTACCTGCGCCGCGAGTACTTCCCGCGCCACGGCGACGAGCACGGCATGGACGCGGCGTTCGGCGGCGACCCGCAACCGGTGACGGAAAGCTCCGACCGCTGGAACCTGCCGCGTTACGTCTGCGGGCACCACTGGAAGTCGCCGGGCGAACTCGAGGCGATTCTCCGTGACACCGCGCTGCGCGGATGACGCCGCACCACCCGGTGACGCGGCTCAGAACGGACCGATTGCCGCCACCTCGTCGATCAATTCGGCGCGCCGGCGAGCGTCGAGCAGCCGCGGCCACCACGCGATCAGGTACGGATCGCGCACCGGTTGGAACCCGCAGCGCATCAGGATCCCGAACGAACGCGCGTCGCCGCAATGGCCGAAGATGCCATCGCACAGCGGTCCGTAACGAAGCAGGCTGTAACGCGTCGCCAGCAGGTTGATGCCGCCCGAAGATTCGATTTCCGCGCGTTCGGCATCGCTCATGCGCCGGATGACGTCGCCATCGGTGCATGCGCCGCCAATCAGGATCGCGCGTCCGCGCTGCCAGAAATGGACGTAGCTCACCGGCACGCGACTGCCGTCGCCGCGCTTCCAGTACGACACCACGTGGTACGGGAAGTCCGGCGGCTCCGCACCGTACTTGCGCCGGAAGATCGGCGCTGCAATCTCGTTGCCCCGCTCGGTTTCGCCGATGCTGATGAAATCGGTGATCGTCATCGCATCACGTGTCGCGTGGCACGTGCGCGGTCGCGACGTGCCGGCGCGCGGACTCGACATTGGCCTGCGAGTCGTCGAAGAAAATGTCGGCGCCGAAGGCTTCGAGGAACGGCCCCTTGTCGCGTCCGCCGAGGAACAGCGCCTCGTCGATGCGGACGCCCCAGTGCCGCAACGTCAGGATCACGCGCTTGTGCGCGGGTGCCGAGCGGGCCGTGACCAGCGCGGTGCGGAGCGGCGACGTTTCGCTCGGGAACGCCGCCTGCAGGCGGTGCAGCGCATCGAGGAAGCCGCGGAACGGCCCGCCACTCAGCGGCTCGGTGGCGCGCTCGGTTTCATTGCGATGGAAGGCTTCGATGCCGCCCGCGGCGGAGATGCGCTCCGCCTCGTCATCGAACAGCACCGCATCGCCGTCGAAGGCGATCCGGATCTGGTCCGACTCGCGCTGCGGCTGGTGCGACGGCAGGATCGTCGCCGCGGCAATTCCCGAGCGCAGCGCTTCCGCGACGCTGTCGGGGTTGGCCGACAGCAGCAGGTCGGCGCCGAACGCGTTGACGTATGGCGTCGTCGGCGCGCCGCGCGTGAACGCGGCGCGCACGATGTCGAGCCCGTAGTGCTCGATCGAATTGAAGATGCGCAGGCCGGTGTCGGCGGAATTGCGCGACAGCAGGATCACCTCGACGTGCGGTACTTCCGGCGCCGGGCGATTCAGGCGCAGCAGCTTCCGTACCAGCTGAAACGCGATCCCGGGCGCGAGCAATTCATTTTCGCGGGCGATCTGGTAGCGCGCGAACGCATCGATTCCCTCGCGTTCGAACAACGCATGGCTTTCGCCGAGATCGAACAGCGCCCGCGACGAGATGGCGACCACGAGGCGGTCCGCCCCGCGCTCGCCCTCGTTGCGGGCAACGGGATCAGTCATCGAATCCGTCGGCAAACTCGGTATCGGCCATCTGCACCGCCGCCCAGACGTCGACCCGTCCCCAACCGGCCTGGTAGTTCGGCCACTGGTCCATCGTCAGGCCGCCGCAGCCGTTGTTGTAGGGGTCGGTGACGCCCGCGGTGACGGCGGTTTCGCGCAGGATGTCGGCGACCGCCGCGGGATTGCCCTTCAGTGCCGGATCGATCGACATCACCAGCGCCGCGGCACCCGCGATGTGCGGGGTCGCCATGCTGGTGCCGTCCATCGTCGTGTACTGGTTCACCGGTATGGACGACAGCACGCTCACGCCGGGACCCGAAACGTCGGGCCGGATCGTCGTGTCGCCGGCTACCGGGCCGCGGCTCGAGAAATCCGCCAAGCGGTCACCGCTGTCGGTCGCGCCGACGACGAAACTCGCGTCGTAGATGGCCGGCGGACCGGTGATCGAGCCGCAACTCGGGCCATCGTTCGCCGCCGCGGCCGCGAAGAAGATGCCGCCTTCGACCAGGGCGTCGACCGCGCCTTCGATTTCATCGCCGACGGTACAGCCTTCGCTCGGCGTGCATGACCACGAGTTGCTGATGACGTCCGGCGCGAGGTCGGGATCCGGGTTCTGTCCGGCGAGGTCCGTCGGCGCCAGCATCCATTGCATGCACTCGATGTAGCGAGCCGGCGTGCCGGTACCGGCATCCATGTTGCGGCAACCGATCCACTTCGCGCCCGGCGCGACGCCGATCTGGTGGCTGCCACCGTCGCTGCCGGCGAACGTGCCGGCAGTGTGGGTGCCGTGGCCGTAGTCGTCGCACGGGAACGGCGAGTCGTTGCCGCAGGGATTGCCCACCGAATCGTGGATGGCGTCGTGCCAGTTGTAATCGTGGTCGGCCTCGGTACCGTCCCAGCCGCGATAGTGGTCGATCAGCGCCGGGTGATCCCACTGGTAGCCGGTGTCCTCGCCGCCGATGACGACCCCCTGCCCGGTGTCTCCGGCCGCCCACGCAAGGGGCGCGCCGATCTTCTGGACGCCCCAGGTGATGGAAGCGGGCGCAGTGGGCGTGTCCGGTCCCGCCGGCTGCGGGCGCGGGATCCCGCCCGGCAGATGCGGGTTGCCCGCAATCCGCACCACGTCGTCGCGCGCGGCAAGTGCACCGAGTACCGTCGATGTCAGGTGCGTTTCGATCACGTTCGCGATCCAGTAGTCGCGATGCGCGATCCCGCGCGCATCGAGCCATGCGCGCACGTCGCGCTGCGTCTCGTCGGCATGGCTGCGCAGCGTGGCGACGAGGTGGCGGCGCCGCAACTTGTAGTCGGCGTCCGGTGACAGCGGCGCGAGCGCGGCTTCCGCGGGCGGGAACACGAGCAGCGCGTCGACACCGCCCGGAGCACGCGCCCCGACGGCGATTGCGGGGTCGACTTCGGCCGCGCTGGCGGTGGTGAATGCGGCGGCGCACGCAAGGGCCAGCGCAGTCCTCTTGAATACGGGCATGGAGCGGAGCGAAATCGGCATGGGAATCCCGGGTCAGGCAGCCATGGATGGCGGGTTCGAAGGCGCAGTTGCAGCGCCTTCGCGCGGCGCGTGCACTCTATCCCAGCGACGGACCGAACGCGACGATACCGGGCGCTTCCCCGCCATCGCGGACCGGCGCGGCCGGATCGCGACCGGTTGGGGAGACGGCGCGAGCAGATATAATTCGCGCCAGTTCCTGCCTGCGGAGTGGATATCGCGTGGGCAGGCGGCAATCGCCCGGTCGCGGCCGCCCGCAACGCATCCTCTGGAGTCCTCGATGAAAGCCGCCGACGTCCGCCGCGGAAACGTGGTCGAACACGCCAACACCGTCTACCAGGTGCGCGACATCGGGCGCAGCGCGCCGACGGCTCGTGGCGGCAACGTCACGTTCCGCTTCACGCTGTATTCGATTCCGGGTGGCCGCAAGTTCGAGCTCAGCCTGCGCGCGGAGGACGATTTGAAGGAAATGGAACTGGTGCGCCGCGCGGCGACGTTCTCGTACCGCGACGGTGATGCGTTCGTATTCCTCGATGCCGAGGATTACTCCCCGTATACGCTCGACCCCGACGTGGTGGGCGACGCCGCGGCCTACATCGTCGAAGGGCTGGATGGCTACTACGTGCAGCTCATCGACGATGTGCCGGTGGCACTGCAGATCCCGGCCAGCGTGGCCTTGACCGTCACCGACACCGCGCCCGAACTCAAGGGCGCTTCCGCGACCAAACGCACCAAGCCGGCGAAGCTCGATACCGGCATCGAGATCCAGGTACCCGAATACGTCACCACCGGCGAGCGTGTCTGGGTCAACACGGTGACGGGCGAGTTCTCGGGCCGCGCCTGACGGCGTTTCGGCGTTACGATTCCCCCGAGGCCGGCAACCTCGCGACCGGCGGTGGCGGTCCGTGGAGCCCACGATGGCCAAATCGAACTTGCTCGCGGAACTGCAACGCCGCCACGTCTGGCGCGTGGCGGTCGCCTACACGGTCGCGAGCTGGTTGCTGATCCAGGTCGCAACGCAGGTCTTCCCGTTCTTCGATATCCCGAACTGGGCGGTGCGCCTCGTCGTGGTCCTGTTGGCGCTGGGATTTCCGGTCGCCGTCGTGCTGGCGTGGGTGTACGAACTGACGCCAGCCGGCATCCGCCGCACCGAACCCGCGGACTCGCCGGAGGCGCGCGAACCCCTCGCGGCGCGCGCGGTGGGCCGCAAGCTCGACGCGGTCATCATCGCGATCCTCGGGCTCGCGGTCCTGCTGCTGCTGGGCAACCAGTTCCTGTGGCGTGCCGGCATGCCGGCGGACTCCAACGCCAATCCGGCGGCGAACGCCACTCCGTCCGTCAAGCCGGCGGCCGCAAGCGCAATCCCCGCGAAATCGATCGCGGTGCTGCCATTCGCGAACGAAAGCCCGGACGAGGAACAACAACTCTTTGCCGACGGCCTGACCGAAGACCTGACGACCGCGCTGTCCCAGTTCGAGGGGCTCAAGGTCATCAGCCGCCACTCGGCATTCCAATTTCGCGACAGCACCGACAACGCGAAAACGATCGGCGGGAAGCTCGGCGTCGCACGCCTGCTGGAAGGCACCGTGCGGCACGCCGGCGACGTGGTGCGGATTACCGCGTCCCTGGTCAATGCCGCGGATGGCAGCACGCTCTGGGCGCAGCGCTATGACCGCCCGTCCGAGGACCTGTTCGCGCTGCAGGACGAGATCACGAAAGCCGTCGCCGCCGCCATGCAGACCGAATTGCTGACCATGCCGGGCGCCGTGGTGCAGAGCGACCGGCCACCGAGCGGCAACCTCGCCGCCTACACCGCGATCCAGCACGGCAATGCCTACTACGCGCTCGGCACCGAAGCGGGCTACCGCCGCGCCATCGACGCCGCCAACGAGGCCATCGCCCTCGACCCTCGGTACGCGACCGCCTTTGCGTCACTGGCCTACGCGTGGACCGCGCTGGCCGCCGAGTTCCTGAATGGGCAGGAAGCCACGCGCGCATACGCCACGGCGCGCACGGCCATCGATACGGCACTCGATCTCGACCCGAATTCGTCCCGGGCGCACTGGGTGCACGCTTACCTGCTCGCGACCGCGGACATGAACTGGACCGGTGCGGAGGGCGAATACCGCGCCGCATTGCGCCTGGCGCCCAACGATGCCTCGATGAAGTTCCGCCTCGCCGGCATGTCGGCCACATCGGGACATGTGAAGGAAGCCATCGGTCTGGCCCGGGAAGCCCTGGTCGCCAATCCGCGCGCGGCGAGCTGGTATTACTGGCTCGCCACTTATCTTTCCGCCGCGGGCCGTCTGGACGAGGCCCGGGAAGCAATCGACACCGCGATCGAACTGCAGCCGGGAGCGAACGGCTACCGCCAACAGCTCGCCATCATCGAAATCCTGCAAGGCAACGCCGATGCCGCCCTCAAGGCCGCGCGGCAGGAGCCACCGGGCGGCTGGCACGACGCCGCGGTGACCCTCGCCCTGCAGATCGGGCCGGACCGCACCGTGGCGGATGGTGCGCTGAAGGATTTCACCGCGAGTTACGCACGCAACGGCGCCTGGCAGATCGCCGAAGTGCACGCGCTGCGCGGTGATGTGGACGCCACCTTCGAATGGCTGGACCGCGCGTGGAAGAATCGCGACTCGGGCATCCAGTACCTGCTCTACGACCCGTTCGTGCTCCGCCATCGCAGTGATCCGCGCTTCGCCGCGTTCTGCGCGAAAGTCGGCTTGACCGCAACCACCGACGCCGTCGCGATGAACTAGCAAGCTCTGCTCGTCATTCCCGCGGAGGTGGGACTGCGGAGGCAGGATGCCGGAGCGAACACTGGCGCAGCCGATGGCCATGGAACTCTTGGCCATGGATTGCGGCTCTGGGGCGAGCTGCAGGATGCAGCGAGCAATCCAGTGCCGTTGAATTCACTACGCCAACAACCGGGGCCCCGCCTTCGCGGAAATGAAAAGCAGGCGGTAGCGAACGCTTGATTCCCGCTCCGCGCATCGATTGGCTACACTCCGGCGCGACTGAAGCCGAGCCCATCGCCGGTGGCGAGTTCCTGAAGCGTGACATCCGACAAGCGGGGTTTCCTCGGGGAACTGCAACGCCGCCACGTGTGGCGAGTGGCGGCCGCCTACGCGGTCGCGAGCTGGCTGCTGATCCAGATCGCAACGCAGGTCTTCCCGTTCTTCGATATCCCGAACTGGGCGGTGCGCCTCGTCGTGGTCCTGTTGGCGCTGGGATTTCCGGTCGCCGTCGTGCTGGCGTGGGTGTACGAACTGACGCCAGCCGGCATCCGCCGCACCGAACCCGCGGACTCGCCGGAGGCGCGCGAACCCCTCGCGGCGCGCGCGGTGGGCCGCAAGCTCGACGCGGTCATCATCGCGATCCTCGGGCTCGCGGTCCTGCTGCTGCTGGGCAACCAGTTCCTGTGGCGCAAGGGGATGCGGCCTGCAGGCGTCGCGACGCCTGCCGCACCCGCGCAATCGACTTCCGACGCCGCCGTCGGCACCACCGCGCACGAGGCAATCCCGCCAGCATCGGTCGCAGTGCTTCCGTTCGTCAACGAAAGCGGTGACGAGGAACAACGTTACTTCTCCGACGGCTTGTCCGTGGACCTGATCACCGCGCTGTCGCAGTTCGGCGGGCTCAAGGTGATCAGCCGCCGGTCATCGTTCCAGTACCGCGACGGCAAAGCGTCGATCGAGGCGATCGGCCGGCAACTCGGGGTCGCGCACGTGCTGGAAGGAACGGTGCGGCACGCCGGCGAGACCGTGCGGATCACCGTGTCGCTGGTCAATGCCGCCGACGGCAGCACGATGTGGTCGCATCGCTACGATCGGCCCTATCAGGACCTGTTCGGACTGCAGGACGAGATCACGAAGTCCGTGGCCGCGGCGTTGCAGGCCAAGCTGCTGACTTCGCCCGGCGCGGTCGTGCAGACCGATCGACCGCCGAGCGGCAACCTCGACGCCTATGCGTCCTATCAGCAGGGACGCGCCTTCAACGACCTCGGGAGTGAAGCCGGCTTGCGCCGGGCGGTGCAAGCCTACGACGAGGCGATTCGTATCGATCCACGCTACGCCGCCGCATATGCGCGATTGTCGCTGGCATGGAACGCGATCGCCGCACAGACCCTCGGCGGAATCGAAGCAGAACAGGCGAATGCACGGGCACGCCAAGCGGTCGCCACCGCGCTGGAGCTGGATCCCGATTCGTCACTGGCCCATCAGGCGCGTGCTTACCTGCTTCTCAACGTGGACATGGACTGGGCCGGCGCCGAAGCCGAAGCCCGGCGTGCGCTGCAACTCGCGCCGAACGATCCATCCGCGCAGTTCAACCTGGGAACTGCGTTGGCTTCGTCCGGGCAGTTGCAGCGCGCCGTCGACGTGTCCCGCCAGGCACTGGCCGTCGATCCGCGGCATGACGGCTGGTACTACGGGCTCTCGGTCTACCTTGCAGGATTGGGCGACCTGGATGACGCACGACGCGCGGCGGCCACCGCGATCGCCCTGCAGCCGGAAGCAACCGGCTACCACAACCAGCTCGCCATCATCGAAATCCTCGGTGGCCATGCTTCCGCCGCGATGACCGCGGCCATGCAGGAGTCACCCGGATTGTGGCGCGACGCGGCAGTGACGCTGGCCCTGCAAGTCGACACCGACCGGATAGCCGCGGACGCCGCACTCGACCAGCTCACCGCCAAGCACGCCGGCGATGGCGCTTACCAGATCGCCGAGACGCATGCGCTTCGCCGCGACCCGGACAACATGTTCCTGTGGCTGGATCGCGCCTGGAGTGTCCGCGATCCCGGCATCGGCTATCTGCTGACCGACCCATTCATGCTCCGGTACAAGGATGATCCCCGCTTCGCCGCGTTCTGCAGGAAGGCCGGCCTGCCGGCGACGACCGATGCCGTCGCGATGAAGTAGCCTTTTCCCCGCGCGCCGGTCCGCCCGCGCTATGATCCATCCCACGCCTCGCTCAGGGCGATCCGGATGGCCAACGGACCCGGATTCTTCGGTGAACTCCGACGGCGCCACGTGTGGCGCGTAGTCGTCGCCTACGGCCTCATCAGTTGGCTGCTGATCCAGATCGCGACGCAGGTCTTCCCGTTCTTCGGTATCCCCGATTGGACCGTACGGCTGGTCGTGCTGCTGCTGGCGATGGGGTTTCCCGTCGCGGTGGCGTTGGCGTGGGTCTACGAACTGACGCCGGAAGGACTCCGCCGTACCGCACCGGCCAATTCACCGGACGCGCGCGCCGAGTCTGACTCACGAGCCGTCGGCTGGAAGCTCGACAAGGTGATCATCGCGGTACTGGCGATCGCGTTGGCGTTGCTCGGTTGGCGCATGCTGGCCCTGCAACATCGAACAGCCGCTGGCCCGCGCGGAACCATTGAATCCGGCGCGAGCCTGGACGGGAGCGGCGAACCTCAGCAGCGGCGCCAGGGTCCCGCCCTTGCGATCCCCGCGCCAGCGCCGGTTCCGGCCAAGTCGGTCGCGGTGCTGCCCTTCGCGAGCGATGGCGGCAATGACGAACAGTATTTTTCCGACGGGCTCTCGGAAGACCTGATCACCGCACTGTCGCAATTCGACGGCCTCAAGGTCATCAGCCGCAACTCGGCATTCCAGTTCCGCGACAGCACCGCGACGTCCGCGCAAATCGGCGCCGCGCTCGGCGTCGCCCACCTGCTGGAAGGCACGGTGCAACGGGTCGCCGGTGAAGTACGCATCACCACGACTCTCGTCAACGCCGCGGATGGCAGCGTCGCGTGGTCGCAACGCTACGACAAGCCGTACACCGACCTGTTCGCGCTGCAGGATGCCATCACGCAAACCGTGGCCGACGTGCTGAAGGTCAAGCTGCTGCGAACACCGGGCGCAGTCCTGCAGAGCGACCGCCCGCCCGGTGGCAATCTTGATGCCTATGTCGCGTATCAGCACGCCGTCACGTACGGTGCGCTCGGCACGGAAACCGGGGAACGCCAAGCCATCGAGGCGCTCGGGGAAGCAGTCCGCCTCGACCCACGGTACGCCCGGGCGTATGCGCAGTTGTCGATCGCATGGACGTCGCTCGCCAGCCAGTTCCTGACGGAACCCGCGGCGATCGCGCGCGCCAGGGATTCGGCACGGGACGCATCGGCGACTGCGCTTCGGCTCGATCCCGACTGCTCGCGCGCCCATTGGGCGCGCGCCGTCCTGCTGCTGAGCCTCGACATGAACTGGAGCGGCGCCGAAGCCGAATACCGCCGCGCGTTGCAATTGGCGCCGAACGAAGCGGCCGCGCAATTCGGACTCGGCAACGCACTGGCCACGCTCGGGCAAAACCAAGGCGCAATCGAACTGACCCGCCGGGCGTTGGACAGCGATCCCCGGCGCGCCAGTTGGTACAACTGGCTGGGCACCTATTACACCGCCGTGAACCGGCTCGACGACGCGCAGCGGGCGGTGGCAACGTCGATCGCGTTGCAACCCGGCGCGGCCAGCTACTTCCAGCAGCAGGCCATCATCGAGATCCTGCGCGGGAATGCCGACGCGGCACTGGCCGCCGCCAGGCAGGAGCCACCGGGAATGTGGCACGACATCGCCATCGCGCTGGCCTTGCAGGTCGCGCCGGACCACAAGGCCGCCGATGACGCGCTCGAGAAGCTGATTGCCGACTACACGGAAACGGCGCCGTACCAGATCGCGCAGGTTTACGCGTTGCGCCGCGATCCCGAGCACACGTTCGAGTGGCTGGATCGCGCGTGGGCCGATCGCGATCCCGGCGTCGGCTATTTGCTCGGCGATCCGCTGATCCTGCGGTACCACGCCGACCCGCGCTTCGCCGCATTCTGCAAGAAGGCCGGCCTGCCCACGACGACCGATGCCGTGGCGATGCAGTAGCCATCGCCCGCGCGGCATTCGCGCGGAATGGTTGGCTCGTCATCCCCGCCCCGCGCATCGAATAGCTACACTTCAGTGAGCTGAATGCCGGCCTGTCGCCGGCAGCGGATCCTTGCGATCGTGGCATCCGACAGGCCCGGGTTCCTCAAGGAACTGAAGCGCCGCCACGTGTGGCGGGTGGCGATTGCCTACGCCGTCGCCGCCTGGCTGGTCATTCAGGTCGCGACCCAGGTTTTCCCGGTCTTCCACATGCCGGACTGGACCGCGCAGTTCGTGGTGCTCCTGCTGGTCATCGCTTTCCCGGTGGTACTGGTGTTTGCGTGGGTCTACGAACTGACGCCGGAAGGCATCCGCCGCACCTCACCCGCCGATTCGCCGGCCGCACGCACGGAAACCGAGCATCGCCAGGTCGGCCGCAAACTCAATGTGGTGATCATCACGGTGCTGGTACTGGCGGTGGCGTTGCTGGGCTGGCGGGTTTGGGTGCTGCAGCGCGCGACTGCGCCGAGAGTCGAGCCAGCCGCCACAACGGCGACGACGCTTGAGGCGACAACCGCAAGCGCGCCTGCAGCCACGTCCGCCGTTGCCACGCACGGCGTACCGCCCCCTCTCCCGACCCGCACCTCTGCCATTCCGGAAAAGTCCGTCGCGGTGCTGCCGTTCGTCAACGAAAGCGGGCAAGCCGATGAACAGTTCTTCTCCGACGGGCTGTCCGAGGACCTGATCAATACCCTTTCGCAGTTCGACGGCTTGAAGGTCATCAGTCGCAACTCGGCGTTCCAGTTCCGCGACAGCAAGGACACCAGCGCGACGATTGGCCGGTTGCTCGGCGTCGCGCACCTGCTGGAGGGCTCGGTGCAACGCGCCGGCGACGAAGTGCGGATTACCGCGACGCTGGTCAACGCCGTCGACGGCAGCACACTGTGGTCGGAGCACTACGACCGGCCTTACAAGGATCTGTTCGCGTTGCAGGACGCCATTACGCAAGCCGTTTCCGGCGCGCTGAAGGCGAAGCTGATGACCGCGCCCGGCGTCGTGGTGCAGAGCGACCGCCCCCCCGGGGGCAACTTGGCGGCCTACACCGCCTACCAGCACGGCAATGCCTATTACGCGCTCAACAACGAAGCCAGTGACCATCAGGCCATCGATGCCTACCGTCATGCGATCCGCATCGATCCTAAGTACGCTGCGGCGTACGCGGGCCTGTCCGAAACGTGGGTGGAGCTGGCGCAGGGATGGCTGCAAGGGAAGCCGGCAAAGGAAGCCTACGCGAATGCCCATCATGCAGCAGACACCGCGCTGAAGATCGACCCCGATTCCTCTTTCGCTCATCGGGCGCGCGCGTTCGTGCTGCAAACCGCCGACTTCGATTGGGTCGGCGCCGAGGCTGAATACCGGCGCGCGCTGCAGCTCGCTCCCAACGACACCAGGGCACAAATCTCGCTCGCCAGTGCGCTGGCCACCCTGGGCCAGGTGCAGCAGGCGGCGGACCTGACCCGGACGGCGTTGATCGCCGATCCGCGCCATGCCGGGTGGTACCACTGGTTGGGGATCTACCTTTCCGCCCTCGGCCAACTGGATGCCGCCAGGGAGAAGAGCACGACCGCAATCGCGTTGCAGCCGCAGGCAGCGACTTACCACGAGCAGCTCGCGGTCATCGAAATGCTGCGCGGCGATGCCAAGGCCGCGCTGGCCGCGGCGCAGCAAGAGCCCGATGCGGGTTGGCGCGAAATCGCGCTGGCGCTGGCCTTGCAGGCCGGGTCCGATCGCGGGGCCGCCGACGCCGCCATCAAGAAACTGGTCGCCGACCAGGCCAGCATCAGTGCCTATCAGATCGGTGAGGCGTATGCCCTGCGCCGAGATCCCGGCGCGATGTTCCATTGGCTTGATCGCGCGTGGGACAACCGCGACCCGGGCGTACAGGCCTTGCTCTACGATCCCATGATCCTGCGCTATCGCGCCGACCCGCGTTTTGCCGCGTTCTGCAGGAAAGTCGGCCTGCCCGCCACCACCGACGCGGTGGCGATGGAGTGATCCATCGCATCCATCGCCGCGTTCCGGATTGCGCCGCACCCGCGGCACGACCACCGCTTGTGGAAGGACCGGGGGCCAAGTAAGGTACGGCGCGCTGGCACCGTGGCTTGGGCCTGCCCGCACCGAGGGGACGCGCGGGCAGACGACATCGGGATCGAATTGCGCGTTCGTCGCCGGTTCCCCGCCGGAGAGGCGGCGCGGATTGGAGCAAACATGATCTTCTGGCGCACCAAGCCGCTCGACCTCATCCTCGCCACTGCCGAGAAGAAATCGCTGAAGCGCCAGCTGGGCCCGATCCAGTTGACCCTGCTCGGCATCGGCGCGGTGATCGGCACCGGCATCTTCGTATTGACCGCCGAGGCCGCGCAGAAGGCCGGCCCAGGCATGATGCTGTCGTTCGTGATCGCGGCAGTCGTCTGCGGCCTCGCCGCGCTGGCCTACGCCGAACTCGCCGCGATGGTTCCGGTCTCCGGTTCGGCCTACACGTACACCTATGGGGTGATGGGCGAGCTGGTCGCGTGGATCGTCGGCTGGGCGCTGGTGCTGGAATACGCGATCGGGGCGACCGCGGTCTGCGTCGGCTGGGCCGGCTACATGAACGGCCTGCTCAACAGCGGCTTCTTCGGCCTCGTGACGCCGGGCACGTTGTCGTTGCCGACCTGGCTGCAGACCGGGTTTTTCTCCGGCGGCGGCTTCAACCTGCTGGCCTTCCTGATCGGCGCCGCGGTGACGTGGCTGCTGGTCGTCGGTACGTCCAAGAGCGCGCGCGTCAACGCGGTGCTGGTCGCAATCAAGATCATCGCGCTGACCGCGTTCATCGTCATTTCGGTGCCCGCCGTGAAAGGCGTCAACCTGCACCCGTTCCTGCCGGGCGGCTGGGGCAATCCGGTCGGAAGCAACGGCGTCGGCGTGCTCGGCGCCGCGGCGTCGATCTTCTTCGCGTACGTCGGTTTTGATGCGGTATCGACTGCGGCGGAGGAAACGCGCAATCCAAACCGCAACATCCCGATCGGCTTGATCGGCGCGTTGCTGATCTGCACCGTGTATTACCTGCTTGTCGGCTACGGCGCCGCCGGTTCGATCGGCGCGCAGCCGATGATGGGGCCGAACGGCGCTCCGCTCGACCCCGGCACGCCGGAAATGGCCGCAGCCTGCCGGGGATCGATGGCGCTGGTCTGCAGCAACGAACCACTCGCCCACGTCATGCGGGTGCTGCACTTCCCGGTGCTTGGCAACCTGATCGGCCTCGCTGCGGTCGTCGCGCTGCCGTCGGTGATCCTGATGATGATGTTTGGCCAGACCCGCATCTTCTTCACGATGTCCCGCGACGGCCTGCTGCCCGACGTGCTGTCGAGCGTGCATCCGCGCTTCTTCACGCCGCACGTGATCACCTACATCACCGGTATCGTCGTGTCGCTGTGCGCCGCGTTGTTTCCGGTGGGCAAGCTCGCCGACACGTCGAACGCCGGCACGCTGCTCGCGTTCGCGATGGTCTCGGTCGGCGTGATGATCCTGCGGCGTCGGCAACCCGCACGCCCGCGGCCGTTCCGCACGCCGCTGGTATGGATCGTCTGTCCGTTGGCGGTGGCCGGGTGCGTCCTGCTGTTCGTCAACCTCAGTGTCATCGCCAAGATCGTGTTCGTGGTCTGGGCCATCATCGGGCTGATCTTCTACCGGCTGTACGGATACAGCCGAAGCCAGATGGCGCCGCACAACGCCGGACGCGCGGCCGAATAACGCTGCACGTTGTCTTCCGCGCGGGAAAGAAGGTCTGGACAATTGCCGTCATCCCCGCGAAGGCGGGGAGCCACTCTCGATGACCCGGTGGGAAGCGAAGACGCTGGATTCCCGCCTTCGCGGGAATGACGAGCAGAAGCGAATTCTCGAAAGCCTTGCAGGGCTGGCCCGCTGACCAACCCGAACCCCTCTGCGGAGCCGACGGCCATGCTCGACCAGTTGCTCGCGAAGAAGCCCGTCGGCGGATCGATCCCGGCCGATGAACACGGTGTCGAACTGCGCCGGACGCTGGGCCCCTGGGGTCTGACCGCGCTCGGTATCGGTGCGGTGATCGGTGGCGGAATCTTCGTCATCACCGGACAAGCGGCCGCGGAACACGCGGGGCCCGCGATCCTGCTGTCGTTCGTCATCGCCGCGATCTGCTGCAGCTTCACCGCATTGTGCTACGCCGAGTTCGCGACGCTGATCCCGATGTCGGGCAGTTCGTACTCGTATGCGTACGCGACGCTCGGCGAGTTCGCGGCGTGGTTCATCGGCTGGAACATGGTGTTGGAGTACGGCGTTTCGGCGTCCGCGGTCGCGGTGAGCTGGACCGGCTATTTCACGAGCCTGCTGGACCACATGGGGCTGCACCTGCCGGCGGCGCTGACCAACGCGCCGATCGCCTTCGTCGACAAGCAACTCGTCACGACCGGCGCGCTGTTCAACCTGCCGGCCGTCGCGATCGTGCTGCTGCTGACGTGGCTCTGCTACGTCGGCATCCGCGAGTCGAGTGGCGTCAACACCGCGATGGTGGTGCTGAAGGTCGCGCTGATCGTCATCGTCATCATCGCCGGCTGGAAGTATGTCGACCCGCAGCTCTGGCATCCGTTCATCCCGCCCGCGGAAGGACCGGAGAAATACGGCTGGGGCGGCATCATGCGTGCGGCGACGCTGGTCTTTTTCGCGTACATCGGCTTCGAGGCGACGTCGACCGCGGCGCAAGAAGCGAAAAACCCGCAGCGCGACCTGCCGATCGGCACGCTGGCCTCACTCGCGATCTGCACCGTGCTGTACATCGGCATGTCGGCGGTGCTGACAGGCCTCTTGCCATACGGCCAGCTCGGTACCGCCGAACCCGTCGTCACCGCCGTCAAGGCGCATCCGCAACTCGACTGGTTGCGCTGGCTGGTCGAGATCGGCGCCTTGGCCGGGTTGTCGTCGGTGGTGCTGGTGATGATCATCGCGCAGCCGCGCATCTTCATGATCATGGGGCGCGATGGGATGCTGCCACCGGTGTTCGCGAAGCTGCACCCGCGCTACCGCACGCCGCACGTCAACACGCTGATCACCGGCGCCGGCATCGCGATCCTCGCCGCCGTCTTTCCGCTCGACGTGCTCGGCGACCTCGTATCGATGGGCACGCTGATCGCGTTCGTCGCGGTGTGCCTCGGCGTGCTGATCCTGCGCCGAACGCGACCCGAATTGCCACGCACATTCCGCGTTCCGGTCGCGCCAGTCACCTGCACACTCGGCGTGCTGAGCTGCTTCGCGCTGCTGTACTGGGAGAACTGGTACAACTGGACGCTGATGGGACTGTGGACGCTGTGCGGAGTCGCGATCTACTTCGGGTACGGATACCGGCACAGCCGGTTGCGCGCCACCACGACGCCACCACCTCGTTGAATCGCATCGGGCGGGACGCGCGGGCCTTGGTCGCGATCGCCTGCGCTGTGCCGGGATCGACGCGTCGGGGACGACGATCCAGCGGCCCCGGCGGTGCCTTCAGCAACCCCCCCCGCAAGGACCACCGTGCCAACGACGGCGAGCCGGTGGAACGGCACGAGGATGAACAGCAGGCCGCCCTGCACATCGGGATGTGCGATGAAGCCGAGCCATGACAGCTACGACCCGACGGCCACGACGGCCACGGTTGCCACCTCCAGCACGGCCGTTCGGTACCTGCGCCGCGAGCCCCGCCGAGCAAGCCTGAAGAGCGCCGCGTAGGGCAAGGCCACCCATGCGATAACGCCAGCCAGGAAGCCGATGCCGTCCATTCCTGTTCCGCGCGCGGCGGACAGTACAAGGCAAGGCGCCGCCACGGCCCCGAGCAGCGCCAACCCCTGGGTCAGGGTGCCCAGGATCGAATCGATCTTGCCTTCCCGCAATTGAAGCCCCCGCCGCGCCGACCGCTGGATCACGCCGCCGGATCCTCGGGCGCGACCGCCCTCGATCCGTCGCCGGAATCGGCTATCGCCGTCCCGTCGTCCCCGGTCGGTTCGCCACCCGCCCGCAGCAAGAGCTCGCCCGGCAATTCGTGCTTCACGCGCACGCCGAGTTCCTTGAGGCTTTCGACCTGCAGCAGTACGCTGCCCTTGCCGCCTTCGGTCAGGCGCCGCATTGCGCTCTTTTGCGCCTTGTCGGCCTTGTCGAGCTGCACGCCGATGGCCTCGATCTCGTCCACCAGCAGCCTGAAGTTGTCGTGGAGGCGCGCGCCGCGCATCGCAATTTCGGCGGCAAACCGGTTGCGCTGTTCGATCTTCCAGATGTGATCGACCGTGCGCAACGTCGCCAGCAGCGTGCTGGGGCAAACGAGGCAGATCTTGCGGTCGAGTGCGCGGGCGAACAGCGCTTCGTCCGCGCGGACGGCTTCGACGAATGCCGCCTCGATCGGCACGAACATCAGCACGAAGTCGACGGTATGCAGCCCGGCGAGACTCGCGTAGTCCCGCGCCGACAGTCCATCGATGTGGCGGCGCAGCGAATCGAGATGCTCCCGCAGCGCGCTGTCGCGATCGCCGTCATCGGCCGCATTGACCATGCGGTCCCACGCCACGAGTGACACCTTGGCGTCGATGACAAGCTGGCGATTCTCGGGCAGCCGCACGATGACGTCGGGACGCTGCTGCCGCCCATCGTCGCCCGGCAAGCTGGTCTGCACGGTGAACTCTTCCCCCTCGCGCAGGCCGGATGCCTTCAGCACGGTCGCCAGCACCATCTCGCCCCACGCGCCCTGCGCGCGGTTGTCGCCCTTGAGCGCGCGGCTGAGCTGGTCGGTTTCGCGGCCGACCTTCTGGTTGAGTTCGGCGAGGAAGCGGATTTGCTCCGCGAGCGTTCCGCGTTCGTGCTGGTCGCCGGCCCAGGCGATGCGGATGCGTTCGTCGAATTCCTTGAGTTGCTGCTTCAGCGGTTCGAGCAGGCCGCCAACCTGCTTTTCGCTTTCGGCGCCAAGACGCTGCGCGCGCTCGTCCAGGATCTGCTGGGCGAGATTCTGGAAGGTTTCCTTGTAGCGGATGTCGACCCGCTCGATGAGTGCTGCCGTTCCTTCGATCGCGCGGGCATCCGCCGCGATGCGTTCCTGCATCTGCGCATGATCCGTCGCCAGTCGGTCATGCCGCTCGCGCAACCGGTCGCGTTCGCTGCGCGCTTCCGCCAACTGGCGCGCCTGTTGCGTCGTGCGTTCCTGTTCAGCCGCGAGCTTTTGTTGCATCTCGCGCAGCGTCCGGTCGGCCTGCTGCCACGTCTGTTCGAACCGCTCGAGGCGAGCGCCGAGATCGGCCACACGCCCTTCGGCGGCCGATGCACGTTCCTCGGCGCGGACTACTTCCGCGTCGCGGTCGGCGCGCCCGTCGATGCGCGCCTGCGCCTTCGCCTTGCGCGAAAGCCACCACGTGGCGACGACGCCGACGACGCAGCCCGCCGCCGCGGCGATGATCAGGACAGGAATTTCGGCTTGGGTGAACAAGAAAATGGCGACCCTGGAGCTGGGTCGCCATTATTGCAGCGGCGCGTCTCGCATCACGAGACGCCCCACGGTGTGCCGTCGAACTTGACTCAGGCCTTCTTGCTGTAACCTGAGCACCAGCCGTTCGCGTGCGTGTCCTTGCCGGGGAACAACTGGCACGAGCCCCATTGGTCGCCGGCCTTGCCGCCCCAGAAATTGCAGTTGCTGCAGTCTTCGCCGGCCTTGTAGGTCGCGTATTTCGCCTTGTCGACCTTGGTCGCGTCGGCCTTGTAACCAAGCGCCATCGCGGTCGGATCGCTTTCCTCGAGGTGCGGCAGGTCCGCCGCGCAGGCGAACTCCGGCAACACCGCGGCGACAATCGGCGCGGCCACGACGCCGGTGACCGCAAGCTTCAGGAAGCGGCGCCGGGACTCGGTTTCGTTGGAATGGGACATGACAGGATCCTCCGTCGGGATAAGGCGACTGGGCCATCGTTCCGCTGATTCGCCGTGTGCCACCGAAACGATGGAACCTGCCGCGACCTCGCGACATTCCATCGTCCGGCAAGCGGCGCGGCAAACCACGCGACCAACCGGCTGCCCGCGCGCCCCTGCTGCAGACCTCACAGCGCCACGGACCGCGGGAAGCAACGCGGGCAAGGATACCCATCGAATGGAAACGAACGCTGACACGAAACAGGAATGGTTCTTGTTTGTATTACCATGTGGGTTGAGCGCCGTCGTTTTTGTATAGTCGCCGCTGCATGCCTCCACCGTTCAAGGATGGCCAGATTCGGCCATCATTTCGTCATTTCCGCGCGAGCGGGAATCGAGTGCCTTGGTCGCAAACTGCTGAACCGAAAAGCCACTGGATCCCGATGTCGCTTCGCGATTCCCGGAAGACGGGCGAAATCAGAGGTTTCCAAGCCGATGCCGACTTCGATTCCAGTTGTCCCTGACACCGCCCGCCGCGAGGACTGCGCACGGCAAATCGTCGCCGCCGGCGCGCAGCTCGCGGCGCTCGGTTGGACGCCGGCGACCAGCAGCAATTTCTCGATGCGCCTCGGCGACGATCGGGTCGCGATCACCGAGTCCGGCCGCGACAAGGGCGCCCTGACCCCCGCCGACGTGATGACGATCGACTTCGACGGGACGCCGGTTGACGGCAAGGGCCGCCCGTCGGCAGAGACCGCGTTGCACACCCAGATCTATCGGCGTTTTCCCGAGATGAATGCGGTGCTCCACACCCACTCCCGCACCCAAAGTGTTGCTTCGCGGCTCTTCGCGCCGGATGGCGTCGTGAACCTGCAGGGCTGGGAACTGCAGAAGGCGATCACGGGCCACGCGACGCACGACGACGTGCTCGCGCTCCCCGTGTTCCCGAACACGCAGCACATGCCGGAACTGGTCGCGCGGGTGGATGCGTGGCTCGATTCGGGCCGGCCGCTCTGCGGCTACCTGATCGACGGGCATGGCATCTACACTTGGGGGCGCGACATGGCCGAGGCGCGGCGCCACCTCGAGGCGCTGGAATTCATGCTGGCCTGCGAACTTGACTTGAGGAGACTTTCGACATGAGCCGCCTGCGCGTCTTCGAAGATTCGGAACCCGGCACTCCCGTTTTCGCCGCCGACGACCACGCCGCGATCGCGCGCGAGCTCGGCCGCATCGGCGTGCGCTTCGAGCGATGGCACACCGACCAGACGATCAAGGCCGGCGCGAGCCAGGACGACGTCATCGCCGCGTACCGCAAGGACATTGACCGGCTGCAGCAGGAAAACGGCTACCGCGCGGTCGACGTCATCTCGTTGTCCGCGGACCATCCGCAAAAGGATGCGCTGCGCAACAAGTTCCTCGACGAGCACACGCACTCCGAGGACGAGGTGCGCTTCTTCGTCGCCGGCGAAGGGATGTTCTTCCTGCATCCCGACCATCGTGTGTACGAAGTGTTGTGCGAACAAGGCGACCTGATCGGGGTTCCCGACCGCACCCCCCACTGGTTCGACATGGGCCCGAGCCCGAACTTCGTCGCGATCCGGTTGTTCACGAACCCCGCGGGCTGGGTCGCGGACTTCACCGGCGCGGACATCTCCACGAGGTTCCCGCGCCTCGAGAACTGATGGCTGTCGCTGCGGCCGGGAATGGCCGCAGCATTTGCTGACGGAACCCTGCCCATGTCGTACATCCGGGAATCGCTCGCCGCGAACGAGCACGTCGTCGCGCTGTTTCCGCTGCACTGGTCGATGTGGCTCGGGTTCTGGGCCATTGTCGTGCTCGGCGTCGTCGCGACGCTCGCGAGCGCGGTCGCGTTCGCGCCGTTGGCCATCGTCGTCCTCACCATCGCCGCCGTGGCCGCGCTGCTCGAGTTCCTGCGCCTGCGCGCGATCGAACAGGGGGTCACGAACCACCGCGTGATCCGCAAGGCCGGCGTCATTGCGCGCAACACGACCGAATTGCGGCTTGCGTCGATCGAAACGGTGGACCTCCGCCAATCGATCTGGGGCCGACTGCTCGGCTTCGGCGACGTGCAAATCACCGGCCGCGGCGAGACGGCGATGCTGTTGCGGCGGATTGCGGACCCGGTGGGCGTCAAGCGCGCGATCGAGACCGCATACTCGACCAACGTCGAATCGCTGCGGACCGCGCCGGCCAAGGCCTGATCGCATGGTCCGCGCGATCCTGACCGACATCGAAGGCACCACGAGTTCGATCTCGTTCGTCAAGGACGTGCTGTTTCCGTACGCGCGCGCCCGCCTTCCCGCGTTCATCGACACACATGGATCGGAACCCGCGGTACGCAGGCAACTCGACGCCACGGCCGACGAAGCGGGACTCGCCCGCACCGACACCGCCGGGATCGTCGCCGTGTTGCTGCAATGGATCGACGAGGACCGCAAGGCAACGCCGCTCAAGGCGCTGCAGGGCATGGTCTGGAAGGATGGCTACGAGTCGGGTGCGTTTCACGCCCATTTCTACCCCGACGTCGCGCCAGGCTTGCGCGGCTGGAAAGCGCGAGGCCTCGCGCTGTACGTGTATTCGTCTGGATCGGTGGCGGCGCAGAAGCTGTTCTTCACCCACGGCGAGGCCGGCAACCTGTCGCCGCTCGTCGACGGCTGGTACGACACCGAGACCGGTGGCAAGCGCGACCCGGAATCGTACCGGCGCATCGCACGCTCCATCGGCGTGCCGGCAGCGGACGTCCTGTTCCTGTCCGACATCGCCGAGGAACTCGATGCGGCGCGAGCCGCCGGAATGCGGACGACGCGCATCTGCCGCGCACCGGAAACGTGCCCGCCGGGCGGCGAACATGGATGCGTCGGCGATTTCGATGGCGTCGTGGTCGACTGAGCCCCAACGATGAACGATTGCCGGACCCGACCCGACACTTCTCCACGCGCAGCACCGCGCGCACATTCATGCAACCAGCGGTTGCCACAATGAGAAAGCCGCGCATCCGATCGTCCGTGCCGTTCGCGCTGCTGTTCGCGGTGGCGGCCTGCGCCGCATCCGAGCACGCGCCGGCGCCAGCCAACATCACGGCAGCAGTCCCGGGAACCGCGGCAACCACGGCAGCACACCCGTCCCAGCCTTCCAGACCGCAACCGGGCGACGATTGGCCGGAAAATGCGCCATCGCCGGAACAAGTGTTGTACGACCAGCCCAGGCTTCTCGAATCGACATTGGCACGGCTGGCGCCCAGGGCTCCGGGCAAGGTCAACCTCTACGCAATCGCGTTTGCCGGCGATGGCAGCGAAAACGTGTTCCGCAACGAGGCCGAATATTTCCGGAACCTCTTCGAGCAACGCTTCGGTGCGAAGGGCCATGTCGTCGTGCTGGAAAACAACCCGGCAACGCTCGAGTCGCAACCGCTCGCGACGTGGACCAACCTCGAGGACACGCTCGACGCGATGGCTGGCAAGATGGATCCGGCACAGGACATCCTGCTGCTCTACTTCACGACGCACGGCAGCGGGGATCACACGCTGCTGGTCGACATGGGCCCGCTGCCACTCGACCAGATTGGCGCGGCCGACCTCCCCGGCATCCTTGCCGGACACCCGTTCCGCTACAAGGTCGTCATCGTCAACGCGTGCTATTCGGGCGGATTCATTCCGCCGCTGCGCGGCGACGGCACCCTCGTCATCACTTCCGCGCGCGCTGACCGCAGCTCGTTCGGCTGCGGGGAGCAATCGACGCTGACCTGGTTCGGCCACGCGTTCCTCGTCGATGCGTTGAACAAGACGGCGGATTTCCAGCGCGCATTCGACCTCGCGCGGCGCGAGATCGCCGGCTGGGAAATCCGCGACGGATTCGAAGCATCGGAACCGCAAATCGCGTTCGGCAAGGCCATTCACGCGCAACTCGCACGCTGGCATTCCGGATTCACCGTCGGCGCCCCCGTGGCATTCGAGGCACCGCGCACCCCGGCCGAGCGCGGGAGTGACGCCGTGCGCACGACTGCGGCGAAACCGCGCATTCACTGAATCCCGGCTTCGCGTTATGCTGTGGCGTTTTTCGCCGGGGGAGAATTCGATGCACGTTGCGCGTGCCGCGTTGCTCGCGGGATTCGGACTTGCCTTGTGCGCGCCCGCACTGGCCGACGACTGGATCGTCGAGGCACACTGGCCCGACCAAGCCGCGCTGCAACGCGCCGCCGCGAAGTTCCAGCACATCATCGTCGACCCGCAACGCCAGGTCCTGCGCACGGAAACCGACGGGCGCGGCATCGACGCGCTGGCGGCGGCCGGGTTGACGGTGACGATCGACGAGGCGGCGACGGCGCAACTACGCGCCACCGAAGCGCGCATCCGTGCCGCGATCGCATCGCGCGTCCCGCAGGTGACGGCGGGCGGTTACCCCTCGATCCCCGGCTTCGCGTGCTATCGCACCGTCGAGGGCACCTACGACACGATGGATGATCTCGCGGCGGCCTATCCGGGACTCGCCGAGATCGACGACATCGGCCCGACCTGGAAGCGCGTCAACGACCCCGAGCAGGGCTACGAGATGCGCGCGATCCACATCACCAATTTCGCGACACTGCCCGCCGACCCCGACCGCCCGAAGATGGTCGTGTTCAGCTCGATCCACGCGCGCGAGTATCCACCGGCCGAAATCGACACGCGCTTCGCCGAATGGCTGGTCGAGAGCTACGGGAGCGATCCCGAGGCGACGTGGCTGGTCGACCACAACGATTTCCACCTCGTGCTGCAGGCGAATCCCGACGGTCGCAAGATGGCGGAGCAGGGCATCCTGTGGCGCAAGAACGACGACCAGGTCGGCGGCAACTGCGACGGGAATCCCGACGTCGACACCGACGGCGACGGCATCGACCTGAATCGCAACTTCCCCTTCCATTGGGACATCACCAATGGCGGCGGGTCGAGCGGCTATGTCTGTGACGAAACGTACCGCGGGGAATCAGCGCAATCGGAGCCCGAGACCGACAACCTCGTCGGCTACGTCGCCGGCACCTGCGATGCGGACGGCAACTGCAGCGGTGGCCTGTTTGCCGATCGCCGCGCGGGCCCGATGGACCCGCCGAACCCGTCGGGCGACGGCGGCGATCCTGCCCCGGCGGACACCAGCGGCTTTTTCGTCGACGTCCACAATTACGCGTCACTCGTGCTGTGGCCGTGGGGAGACACGTCGGCGCCGGCCCCGAACCGGGATGCGCTGCAGACATTGGGCCGACGCCTTGCCTGGTACATGGGCTACACGCCGCAGCAATCCGACCAGTTGTATCCCACCGACGGCACGACCGACGACACGATGTACGGATTGCTCGGCGTCGCGTCGTACACGATCGAGACCGACTCAACCGGCGGCGGATTCTTCGAGGACTGCGACACGTTCGAGGCGCAGACCTGGCCGCACGTGTTCCAGGCGCTGCGCTACGCCGCACGCACGTTGCACGCACCGTACCAGTTGCCGCTCGGGCCGGACACCGTCGACGTGCAGTTCGAGAGCGACCTGGTTCCGACCGGCACGCCGGTCGCCGTCGACGCCGATCTCGACAGTTCCCGCTACGAGTTCAGCAACGGTTCGCAGCCGGTCTATCCGATCGCGTCCGCGGCCGCATTCGTCGATGCGCTGCCGTGGGACGCCGGCGCGAGCCCCATTGCGCTGGCCGCTGCCGATGGCGCGTTCGACAGCGATGTCGAAGCCGCCACGGGTTCGATCGACACTTCGGCACTGCCAGCCGGCCGGCACGTCGTCACCGTGCAGTCGACGGACGACCAGGGCAACGCCGGCACCCCGAACGCGGCCTGGTTCGACACCGCCGCGGCGTCGGAGATCGGTACGCTCTCCGGCGTGATCACCGCACGGGACACAGGAGACCCACTCCCCGCGACGGTTACGGCCACCGACCCGGCCACCGGCGAGACGCGCAGCACCGTCGCCGGCGCCGGCGACGGGCAGTACGCGCGAACGATGCTGGCCGGCACCGTCGACGTCCATGTCGCCGCGCCGGGCTACGTTGCCGAAAACGCACAGGGGATCGCGTTGGCCGGTGGCCAGACCGTCACCCGCGATTTCGAGCTGCAACCAATGTGCACCGTGTTCGAGGACGATGTCGAAAACGGCAACATCGGCTGGACGGCGCAAAACCCGTGGCAGATCGTCAACAACGTCCCGGGTAATGCCACTCATGTCTGGGACACGCCGAACTATCAGGACGACCTGAACCGGACGCTGACGTCCCCATCGATCGACGTGACCGGCTACGCGGACTTCGCACTCGATTTCGACGATCGCTGCGCGACGGAACCCGGCTACGATTTCGGCTACGCCGAGTTCAGCACCGATGGCGGCTCGACCTGGACGACGCTGTCCTCCTGCAGCGGCCGGACCACGTGGCAGTCGAACCATGTCGACTTCCCGTCGTCGGCAAACGGCGCGACGGCGCTCGAGATCCGCTTCCGGTTCTATTCGGACCCGGCCGTCGAGGGTGCGGGTTGGGCGATCGACAACATCCGGTTGTCCGCCGGCGGCAGTGCGTGCGGGGCGGCACCCGACGACACGATCTTCGCCGACGGGTTCGACGACTGAGTGAGCCGGCCGAGACGCGCCGGATTTCAACTCCCGGTCGCGAATTGCCGCGTGCGCACCAGTTCGCACGCGGCGGCGACATCGGCGTCCATCGGCCGATCGCGGCGCAGGAACTCGATCGACTCGCGCAGCCGTGCGTGGGCCGCGCGCACGGCGGTCCCCGGGCGGAACTCCGCCGCGCCGGCAAGCTGCTTCGTCAGTGCCTTGGCTTCGCGTTCGAATGCCGCGAATTGCGCGTCATCGCTCCGCGGCGCGTTGGCCACTTTCCCGGCCAGCGCATGCCAGTCCCCGCGCGCCGCAACCCGTCGCGCGGCGTTCAGCATGTCGAGGCGGTAGTCGAGCGCCTGCGCTGCGACCAGCAGCTCGAGCCCGACCACGCGCCCAAGGTCGGCCGTCATGTCGAGCACGTGCCGCGCTTCGTTGGCGCCCATCGACACATGGTCCTCGGCATTGGCGCTGGTTGGTATCGAATACACTGTCGCCGGATGCGCGCGCGTCGCCAGGTCATTGACCAGTGCGGCCGCGGTGTACTGCACGATCATGCAGCCGGAGTCCGTGCCGTCCTCGTTGCCGGTCAGGAACGCGGGCAGCCCGTCGTTCGTCGCCGGGTCGACCAGCTTGTTGAGGCGGCGCTCCGAGATCGACGCCAGAACCGGGATCGCGGCCTTGACGTAGCTCATCGCGAGCGCGATCGGCATCCCATGGAAGTGCCCGGCCGAGACGACCTGGTCGTCGACGTGCGCCGCATTGGCGTGGTCCGGGAACACCAGCGGGTTGTCCGTCACCGCGTTGAGCTCGATGTCGATCACGCGGCAGGCCTGCATCCACGCATCGCGGACGGCGCCGTGCACCTGCGGCATGCAGCGCAGGCAATAGGCATCCTGCGGCTGGTGCTTCTTGCCGCCGCGGAACGGCAGGAAGCGCGTATAGAACGCTTCGCGGCCATGGCGCTGGTTGGACGGTACCCAGTCCCAGTCGAGGTCGAACGGCAATGCGCGATCTTCGGGGTTCGTCCACGAACCTGCCGTCCACGGCCGGAAACGCGGCACGAGATGGTAGGGAATGTCGACCAGCGTCGATCCGCGCAGCAAATCCCGGACGTGAGCGGCCGCAGCGACCTGGCCGGGATGCGGGCGCAGTGCATGGACGTCTTCCCGCAGTGCGCCGCCCCGTCCGGCGAACGCATCCAGCGTCATCGCAGCCGCGAGGTCGGCGACGCCGAGCAGGTATTCGAGTTCATCGAGCGCAAGCACCGCGCAGGCCAGCATCTGCGCGGTGCCGTTGTTGAGCGCAAGACCTTCCTTGTAGGACAACCGGACTGGCTCGAGCCCAGCCTCCCGCAATGCCTCTCCACCCGGCAGGCGCCGTTCGCCGACGAACGCCTCGCCACCGCCGAGCAGCACGAGCGCGAGGTGCGACAGCGGCGCGAGGTCGCCGCTGGCACCGACGGAACCCATGCGCGGCACCACCGGAACCACGCCCCGGTTCAGCAATTCCGCCAGCGCCTGCAAGGTTGCGACGCGGATCCCGGAATGGCCCCGTAGCAGCGTGTTGATGCGGATTGCGAGCATCGCCCGCACCACGTCCGGCGCCAGTGGTTCGCCGACGCAGACCGCGTGGCTGACGATGAGGTTGTGCTGCAGCTCTTCGGCGAGGGTGCTTCCGCCCCCCTGCCGCCTTCCTTCGGCCAATTCATCCCGCACCCGGTGCGCACCGAGGAGCTTGTCGGCGTTGCTGCCGAAGCCGGTCGTGACGCCATAGATGGGTTCACCGCAGTCGACCCTGCCGGCAAGGAAGTCCGCGGCTCTGCGGACCCGTTCCAGCGCGCCCTCGTCCAGCGCGACGCGGGCCTGGCCGCGCGCGATCGCGGCAACCTGCGCACGCTCGAGGTGAACGCCATCCAGCAGGATTTCTTCGCGCGTCGAAGCGGCACCAGTGTCGCTCACGTGCGCTCCCGATTCCCGCCTGTGGCCGGTTGGCCCGCCAATGCATTCCCGAGAAACACGGCAACGTCGTTCCTTGCCATTTCGTATTGTTCACCCCGCAACAGATCCTTCACCGCGACGACGCCCCGCGCATGTTCGTCCCCGCCCACCACCAACGCGTAGCGGATGCCCGCACGGTCGGCGTACTTCAACTGGCGGCCGAGCTTGCCACCCTCGAGGGCCACCTCCGCCGAGATTCCAGCGCGCCGCAGCAGCGTGGCCAACGCGATGCTCCCGGCCAGCGGGACCTCGTCCATCCGGGTGACGAGAACGGCAACCGCACCCGGTGCACCGGCCAACAGCCCCGCCTCGCGCAATTGCCAGAACAGCCGGGTCAAGCCGATGGAAATCCCGACTCCCGGCAACTTCGATTTCGTGTATTGGCTGGCGAGATCATCGTAGCGCCCTCCCGAACAGATCGACCCGATGCCGGGGTGCTCGTTGAGGGTCGTCTCGTAGACCGTACCGGTGTAGTAATCGAGTCCCCGGGCGATCGAGAGATTCAACGCGAACGCCGATTCCGGCACGCCGAAATCAGCGACCCGCTGCAACACGTGTTGCAACTCGTCACGGCCTTCACGGAACAGCGCGCTCCCGGATCCGAGCGAGTCGAGCTTCGCCTGCGCGTCTTCGAGCGAGCCGGATCGCACCTGCACGAAGCCGAGGACCCGTTCGACCGCGCCAGCATCCATGCCGACCGCCGGACCAACCAGCGTCTCGCGCACCTTGTCGATGCCCTGCTTGTCGAGCTTGTCGACCTCCCGCAGGACGAGTGCCTGACGCTCGACGTCGTCGACGCCGGCGCCTTCGAGGAATCCGCGCATCAGCTTGCGGTTGTTGAGCCAGATCGTGAAGGCGCCGATGCCGAGGCGGCTGAACACGTCGTGGATCGCCGCCGGCAACTCCGCATCGTGGGCCAGCGACAGCGTGTCCTTGCCGATCACGTCGATGTCGCACTGCCAGAATTCGCGGAAACGACCGCGCTGCGCACGCTCGCCGCGCCAGACCGGCTGCATCTGGTAGCGACGGAACGGAAACGCAAGTTCACGTTCGTGCTCGGCGACATACCGTGCGAGCGGAACCGTCAGGTCGAAGCGCAACGCGAGTTCGGGCTTCTCGCTCCGCTCGAGGGCGCCGGTCGGCTGCACGAAATACACCTGGCGCTCGGTTTCGCCGCCGCTTTTCGTCAGCAACACGTCCGCGAACTCGATCGCCGGCGTCGCGACCGGCACGAATCCGTAACACTCGAAGCTCGTCCGGATCGTGTCGATCATGCGCTGGAATGCGGACTGCTCGCGCGGCAGCAGTTCCAGCACTCCGGGCATCGTGCGGGGTGACGTCAGCGGCATTTCCATCCCAGCCAAAAGGCGAAAGCCTAGCAGAGCCCGCGCCGCCGTCGCTTGCGCGACCCGCCGCGCCACGGCTATCATTCGCGGCCCGCCGCGGACCAATCACGTCCGCAACCCTCGTCGGGGTGTAGCTCAGCCTGGTAGAGCGCTACGTTCGGGACGTAGAAGTCGCAGGTTCGAATCCTGTCACCCCGACCAATCGCGCACTCCTCCCGAGCCGACGCCGACCTTCGGTCGACGAACGATTCCCGGGTATTCATCCCGCCCCGACGAACCGAGATCCCGGGCAAGCGGCGCGGCCCGAGCCGATGCATCGGATCGCAGGCACTTGCCGTCTCGAAACCAGCAGGCGGCACGGAATTTGCTTCACCTGCTTCGAGCCGCTGCTGCCAGGGGCAGCGCGGCGGCATCTCGCCATCCGGCAAGTCGATCGAAGGGGGAGACCGTGGACAATACGATTTTGAAGCGTTTCGGCCTGGACCAGATGGAAGTTGGTTCCGACATCTTCCTGAAGGCGCTGGAACGCCTGCAGCGCCAAGCCCTGGAAGGATTGCAGCAGGAATCGGCCTTGCGCCAGAGGGCGGCTCCGGGAACATCGGGGGATTCCACCGACTGACGCACCCCGCCTGCCTTGCGGCGGCGCGGGCCGCAGTTCGCCAACGCCACGCTGCCGGTCGTACCGTGCCGGCAAGCGGCGTCACCAGTTGTCACTTGCCACCGACCGGAAGCGCGCGGCATGCTAGCGGGGACGGCACCGCGTCACGTCCCGGAACGACCAGCCGTGCCCGTACTCCCGGACTCCACGTGATGATCGAATTCGGCCATAGCACGCACGTCGGTTTGCGCCGAGAACACAACGAGGACACTTATTACGCCGATTCGGACCTTGGCCTCTGGCTGGTGGCCGACGGCATGGGTGGCCACGAACACGGCGAGGTGGCGAGTGCGCTCGCGCGTGACACGATCGTGCGCGAGGTCGGCAAGGGCACCCCGCTGGTGCAGGCGGTGCAGTTGGCCGACGAGGAAATCATCCGGCACTCGGACCGCAACAGCGAAGCGCTGCCCATGGGCACGACGATCGCGGCGCTGAAACTCAACGGTGGTGGAACCTACGAGGTGGCATGGGTCGGCGACAGCCGAGCCTACTTGTGGGACAACGGCTTGCGGCAACTTTCTCAGGACCACTCCTACGTGCAGGAGCTGATTGCGCAAGGCGCCATCACAACCGAACAGGCACGCACCCATCCCCATCGCAACGTCGTCACGCAAGCGCTCGGTGTCACCGACCCACGCGCGTTGCGGGTCGAAACGGTGCGAGGTGAACTCGCGCCGGGCATGCAGCTTCTGCTGTGCAGCGACGGACTGACGGAAGAGGTCAGCGACCGCGAGATCGCGGCCGTGCTGTCACGCAAGGACCTCGCCGCGCAGGAGTGCGTCGACCACCTCATCATCGCCGCGCTCGATGGCGGCGGCTCGGACAACATCACGGCGATCCTGGTTCGCGCGAACTGACGTGTTGCCGCCGCTCAGGCGGTCCCCGCATCGTCCCCCGCTCCATCCAGGCCCAGCCGCGTCCAGACACATTGACCTCCGGACACCTGCTGGATCGCGCGCAGGCGCTGCTCATGCGCCGCATGTTCGGCCGCGGACGCTCGAACGACGAGGGGGCGGGACGCCACGACGCTGGCGGGACGGCGGGCCGTGGTGCTCCCACTCCCCTGCGAATCCGCGAAGGCGAGGCTTCCCTGCCCGGCGGTCATCGCGAGATAGACTTCCGCGAGCAACTGCGCGTCCAGCAGCGCGCCATGCAGCTCCCGCTGGCTGTTGTCGACGCCGAGCCGGCGGCACAGTGCATTGAGGCTGTTGGGCTGGCCCGGATACTTTTCACGGGCCAACGCCAGCGTATCGAGCACCGTGGCGTGGTCTTCGATGCGCCCGTACGCGGCGTTCGCGAGGGCGAATTCCGCGTCGATGAACCCGACATCGAACTCTGCGTTGTGCGCGATGATCTCTGCGCCATCGATGAACGCGACGAACCGCTCCGCGATGTCCGCGAAACGGGGTTTGTCGAGCAGGAACTCATCGCTGATGCCGGTGATCGCCCGGGCCCCTTCGTCGATCGGGCGCCCCGGATTGACGTAGGTGTGGAAGGTGTTGCCCGTGATGCCGCGCTCGCACAGCTCGACGCAGCCGATTTCGATCAACCGGTGTCCGCGCTCGACCTCGAGGCCGGTGGTTTCCGTGTCGAGCACCACTTGCCTCATGGCGCGAACGCTCCGGGCTCGGACCGCGCCGCTTCGGCCGCCGCACGCGCCAGCTCGTCGACGCGCTCGTTCTCGACGTGGCCATTGTGTCCCTTGACCCAGTGCCAGCGGACGTCGTGGCGTTCGAGCGCAGAATCGAGCCGTTCCCAGAGATCGCGATTCTTGACCGGCTTGCGATCAGCCGTTCGCCAGCCATTGGCGCGCCAGCGCGAAAGCCATTCCTCGACGCCGCGCTTGACGTACTGCGAATCGGTGGTGAGGGAAACCGAACACGGACGCTTCAGGACTTCGAGCGCGGATATTGCGGCCATCAGCTCCATCCGGTTGTTGGTCGTCTGCGGTTCTCCCCCGCTCATTTGCCGCTCGTGCCGGCCGCTGCGCAGCAACGCCGCCCAGCCGCCGGGCCCCGGATTGCCGAGGCAGGCGCCATCGGTGAACAGCTCGACCGTGTCCCCGGCGCGTGCCATCAACCGGCACGGACCCGCTGGCTCGACATCGCGAGATGGGGTTGGATCACGACCGCCTGTGGGGCCCGTCGGACGGGTAGCGTGATCAGCATGGCCCGCTGCTTGCGGACGATGAACCCATAGGCGCCGTACAGGCGCGCCAACGCGGCCGACGCGCCGCGGCGGTATCGCTCCTCCCCGTGGGCGCGTGGCCAGCAGCCACCGAGGTATTCGGTGCCGACCGGGGTGAGGCGCTGGCGGAGCAGCCGGCGCAGCATCGAGTCGGCGGACTGCGGGTGTGGAACGCAGCCGCTGCCACGGGTTTGCCATCCCAGCCAGATCATCCACGGACTCCATGCGTTGAACCCGAACCAGATCAGCAACCCGCCGGGTGCGACGATGCGGACCAGCTCGTCGAGCACCTCCCGGCGGTCGGGCAGTACGTCGCCTGCGTGCAGCACGGCAACGAGCTGGAACGCGTCGTCCTCCCAAGGCAGCATGTCCGGCCGGCAAACGACGTCTCCGCCGATCCGGGTCCCGTCGACGTGGGCAATGACGGCTGCAAGCCCGCCCAGGTCCGGCACCGGCTGGCCGTCGTCGCCATCGACGCGCAGCAGCAGGCCTCGCCCCGCTGGCTGGCGGGTGGCATGGGCGGACACGATGGCCTGCTCCTCGCGCTGCAGTGCGAGCAGTTCCGGGGTGCGAAACAGCTTGGTCGAAACTTCACTCATGCGCGGACCCGCAGGCCCCAAGCGCGGGAAGTCTAACAGCGCCTTCGCGCGATGACACCGGATCCCGGGTCAAGGCGTTTCCGACCACCGCCGTTCCACGACGACCCACCGCTCGCTTGGGCCGGATCCGCGGCGCCGAGGCAAACAGCAGCTTCGCATAATGCCGGTTTAACGTTCGCGACGGCGGTTGCTGGCTATAGTCCGCGCCTCATGCCTGCCCCTGCCCTCGAACTCCGCGCCGTGCCCGCCTTCGCCGACAACTACATCTGGGTGCTTGCGGACGAAGCCGGCGATGCGGTCGCGGTCGATCCGGGTGACGCGCGGCCAGTGAAGACACGGCTCGACAAGGAAGGCTGGCGGCTGCGTGCGATCCTGGTGACGCATCACCATGCCGACCACAGTGGCGGTGCCGCCGAATTGTCCGATCATGGCCGGATCCCGGTCCTTGCGCCGGATGATGATCGCATTCCGGCTGCGACGTGCCGGGTTGGCGATGGCGAGCGCGTGGAACTCGATGCGCCCCGGATTGGCTTCGACGTCATCGCCGTGCCCGGACACACGTCGAGCCACGTCGCCTACCATGGCCATGGCTTCCTCTTCTGCGGCGACACGCTGTTCAGCGTCGGCTGCGGGCGGATGTTCGAGGGCGACGCGGCGCAAATGCTGGCGTCCCTCGACCGGCTCGCGGAGCTGCCGGCCGAAACCCGGGTCTGTTGCGGCCACGAGTACACCCTCGCCAACTGTGCATTTGCGTTGACGGTCGAACCGGGAAACGAAGCTCTCCGGGAGCGCGCGAAGGAAGCCCGTCGAAGCCGCGATGCCGGCCAGCCAACGCTGCCCGTCCGGCTGGCGAGCGAGTTGGCGTGCAATCCATTCCTGCGCGTCGATGCCGATGAAATCCGCTCGGCGCCGGGAATGCCGGGTGGACGCACGTCCCGCTTTGCCGAACTGCGGCGGCGGAAGGACCAGTTCCGGGCGCCGCCGTCGTGACGGCGCCGCGCCAACGCCTGCTCGGCGCCGCGCTGCTCGCCATGCTGTCGGCCGGCTGCGCGCTGCAGCCGACGCAACCGCTCCCGGCTCCGGCGCCGGAGGTGCCGGCCACGGCCCAGCCGGCAGCGCCGGAACCACCGGCCCCACCGGCAACCACGATCACCGAACCACGCAGCCACCCGGAGTCGCCGTGGCCGCGCCTTCGCGAACGTTTCGTGTTCGACCCCTGCAATGGCGGCCCATCGGTGCTGCGATGGGCGCATCGCTACACCGCCTCTCCGCAACGATTCGCGACGACCCTTGACGACGCGATGCCGTTCCTGCTGCTGGTCACGGACGAAATCGTGCGCCTCGACCTTCCCGGCGAGTTCGCCATGCTGCCTTTCGTCGAGAGTGACTATCGGCCCCTTCCCGGCCACCGGGACGATGCGGCGGGAATGTGGCAGTTGATGGGCGCGACGGCGCGTGCGGCGGGCGCCACCGTGACCCGTGACTACGACGAGCGCCTCGATCCGGGCGCGTCGACCAGGGCGGCCCTCGGCCTCATCGCGCGCTATCACGAACAATTCGGCGATTGGCGCTTGGCCGACGTGGCCTACAACGGTGGCGAGTACCGGGCCCGGAAACTGCTCGGTGACCGCGAACCGGGCCCGCTGGATGCGAAGGAGTCGCGCGTGGTCGACCATGACCTCAACACGCGCGACCATTTCGCGAGGCTGCTGGCGTTGTCCTGCATCGTTGCCGATCCCGGGCGTTTCGACACCCGCCTGCCCGAGCCGAGCGATGACGATCACCTCGTCAAAGTCGCCCTTCCGGGAGCAATGGACCTGCGCCTGGCCGCGCGACTGTCCGGCGTCGACATCGACACCCTGCGCCGCTACAACGCCGCATGGCGGTCGATGGCGATGCGCGGGAATGCCCCGGTACTGTGGCTGCCCGCCACGCGCGTGCAACGGTTCGAGGACGATTCGGCGGAGATTCCGCAAGCGTGGTGGGCGGACTGGCGCCTGCAGCGGATCCGCCATGCCGACACTCTTGCGGCGGCCGCGGCCAGTACCGGGTTCCCGGCCGAACTGCTGGCGACGGCGAATGGCCTCGACATCGACGCGTCGCTCGACAGCGACCAGATGCTGCTGCTGCCGGGAGCCGACGATGCCGGCACCGACCCCGCGGCGGGTTCACCACCCGGCAAGTCGGATGCCGCCACGCGGACCCATGTCATCCGCGGTGGCGACACGCTGAGCGGCATCGCGCGGCGCTATCATGTTCCGGTCGCGCGGTTGCAGCGCCTGAACCCCGGCGTGAAGCCGGATCGGCTGCGTCCGGGCGACACTCTGCGCGTTCCGGGCAATTCCTGACCGTTGGAACGGCGCCAGCACTGCCCGGCGCAATGGCCACGCTGGAACGCCAGTAGCGGGGCATTCGACCAGCAGACCCACAAGGGGATACGGCATGGGATTCCTGCACGGCAAGCGCGCCCTGATCACGGGCATCCTCAGCCACCGGTCGATCGCGTGGGGCATTGCCAACGCGATGCACCGCGAGGGCGCCCAACTGGCCTTCACCTATGTCGACGACAAGTTGAAGGATCGGGTCGAAGAAGCCGCGACGACGTTCGGCTCGAACCTGGTGCTGAAATGCGACGTCACGCGCGACGACGAGATCGCCGCGCTGTTCGCCGACCTTGGCCGCGCCTGGGACGGACTCGACATCCTTGTCCATTCCATCGGCTTCGCGCCGCGCGAGGCGCTGCAGGGCGAATTCCTCGAAGGACTGACGCGCGCCAGCTTCGCGACCGCGCACGACATCTCGAGCTACAGCCTCGCCGCGCTCGCCAAGGCCGCGCGCCCGCTGATGCGCGGCCGCAACGGCGCGATCCTGACGCTGACCTACCTCGGTGCGTTGCGCGCTTTGGCGAACTACAACGTGATGGGCCTCGCGAAAGCCAGCCTCGAAGCCAACGTGCGCTACCTCGCGTACAACCTCGGCCCCGAAGGCACGCGCGTCAATGCGATCTCGGCCGGACCGATCAAGACGCTCGCCGCCGCCGGCATCGCGAACTTCCGCAAGATGCTCGAGCACGTCGAACACAACGCGCCGTTGCGCCGCAGCGTGACGATCGATGAAGTCGGCAACGCCGCCGCGTTCCTGTGTTCGGACCTGGCATCCGGCATCACCGGCGAGGTCACCTACGTCGACGCCGGCTACAGCACGCTCGGCATGACCGGGTTGGACTGAGGGCGGCCACCCGGCTCGGCTCCCAGCCTGTCGCAACCACAAGACTGGTGCCACCAGCGGCATCCCCGCCGCACGGGACCCTTTACAGGCTGTTCAACTGGTCTTCGTTGATCTTGACTTCGGTCCCGCTGCGCAGTGCATCGACGAATTGCTGCGTGATGGAAGCGGCAATGCCTTGGGCCAGCGAGTTGCGGGCCGCTTCGCGGATACGCGCGTCGACCTTGGCGACGTCAGCGTCGGTCACCTTGTCGAGTTGCACCAGCGCGTAGCGGTCGCCACCGAGTTCGACTGCCTTCAAGTCCGGAGTCGATCCTTCCGGTTTCGGCATCGTGAACACGGCAGCCACCAAGGCGTTGTCGACATCGGATCCGGTGCGCCCAATGTCCGTCTTCGACTCGACGGTGAGCTTCTCGCGGCTCGCGAGTGCGTCGAGGGTCGTGCCCTTGCCGAGTTCGGCGAACAGCGCGTCGGCGCGTTCCTTCGCCGCCTTCGCGGTCCGCTCGCCGATGATGCGGGTGCGGATCTGGTCGCGCACCGTGTCGAAGGGTTTCGGCTCCTTCGGCTTGTGCTGGTCGACGCGGACCACGACGATGTGGTCCGGGCCAAGCTCGATCGGATCGGAATTGTTGCCCTGGACCAGCACGTTGTCGGAAAACGCCGCCTTGATCACCGCGGGATTCGCGGCAATGCCCTCGCCGCCCTGCCGCGTGAACAGTGGGGTTTTCTTGACCGTCAGGTCCAAGGCCTTGGCTGCCGGCTCGAGCGTTCCGGGGTCCTGGTAGGTCAGGTCGGTCAGGCGGCCCGATACTTCGCTGTACTTGCGGTCGCGTTCGGAGTCGTCGTACTCCTTCGTCAACTGGTCCTTCACTTCCGCGAACGACCGCGTGTGTCCCGGGCGGATGTCGCGCAGGTCGATGATGTGATAGCCCTCGGGTGACTGTACCGGAGCGGAGATTTCGCCTTTCTTCAGGGCAAACAATGCCGAGTCGAAAGCCTCGTTCGTGGTCCCCTTCTCGAGCCAGCCGAGATCGCCGCCCTGGTTTTTCGAACCCAGGTCGTCGGAGTATTTTTTCGCCAGCGCCGCGAAATCCGCGCCCGGCGCCTTCGCTTCCTTGTCGATTTCCTCGGCCTTGGCCAGCGCCGCCTTCTGTTCCTCCGGAGTCCCCTTGCCTTCGACCTTGATCAGGATGTGCGAGGCGAGCCGTTGCTCGGGGCTGACGAAGCGCGACTTTTCCTTTTCGTAGCGCTGCTGCAGGTCGGCGTCGGTCGGTTTCGCGGCAACCGCGAGATTGGCTCCGTCGAGCTCGATGTAGTCGAGCGAGACGCGCTGCGGAATCACGAAGTCATCCGGATGCGCCTTGTAGTACGCCTGCAACTGGTCGTCGGTGACCTGTTCGTCCGGCGTGGCGGGCTTGGGCAACTCGATGTAACGAAAATCGCGGTGCTGACCATTCAGGCGCAACCATGCGTCGACCTCGGCATCGGTCACCAGCGTCGTATCGCCGATCTGCTGCGGCAAGGCGCGCGTGGCGATGTCGTGGCGCACGCGGTCCTCGAACGACTGCGGCGTCATGCCTTGCGAGGTCAGCATCATCCGGTACTGGTCCGCGTCGAACTTGCCGTCCTTGACGAAGGCCGGAATCTGCAGGATCTCGGCACGCACGGCCGCATCGGGCACGACCATGCCGAGCTTGTCGCTGGCCTGCAGGACCAGCGTCTGGTCGATCAGGTGGTTCAGCACCTGGCGCCGGATCTCGGGCTTCTCGAGGAGGCTCCCGTCGAAGGCCTTGCCCATGATCTGCATCATGCGTTGCCGGTACTGGGAGAACTGCTCGCGGAATGCGTCTTGCGTGATCTTCTCCTTGCCGACCGTCGCGACGTCGGTATCCGTCCGCATGACGAAATACGACTCGATGCCGAAGAACGAGAATCCGATGACGATCACGCCGAGCACGATCTTGACGAACAGGCCGGACTTCTTTTCACGCAGGATCTGCAGCATCGCGACTACCCCGGGATCTCTCGACTACCGCCACGATCATCGTGGCTGCGTTCCGCAAACGACAAGGGCGCCTTGCCGGCGCCCCTTCGACCTCGATCGAGCGGTGAAGTTGCGCCCGCGACTTCCGTCCCGGGCATCACCGCGAACCCGAATCGACACATCACCGGGAAGCTGGTGGGTGCTGAGGGTTTCGAACCCCCGACCCTCGCCTTGTAAGGGCGATGCTCTACCGCTGAGCTAAGCACCCCGATGATGCGCCGATTCGCGCGCCGCGCCACGCGCGCGGCCCGTGCATCACTCAGTTGACGGCGTCCTTGAGGGCCTTGCCGGCCTTGAACGACGGAACCTTCGACGCCTTGATCTTGATCGTGGCACCCGTGCGCGGATTGCGACCGGTGCGCGCGGCCCGCTTGCGAACCTGATACGTTCCGAACCCGACCAGCGACACATTGTCTCCGGACTTCAACGCCTTCTTCACCACCTTGAACATTGCTTCGACGGCACGGTCGGCGTCAGCCTTCGTCATGTCGGCCGCGTCGGCAACGGCAGCAATAAAATCGGCTTTGTTCATTTGTCACTCCCTTCAGGGAACAGCATCGCGCTTGTTTGGAATCTTGGCGAAACACGCCGACCGGGCCGATCGGCCCACTTGCCCGTCGTGCATCGCTACCCCGCAATCGCCCGGACTGGTGTCGCCTGGATCGCGGCGCGAACTTTATACCAGCGCCCGGAAACCCGCGCAACACAACACTTTCAGGGAGTTCGAGCCGGTGACAACGGTTGCCGTCCATCCAACGCACGAGCCGTGTGAATCCCGTGCCGCGATCGACCGCGCCACCGCGTTCGACCGCGCCTCAAGTATCCCGCGCAGGTAATTGATCGGCGACGGCATGCCAAGTTACCCGGCACTTGGCATCCGCGCTCGTCCCCGCGCCATCGGGAGGCCGGGCTTGTCCGATCCTCCGCTACCGACGCCCTGGTACGCGCCGAAGTGATCAATGCGGACGGACCGCGGAATCCTCCAGCGGATGTCCGTCACCAGCCGGAGCGAGGCGTTCGCTTTCGTTCGCGATGGCCGGCCCCAACGGCCGCTCCAAGGCAATATCGAGCACCTCGTCGATCCAGCGTACCGGCCGGATGTCGAGCGACTCGGTGACGTTCCTCGGAATCTCGGCAAGGTCCTTGCGATTTTCTTCCGGGATGATCACGAGGGTGATGCCGCCACGATGCGCCGCCAGGAGCTTTTCCTTGAGGCCGCCGATCGGCAGGACCCGGCCACGCAGGGTGATTTCGCCTGTCATCGCGACGACGGAGCGGACCGGTACCCGTGTCAGCGCCGACACGAGCGCGGTGCACATCGCGATGCCGGCACTCGGGCCATCCTTCGGCGTTGCGCCCTCCGGGACGTGCACGTGCACGTCGAGCTTCTGGTGAAACTCGTTGTCGATGCCCCAACGCCCGGCCCGGGCCCGTACGACGCTCAACGCGGCTTGAATCGACTCCTGCATGACGTCGCCGAGCTGCCCGGTGTTGATCAGCTTGCCCTTGCCCGGCACGACGGTCGCTTCGATGCTCAGCAAGTCGCCACCGACTTCGGTCCAAGCGAGCCCGGTCACGAGGCCGACCTCGTTCTGCTGTTCCGCGCGCCCGAACGTGAACTTCCGCACGCCGAGGAAATCCCCGAGGTTGCGCGCCGAAACGGAACTCCGCACGCGCTTCACCGGCTTGCCCCTGCTCTCGGCCTTTGCCTTCGCGAGGCTCACTTCCTTGACGGTCTTGCGGCAAATCTTCGCGATCTCGCGCTCGAGGTTGCGCACGCCCGATTCGCGCGTGTAGTAGCGGATGATGTCCCGGATCGCCGGTTCGGCGATCTGCAGCTCGCTGGCCTTGAGGCCATTGGCCTTCAGCTGCTTCGGCACGAGGTAGCGCAACGCGATGTTGATCTTCTCCGCCTCGGTGTAGCCGGGGATGCGGATGATCTCCATGCGGTCGGCCAGGGCCGGCGGGATGTTCAGCGAGTTCGCGGTCGCGATCCACATCACCTCGGACAGGTCGAAGTCGACCTCGAGGTAATGGTCGTTGAAGGCGTGGTTCTGCTCCGGGTCCAGCACCTCCAGCAACGCCGCCGACGGGTCGCCGCGGAAGTCCATCGACATCTTGTCGATCTCGTCCAGCACGAACAGCGGGTTGCGCGTGCCGGCCTTCGACAGGTTCTGGATGATGCGGCCAGGCATCGACCCGATGTAGGTGCGCCGATGGCCGCGGATCTCGGCCTCGTCGCGCACGCCGCCGAGGGACATGCGGATGAACTTGCGGTTGGTCGCCTTCGCGATCGATTGCCCGAGCGATGTCTTGCCGACGCCGGGCGGTCCGACAAGGCACAGGATCGGCCCCTTCATCTTGTTGACGCGCTGCTGCACCGCGAGGTATTCGAGGATGCGCTCCTTGACCTTGTCAAGCCCGAAGTGGTCGGCGTCGAGCTGCTTTTGCGCGACATCGAGGTTGCGCCGGACCTTGGTCCGTTTCTTCCACGGCGCCGCAACCAGGCTCTCGACGTAGTTGCGCACCACCGTCGCTTCGGCCGACATCGGCGACATCTGTTTCAGCTTGCCGAGCTCCGCCCGCGCCTTGGTCTCGACGGCCTTCGGCATCCCGGCCGCGGCGACCTTCTTCGCCAGCTCGTCGAGCTCGCCCGGCGCCTCGTCCATGTCGCCCAGTTCCTTCTGGATCGCCTTCATCTGCTCGTTGAGGTAGTACTCGCGCTGGCTCTTCTCCATCTGCGACTTGACGCGGCCGCGGATGCGCTTTTCGATCTGCTGCACGTCGATTTCGCCGTCGACCATGCCGACCAGCAGTTCGAGCCGGTCGGCGACATCGAAGGTTTCGAGGACGCGCTGCTTGTCGGCGACCCGCACGCCGAGGTGTTCGGCGACCTTGTCTGCCAGCCGTGACGGATCCTCGACGCCGGACAGCGTCGCCATCAGCTCCGGTGGAATCTTGCGCGACAGGCGCACCAGTTGTTCGAACTGTGACACGAGCGATTGCGAAATCACCGAGATCTCCCGCTCGCTGCGGGTGAACGCCGGCTCGGCGACGCGAACGTGGGCGGTCATCAGCCCATCGCGTTCTCCGAACGTCACGATCTCCGCGCGGTCGCCACCCTCGACGAGCACCTTGATCGTGCCGTCCGGGAGCTTCAGGAGCTGCAGCGCCGTCGCGATCGTGCCGACCGGGTACAGGTCGCCCGCTTGCGGGTCGTCCATGTCGGCACTGCGCTGCGCAACCAGCAGGATCCGCTTGTCTTTCTCGATCGCGGCGTCGAGGGCCCGCACGGATTTCTCGCGCCCGACGAACAATGGTATGACCATGTGCGGGAACACGACGACGTCCCGCAGCGGCAGGACGGGCAGTTCCACCGGCTCGGATGTCGCGTGCTTCGGGGTCTTGGCGGGTTTGTCCATCGTCGATCCGGTCAGTGAACGGGCAGCCATGGCGGGCAGCGTGTAGCCACGCCGCCCGTGACGTCAAGTAGGGACTTCACACTCCGCTTGCAAGGGCGCAAGCGTCACACCCGCCGGGCTATTCCGACGCGGCGCGGTTCTGGATGTTGCCGCGATAGATGAGGTACGGCTCGGCCTGGCCATTGATCACGGCATCGTCGACGACGACCTTGCTGACGTGCTCGAGCGATGGCAGGTCGAACATCGTGTCGAGCAGGACCTGCTCGAGGATGGTGCGCAGCCCGCGCGCTCCGGTCTTGCGCGCCAGTGCCTTGCGGGCGACGGCCGCGAGCGCATCCGGCCGGAACTCCAGCTCGACGTTCTCCATCTCGAACAGGCGCTTGAACTGCCGCGTGATCGCGTTCTTGGGCTCGGTGAGGATCTTGACCAGCGCGGACTCGTCGAGCTCGTCGAGCGTCGCGACCACCGGCAGCCGGCCGACGAACTCGGGGATCAGGCCATACTTGATCAGGTCCTGCGGCTGGACATCCGCGAGCAAGCGGCTGAGCGTCGCGCCACGGTTCTTGCTGCGCACCTCGGCATGGAAGCCGATGCCGATCGCCTCGGACCGCTGCTGGATGATCTTCTCGAGACCCGAAAAGGCCCCACCGACGATGAACAGGATGTTGCGGGTGTCGACCTGCAGGAATTCCTGCTGCGGGTGCTTGCGGCCACCTTGCGGCGGTACGCTCGCGACGGTGCCTTCGATCAGCTTCAGCAGGGCCTGCTGGACGCCTTCACCGGAAACGTCCCGCGTGATCGACGGGTTTTCGCTCTTGCGCGAAATCTTGTCGATCTCGTCGATGTAGACGATGCCGGTCTGGGCCTTTTCGACGTCGTAGTCGCACTTCTGCAGCAGCTTCTGGATGATGTTCTCGACGTCTTCGCCGACGTAGCCCGCTTCGGTCAACGTCGTTGCATCCGCGATCGTGAACGGCACGTTCAGGAGCCGCGCGAGCGTCTCCGCGAGCAACGTCTTGCCCGAGCCGGTCGGACCGACCAGCAGGATGTTCGACTTGGCGAGCTCGACGTCTTCGTTCTGGCTGCGCGACTCGAGCCGCTTGTAATGGTTGTAGACCGCGACGGCGAGCACCTTCTTGGCGCGCGCCTGCCCGATCACGTACTGGTCGAGGACGTCGAGGATCTCCTTCGGCTTCGGCAGGTGGTTGCGCGCCGTTGCCGCCTTCTCTTCGAGTTCCTCGCGGATGATGTCGTTGCAGAGTTCGACGCACTCGTCGCAAATGAATACCGACGGACCCGCGATCAGCTTGCGGACCTCGTGCTGGCTCTTGCCGCAAAACGAGCAATAGAGGATCTTGTTCCCGTCGCCCGACCGGCCTTGCCGCTCCTCGGTCATCGCCCCGCCTCGCCCATCACGCCCAAACGTGCGCCGGCGGCGAGCATAACACGCCCCGTCCGCGCGGTTCGACGGCTGTCGGGCTCCCGCAAGGGGTCAAGCGCCAGCCGGCGCCGGGGCCTCGACCGGGCGCTTCTCGAGCACGGCGTCGATCAAGCCGTAGGCCACGGAATCGTCACCGCTCATGTACCGGTCGCGGTCGGTGTCGTGCGCGATCCGCTCGATCGACTGGCCGGTGTGTTTGGCCAGGATCGTGTTCAGGCGCTCGCGGGTGCTGACGATCTCGCGCGCGTGGATGTCGATGTCGCTCGCCTGTCCCTGGATCCCGCCGCTCCACGGCTGGTGGATCATGATCCGCGAGTGCGGCAGGCAGTAGCGTTTGCCCTTGGCACCCGCCGCGAGCAGCAGCGAGCCCATGCTGGCGGCCTGCCCGACGCACATCGTGCTGACGTCCGGCTTCAGGAACTGCATCGTGTCGTAGACGGCGAGGCCGGCACTGACCGAGCCACCGGGACTGTTGATGTAGAGGTTGATGTCCTTGTCCGGGTTCTCGGACTCGAGGAACAACAACTGCGCGATCACGACATTGGCGACATAGTCGTCGATCGGACCGACCAGGAACACGACGCGTTCCTTGAGCAGCCTCGAGTAGATGTCGTACGCGCGCTCGCCACGCGACGTCTGTTCGACGACGACGGGAACGAGGTTCAGGCCCTGCACGGGGTTGGTCTGACCTGACATCGGACTCTCCTTCATTTCGGCGCCGGCGCGCCGGGACGCATGACTTCGGCGAACGACAATTGCTGCTCGTTCACGCTCGAATGGCCGGCGATCCATTCGACTACCTGGTCCTCCAGGACTCGGTGCTGCAGCTGTGCCATCAACTGGGGGTCGCGGGTATAGAGTTCAATCACCCGTGCCGGTTCCTCGTAGGTCGACGCGATCGTCGCCAGCGCATCGCTGACGCGGGCCTGGTCGAGGCGGATGTCGTTCTGGCGGGCCAGTTCGCCGAGCAGCACGCCCGCCGCGACGCGCTGGCGGGCAATCGGCAGCAATCGGGCGACGGCATCGTCGCCACCGCCGGCCTGCCGCGCGAGCGTTCGCGCCTCGGCGTCGATCATCCCCTGCGGCAGGTCCACTTCCGGGTAGGCATTGACGAGCTTCTCGATCGCCACGGACTTCAGGCGCGCCATCAGGTTGCCCTTCAATTCCCGCTCGAGGTTGGCGCGTACGTCCTGGCGGAACTGCGCGAGCCCGCCTTCCTTGATGCCGAAGCTGGCTGCGAGGTTCTCGTCGACTTCCGGCAATACCGCTTCCTGCACGCGCACGACGCGCCCGCTCACGCTCGCCTCGCGGCCGGCCAGGACCGCGACGCGGAACGGTTCCGGGAACTTCGCATTGACCACGAATTCTTCGCCCGCCTTGCGTCCGGCGAGGGCGTGCTCGACTTCCGGCAGGAAAGCCCCCGAGCCCAGCACGACGCCGATCCGATCGTCGCCATGCGCAGGATGGCGAAAGCCGTCAGCTTCGGCGACGTACTCGAACAACACGAGATCGCCTTCGCGCGATGCGCGCTCGACCGTCTCCCAGCGCCGACGCTGCTGGCGCAAGGTCGCGATCATCTCGTCGACATCCGCATCGGTGACTTCGGCGACCGGTTTCGTGATCTCGAGGCCGCCAATCTGGATCAGGCCGAGTTCCGGCATGACTTCGAAAGTTGCCGTGAACTCGATTTCCCCGTTCTCGGGACGACCCGATGTCGCGATCGATGGCTGCACCGCCGGGCGCAGCTTTTCCTGCGATACCGCTTCCTGGAACTTCGAACCGATCAGTTCGGACAGCGCCTCGTTCCGGACTTGGGCGCCGAATCGCTGCTCGATGACCCGACCCGGAATCTTGCCGGGACGGAATCCCTTCAGCCGCGCGGTGCGCCCCATTTCCTGCAGGCGTGAGCGCACCGTGTCTTCGAGCGCCTGGGCGGGAACCCGCACCGTGACCTTGCGCCCGAGCTTGCCAACATTCTCAACCGAAACTTGCATGCGAGATCCTCGAACGCTGTGATACCCGAATTGGCCACGTGCGCTGCGCCATCTGCGCAGATCCGTCCCTGCGCGCCGGACGGCACCCGCGTCCGGCGGCCCATGCGGCGAATCGCGGGGCTGGTGCGAAAGGAGAGACTCGAACTCTCACGGGTTGCCCCACTGGAACCTAAATCCAGCGCGTCTACCAGTTCCGCCACTTTCGCGCCCACCCCCCGGTTTGCGGGGGTTTCGCAAGCCACCTCAACGGAACGCTTCAACGCCTTGATGAATGGTGGGCCGTCTAGGACTCGAACCTAGGACCAAGAGATTAAGAGTCTCCTGCTCTACCAACTGAGCTAACGGCCCGTTGCGTGCGGGGGATCCGTCCCCGCGAATTCCAGATCTCTTCCTGCGTCCACCAACGGGCTGACTGCGCCCGTGCGCTCCAGCCGCGAAACGCACCTGCCGCGGTCGTCCTCAATCCGGAACGAGGCCCCGGCGAACTGCCAACCACGCCAACGCGCGATTGTAGCAATTGGGGTGGACGATGGGATTCGAACCCACGACAACCGGAATCACAATCCGGTACTCTAACCAACTGAGCTACGTCCACCACGAAACTCGATTTCTCCGTCGCCTTCCTTCATCCGGCGACACCCGCGTGGCGCGCCCGACAGGACTCGAACCTGCAACCGTCGGCTTAGAAGGCCGATGCTCTATCCGGTTGAGCTACGGGCGCATCGGAATCGATCTTCACCCGGATCGTCACTCCCCAGGTTCCACGCGTCGCTCGAATCCGCGATGGTCGGGGTAGAGGGATTCGAACCCACGACACCCTGCTCCCAAAGCAGGTGCGCTACCAGGCTGCGCTATACCCCGACAGGTCCTCCGGCGGCTACCGGCATGGTTTCCCTTGCGGAATTGCGATGGTACGAACGGGTACCGCACCCGTCAACGACGCGCCCCGCTTCCTGCTGCCGGGAAACTCCATCCCGGCCGCTACAGCGGGAAGAGCTTCCTCGCGCATCCCGCTGCGCTTGGCAGCCGGGCGTCACGCCGCAAATCGTCCGGCCCGGCAAATTGAAACGGCCGGAGCCGCATGGCACCCGGCCGTCGTTCTGGAATTGGCGCGCCCGGAGAGATTCGAACTCCCGACCCCCAAGTTCGTAGCCTGGTACTCTATCCAACTGAGCTACGGGCGCGTCGCCTGGATGCGGATCCAGCCCCGCCAACCGGCCGGGCCGCGAATTATTCGGAGCGCGAGCGACTGCGTCAAGTATACGCGGACCACGCCGGACCCGGTTCGCAGGCGCCCTGCCGGCCTTGGCCAGCCCGATGGCGAAGCCGGGGCCTACAACACCACCGGATCATCCGGCAGTTCGTCGCGACGCTGGGCCGCCGCCAGCGGAAAATGACGGTGAAGGATCGAGCCCGCGGCCTTGACCCCGGCAATCGCGCCGTCACGGTAGGCGCCCTTGCGGAATTGCTCGCGCATCGCCGCGCAGATCGCGCCCCACTCTCCGGCATCCGTCACTGCAGCAACTCCGCGGTCGACGACGATCTCGATGGCACGATCGGCCAGCAGGACGTAGATCAGCACGCCGGTATTGCGCTCGGTATCCCAGACGCGCAGTCGCGAAAACGCTTCCTCCGCCCGGCGGCGGGTCGAATACCCCCGCAGCGCCTCGTAGGCCGGCAGTGAGCCTTCGACCGCGAAAACAATTTGCCCGGCGTGCCCGGTTTCGGCATCGTCGATCACATGCCGGATTTCGTCCAGCACCGCCGACGGAAACGCGCGACGCACCCCCGACGGAACGAACAAGTGGCGAAAGGCGCGCAAGTCACCAGCTCCCCGAGGCTCCGCCACCAGCGGATATGCCGCCGCCACCGCTGAAGCCGCCTCCGCCAAGACCACCGCCACCACCGAAGCCGCCACCTCCGAATCCACCACCCCCAAAGCCACCCCAGCCACCATGGCGGGCGAAACCACCACCGGATCCGCCCATCCAGCCGAGCACCAGCCCGAACAGGCCGAGTCCGATCAATACCGGAACCATCGAGAAGCCGGTGAGGAATCCGCCAACGCCCGCGGCCACGGCCCCGACGATTCCTGCCCGAGGCGGGCGTGGCATCGCACCGAACATGCCGCGCGCCCACAGCGCGACGATCGCTCCAACCAGGAGTGCGTTGAGCCAGTCCCTTGTCCCACCCGAACCATCCCCTTCGTTGCCGGTCCACGGCGGCGGCAACGGTTCGTCGTTGATCAGCTTCGTCAACGCGGTGGTCGCGTCGTGGATGCCATTGTAGAAATCACCGGCGCGGAACCGCGGCGCGATGTATTCGCGGATGATGCGCGCCGCCGCGGCATCCGGAATCGCACCCTCGAGGCCGCGTGCCACCTCGATCCGTACCCGATGGTCGTCTTTGGCGACGATCAGCAGGACACCGTCGTCGATGTTCTTGCGCCCGAGCTTCCACTGATCGAATACCCGGATCGCATATTGCGCGATGTCTTCGGGCGCCGTCGTCGGCACGACGAGGACACCGACCTGCGAGCCCTTCGCCTTTTCCAGTGCCGCGAGTTCCCCATCGAGCGTCGCGACCTGGGCCGGCGTCAACGTACCCGTCAGGTCGGTCACCCGGTCGTGCAGCGGCGGGATCGGCTGCAGGCCCGACTGTGCCGCGACGGCGACCGCGAAGAAAAGCCCGCCAAGCCCCGCCACGAGGCGGGGCAGCCAGGACCGCACGACACCAGCGATCATTGCCCGAACGTCGCGGCGCTTGCCGTGGCTACGGTTGCGTCGCAGGCTGGGCCGGCGCCGGCGTTTGCCCGAAATCGACCTTCGGCGCGGTCGAAATCTCCTTCTCGTTCTCGACCGCGAAGTTCGCCTTCGGCTTGTAGCCGAATACCATTGCCGTCAGGTTTTGCGGGAAGGTCCGCAGCAGCGTGTTGTAGTCCTGGACCGACTGGATGTAGCGGTTGCGCGCCACGGCGATCCGGTTCTCGGTACCCTCCAGTTGCGCCTGCAGGTTCTGGAACAGGCCGTCCGCCTTCAACTGCGGATAGTTTTCGGACACGGCCATCAGGCGCAACAGTGCGCTCGACAGTTCCCCCTGGGCGGCCTGGAACTTCTGCAGTACCGCCGGATCGCTCAACATGTCCGGTGTCACCTTGAGCGTGCCGACCTGGGCGCGTGCCTCGGCCACCTTCGTGAACACCTCTTCCTCATGCTGGGCGTAGCCCTTCACGGTGTTGACGAGGTTCGGCACGAGGTCGGCCCGACGCTGGTACTGGTTCAGCACTTCCGACCACGCGGCCTTGACGCCTTCATCCTTCTGCTGCATCTGGTTGTAGCCGCAGCCGGACAACAACGCCATCGTGATCAGCATCAATGCCATTCTCGCCTTGTGCATAGCTAAGCCTCCGCTGCGGGATTTTCCGGTATGGCGCACTTTGTCCTGAATCGCGCCGCCATGCAATCGCTCAGGCGCCGGTGTCGCGCCGGCCCGGATCGTGCCGGGCGGCGAAGCGCCGGGCAAGGACGTTCAGGGCTTCGACCAGGGCCGAGAACCCCAACGCGAAATACAGGTAGCTGCGCGGGACGTGCAGGTCGAAGCCGTCGCCAACCAGTGCGATGCCGAGCACCACGATGAAGGCGAGCGCCAGCATCCTGACGGTCGGATGGTGGTCGATGAATTCGCCGATCGGGTCGGCAACCGAAATCATGACCAGCACGGCCAGCACGATCGCCGCAACCATCACCGGGATGTCATTGACCATGCCGATGGCGGTGATCACCGAATCCAGCGAGAACACGATGTCGATCACGGCGATCTGCGCGATCACCAGCGCGAAACCGGGCGCCAGGTGGTACGTGGCCGGATGCCGCGGCGCGTCCGAGAAGCTTTCGGCGATTTCCATGAATCCCTTGACGACAAGGAAGATGCCACCGCCGATCAGCACGAGATCCCGCACCGATATGGTCTGGCCAAACAGGTCGAACAGACCGGCACGCTGGTCGCCCATGCGCGACAGGTACGCCAGCGACAGCAACAACAGGATGCGCGTCAGGCACGCAAAGGCAAGGCCAAGCCGCCGCGCCGACGAGCGCCGCGCCGCCGGGAGCCGGCCGACCGCGATCGAGATGAAGACCAGGTTGTCCACGCCGAGCACGATTTCCAGCATCGACAGCGTGACCAGGGCGATCCAGGTCTGCGGGTCGGCGAGGAATTCCAAGCGATGCGGACTCCGGGCAGGCGTGCGTGGCGACGATCTCGCCGATACACCCTGCAGCGGATCAATCGAGGCGTGGCAAGAGTATCAGACACCAGCACAGCACGACGTTCAGCATCAGCACGAACACCGCTGCCGAGCCCATGTCCTTCGCGCGCGCGGCGAACTCATCGATTTCCGGGCAGATCCGGTCGACCACGGCTTCGAGCGCGGAATTGAGGAGCTCGGCCGACAGGACCAGGAACAGCGATCCGCACAGGATTGCCCGCTGCATGCCGTCGTTTCCCAGCCACAGACCGAGCGGGAACAGGATGACGAACAGACCGACCTCGAGCCGGAACGACGCCTCGAGGCGCCAGCCGCAATGCAGCCCTTTCAGGGACCAGATGAGCGCGTTCCAGATCTGGCGCGGACCCCGGTTCACGGTGCTGGCCATGTCACCTCCCCCTGCGGTGGGGCGCAACATTAGCGCGAACCCGGCAACGCGGCGAGCAGGGGCCACAGAGGCCCGGAACAATCCGGTATGCCCACGACCTCCCGGCAGGTGGATCGGCTGCGGGAGCCACTTGCCGGTGCCGCTGATCGGTTAACCTTGGCGCGCGCCGGCAGGGGAGAACACCGTTGCGCAAGCTGATCGACTGGTTGCTGCTGATCCCGTTCGTCGCGCTCCTGTGGGTGCCGTTCTACGCCGGCCGCAAACCTGTCGTCGCGGGTTTCCCGTTCTTTTATGCGTGGCAGTTCGCGTGGATCGTCATCGCGGCGCTGCTGACCTGGATCGTGTATCGAGGCAACCGCAGATGACCGCCGCCTTCGCGACGCCATCGGCGCTCGACTGGACCTCCATCGGCGTATTCGTGGTGATTTTCCTCACCGTGACCGTGCTGGGATTCTTCGCCGCGCGCTGGCGGCGCGGCGATCTCGGCAAGCTCCACGAATGGGGCCTCGGTGGCCGCCGCTTCGGGGCCTTCGTCACGTGGTTCCTGCTCGGAGGCGACCTGTACACCGCGTACACGCTGATCGCCGTGCCGGCGCTGGTATTCGCCACCGGCGCGTACGGATTCTTCGCGATGCCGTACACCGTGTTCGTGTACCCGATCGTGTTCCTGACGATGCCGAGGCTATGGAACGTCTGCCGCCGGCACGGCTGGATCACCGGCGCCGACTTCGTGAACGGGCGCTACGGCAGCCGTGGGCTTGCACTCGCATTCGCCATCACCGGCATCGCCGCGACGATGCCCTACATCGCGTTGCAACTGGTCGGACTCGAAGTCGTATTCGAGGCACTGGGCTTCGGCGCGCTCGGAATCGGCAAGGAAACGCCACTGCTGATCGCGTTCGTCGTATTGGCGCTCTATACCTATTCCAGCGGCCTGCGCGCACCGGCCCTGATCGCATTCGTGAAGGACACGATGCTGTACATCACCGTGATCGCGGCAGTCGTGCTGATTCCGCTGCAGCTTGGTGGCTACGGTGCGGTATTCCATGCCGCGGAGAGGGCCTTGAACGCGAAAGGCACCGGTTCGGTCCTGCTCCGCCCGGACCAGTTCTGGCCTTACGCGACACTTGCGCTGGGTTCGGCATTCGCGCTTTTTCTGTATCCGCATTCGACGACGGCCGTTCTGTCGGCATCGAGCGCAGACGCGCTACGACGCAATTCGGTTTGGCTGCCGGCCTACAGCCTGCTGCTGGGGCTGATCGCGTTGCTGGGCTACATGGCACTGGCGGCGGGAGTCACAGCCGACTCCAGTTCGATGGCGGTACCGGCGCTGATCAACGCCTCGTTCCCGCCGTGGTTCGCCGGGTTCTGCTTCGCCGCCATCGCGTTGGGCGCGCTGGTTCCCGCTGCGATCATGTCGATCGGCGCCGCGAACCTGTTCACGCGCAACATCTGGCGCGCGTACATCAATGGCAAGCTGACCGATGCGCAGGAATCGCGCGTCGCCAAGAACGTTTCGCTCGCGGTCAAGTTCGGTGCCCTGCTGGCGGTGCTCTACTTGCCGACGAAATTCGCGATCGACCTGCAACTGCTGGGCGGCATCTGGATGCTGCAAGTGTTTCCGGCAGTCATCACGGGGCTGTTCACGCGCTGGTTGCGGCCTTCGGCGCTGATTGCCGGCTGGGCCGCCGGAATGCTGCTGGGCAGCGCACTGGCGTGGCAGCAGGGTTTGAAGCCGGTATATGCCCTCGTGATCGGCGACACGCACTACGGCGTCTACATCGGCCTGATCGCGCTGGCCGCGAACTTCGTCGTCGCGATCGCGTTGACTCCGGTGGCGGCGTCGTTGCGCCCCATCGCGCCGAACGACGTGACCCGCGCTCACGAATACGTCGATGCGCCGTGTCAAACCGGATGAATCCTGTTCGGACTCGGTGAAGCACCGCTAGCACCTGCCTCGTTCGAGGAGAAACCAGCCGAACCGGAAATTGGAGTCGACAGCAGCGACTCGACCCTTGCCTGATCAAAACCGACGCGCACCGCATGCGCTGGAGTCGAACCGGCGCGGCAATCTGCCGCGCCTGGCAATGCACTGCAACCGCTGCTTCCTGCGCTATTGCGTCACTCCGGTCAGGAACGCCCTGCGGATGGCACGGCCGCACATGATCGATGCCCAACTGACGGTTTCCGCTTCGGTCCTGGCGGGTTGGCATTGCGGCTGCGGCGTGCTTGGGTAGTCGGCGGTCGCGAAGCGTGCAACGACACCATACATTGGATCGCTCCAACCGAAGACGTTCGTGCCCCACGGTGGGCCCGGCCGCCAGATCCACGGATCGAAGCCCCGTGCACCGGGGCTGCTGTACGCTCCATCGTCGGGAATGACCGGCACCGAACTGGTGTCGTCCTCGATCCAATGCCCGGCGGAGTAGTGCCAGCTTTCGCCAGAGGCGCACAGGCCCGGCGGTTCGAACAGCGCGCTCGGGCAGATCGGTTGTCCTTGCGCATTCTTGTTGGTGTTGGTGCACACGGCGTTCTGGCCGAGCAGCGAGTACTCCTGCAACTCGTGCGAGAGGATTCGCCGCAGGAAGTCGTCGATGTATTGACCCGGTTTCGTATCGATGCCTTCGGCCAGTACCGGCCAGTCGAAGGTGATCCATTGGTTGGCCGGGTTCGCATCCGGCGCCAGATACTGGTTCAGCTCCGTTGCCAGCTCGTCGTCGTCGTCATCCCCAAGCCTGTTCCCATGGAAAATAGTGATCGGAGTGAACAGGTTCAGTGACCCGGACTGCGCCTCGAAATGGCCGCCGTTGTAGTAGAACTCGCCGGAGTCGTTCGAGTTGTAATCGTTGTGGGTGCCGTCGTCGGCGATGAGTGACAGGCAGTCGTCGACCGTGAACGCGTCGGACCTGCCGCTGCACGCGGATTTTGTGTCCGTCTCCAGCGAGTGATAGCCACTCGACATCGTCAGGAACTGCCAGTCCCGCGCCGTCAGCGCCCCTGCGCCCCAACGTTGGGCGACATAGGCCGCATAGACCCACTTCGACCCGGAAGCAATCTTCATCGGGGTATCCCGGCCTGGGCCTGCGACACCGTCGCCCGGGACCGTGCCAGCGGCGCCGGAATACATGCCACCGACGTTGCCGATTTCCCAGTAGAACCCCGTGTCGTGCAATTCGCTGCAGGTGTTGTTTGGATAGGTATGGCTGGTTGCCGTGTCGTTCGCCGCGGCAACACGATCCTGCAGCGACTGCGCCTGGGCAAGCGACAACGCACCCAGCAGCAATATGGCAACGAGAAGCGTACGAAGCCTCTTCATGGTGTTCCCCTTGTCCGTGCATGGACCTGGGCGCCGGCGACGAGTGCAGCAGGCGTCCACCCCGCCCCTGTGGCACACATCGTGCCCCCCCCGTATTTCAAGTCGTCAAGCACACCCGGATCGGGATGCGCGATCCCGTGGCACGCGGTATCCTTGGCGCTTCCGCCGTCCTCGGCAGGGCGTGGAAAATGCGAGTCGCTTCCGTCCATGCCCGACTGCGCCGGCACCCGTTGGCTGCCTTCATCGCGCTGGCGCTGGCAGGGCCGCCGTTTGCGGGCGGCACCTTCGCTGTCGCTCACGCGGACACATTGCCCGTCACCAGCTGCGCCGATGATGGTTCACCCGGCACCTTGCGGTCGGTGATGGCCTCCGCGCACGACGGCGACACCGTCGACATGACTCAGTTGACCTGCGGCACGATCACGCTGGTGCAAGGCTTGATCGCAACCGACCGCGAAGGCCTGACGCTCGCCGGCCCCGGCCGCGATGTACTGACGATCTCCGGCGGTGGCGTCTCCCGCGTGTTCTACGCCGGCAGTTACGCCAACTCCGTGTTCACGGTGCGCGACCTGAAGATCGCACACGGCCACGAGGAACCGGAATTTCTCGAGCGCGCCGCGTGCCTTTCCGGCGGAACCGGCGCCCTCGTGCTCGAACGGGTCGACGTCACCGATTGCCATTCGTATTTCAGTCCCAGTTTCGGCGTCCACTCCGGCGGTGCTGTGGCCGCGAACGTGCTGACGATGATCGACAGCACGATTACCGATTCGTCGGTGCACGAGGAGGGTGGCAGCTACGCTCAGGGCGGGGGCGCATGGGCAGCCCAAGCCATCCTCATCCGCAGCACGATCAGCGGCAACTCGGCTACCGGGCAGACCAATGGGCAATATGCGGGTGGTGGCGGACTCTGGGCCAGCAACCTGGTGCTGGTCGACAGTGTCATCTCCGGCAACACCACCGTGGCCACCGATCCCGGGGAATTCACCGTGGGCGGGGGCGTGGTTGCCTATCAGAACGCCACGATCCTGCGCTCCCTGATCGCCAACAACGTCGCCGACGGCGATGGCGGCGGGCTGTTCAAGGGACCTGTCGAACTCCCGGTCGCGCCACATTCACGATCCAGGATTCCACCATTGCCGGCAATTATTCCGGTGGCACCGGTGGGCCGCTGCTGGCCTGCTGGCCACCGTCGATCGCCAACAGCACGATCGCCGGCAACACCAGCGCGGAGGAGTGCCGTACGGCTGGACCTCCTCGCTGGCTCGACTTTTACGGGAACTACCTGCACGTCCGCGGCTGGCCGGACTTCGAGAGCACGATCATTGCCGGCAATCTGTCCGGACCAACGTCCGGACCATGCCGGCTACTCGATCGACGCTCCGGTGGCGGTATTCGGTTCCCACGACTTCATCGGCGATGCCGATCCGGCCATCACCCTGCCACCGGACACCCAGCGTGGCGATCCGCTGCTGGGTCCGCTGGCCGACCATGGCGGGCAGTCAGCGACGATAGCCCTGGAAACCGGCAGCCGGGTCATCGACGCCGGTGCGAACGCGTTGAGCTTCGTGGTCGACCAGCGCGGACCGGGCTTCCCGCGTGTCGTTGGCGCTGCCGCCGACATCGGCGCCTACGAGGTGCAGCCGCCGCCGGCACCGGGTTCGATTCAGCAGTCGATCAGGTCAATCCGGTCGTACCGCCCATCACGCGCCGACGGTGTTGCCCGTCACGAGCTGCGCCGACGACGGTTCGCCCGGCACGCTGCGCACGGTCGCGGCCACGGCGCTGGATGAGCACCATCGACGCTGACCAGCCTCGCGTGCAGCACGATCACGCTGACGCAAGGCCCGATCGCGATCGGCCTGCTCGGACCGAATCTGGTGCACACCTTGACGATCAACGGACCGGGCGCCGCAGCCTTGACGGTCTCCGGAAACGCTTCGGCGGTGTTCCTGCTGGGCGCGCCCAACTTCTACGGCATTCCCGGCACCGTGACGCTGCCGAACCTGACCATTGCCGATGGAACCGACCCGAGCGGCCCGCCTGTGTCGCCAGCTTCCTCCGCGTATGTGGTCCTCGACCACGTCGTCGTCAGCGCTTGCCACACCAACAATGCCGGCGGCGGCTCCTGGCTGAGCGGACACGGTGGCGGCGCAGTGAGCGGCTTCAACGTGCAAGCCGTCGACAGCACGATCAGCGACTCCAGCGTCACTGCCGTCGATCGCAATGTCGCATCCGGCGGCGGACTGTGGCGCTCAACAGCATGACGGCGCTGACCAACAGCGCAGTCAGTGGTAACTCGGTCGTCGCGCCCGGTACAGGATGCGGGAAGGGATTGCGCAAGCGGTGGTACGGACTATCAGACCACCGCGGGCGGCGGCGTACACGATGAGATCGGTGATCCTGATCGGCAGCACGATTTCCGGCAACACCGTCACGGCCACCGAAGCGGTGAGAATGCCAATGGCGGTGGTGCATTCACGCTAGGCGGCTACCAAGTGGCCGGTGCGACATTCAACAACGTCGCCGATGGCGCCAGGGGCGGACTGTTCGAGTGGGAGTTCCCGTACACCCTACGAGGAACTGGTGCGAGCGACATACACCGATGCCAATATCACCAGCCGCACCTTTTCCGGCAACCGCGCCTTTGCGGGAGGTGCCATGGCCGCAAGCACCGCTGCGGCAATTGCCAACAGCACGATTGCCGGCAACTACGCGACCCAAGGCGGCGGGCTGACCATCCTTTGGAGTGGCACTGGGTTTATGATCCCGCGGTTCACCTCGACAGCACGATTGTTGCCGGCAACGCGGCCGGTGACGCAGCGGCCCATACAGCCAGACCCTGGCTGCCTCAATCGTGACGGTGATAGGCTCGAACAACCTCGTCGGCTCCGCCGATCCGAACGTCACGCTGCCACCCGATACCGTCGATTCCGATCCGCTGTTGCTTCCCGTTGGCCGACAACGGCGAGTCCGACGTGGACGATGGCGCTGGCGACCGGCAGCCCGGCGATCAATGCGGGCAACAACTCCGCGAAGATGCTGCTGGGCAGCGCACTGGCGTGGCAGCAGGGTTTGAAGCCGGTATATGCCCTCGTCATCGGCGGCACGCACTACGGCGTCTACATCGGCCTGATCGCACTGGCCGCGAACTTCGTCGTCGCGATCGCGCTGACTCCGGTGGCGGCGTCGATGCGCCGCGCCGCGCCTCCGGACGCGACCCGGGCGGTCGACTATGCGGATGCGGAAGCCTGACGCGACCGGCCGCCGCTGACGCGCTCGCGCCCTTCGAGATCGCGTTCGGAAAAAACCTCTGCGTAGCCACGCCGCGTCAGCAAGTCGCGGACCGCATCGCCCTGCTCGTAACCGTGCTCCAGCAGGAGCCAGCCACCATCCCGCAAGCAGGCGCACGCATCCCGGACTATCGAGCGGATTGCATCGAGTCCGTCGACGCCGCTGGCCAGCGCCGCCTGCGGCTCGTACCGCAGGTCGCCGGCGGTGAGGTGGGGATCGTCGATGCGAACGTAGGGCGGGTTCGACGCGATGATGTCGAAGCGCGCATTGCCCAGCGCGTCACACCAGTCGCCCAACTCGAATTCGACATTCGGCAAGCTGAGGCGAACGGCGTTTGCCCGCGCGACTTCGAGCGCCGCGGCGCTCGCGTCCGTCGCCACGACCGACGCCCGCGGCCGCGCGTGCGCGATGGCGAGGGCGACCGCGCCGGAACCGGTGCCGAGGTCGGCAACGGCGCAACTTGCGCCAGCCGGAATCCGCCGCAACGCGACGTCGACGAGCACTTCGGTTTCCGCCCGGGGAATCAATACGTCAGGCGTGACCCGGAGTTCGAGTGCGTGGAAGCCCCGCGAGCCAACGAGATACGCAATCGGCTCGCCTTGCGCTCGACGCGTCACCAACTCCGCGAACCGGGCGCACCGTGCGTCGTCGACCGGGTCCTGCGCATGCGCGACAAGCCCGGCACGTGATAGCCCCATCACGTACCCGAGCAGGATCGAAGCCTCGTTGGCACGGTCTTCACCGTGCAGCTTGCCGATGGCGATTCCCAGCAGCCCACGAATGGTGCTCGGCATTGCTTGCACGTCCCGGGAAGACCCCGTTGATCGCGATCCGGCGACATGATGTCCGGCCGGCTGGCGGATTGCCACATGCATCCGCGCACGGATTGCCCGCCCGGGGATGGTCCTGGCGATGCTGCACCGCGCGTGCGGGGCTGGCCGCATTCGGCTACTCTCACGCCGCCAAAAGCCGCGCCTCGACGCCCCGGGTGACGGAGCGGCCGCGCGGCGCCAGCCCCCTCCTCCATTCCGGCGAAACCCGATGACGACCCAGACCGCCATCCCGTCCAAGACCCGCTCGTTCAGCACCGTCTTCCTGATCGAGCTGTGGGAGCGCTTCGGCTTCTACGGCATGCAGGCGCTGATCGTGTACTACATGGTGCAGCGGCTCGGCTTCCCGGACGACCGCGCCAACCTCGTGTGGAGCGCGGCGGCGGCGCTGATCTACGTGGCCCCGGCGATCGGCGGCTGGATCGGCGACAAGATCCTCGGCACGCGCCGCACGATGCTGCTGGGCGCGATCATCCTCGGCATCGGCTACGGCCTGATGGCGATGCCCAGCGAAAACACCTGGGCGCTGTTCGGCGCGCTGTCGGTCATCGTGGTCGGCAACGGCCTGTTCAAGCCCAATGCCGGGAACCTGGTGCGCAAGATCTACGAGGGCGACGACTCCAAAATCGACAGCGCGTTCACGATCTACTACATGGCGGTCAACATCGGATCGACGGTGTCGATGCTGCTGACACCATGGATCAAGGACTACGTCAACGCGACCTACCACAGCGAATTCGGCTGGCATGCGGCGTTCGGCGTCTGCAGCCTCGGCTTGGTCATTGGCCTCGTCAACTACTGGTTCATGGCCCAGGCGATGCGCCACATCGGCTCGGTGCCCGACGACAAGCCGTTCGCCTGGGGCCACTTCGCGCTCGTGATCGGCGGCGCGGTCTTGTGCGCCATCGGGGCCGCGGTGGTGTTGCAGTACGAGGACGTCGCGCGGATTTTCGTCTACGCCGCCGGAATCGTGCTGCTGGGCATCTTCACGTACCTGATCGCCCGCAGCCACCGCGACGAACGCGCCGGACTCATCGCCGCGCTGATCCTGACCATCCAGACGATCTTCTTCTTCGTGTTCTACCAGCAGATGTCGACGTCGCTGAACTTGTTCGCGTTGCGCAACGTGGACTGGAGCTTCGACCTGTTCGGCCTGCACTTGTGGACGTGGTCGCCGGCGCAATTCCAGGCATTCAACCCGATCTGGATCATGATCCTGTCGCCGATCCTCGCCTACCTGTACACGCATTTCGGCAACCAGGGGCGCGACCTGTCGATCGCATCGAAGTTCGCGCTCGGTTTCGCCGCGGTCGCACTCGGATTCTTCATCTATGGCGCGGCGGCGAGCTTCACGACGTCGCCCGGCAAGACATCGTCGTGGGTGATGGTTTGGGGTTACCTGTTCGGATCGCTCGGCGAACTGCTGACATCGGGCCTCGGCCTCGCGATGATCGCCCGCTACGTGCCGGCGCGAATGGGCGGCTTCATGATGGGCGCGTACTTCGTCGCCTCCGGCATTTCGCAGTACCTCGGTGGCATCGTCGCCAATTTCGCGGCGGTCCCGGAAGGCATCACCGATCCGGTGCAGACGATGCCGATCTACACGCACCTCTTCAACCAGCTCGGCTACTGGGGCATCGCGATCACCGTGGTGTCATTCCTGCTGGTACTGCCGATGCGGCGCCTGACGGCCGTGCACCACCAGGCCGGGGGCAACTCGAAACCCCACGCGGCACCGATGCGCGCTGCCGCGGCCGACGAGGCTCCCTGAGGCTCCGGCCCCGGGCCGCGCCGGCAGGTAAAGTCCTGCAAATGTCGGCCCGCGGCCCTTGCGGCAGCGGTCTGCGGGCTATGCTGTCGCGATGAGCCGCAGCCGGATCCTGCTGGTCGACGATGACGTGGAACTCGCGGAATTGCTGCGCGATTTCCTCGCGCGCGACGGCTTCGAGGTCGAGGTCGCGCACGATGCGGAACACCTGCAGATCCAGTCGCGCAATGGAAGCTACGATGCGATCGTGCTCGACGTCATGCTGCCGGAGACGTCCGGCCTCGACGCCCTGCGCGAATTGCGCCGCAACTCGGCAATACCGGTGCTGATGCTGACGGCCCTCGGCGAAGACATCGACCGCATCGCCGGGCTCGAACTCGGCGCCGACGACTACATCGGCAAGCCCTGCAACCCGCGCGAGCTTTCGGCGCGGCTGCGGGCGGTCCTGCGCCGCGCGCACGGCGACGGGGTCGAACTGCTGGCCGACCTGCAGAACGGGCCGATCCGCCTGCTCGCGTCGTCGCGTTCCGCGACGCTCGACGGCAAGGCCCTGACGCTCACGGCCACCGAATTCGACCTGTTGGCGCTGCTGGTGCGCGAGGCCGGGCGCGTCGTCAGCAAGGCGCGCATTTCACAGACCGTGCTCGGGCGTCCGCTCGGGCCGTTCGACCGTTCGATCGACGTGCACATCTCCAATTTGCGGCGCAAGCTCGGCAAGATCGGTCCGGAGGCATCCCCGATCACCACCGTGCACCGCGGCGGCTACCTGCTGCTGCGTCTCGGCGGCGAGGAAAGTCCGTGAATCCCCGCCGCGTGGTGACGTCCGGTCCGGCGGCGCGCTGATGCGGCGGCTGTTCTGGCGTGTTTTCGTCGCGGTCTGGGTCGCCACGGTCGCGGTCCTGGTCGCGTTCGCCTGGCTCATCACCAGCGACTACGAGAACGCGCGGCTGCCGGGGTCGGACCTGACCCGGCTGCAAGCGGCGATGAGCGACCTGCTGCGCCACACGCAGCACCACATCGACATGCAGAACCCGGCCGAACTGCGCACGTGGCTCAATGCCGCCGGCAGCGCGCAGGCGATCCGCGTGTACATCTTCGATGCGCATGAAGTCGACCTGCTCGGCCGCGAACCGACGCCCGATGCGGTCGACGCGGAGCGGGCCGTGGCGGGTGGCGCCGGCGAATACATGACGCCGCACACGATGGCGCTCGCGATGACCGCACCCGATGGCGCCCAACTGATCGGAGTCGCGGTGCGCGAAGGGAACTTCCTGACCCGGATGATCGCACGGCGGACGGCGACGTTCTGGGCCAACATCGGGATCGCGCTGCTGGTAAGCGCGCTGGCCGCGTCCCTGATCGCAGGCTACGTGGCCGCGCCGCTGACGCGCATCCGGACCAGCGCGCGTCGGTTTGCCGCCGGCGACCTCGACGCGCGGGTGGGCGAGATTCCGTTCGGCCGCAGCGCCGAAGTGGTCGCGCTGGCGCGCGAGTTCGACCGCATGGCCGAGCGGATCATGAACCTGATCGAAAGCCACCGCCGGCTGGTACGCGACGTGTCGCACGAAATGCGCTCGCCGCTGGCCCGGCTGCGGGTCGCGCTGGAACTGGCCCGCGACGGCGACGCGGCGCTGCGGCAGGCATCGCTCGACCGCATCGAGAGCGAGGCCGACCGGCTCGAGGCCATGCTGGCCCAGGCGCTGGAACTCTCGCGCCTCGAGGCAGGACGGCAATCGGCGAGCGAGGTCATCGCGCTCGATGACCTGCTCGAGAACGTCATCACCAATGCGGCCTACGAAGGCGCACCGCGGGGACGCAAGGTCGTGCTGGCCGAGTGCGCGCACCAGAACGTGGTCGGTTCGCGGGATGCGTTGTACAGCGCGCTGGAAAACGTCGTCCGCAACGCCCTCGCGTTCACGGCCGACGGCACGACGGTCAGCGTGCGGATGAGCCCATCCGGCCCGGATGGCCGCCGCGTCATGATTGCGGTGCGCGACCATGGCCCGGGCGTACCGGAGAACCAGCTCGAGCGGATCTTCGAACCGTTTTTCCGGACCGATACGGCGCGCACCCGCGCATCCGGCGGTACGGGTCTCGGGCTCGCGATCGCGTGGCGTGCGATCCACCAGCTTGGCGGCACGATCAGCGCGAAAAACGCCGACGGCGGCGGACTGCTCGTGCAGATCGAGCTTCCGGCGGCCGCCACTGCCTGACCTGCTCAGCCGCCGAACGCGCGCCACAGGACCAGCAGCGACATCGCGAGGATGTCGAGCCAGGTCAGTGCTGTCCCGATGAACCGCTCCGGGGTCGTGCCGCCGCTGCGTGACAGGCCGATGGCGTGCAGGACCCGGCCAACGACCAGCGTCACGCCGAACACGTGCAGCAGCGTCGGGCGCACCCGCGCCAGTTCGAGGACCAGCAGGAGCAACAGCGCGATCGGGATGCTCTCGACGGCGTTCGCATGCGCCCGGATGCGCCGGAGCAGCAACCGGTCGCCGCCATCGCCAATGCCGACGTGGGCCGAGCGGCGCGCGAGCGAAACGCGTGCGGCCAGGAACAGCACCAGCAGCGCGCACAGCGCCGTGTAAATCGCCGTTATCGACACTCCAAGGCCCCGCGGGTCATCAATGGGTGACCTTCGGCGCCGGAATGACCGCGTCGCCGCGCTGCACGCCCGTCACCGTGACCTCGCCTCCCGGCACGATCCGGTAGACGACCTGCAAGTCGCCCACCTGCGCGTGCGCCGGATCGTTGCCGGAGTAAAGCGCGCCGTTGTTGTCACGGAACGTCGCCGCGAGGTTCGGTGCAATCTTCGCCACCGTCACTGGATACGGTGCCGGCTTCCGGTCCGATGCCAGCAGTGCCGCGGAAATCCGGTACGCGCCGATCTTCAGTTCGCGCGCGGTGAAGCGGGCGGAACGGAACGGCATCTTCTCCGGATTCTGGTGACCGGCGGGCTCCTTGAACTTCGCCGAGTGGATCGGCTGGTCGGACCACACCTCCTCGTACCGGCAGGGACCGCCCGCGGGACAGGTTTCGAGCCATTGCCGCATCATCACGATGCGATACAACGCCACCGCATCGGACGACACCCCGAGCTGCCGGTCGGACGCCGGCTGGCCGATGTCGAGTTGGCCATGCAAGGTGATGATCTTGCCTTCATTCGCCGGGTCGACGCGCGAGGCATCGACGTGGATCGCGCTGGCAGTCGCGCCGCCGGCCGCCGTGGCTCCGGATTCCTGGGCCGCGCGGTGCCGGCGGATTCCCCAGGTGCCGGCCACAGCGATCAGGATGACGATGAGGGCAACGATGACTCCGGCAGTCCCGGAACGCTTTGCCTTGGCCATTCGGGTTCAGGCCTCCTCGCCTGCAAGCATTGGACTTTCATCGAACGTCGCGAACCGGCCCGACGCATCACGCGCCACGCGCGCCGTGGCGCAGTCCGGATCGTGGGTGAAGGACAAACGCACGTCGCGCTCGAACTGGTCGCCGAGGAACGCCCGCTTTTCCTCGATCAGGCGTTCGGGGAAGCGGTCGTATCCCATCGTGACCGGCACGTGTACCCAAGGGCGCCCGGGAATCAGGTCGGCGCAGAAGACGATGCCCGGCGCGGATCCGCCGGTCACGAGCTCGGCCAGCATCGGTCCGGGAGCATGCCCGTCGCTGTAGTGGAAGCGCACATCCGGACCGAGTGTCGGCGAATGGCCGCCGTCGACGAGTCCCAGCCGCCGCGAGGCTTCCAGCAATTCCGTCAAGCCGGGAATGAACGACGCCCGGTCGCGAGGGTGCGGATTCACGGCGCGCGGCCAATGGGTTGCGGAGACGAGATACGCCACCTCCGGGAACAACAGCCGTGGCGATTGCCCTTTCTCCCAGGCATCGGGGAGTCCGGCCGGCGTGGTCGAAATGCAGGTGCGACAGCACAACGACGTCGATGTCCTCGTGCGTGAAGCCTGCCTCCGCGAGACTGTCCAGCAGGACGTGGCCGGCTTCCACCACGCCGTAGCGTTCGCGCAAAACCGGTTCGAAGAACGCTCCGATTCCGGTTTCGAACGGCACGTTGCGGCCATCGAGGTCCTCGACCAGCAGGCTCCGGCACGCAAGCGGAATGCGGTTTTCCGCATCCGGTTCACGCCAACGCCGCCACAGCGCCTGCGGCGCACTGCCAAACATCGCGCCACCGTCAAGGCGTTGCGAGTTGCCGGCTTTCGACCAAAGCATCATGGCGCCCGTGGCCTGCTTGCGAGACGCGGATTCATTGCACCTTGCCGCTGCCCGACACGCCGCGCGGGTCGGACGCCGCATGCAGCACGCCGGTCTTGCGGTCCCAACTCACCATGTTCATGAACCCCCAGCGGCGACCGGATTCGTTGATCACGTAGCCCATCGCTTCCAGTGCCTTGGTCTCGTCGGGCGTGAAGGCGCCGGGTTCGGCGCTGACGACGTCGGGCAGGTACTGGTGGTGGAAGCGCGGTGCGGCAACGATCTGCTCCGGCAACTCGCCGTCGAAGAAACCGAGCAACCCTTCCAGCACCATCGTGATGATGCGCGAACCCCCGGGCGTGCCGATGACCGCCGTTCGCTCCGGGCCGATCGCGAACGTCGGCGTCATCGACGACAACGGTCGATGATGCGGTTTCGGTGCATTCGCGTCGTTGCCGACCAGGCCGAACGCGTTGGGTACGCCGGGCTGCAGCGCGAAGTCGTCCATCTCGTCGTTCAGCACGAAGCCGGTGCCGGCGATGACCAGTCCGGAACCGAAAGGAATGTTGACCGTCTGCGTGACCGCCGCCATGTTGCCGTCGGCATCGATGATCGAGTAGTGCGTCGTGTGCGTTCCTCCACCGGGATCCATGTAGCCTGGCAGCATCGCGCTCGGCGTTGCCTTGTCAGGCAGGATCGATGCACGCAGGCCGGCCGCGTACAGAGGGCTCGTCAGTTCGGCGACCGGCATTTGCACGAAATCCGGATCGCCGAGGTAGGCCGCGCGATCGCGGTAGGCTCGGCGCATGGCTTCGATCTCGTAGTGCACGCGATGCACCCGGTCGAGTTTCGACAGGTCGTAGCCGGACAGGATGTTCAGCATTTCCGCCAGCACGATCCCGCCCGATGATGGCGGCGACGCAGTGATGATCCGGTAGCCACGGTAGGCGAACTCGATCGGTTCGCGCTCGCGCACCCGGTACGACGCAAGGTCGTCCAGCGACCAGTCACCGCCGGCGGCGCGCACGCCGTCGACCAAGCGCCGCGCAAACTCCCCGGTGTAGAACGCGGCATCGCCCCCGGCGGCGATCCGCTCCAGCAGCGCGGCAAGATCGGGATTGCGGAATGTCCAGCCCGCCTTCGGCGCCTCGCCGTCGACCAGCAGCAGCTTCGCCGACGCCGGAAACCGCGCGACGACGTCGCGGCGGTGCGCCAGCTCCGACAGGAAGCGCGAATCCGGTTCGAAGCCGTCACGCGCCAGCTTGATGGCCGGTGCCAAAGCCTTTGCAAGCGGCAGTTTCCCGTAGTGTCGTGACACCCAGACGAGTCCCGCGACTTCACCCGGGATTGCGGCCGACAGCGGCCCGTTCAACGACTTGTCGCGATCGAGCTTCCCCGACGCATCGAGGTATCGCATCGCGTCGACGGCCGCCGGCGCGGTCTCGCGCGCATCGATCATCGTGTTCTTGCCGTCCGACGCACGATGCAGCAACAGGAACCCGCCGCCGCCGAGCCCCGAACTCTGAGGTTCCACCACCGACAGCGCGGCCCCGACCGCGACCGCGGCATCGAACGCATTGCCACCCTCGCGCAACACTTCGAGGCCGGCGTCGGTGGCCAGCACGTGAGCACTCGCGATGGCCGCGTGTCCGGGGCCGGCTTCCCGTGCCTCGACCGGAGCCGCAACGGCGAACACAACGATCGCGGCGAAGCACGCGGCGGACGGGAAGCGGAAAGCGGGCATCGACGGAACTCCAGAAAACATTTGGGGCAGCCACGCGGGGCCCGGGCCGGCGCGCGGCTACCCACGCCGGGCGGGAGCGGCGCAGGAACGCCGACCGCAACGTGCGGCTACTTCATTTCGACGAAGCGGAACTCGGCGCCGGACGGAGCAATTGCGGCCTTGATGGCGTCCTGGTCAGCCGCGGCGCCGACGAACAACACGACCACGTCCTTCAGCGCGCCCGGCGAAGCATTCTTGAAGGCCTCGACGATCAGGTCGGCAGTGGTCTTCGAGTCCGGCCCGCCGAACGCGATCATGTTGCCCGGCAACACGCCGCGCTGGATCACGCCACTGACGTTGTCGAGCTGGTTCTGCCGGTCATCCTTGGTCGCCTGGTCGTCGCCGGACGGAACGAAGTACATGTACGGGTGATTGGTCTTGACGCCCTCCATGTGCGCCGTGACGGCACTGACGAGATACTGCTTCCACGCCGTCTTGTCGGTTGGATTGGTCGGTGCCGGCAGGACTTGCGGAGTCTTGGCGGCGGCGTCTTCGGCGGCTTTTTCGCTCTGGTTGCAGGCGGCGAGTGCGAGCATCGCGACGGCGGCAAGGCAGATGGCAATCAGTCTGGACATGGCATGTTCCCCTTACTCGGTGGTCAAGGAGCCGCGATAGCGCTTGGCGAGGGCCGCCATCACGGCCGGATGGACGAACCCCGAAACATCGCCACCGAGCCGCGCAATCTCGCGGATCAACGACGATGAAATGAAACTGTATTGTCCGGCAGGGGTCAAGAACAACGTTTCCGCGCTCGGGATGAGATGGCGGTTCATGCCCGCGAGCTGGAACTCGTACTCGAAGTCGGAAACGGCGCGCAAGCCGCGCAGGATCACGCCGGCACCGCTCTCGACGACGAAGTCGGCCAGCAGCCCGGAGAACCCGCGGATTTCGACGCCTTCGATTCCGGAGAGCGCCACGCGCGCCATCGCGATGCGCTCGTCGAGCGAGAAACCGGGCTGCTTCGACGGACTTTCGGCAATGGCGACGAGGACGGAGTCGAACAACCGCACCGCACGCTGCACGAGATCGGTGTGGCCGTGGGTGATGGGATCGAAGGTGCCGGGATACACCGCGATGCGTGATCGCATTGCCCGATTCGCCATGGTTCGGGGTCCAATGGCACGAATGCCGTGCCTAGCTTACCGGATCGCGCGCAACACCGCGACGAAACAGGTCGTATCCCACCGCGCCGGCGCGACCTTGCCGGTGCACCGTCCAGTTGCCCGGCGCGTCGAGCGACAAGTCGCGCGGGTGTTCAACATGGATCGATGCCCGCGGCGCCAGCCAGCGTCCCGACTCGAGCGCCTGCAGCGCCGCCGCCCACAGTTCGCGATCGAACGGCGGATCGACGAACACGATGTCGAAGGGCCGGGGTTCGCGCGCGAGCCAACCGATTGCATCGGCCACGACGACTTCTCCGCCGGCCGCGTGCAGCCGGGTGAGATTGGCGCCGATCGCTTGCGCGAGGCCCGGATCGTGCTCGACGAACGTGCAGCCGGCGGCGCCCCTCGACAAGGCTTCGATCCCGAGCGCGCCGGTGCCGGCGAACAGGTCGAGGCAACGGGCGCCTTCGATCTCCGGCGCAAGCCAGTTGAACAGCGTCTCGCGGACGCGATCGGGCGTCGGCCGCAGCCCGCGGCGATCGGGAACGTCGATGCGCGATCCGCGCAAGCGCCCGCCGATGATGCGCAGACGACCCGGCACGTCCCGCCCAACCGGATGTCTCGTGCGCGTCGGCATGCGGTTCCGGAAGCCGGGGAACGGGGTGCTAGCATACCCCGCCCTGCCGTACGTTCTTCTTGCAATGCGCCCTTTCTGGAACCGCAACAAGGCTCCGCCGACAACCACTTCTCCCGCGGCGGGCAAGGCTTCGAGTGACACTCCTGCGGATGCTCTCCCGGCCCCGCCGGAGGCGGCACCCATTGCCGACACGTCGGCCAGCGACACCGGAACCGCCCGGCGACCCTGGCGGGAACGTCTTGCAGGCAGCGGCTTTGCCCGCAACCTCGCCGCTCTGTTCACACGCAATGCACCGCTCGACGAATCGTTGCTCGATGAACTCGAGGTCTGCCTGCTGACTGCGGACACCGGAGTCGCGACGACGACCGCAGTCATCGAGGGACTGCGCCCGCGCGTCGCGCGCCGTGCGTTCGCCGACGCCGAAGCGCTGCGCCTGGCGCTCCGAGAGGATCTGATCACGCGCTTGCGACCGGTACAGCAACCGCTCGACGTCACCACGAAGGTTCCATTCGTCATCCTCGTCGTCGGCGTCAACGGCGTCGGCAAGACGACGACGATCGGCAAGCTGGCGCATCGGTTCAACGGGTCCGGCAAGACGGTGATGCTGGCTGCCGGAGACACCTTCCGCGCGGCTGCAATCGAACAGCTCACCGTGTGGGGTCGGCGCAACGGCGTGCCGGTCGTGGCGCAGGGCCACGGCGCCGACTCGGCCAGCGTGGTGTTCGACGCGCTGCAGATGGCGCGCGCCCGGCGCATCGATGTGCTGATCGCCGACACGGCGGGTCGCCTGCATACCCAAGGCGGCCTGATGGACGAGCTGGCCAAGATCCGACGCGTGCTCGCAAAGCTCGACGCCGAGGCGCCCCACGAAGTCCTGCTCGTGATCGATGGCACCACGGGCCAAAACGCGCTGTCGCAAGCGCGGCGCTTCACCGAGGCAGCCGGCGTGACCGGCCTCGTGGTGACCAAGCTCGACGGGACGGCCAAGGGCGGCGTCGTGTTCGCGCTCGCGCGCGAATTCGGATTGCCGATCCGTTTCGTCGGACTCGGCGAAGGTGCGGGCGACTTGCGCGAGTTCGATGCGGCTGCGTTCGTGGACGGACTGCTTCCTGCCGCCATCGGCGCCAATGCCTGAGGCGGACGCCTTCGCGCGCCGCCTGCTCGGCTGGTTCGACCGCCACGGCCGGCACGACCTGCCTTGGCAGCATCCGCGCACGGCCTACCGGCTCTGGATCGCGGAAGTGATGCTGCAACAGACCAGCGTCACCACCATGCTGCCGTATTTCGAGCGCTTCACGAAGGCACTGCCGACCTTGGCGGATCTCGCCGCGGCGCCACGTGACCGCGTGCTCGCGCTGTGGTCAGGGCTCGGCTACTACACGCGCGCGCACCACCTGCACGAGGCCGCCGCGATCTGCATGGCCCGCCACCCAGGCAAATTGCCGCGCAGGCTTTCCGATCTCGCAGCACTGCCCGGAATCGGACGAACGACGGCAGGCGCGATCCTGGCGCAGGCCTTCGGCCAACGGCACCCAATCCTCGACGGCAACGTCAAACGCGTGCTCGCACGATGGCATGCGGTCGACGGCTGGCCTGGCGCGTCGGCCACCACGCGGAAACTTTGGGATCTCGCCGAACGGCACACACCACGATTGCGCGCCGCCGATTACACGCAGGCGATCATGGATCTCGGCGCGCTGGTCTGCACGCGGCGAGCGCCCCGCTGCGGAGAGTGTCCGGTACGGCGTGGGTGCCTGGCCAAGGCGCAAGGCCGCGAACGGGATTTGCCGCAGCCACGGCCTCGACGCGTGGTGCCCGAACGTGACGTCGTCGTCGTGATCGCACTTTCGGGCGATCAGCGCATCCTGCTCGAACGGCGCCCTCCGGTGGGCGTGTGGGCAGGACTGTGGAGCCTGCCGGAGTTCCCGGCGCGCGCGACTGCCGTGGCGGAATTCGCGCTGCGTTATCATCTCCACGTCGCCGGCAAGACCTGCGAGCTCGCGCCGTTCATGCACGCGTTCACGCATTTCCGGCTGTGCGTGCAACCGGTACTGGTGACCGTCAGCGAAATTCCGCAGGGTACGCGCGACAATGCGGAGATCGCATGGGCCAGCGACGAGGACCTCGGCGCACTGGCACTGCCGACGCCGATCCGGCAATTGCTCGCATCACCGGCACTGCACACTGAATCGAATTGGCCGGATGGTCCGGCCACCCATCCGGAACGAAGCCATGTCGCATCTGGTGCACTGTGTCAAGCTCGGCCGCGACGCGGAAGGCCTCGACTTCGCACCGTGGCCCGGTGAGCTGGGCCAGCGGATTTACGCCAACGTGTCGAAGGAAGCCTGGCGGGGGTGGCTCGGGCACCAGACGATGCTGATCAACGAGAATCGCCTGAGCCCGCTCGATCCGAAAACGCGCGATTTCCTCGCCCGTGAGATGGAAGCGTATTTCTTCGGGAGCGGTTCGGCCATGCCACCGGGATATGTTCCGACCGGAAAGTGAAAGCCTACTTGCCGGTTTCACCGGCTGCAGCCGTGCCCGCTTCCTTCATGGCCTTGTAGTCGATCGGCTGGATCTCGGTGATGTGGCAACGCTCGTCACCCGCCGTGACGTAATCGAACTTCCGGCTGACGATGTGCGCCTGCTGCGATGTGAGACCGATCGAGTTCGCCCACTGCAAGCGGTTGCATGGCAACTGGACCGTGATCAGGTAGACCTTGTTGACCGCGGTCCACACCAGCAACTTGTCCCGGCCGGCCAGTTCCCACTGGTGAAGATCCCAGAACTGGAACTGGTCGATCGGAGCACCGGCGTACTTCTCGTACCGTGACAGTGCCTCCTGCTGCGTCGCCGGCGTCTGCGCGAACGCGTCGTTTCCTGTCGCCAGCGCACCGGCCAGCAGGACACCGGCAACGGCCAGCTGGCCGGCGCGCACGATCGCGCGCCGGCACGGCCCACGAAAGCCGAAACCGAACCGGTCAGGCTTCGTCATGCGCTGCCTTCTTCATGGCTTCGTGGTGGTGCTTCGATGCCCGATGATGGTTGTCGGCCTCGATCCTGGCATAGTCCACCGGCCGGATCGACGTCACCTTGCACTTCATCGAACCAAACGTGACGAAATCGGTACCCGCCGTCAGTACGCCATCGTGCGACGTGAATCCGACGTCGTCGGCCTTGGCCAATCCGTCGCAAGGCTGTTCGACGCCCAGCAGCCACGGCTTGTCGTTCGCGGTCCAGACCGCCAGCGAACTGCCGTCGAGTGCCTGCAGGTTGTCGATCCCGGTCACCGGCATCGTCCGCACCTCGTCGCCGGCTGCCGCGCGATAGCGGCCAATGTCACGAGCGCCCTCGATCTGCGCGCTCCACGCCAACACGGGTAACGCACCGGCCAGTGCCAGTGCCGTCGTCAACAGGGCGGTCTTCCGCATCATGGTTGTCTCCTTCATCCCAACGTCGTGCCCCAACAGCAACGATGCCCGTTGGACGACGGCGGGCCCGCGCAAGTTGCGTTCGACTCACCCAGGTTTCCCCACGGTTCATCCGCGGTGAAGCGCGCGGCTTGACGGCTTCCGGCGCCGCGGTTTTAATACGCAGCCCTCGCAATCGGCCTCCGGCCCATGCCGGGCGCGCCGATCCAGCCGTATTGCAACACCCGCGTCCCGGTCGGGCCAGGTAGCTCAGTTGGTAGAGCAGGGGACTGAAAATCCCCGTGTCGGCGGTTCGATTCCGTCCCTGGCCACCACTTTCCCCGACGATCCACTACCCTCCCGGACGCCGATCGCACGAATCGGAGTGCAGGCCTGCCGACGTGAGTCTATCGTTGCCAACAGGTCAGGATTCAAGAGAGCTGCAATGGCGCATTCAACGACCTCGCTGCAGACTGCCGCAACGATGACACCGAACCGCTTGAAATCCGGAAGCGCGGACTCGGCAATGCCAAGGTCCGCGCGGCGTGGGCCAGCACCGGCCACACACACGCCGTCGCACGGAAAGGACGCGGGTTCGGCAGCGGGCCAGTCCGCCCCGCACACTGGAAAGCGGCCACGGAACGTCGTGCAAAATGGGCAGGACCCGCTCGTTCCGCGGCACGTTGAAGCCGTGCGCCGTGCGTGCCGCATCATCGAGTCGGCGGAAACGGAACCGAGCCTCGCGCTGCTGGCCCGGGAGGCCGAGCTGAGTCCGGGGCACTTCCAGCGCGTGTTCAAGTCCGTCACTGGCATCTCGCCGAAAGCCTACGCTGCCGCGCGGCGTGCCGAAGCGTTGCGGGCGGCGTTGCGGAACGAACGGACGGTCACCGACGCCGGTGTCACGGCGGGTTATGGATCGAGCAGCCGGTTGCACGCGGCGGCACAGCGTTCGCTCGGCATGCCGCCGCGTGCATACCGTAGCCGTGGTGCACGGCAGACGATCCGGTTTGCCGTCGGCCAGAGTTCCCTCGGCGCCATCCTCGTCGCGCGAAGCGAACGCGGGATCTGTGCGATTTCGCTTGGCGACGATCCCGGCGCATTGCTCTCGGACCTGCAGGAACGGTTCGCGAATGCCGAACTGCTCGGCGGTGACCGGGATTTCGAGCGTCTCGTCGCGACCGTGGTCGGTCTCGTCGAGGATCCGCGCCGGGGTTGCGACCTGCCACTCGACATCCGCGGCACGGCGTTCCAGGAGCGCGTCTGGCGCGCATTGCAGCGGATCCCGCCGGGTTCGACCCTGTCGTACGCGGAAGTCGCAGCCAGAATCGGCGAGCCGCACGCCGTGCGCGCGGTCGCCAATGCGTGCGCAAACAACAAGCTCGCGGTCGCGATTCCCTGCCACCGCGTCGTGCGCAGCGACGGCAGATTGGCCGGCTATCGCTGGGGCATCGATCGCAAGCGCGAACTGCTGCGGCGCGAATCCGCCGGCCCGGCAGCCTGAGCCGGGCTACCGCACCAAGGCCTGTTCCCGCACGCGGCGGATCTCGTCGCGGAGACGCGCCGCTTCTTCGAACTCGAGGTCCTCGGCGTGCTTGTACATCGCGTTTTCGAGGTCGCGGATCTTCGCGACCGCGGCTCCCGGTTCAAGCTGAGCGTAGTCGGCCGCATTCTCGGCGACACGACGCGCGGGCTGCGTGCCTCGCCCACGGCCGCGGATCTTCTCCAAGGCGGGCTCGGCCCGCGCGCCTTCCATGATGTCGGTCACCGCCTTGACGATGCCGGCCGGCGTGATGCCGTGGGCCTGGTTGTACTCGACCTGCTTTCGCCGGCGGCGATCGGTTTCGTCGATGGCCGCGCGCATGGAGCGCGTGACATTGTCGGCGTACAGGATCGCCTTGCCGTGCAGATTGCGCGCGGCGCGGCCGATCGTCTGGATCAACGAGTTCGTCGATCGCAGGTAGCCTTCCTTGTCGGCATCGAGGATCGCGACCAGCGACACCTCCGGCATGTCGAGTCCCTCGCGCAGCAAGTTGATTCCGACCAGCACGTCGAACGCGCCGAGCCTGAGGTCGCGGATGATCTCGACCCGCTCGACGGTGTCGATGTCCGAGTGCAGGTAGCGCACGCGCACGCCCTGCTCGGACAGGAACTCGGTCAGGTCCTCCGCCATCCGCTTGGTGAGCGTCGTGACCAGCACGCGCTCCCCGGAGGCGACGCGTTCGTGGATGACGCCGAGGAGGTCCTCGACCTGCGCGCGCACCGGGCGGACCTCGACGGCGGGATCGACGAGCCCGGTGGGCCGCACGACCAGCTCGACGACATTGCCCGAGGATTCGCCGAGTTCCCATGGCCCCGGCGTCGCCGAAACGAAGATCATCCGCGGCGCGCGTGCCTCCCACTCCTCGAACTTCAACGGACGGTTGTCGAGCGCCGATGGCAGCCGGAAGCCGAACTCCACCAGTGTTTCCTTGCGCGAGCGGTCGCCCTTGTACATCGCGCCGAGCTGCGGGATCGTCACGTGCGATTCGTCGACGACCAGCAGCGCATCGGCCGGCAGGTAGTCGAACAGGGTCGGCGGCGGTTCGCCCGGCGCGCGCCCGGTCAAGTGGCGTGAATAGTTCTCGATGCCGTTGCAGTAGCCGACCTCGGCCATCATCTCGACGTCGTAGCGCGTTCGTTCCTCGAGCCGCTGCGCTTCGAGCAATTTGCCGGCGCCACGCAGGTACGCGAGGCGTTCGACGAGTTCGGCCTTGATCGTGTCGATCGCATGCACGACGCGTTCGCGCGTCGTCGCATAGTGGGTCTTCGGGTAGACGGTGTAGCGCGGGATCCGGCGCAGCACTTCGCCCGTCAATGGATCAAACAGCGACAGGTTCTCGATGTCGCCGTCGAACAGCTCGATGCGCAACGCCTCGGTTTCCGATTCGGCCGGGAATACGTCGATCGTCTCGCCGCGGACGCGATAGGTGCCGCGGCGCAACTCGAAGTCACCGCGCGTGTACTGCAATTCGGTCAGGTGCCGAATCAGCGCGCGCTGGTCCGTGTGCTCGCCACGCATCAGGTGCATGCGCATCTTCAGGTAATCGTCCGGGTCGCCGAGCCCGTAGATCGCCGAAACCGTCGCGACGATCAGCGCGTCCGGCCGGGACAACAGCGCCTTGGTGGCCGACAGGCGCATCTGCTCGATGTGCTCGTTGATCGACGCGTCCTTCTCGATGTACGTGTCCGAGGCCGGCACGTAGGCTTCCGGCTGGTAGTAGTCGTAGTAGCTGACGAAGTACTCGACCGCGTTGTGCGGGAAGAACTCGCGGAACTCGCCGTACAACTGGGCCGCGAGCGTCTTGTTCGGCGCCAGCACCAGGGTCGGCTTCTGCACGTTGGCGACGACACTCGCGATCGTATACGTCTTGCCGGAGCCGGTCACGCCGAGCAGGGTCTGGCGCGCAAGCCCCGAGTCGAAGCCCTGGGTCAGCCGAGAGATCGCGCCGGGCTGGTCGCCCGCCGGCGCGAACGGGGCCACGAGTTCGAAGCGGTCGCTCACGCGGGGGATCCCCGGAATCCGACGGCCACCCTTGCCGATTCGCGCGGTTGCCCGCGCCGATTTCCTACGCAATGCGGTGTTCCCCGCCGGTCGTGGAGATACGGCTCAATACCTACCATGTCCGCACCCCCGACAAGGAGCGCACGACAATGTCGAACGGCTTCAACGGTACCCGCGGCATCACGTTGATCGAAGTCCTGATGGTGGTGGCGATCATGGCCATCGTTCTTGCTTCCGGAGCACCCGCATTCGGCAACCTCATTGCCCACTCTCGCAGCGGAACCGCAGCCAGCACGCTGGCGGCAACGATACAGACGGCGCGCTCGACGGCGGTCGAGCGGCGACTCAATGTCCTCCTCTGTCCGAGCACGGACGGGCTCCAATGCACGAACACGAACCAATGGCACCACGGCTGGCTCGTGTTCGTCGATCGCAACGGCAACGACCGCCACGACGAAGACGAGGATGTGGTCAACCGCGCGGCGGCGCAAGCCCCGGGCGTCGCCATCGTGTCGAGCGCGGGACGCCGGTTCGTGCGCTACCGCGCAAGTGGCGCAGCGTCCGGCACGAACCTGACCCTGACTGCGTGCGATCGAGGCGGCACGTCCCGCGCAACATCGTTGGTCATCAACAATGCGGGCCGCCTGCGGTCGGCGCCGGCCGCGGCCGCCGCCGCCGCGGCATGCGTCGCGGTGGCGAGCGCACCTTGACCTGACGCGGGCGGGCCAACACAATACGCGGCCCGCCCGAATAGCTCAGCCGGTTAGAGCACCTGACTGTTAATCAGGGGGTCGTTGGTTCGAGTCCAACTTCGGGCGCCAACCCTCCGGCAGCCGTGCCTTCATCTCCGCATCCAGGCCTCGCGCGGCCTTCCCGGCCTGCGACCGCCTGGTCCGGAAGCGACAATCCACTCCCCGGACTCGTCAGGTGGGTTGGATCCGGTAACACGGTTCGTAGTGACTGCCCGGAAGCTTCATCCGTTGCTGCCCGACGAAACTCGCAAGCAACCGGTCGAGCGCCCGCATGACTTCGGCGTCGCCGTGGATCTTGAACGGACCTTCGGTTTCGATCGCGCGCCGGCCCTCTTCCTTCACATTGCCCGACACGATCGCCGAAAACGCCCGCCGCAAATTCGCCGCAAGCACGTGGGCCGGCTGCCCGCGGTCGAGATTCAGCGCCGCAACCGCCGCATGGCTCGACTTGAACGGTGTCTGGAAATCGGCCGCGATCTGCAGCGCCCAGTTGAAGTAGAACGCGTCCTTCGAATCGAGCCGATTGATCCGGACTTTTTCGATCCCGCGCTGGACTTGGCGAGCGACATTGCGCGGATCGTCGATGACGATCTGGTAACGCGACGCGACGGCGTCACCGAGGGCCAGCCTGAGGAACCGGTCGATCTGCTCGAAGTACGCCGCCGATTCGGCGGGTCCGGTGAGCACCAGCGGCAATGGCAACGTCGCATTGGCCGGATTGATCAGGATGCCGAGGATGTAGAGGATCTCCTCCGCCGTGCCGACGCCGCCCGGGAATATGACGACCGCGTGGGCGATGCGCACGAACGCCTCGAGCCGCTTCTCGATGTCCGGCATGATGACGAGGTTGTTGACGATCGGATTCGGCGATTCCGACGCGATGATGCCGGGCTCGGTGATCCCGATGTAGCGATTGCGCGGCCGGCGCTGCTTCGCATGGGCGATGTTGGCGCCCTTCATCGGTCCCTTCATCGCGCCGGGACCGCAACCGGTGCAGATGTCGAGGCCGCGCAGCCCGAGTTCGTAACCGACCTTCTTGGTGTAGTCGTACTCGCCGCGCGAGATGCTGTGCCCGCCCCAGCACACGACGAGGTTCGGGTCCACGTTCGGTCGCAGAATGCGCGCATTACGCAGGATCTCGAACACCGCGTTCGTGATCCCCTCGGAACCCGTCAGGTCGAATCGCCCTTCGCCGATCTGCATGGCCACGTAGACGACATCACGCAGTACCGCGAACAGCAGTTCGTTGACGCCGCGGATGATGTCGCCATCGACGAACGCTTCTGCGGGAGCATTGCGCAGCTCGAGCTTGACGCCCCGGTCCTGTTGCAGGATCGCGAGGTCGAAGTCGGGATAGCGTTCCTGCATCAACCGCGCATCGTCGCTGACGGTGCCTTGGGTCAGGACCGCCAGCGCGCAATGCCGCAGCAGGTCGTGGACGCTGCCGCGGCCGGTGGCTCGCAATTGGCCGACCTCGTCCCGCGACAGCACGTCGAGCCCATCGACCGGCGAGATGCGTGCATTGACGGTGCGCGGGGCCTCGGGCGCGTTCGCTGCGCCGATTGGGGCTCCCGCCACCACCGGGCTGTTCGCGGGTTCGGGTCCCGGCATCAGAACGTGTAGCGCAACGTCACCAGGACCGACCACACCGACTGGGCTGCGGAATTCTCGTACGTCATCTTGCCGGGCGCATAGTTTCCACCACTGGTCGGCAGCGAGTAGACGTACTTGCCGGTCACCGGGTCGACGCCCGCGAAATTCGCCAACGTACGCTGGTACGGGAAGTCGACGTCGTAAATGTCGCCCCACTTCTTGTTGAGCATGTTCAGGATGTTGTAGATGTCGAACTTGATCTCGCCCTTGTTGCCGGAGAACAGGCCGGGGATCTCCTGCCGGAAGCTCAAGTCGATGCGGTTCACCCACGGCGCGTGCGCGCCGTTGCGCCCGGCCGGGCCGCCGGCATGCTCGCGCAGGTACTTGTTGCCCTTGATGAAGTCGAAGAATTGCGAGATCACGTTCGGGTCCGTACCGTTGGCGAACTCGACGTCACCCGGCCCCGTCGGGATGTAGACGAGACCGAACGGGCAGTTCGACGAGCTGCCGTAGCAAACGCCGCTCACGTCATTGCCGAACACCCAGCTGTAACGCTGCCCGGTGTGGCCGTCGTAGATCGTCGAGATGCTGGTGCCGTAGTCGCCGAAGAAGTGATGCTTCCAGGTCAGCGACGCCAACAGGCGCTCGCGGACATCGTAGTTGCTCGGCGACGCGATATTCTCGTTCGGATTGAACACCGCGTTCTTGTTCAGGTTGGATGCCGCCTGCGAGGACGTGCCCGAGTTGACGTCGGTGGAGCGCCCGAACACGGCCGCGAGGCTGCCGGAGAGGTTGTTGCTCAGCGGCTTCTTGACTTGCAGCGACAGGAAATCAGCCTTGCCCTGGTTAGTGTTCGTGAGCAGCACGATGTCATAGAAGTTCATGTTCCGGTTCGGCGCCTGGCCACTCGCCTTGCCGCCTGTCGTGAAATCGTAGTACGGGTTCGCCCAATAGCTCAGCCGGCCATCGGGCAGCACGCCTGTCGGCGCGCCAAGATTCAGGTTCTGGTAGTAGATCGCGTCCTGCGTCGCGAGGTGGATGTAGTCGGCGGAAAAGACAAGCCCCCACCAAGGCAACTCGCGATCGAAGCCGAGGCTCGCCTTGATGACCGTCGGCAGCTTGAAGTTCTTGTCGACCAGATCGACTTCGGGGGCCGGCGGCGAACTGGCCGGCAGGACCTGCGTGTACGGGTCGGGGTTGAAGGTGCCGCTGCTCGAGAAACCGCTGGTCAGCGTGACTCCGTTGTTCGTGAACGGGTTGGACAGCCACACGCCCGGTGTCACGCCTTCGGACACCCCGACGCCACCGCGCAACTGGGTCAGGCGCTCGGTGTCGAATGCGTAGTTGAACGAGATGCGTGGCTCGATCACGCTGTTGCCGCTGACCGTTCCGGTATTGGAAATGCCGAACGCATCTTCAAACGCCGCGTTGTAGATCGGCCGGTTGCCCGTCTTCGGGATATCGATCCGCAGCCCGTATTGCAACGAAAACTGCGGCGTCACCTGCCACGTGTCCTGGGCGAAGAAACCCCACTGGTCGAGCGTCCAGATCGCCGCGATGTCGTTCAGCGTGTAGCCCGGCGCGGGCTGGTACAGGTTGAAACTCGAATACTGCCCGGACGCGAAATCGTCGATCGTGTCGAACACGTAGGCGCCGAACTCGGTCCGGCCGAACAGGTTGTAAAACTTGTCGCGCTGAAAATCGACGCCGGCCTTGACGGTATGGTCGCCGAGGAACCAACTGCCGGCGAAGAAGCCGTTGTACGTGTCGACGTTGAGTATGTTGTAGTGCCGGAACTGGTCCTCGCCGAGGTAGACGCTGGCATCCTGCGTGTCCGGATCATCGCGATCGACGTAGACCTGCACCTGCGGCTGGTCGGCCAATGTGGTCGGCGTCGAACGGTACTTCGCGTACGAGAACGACGCTTCGGTCGAAAACGTGTCGCCCCAGTCGTCGTAGAAGTTGGCGACATACTGGTCGAGCTTGAACTGGTTCGTGTACCAGTAGCTCGACATGCCAAGTGCGGGACGCGACCCGGTGAAGTTGCCCTGCAGGATCGGCTGCGAGGCCTTCGTCTGGTTGACCCGGAAGCTCATGCGATGCCCGTCGGAGATGTTCCAGTCGAGCTTCGCCATCCACAGCTTGTCTTCCTGGTTGTTGCCACTGCCCTGCAACCCTCCGGGCTGCAACCCCCAGGTGTTCTGGGCAATGTCGATGATCTGGTTGAGCTGGTCCTGCGTGATCGGCACGATGTTCGCATGGTTCGTGCCGATCGGGCCGAAGTCGGGAGTCGGCGCGACGATCTTGGCTTCCTCGTAGTTGAGGAAGAAGAACAGCTTGTCCTTGATGATCGGGCCGCTGAAGGTTGCTCCCGCGACCCACTTCTGCGAATAGCCGGCAAACTCGTCGCCGTTCGTGTCGTCACCCGTCAGGTGCTTGCCGTCGGTGAAGGCGTAATAGGCCGAGCCGTGGAAATCGTTGTTGCCGCTCTTGGTGACGATGTTGATGTTGGCGCCGACCGCGCGCTTGGCGGTGACGTCGTAGTTGGCAGTCGAGATGTTGTATTCGCCGATCGCGTCGTACGAGATCGGTTGGTGGAGCGACGGCAGCCCGTTCGCGTTGAGGCCGAAGGAGTCGTTGGTCGGAACCGAATCGACGGTGATGTTGTTGTAGCGGTTGTTCTGGCCCACGGCGTCGATTTGCACGTAGCCGCCGGCCTGGTTGTTGTTCGACAGCGTGATGAACGGATCGAGGCGCGCAATCGTCTGGATCGAACGGTCGACGTTGGGAATGACCTGCATTTCGGCCGCCGTGACATTGGTGCTGATGCCCTTGTTGTCCGGCTGGAAGATCGCGCTCACCGGAGTCGCGGTGACCGTGATCCCCGTCAACTCCGTCGCCTTGGGGGCACTGAGCGTCAGGTTCAGCGTCGTGTCGGTTGCGAGCTTCAGGTACACATCCTTTTGCTCCGCGGTCTCGCCCTGCGAACCCGAGGCCTTGATCTCGAACGGTCCGCCGACACGCAGGCCTTGCGCGCTGTAGCGGCCACCCGCGTCGGTCTGCACCGTTTGCTGCGTGCCTGAAGGCACGTGCAGGATCGTGACGGCCACCCCGGCCGCCGGTTTGCCGGCTGCGTCGACGACTCGTCCGCTGATCGACGACGACGTGTTCTGCCCGAACGCCACGGCGGCGAACAGCATCAGGAACAGGCCACCGAGCCACGATACTCCGCGCATGCGTTGCTTCATCGGATTTCCCCTTCGACACACGGCCCTCGACCGCCCACTTCGGCCGTGCCCGCGTTGGTTTCGAACGCCCCCGGAACCGGAAGGACACCGGCCCCGTACCCGCAAATCACTCGAATACTAGCATCGCGGAGTTCGCTGCGGCATCACCCGCTGCGCACGACCGCGATGTCAGAGGCCCCCGCTGGCGCGGATGTACGCAACCACGCCGTCAAGGAACATCTGGACCGAAAGCGCCACGAGGACCATGCCCATCAGTCGCTCGATCGCATCCAGCACGCTCTCGCCGAGCCAGCGGAACAAATAGGTCGACGACAGCAGGATCACCGCGGTCACGAACCACGCGGCGACCAGTGCCGTGACCCAGTCGGCGGTGCGTCCCGGGTGGGAGTTCGTCAGCAGCAGCAGTGCGGCCATCGCCGATGGGCCCGCGACATAGGGAATCGCGAGGGGTACGATGAACGGTTCACCGTGGACGTCGCCGCCCAGCGCATTTCCGCTCGACGGGAAGATCATCCTGATCGCGATCAGGAACAGCACGATGCCGCCCGCGATGCTGATCGACGGCTGCTTCAACTGCAGGAAGTCGAGCACGTACTCGCCGACGAACACGACCCCGAGCAGGACGACCAGCGCGATGATCAGCTCCCGCACCACGACGATGCGCCGCCGGTGCGAAGGCACGTCGCGCAACAGGGCGAGGAACATCGGCACGTTGCCGAGCGGGTCCATGATCAGGAACAGCAGCACCGCCGCCGACAGCGTGCTCATCGTGGCGGTGTCGTCCATCCGTCAATTCCCCTGTCCGGTTGCGGTGGACGGCGGGCGCAAGTCGAGAACGCGGCCACGCCACTCGCGAGCCTGTGGCGTCAGCAGCCACGCCACGGCTTCGCCTGCACGGTCCGGCGGCTCGATCCCAAGCGTATTCTCGCCGAAGTACGCCTCGCGCCGGAGGCGGGTGCGCATCGGAGCCGGCAACAGGGCATGCATCCGCACCGGGCCGGTTTCGGTTTCCTCGTGCACGATCGACGCCAACCCGGCCACGGCATGCTTGGCCGCGCCGTATCCACCCCAGAACGCCTTGCCGATCCGCGCCGGATCGTCGAGCACGAACACCACGGCCGCATCGTCCCGTTCACGCAAGGCTGGCAGGCACGCCTGAGTCAGCAGAAAAGGCGCGGTGGCGTTGACATGCAGACAGCGCAACCATTCTTCCGGCGCCTGCTCGTCGAAGGGTTGCAGGCCGGAAAAATGCGCGGCTGCGTGGACCAGGCCATCCAGTCGACCGCACTGCGCGACGATCGCGTCGGCAAGCTCGGCATGGTCACGGGGTGACGCACCCGCGAGGTCGAGCGGATAAATTGCCGGTCGCGCGCCGCCAACGGCTTCAATCTCGTCGTAAACCTTTTCCAGTGCCCTGACGGTTCGACCGAGCAGCACGACCGTTGCACCCGCCTTGGCGCTGGCGAGCGCACTCGCGCGGCCGAGGCC
>JAXMHA010000010.1:0-109316 GCA_046347015.1 Lysobacterales bacterium | reverse complement strand
TCTAAGCTTCAGATCACGCGGGACCGTACCGGAAACCGACACAGGTAGGCAGGATGAGAATTCTCAGGCGCTTGAGAGAACTTGGGTGAAGGAACTAGGCAAAATAGTACCGTAACTTCGGGAGAAGGTACGCCTGCAGCAATGCAGGCCGCAGTGACCAGGCCGCTGCGACTGTTTATCAAAAACACAGCACTCTGCAAACACGAAAGTGGACGTATAGGGTGTGACGCCTGCCCGGTGCCGGAAGGTTAATTGATGGGGTGCCGCAAGGCGAAGCTCCTGATCGAAGCCCCGGTAAACGGCGGCCGTAACTATAACGGTCCTAAGGTAGCGAAATTCCTTGTCGGGTAAGTTCCGACCTGCACGAATGGCGTAACGACAGCGGCGCTGTCTCCACCCAAGGCTCAGTGAAATTGAAATCGCTGTGAAGATGCAGCGTTCCCGCGGCAAGACGGAAAGACCCCGTGAACCTTTACTATAGCTTTACACTGAACGTTGAGTTCGTCTGTGTAGGATAGGTGGGAGGCTTTGAAGTGTCGGCGCTAGCCGGCATGGAGCCAACGTTGAAATACCACCCTGATGTGCTTGACGTTCTAACCTAGGTCCGTAATCCGGATCGGGGACCGTGTATGGTGGGTAGTTTGACTGGGGCGGTCTCCTCCCAAAGAGTAACGGAGGAGCACGAAGGTACGCTCAGCGCGGTCGGACATCGCGCACTGTGTGCAAAGGCATAAGCGTGCTTGACTGCAAGATCGACGGATCAAGCAGGTACGAAAGTAGGTCTTAGTGATCCGGTGGTTCTGTATGGAAGGGCCATCGCTCAACGGATAAAAGGTACTCCGGGGATAACAGGCTGATACCGCCCAAGAGTTCATATCGACGGCGGTGTTTGGCACCTCGATGTCGGCTCATCACATCCTGGGGCTGTAGTCGGTCCCAAGGGTATGGCTGTTCGCCATTTAAAGTGGTACGCGAGCTGGGTTCAGAACGTCGTGAGACAGTTCGGTCCCTATCTGTCGTGGGCGTTGGAGGTTTGAGAGGGGCTGCTCCTAGTACGAGAGGACCGGAGTGGACGAACCTCTGGTGTTCCGGTTGTCACGCCAGTGGCACTGCCGGGTAGCTATGTTCGGAAGCGATAACCGCTGAAAGCATCTAAGCGGGAAGCGCGCCTCAAGATGAGATCTCCCGGGGCACAAGCCCCCTGAAGGACCCAGGTAGACTACGTGGTTGATAGGTCGGGTGTGTATCGCAGTAATGCCGAGCTAACCGATACTAATGATCCGTGCGGCTTGACCATATAACTCCTAGTCGTTTCGACCGGGCGCAAGCCCGTTCACTCGACGGCCGGATGCGGCGCGTTCGCCGCGGTTCCGGTGGCTGCTTGACCTCGACGACAGGTCCGGCGGATACGAACCAGACAACTTGTTGCGTCCCAAGTCCCCGAATGCCGAGTCCACTCGTCCGGTTGCGCATGCGCGCACGAACGTGGTGCAACTCGCACGGTTTGCTCAGCGACCATAGCGGTGTGGTCCCACCCGATCCCATCCCGAACTCGGAAGTGAAACGCACCCGCGCCGATGGTAGTGTGGCTCAAGCCATGCAAGAGTAGGTCATCGCTGAGCGCTATCCCCGAACGCCCCGCCCGCAAGGACGGGGCGTTCTCTTTCTCCGCTTTCCAGCAAGAGTCCGCGGGCAACCGCGGGTTTCGTGGGGGAGCTCAGTACGCGAACTCGCGGAACAGCGGATCGATGCTGCCGTTCCATTCGGTCTGGAACAGCTCCAGCTTGCGTTCGGCCGGCGACTGGCCCGAATCGACGAATTCCAGCAGTGGTTGCAGATAGGTCGTCTCGTCGACCTGGTTGCGATTGAGGCATGCCCGGCGCCGTAACCCGCAACCGGCAATCTTCAACACCTCGGCCGCGAGGTTGCGCACGGTCGTGTCCCGGAACGGCAACTTCAACGCGTGCCGCGGCACGCCGTCGCGCAACGCGTGGCGTTCGGCCAGCGAGAAGTCCTTGACCAGGTCCCACGCGGCATCGAGTGACGTCGCGTCGTACAGCAACCCGACCCAGAACGCCGGCAGCGCGCACAGGCGGTTCCACGGCCCGCCATCGGCACCCCTCATTTCGAGGAATTGCTTCAGGCGCACTTCGGGGAACGCAGTGGTCATGTGGTCGGACCAGTCGCGCAGGGTCGGAGTCTCGCCCGGCAGTGCCGGCAACCTTCCCGCGAGGAAATCGCGGAACGACTGGCCCGCACAGTCGAGGTACCGCCCGTGCCGGTACACGAAGTACATCGGCACCTCGAGGAGGTAGTCCACGTAGCGTTCGAACCCGAAGCCGTCCTCGAACACGAAATCGAGCATCCCGGTGCGGTCGGGATCGGTGTCGGTCCAGATGTGCGAACGGTAGCTGAGGTACCCGTTCGGTTGGCCTTCGGTGAACGGGGAATCGGCGAACAGCGCGGTGGCGATTGGTTGCAGGGCGAGCGACACGCGGAATTTCTTCACCATGTCGGCTTCGTCGGCGAAATCGAGATTCACCTGCACCGTGCAGGTGCGCGTCATCATGTCGAGGCCGAGCGAGCCGACCTTCGGCATGTAGCGGCGCATGATCGCGTAGCGGCCTTTCGGCATCCACGGCATGTCTTCCCGCCGCCACTTCGGCTGGAACCCCATCCCGAGGATGCCGAGCCGCAGCGGTTCGGTCGCACGGCGCACGCAGGCAAGGTGGTCCTGCACCTCGCAGCAGGTCTGATGGATCGTGTCGAGGGGCGCTCCGGAGAGTTCGAGCTGCCCCGCCGGCTCCAGGGTTACCGACGCCGCCCCCCGCGACAGCGCGATGACGTTGCCGTTCTCCTCGACCGGATTCCAACCGCAGCCGGCAATGCCCTTCAGCAGTGCACCGATGCCGCGTTCACCCTCGTATGGCGGTGGGCGCAAGTCATCGGTGCGGAACACGAACTTCTCGTGCTCGGTGCCGATCTTCCACCTGGCAGCAGGCTTGCCGCCGGCTGCCAGGAATTCGGCGAGTTGTGCGCGCCGTTCGACCGGCTGCTCGGAGGCGTGGCTGGGTCCGGACATGCACTTCCCCGGTGCTGATTCAAGGCGGGAAAGATGGGGCAGCCGACTGCCTTTCGCAAGTGACGTGAAGGCGTTGCCACGATCATGCGAACCGCCGCGTCTCGGACCCGGTCGCGACCGCTCAAGGCGAAGCTTCGGCAGGACCGTGCCGAGGGGCAGCGAGAAGGTCCACGACGGCGCCCCGCGCCGCGTCCACGCCCGTGCCGTCCTGCGCCGAGAACGTGACCACGCTTGTCGTCCAGGAATTCATCGCGAGCTCGGTTTCGATTTCACGCAGGCGTTTGCGGGTCTGCGCGTGCGACAGCTTGTCGGCCTTGCTGAGCAGCACCAGGCACGGCATGGAGATCCCGGCGCAGAATGCCAGCATCCGGCGATCGAATTCAGTCAACGCATGCCGGATGTCGGCGATCAGGACCAGCCCCCGCAGGCTGCGGCGGGTGCGCAGGTAGGCATCGATCTCCTCGTGCCAATGCGCGCGCAAGGCTTGTGATACCTGCGCGTAGCCATAGCCCGGCAGGTCCACGATCCTCGCGCCATCGGCGAGGGCGAAAACGACCATTTGCTGCGTGCGTCCCGGAGTTCGCGATGTGCGCGCCAGTTTCCGCCGCCTCGCCAGCACATTGATGGCAGTCGACTTGCCGACATTGGACCGCCCCGCGAACGCGATCTCGCGGCCCGCATCGGTGGGCAGCTGTCCCAGCGTGTGGGCACTGACGACATAGCGGGCGGAGTCGAGCGGATTCATTGTCATTCACCGAAACAGGCGACCGGCCGGACCGTCACACGCGGCGCCAACCCGACGCAAGGTCGAGTCGCATTGTTCCTTGCCGGTTGCGGCGGCCGGTTTGACCGGTTCGCGGGTGGCGCGGATAATCCCGCGGCCGACGCGCAATTGGCGCCCCGGGGCGGGCGCGGACCGCACGAGGCATTCCGTCCGCAGGATTTTCGGAGCAAGTGTATGTGCTCGAGGCGACTATTTGCGCTGGCGATGCTGGTGTTTGCCGGAGCGGCCATGGCCCAGGAGTCTCCCTCCGGGTCACCCGAGCCACCGGCTTCGCCGGTGGGCCAGAATGCGGCTGCGCCAGCACCCGCCACGTCCCCGCCCCCGGAAGACGGCGCGATCGTCCTCGGTGACGCCGCAGCGGGGCAGACGAAGGCCGCGGTTTGCGGCGCCTGCCACGGCAGCGATGGGAACCCGACCGACAAGCAGTATCCGAAGCTTGCCGGCCAGAACGAAGCGTACATCGTCCGCCAATTGACCCTGTTCAAGACGGGCAAGCGCCAGAATCCGATCATGCTCGGGTTTGCCAGCACGCTGTCGACCAAGGACATGCACGACATCGGGGCCTACTTCGCAAGCAAGAAGTCCCTGCCGGGGGTGGCCGACGAGGCGCTCGTGGCCCGCGGCGAGGCACTTTTCCGTGGCGGTGAGGTCAACCACGTGGTACCGGCCTGCATGGCCTGCCACGGTCCCGATGGCCGTGGCATGGCCGGGACCGGTTACCCGCAGTTGGCAGGACAATGGAGCAGCTACGTGTCGTCGAAGCTGACGGACTGGAAGAACGGCGTGACCTGGGGCGACGATGGCCGTGCGGCCATCATGCCCCTGATCGCTTCGCGCCTCGACAAGGATGACATCGCGGCGCTGTCGTCCTACATCGAAGGGCTCCACACCAGCACCGCCGATCCGCTCGTCAGTGGCACGGCGCCGTGAACCCCGGCTCCGGCGCCGCGAGACCGCCCTTCGCAACCGGAGAACGAATCCGATGATCCGAATCCTGCTGGCCGCCATCGGTGGCCTCGCCACGGTTTTCGCCTGCGGCAACGCGCGTGCGGCCGACGAACCCGTCGCCGGCACGACTTACATGCTGGTCGAACCCCCGCAACCGACTTCGACGGGCGACAAGATCGAGGTGCTGGAAGTATTTTCGTTCGCGTGCCCGGCCTGCAATGCGTTCCAGCCGGCCATGGCCGAGATCAAGAAGTCGCTGCCCGCGGATGCGGAAGTGCGCTACCTGCCGGCGTCGTTTCGCAGCGACGAGGACTGGCCCGTGTTCCAGCGCGCGTTCTTCACTGCACAGGCGCTCGGCATCGAAGACAAGTCGCATCAGGCGATGTTCGACGCCGTATGGAAGGACAAGACGCTGGCCATCTACGACGAGTCGAACCGCAAGCTTGTCGACCCGCTGCCGGACATCAACGCCATCGCCAGGTTCTACGCGAAGTTCGGCGTGAAGCCTGCCGATTTCGTCGCCACCGCGGGTTCGTTCGCGATCAACACCAAGATGAAGCGCGCCGACGAGCAGATCAAGGCGTACGGCGTCGACTCCACGCCGACCGTCATCGTCAACGGCAAGTATCGCGTGACGCCGCGGACGGCCGGTGGCTGGGACCAGATGGTGTCGGTCGTCGAATACCTCGTGCACAAGGAACAGGCGGCGAAATGACGGCAACCGCGAACCGGCGCAGCTTTGCCGTCCGTTCGGTCATGCGCATGGCATGCGGCTTGGTGCTGGCCGGAATGCTTGCGCTCTTCGCGCCGCTGGCCGCGGCTGGTGCGCCGTCGGGTCCGTGGATCGCCGGCCAGAGTTACCATCTCATTTCGCCCCCGCAGCCCGTCAGCACCGGGGACAAGATCGAGGTACTGGAAGTGTTCTCGTACGCGTGTCCGCACTGCGCGCGCTTCCAGCCCTACGCCGATCGCCTGCGCGCGAGCCTGCCCGCCGATGCCCGGTTCGCGTTGATGCCGGCCGACTTCGAGCAGGGCTGGGATCTGTTCTCGCGCGCCTTCTACACCGCCAAGGCGCTGGGGGTCCTCGACAAGACGCACCAGGCGTTGTTCGATGCCCTGCATCGCGACCACAAGCCGTTGCTCACGCTCGATGCTCTCGCCGGCTTCTACGCCGGGTTCGGCGTCGATCGCGGCACGTTCCTGTCGACCGCGCAGTCGTTCATCATCGATGGCGACCTGCAGCACGCGCACGACATGGAAGTTGCCTACGGCATCGATTCGACGCCGACCCTGATCGTCGACGGGAAGTTTCGCGTAACGGTCAATCCCGGGCAGGACATCGGCTTCGACCAGATGGTCGACATCGCGCTCTATCTCGTGCATCAGGAAGAACAAGCGCGCCACCATTGAACGCCGGGCCGCGTGGCGCGAGCGGCCTGCCTCCACGGAATCCACCCATGTCCCGATACCTGATCGTCCTCCTTGCCGCGTTCATCGCCACGGCGACCTGCCGTGCAGCGGATACTCCCGCCACGTCCGGTTCGTGGATCGCGGGAACCAACTATTTCCTGATCGATCCGCCGCAGCCGACCGCGAGCGGCGACAAGGTCGAGGTGCTCGAGATCTTCTCGTACGCGTGCCCGCACTGTGCGCACTTCCAGCCGTATGCACACCAGCTGGCGGAAAGCCTGCCGAAGTACGCGGCGTTCGGTTACATGCCGGCCATCTTCCACCCCGACTGGGAACCGTTCGCGCGCGCCTTCTACACGGCGCAATCGCTCGGCATCCTCGACAAGACCCACCAAGCCCTGTATGACGCGTTGCACCGCGACCACCTGCCGTTGCGCACGATCGAGGACATCGCGGCGTATTTCGGCAAGATGGGTTTCGTCGATGCCGCGAAGTTCCTTGCGGCGTCGTCCTCGTTCGAGGTCGAAAGCAAGCTCGCGCGTTCGCGCGACATGGTCAGGAACTACGGCGTCGACGGCACGCCGAGCATCGTCGTCAATGGCAAGTACCGGGTGACGGCGGCATCGGCCGGCGGCAACGAGCAGTTGATCCAGTTGGTCGACTGGCTGGTCAAGAAGGAACACGCCGGTGCCGGCAAGCCTGCCGCGAAGTGACGCGCGGGTAACCGGCATCCGGAATCCACGCGTCCGCGGTCTTGCGGTTCGCCATGCCGAGGGCTAGCCTCGCGCCATGAAGTCCATCACGCCCCGTCCGGGGCCGGCCCCGGACGACGGTGCGCATCTGCGCGTCCTGAGCTGCAACATCCTCGCCGGCGGTAGCGTCTCCCGCTACCGGGAATACGTGACCCGCAGCCTCGAGCAGGTGTTGCCTTCCGGCAAACGCGCGAATCTCGACGAACTGTCGCGCGTCATCGGCGGTTTCGATCTCGTTGCCTTGCAGGAATCCGATGCCGGCAGCCTGCGTTCGGGTTTCCTCAACCAGACCCAGTATCTTGCCGAAACCGCCGGCTTCCCGTTCTGGAGCGACCAGCAGAATCGGCGCGTCTCGCGGCTCGCCGCATCCGGCAATGGGCTCCTGGCGCGCATCGAGCCGGAGGAGGTGCGTGACTATCCGTTGCCGGGCCGGATTCGCGGCCGTGGCGCATTGTGGGCACGCTTCGGGCACGGCCGCGACGAATTGATCCTGGTCGTCGCGCACCTGTCCCTCGGACCGACGTCGCGCGCCCGGCAGATCGGCTTCCTGGCCGAGCTGCTCGGGCAACACGACCACGTCATCCTGATGGGAGACTTGAACACGCCGCTGCACCGGCGCGAACTGCAGCCGCTGTTCGACCGCACCGCGCTGGTGCCACCGCACGCCGAACTGCCGACCTACCCGAGCTGGCGGCCGGCGCGCGCCCTCGACTACATCCTGACTTCCGCGACGGTACCGGTGGAGCGCCGCTGGGTCGTGCCGCATCCGGTGTCCGATCACCTGCCGATCGCAGCCGATATCCGCATGCCGCGCCGGATTGCCCGTGCGATGGGTCTCGATCCGCAGGCGACCACGAACGGATCCTGAGCTCAGCCGCCCTCGCGGGCCACCGTCAGGCGTCCCGAGGCGATCACGGTACCGGCGTGTTCGATCCGGAACGTGCCGTGTCGCACTCCCGCGTCGGCCAGCACGAGCGTGCAATGGACGTCGAGTGCGCCGGGAAGGTCGTCGATGCGGCTGACCGCGAGGACGATGTCGCGCAGCGCAACCAGCAGGCCCGACTCCGGCACACCGTCGCCCGCGGCAGCAAGCACGGCGCCGTGCACCGCCATCGCCTGCGCGCCGTACTCGCACAGGTGCACCGAGCGCAGCGCGTTGCCGTCGCGCAACGGGTTGTCGACGCGCTGGTGCGAACGGGTGCGCGCGTGGACATGCCGGTCGTCGTGCGCGACCACCTCGTCCAGCAGGCGCATCGCGCCGCGATGGGGGATCAGCGCCGCCCAGGCGGGGTCAACGGGCATCGGGGGGCCTCGGTGCCGGACGTGCGATGAGGACCGACAGCACGAAATGCAAGGCGACACCGAGCGCGACGGTGAGTCCGATCGCGCGCAGCACCGGTACCGGCGACATCGCCTGCAGGCCGAACACGAGCAAGGCCGCGAGGATGCAGACGATCGTCGCATGCAGCGTGCGCAACGCGTCGTCGCGGTCGAGGGCCGGCCGCTCGAAGAACAGCGCGTAGTGCAGCCCGAGGCCGGCGGCGAGCGTGAGCGCGACGATGTGGAACAGCGACAGCGATACACCGGCGGCGCGCTCGACCGCGACCACCAGCAACGTGGCCAGCGTCATCGGCACCAGCACGTGCAGCGCGCGGCGCGCCGATCGCAGGGCGATGGTGACCGTCAGCCCGAGCAGCACGAGCGCGCCGCCGAGCGCCCACGCGATGCGTTCCCGATAGGCTGCCACCAGCGACTCCGACGCGGCCTTGATGTCGAGCAGGCGTACCGATCCCTCGAAGCCGCTCCCCCACGCGGCGATTGCTGCGGGGTCACGTACGCCGGACAGGGCCACCAGTCCCAACCAGCCACCGGACTGCTGCACCAGCATTGTCCCGAGCCGCGCGCCGAGCGGCGTGGCTTCGAACGCAGCCGGCGTCATCGGGGACAGCGACCGGGCGCGTTCGACATCATCGATGAACGGTTCAAACAGGCCCGTGCGGAACGGCAAGCCGTCGCTCGCAAGGGTGACCGCCGCGGCCAGGGTTGCACGATCGGGAAGGCGGCTTTGCCGGGCGCGTTGCGTGGCGATGCTCGGCAGGTAACGGCTCGGCAGTTCCGCCCCTGCGAGCGCATCACGCGCCACCAGCCGCTCGATGTCCGGGGCAATCCGTTCGGACAGTTGCAGCACGCTCTGCGCACTCGGTGCACGCAGCACCAGCAGGTAACGCACGTCCGGCGCACCGAGTTCGGCTCGCAAATGCTCGTCACGCTGCAGCAGGCGCGAGGGTACGGGAGTCAATGCCGCGAGGTCGTTCTGCCACAACGGGCCCGGTGCCAGCCACAGCATCGCCAAGGCGATGAGGGTGACCACGGCCACCAGCCCGCGTGGCCGCGGCAACCGGTCGAGCACGCCGACCAGGGCGGAGAGTCCGGGCGTCCGCGCCGCGTCGCGGAAGCGCTGCGGCAGGACGTGGGGAAGGACGTAACGCGTGGTGAGTCCGGCCGCCAGCAGTCCGGCGATCGCGAACGACGCGAGTTGCCGGAGGCCGCCGACTCCCGATGCGTAGAACGCGAGGAACGCGATCACCGCCGACACGATGGCCGTGACGAGCAGGGGCCAGAGGGAGCGGGTACTTGCCAACGCGGTTTGATCGGCACGGCGATGGCTCAGCAACCGCAGCGGGTATTCCTGCGCGACGCCGAGCAGCGTGAAGCCGAACGCGAGCGTGATGCCGTGGACCGTGCCCCCGGTCGCCGCCAGCACGGTGATTCCCGCTGCGGCGCCGCTCAGGATCGGCAGGCCCGCCAGCACGAGCACACTGGCGCTGCGGTAGGCGAGCAGCAGCAGCACGATGAACCCGGCGGTGCTGACGAGGCCAATGCGATCGGCCGCCGCGCGGGTGTGATTACCGACGACGACACCGAAGTAACCGGGGCCGCTGAGCGAGAGGTGTGCCGACGAGGAGTCCGGCAGTGCGGCGTACGCGGCTTCGAGCGCACCGACCGCCTGCGCCTGTGCCCCGGCGTCGAAACCGGCAGCGCGGGTCTCGCCCACCAGCAGTGCCGCGCCATCCGATCCGAACCACACGCCATCGCGCAGCACTGGTGCATGCCGGGGCGCCCAGCGTTCGGCGAGCTTCAACGTTTCGAGCGTCGGGTCGCTGGCGACAAGCGGCTTCAGCAGGCTGGCCGCTGGCGTGGTGAGGTCTTCGACGCGATCCTGCAGCGCCGCGCGAAGCGTGCCGGCGTCGAAGGTTGCGTCGTCAAGGGTCGGCGACAGGAGGTAGCGATACGGTCGCAACGCCGGCGGGATCGACGCGAGGTCGAAATCGCCGTTGGCAACGTTGTCGAACCGGGAGTCCTTGCGCAGCGCGCCCACGAGTCCCTTGCTCAGGCGCGCGAGCACCTCGGGGGGAGCGCCACCGATGGCCACCAACAGCAACCGCGATCCCGCGCCTTCGCCGATCTGGTCGAACAGGAGTCGTTGGTCCGCCGTCACCGGCAGCGGCAGGAAGCCGCGCAAGTCATTGTTGATCGCAAGGTGCCGCATCGCCGTGAACGCCGTCGCCGCGATCGCGCCGCACCAGATCGCCAGCACGATGGCGGCGCGACTCCGGTGGCTCATCGCGGTGCATCGCCTCCCGCGCACCGCATGGCCAGTGCGCCGGGACTCGGCCGTGGCGGAAGTGCCTGTCCGGCCAGCGGGCCCGTCAGCAGTACTGATTCGTCGCCATCGGTCTCGCGCGTCGTGAAGCACACCGGCTCCCGATTGCGGCCATTGACCGTGATCGACGTGATCCGGCGGCCCAGGTCGTCGTCGCGTGGATGGAGTTGCAGTTGCCATCGTTGCTCGTCGCCACGCAATTCCAGTTCGAAGTCGCGGGCGAGGGCCGCCGCGTCGCCACCAAGCAGCGCGCCGAATCCGTCGAGGAACGGGCGCAGCGCCGGGATCCGGTCGAGCGGGAAGCGCTTCGCCATCCCATTGCCGCGCGTCGTCGTCACGGCGCCGTTGGCTATTTCCGCGCGTTCATGGAAGGGTTCGGTCGTCGTCTTCACGAAGTGGCCGGGGCCGAGGTACTCGAGTTCCCCGCGCGTGATGACCGGATGGGCGAACATCGCGGCGAAGCGCACTTCGGTGTATGCCGTTTGCGCCGGCGGCGGGCGCGCCAGCGAGGCGACCAGCGCGGCCGCATCAGGCGGCGCAGCGGGGTTCGCCGCCGATGCCGACGCGAACAGCAGCCACAGGACCGGGTGAAGGATTCCAGAAGTCATCGAAATTGAACCAGTTGTACGGTGCGTGGCGGACGTGTTGCTCGAGGCATGACGCAAAGCGGTCGACGAAGGGCTGCAAGTCCCCGGCGTGTCGCGGCCGTGGCAGCGGCGGGACCGCCGGGAACCGCTCGAAATGCACGTCGTAGCGGTTGCCGCCGCGGTAGATCCCGAATGCGAGCACGATCGGGACCTGCAGCGCCGACGCGACGAGGTACGGCGCGACCGGGAAGTGGGCGGGAGCACCCAGGAAGGCCGCGTCGAGGGTCGCCTCTCCGGCCCGCGCCCGGTCGGCAAGCAAGGCCACGAGCGCACCGGCGGACACGCCTTCGTCGATCGCGAGCGCCACTTCGGCCGCCGGCCGCGCCGCATCGATGATCTCGCCGGCGGCACCGGGATTCAGCGCGTGCAGCAGGCGTGACAGGTTCGGCGTGCGGGTCGTGTCGAGTACGGCCCGCACCGCGAGCCCCGGTTGCCGGGCGCCGAGCGCACGCAGGATCTCGAAGCTGCCGACGTGGGCACCCACCAGCAGCGCGCCGCGACCATCCTGCATCGCGGCCGCGATCGCATCGGCGCCAGCGACGCGAATGTCGAAGAGATCGTGGCGCCCGGCCAGCAGGAAAGTCCGGTCGAGGATCGTCGATGCGAAGCAGTGGATGTGGCGCAGCACCTGCCGCGCGCTGGCCGGGCGGCCGAATACGCGCGTCAGGAATGCCCGCGAAGTCCGTCGTTCGGGGGCACGGCGAAAAAAGAAATAAAGGCAGATCGGATACAGGAACAGCCGCGTGAACGGACGTCCGCAGCGCAGCGCGACCTCACGGATAAGCCAGATCGCGAAGCCGCCGCCACATTCCGCGGAACGTTCGACCGGTGCCGTCATCGCAGCGTACCGCGGCCTTCGGCGATCAGTACCGAGCCGCGGCGAACCGTGAAACGGACATCCGGCGGGTCGATCTTCACGTCGATGTCGGCTGCCTCCCCGGGGCCGAGCGGTGCGCGGAACTTGACGTGGTCCCAGTGCGACGGGACGGTGCAACCGGCGCGTTCGAGCGCGGCCGCCACCCGATCGAGCACGACGACGCCGGGAACCAGCGGTCGCCCGGGAAAGTGGCCGGCGAACACCGGGTGTCCCGCTGCGACGACGAATGCTTCGCGGACCGCTTGCGGCGTCATGGGTGTCCGGCGCCACTTGACGCGGGATTGCGCACGAGCTCCGGCCAGCAGCGGGCGAGTCGCGAGAGGAAAGTGCGCAAGGGCAACTGCGGCACGTCGCGCAGGTACCAGCGGCGGAAGGCGTATTCGCCGAGCAGGAAACACGCCAGCACGAGCAGGCTGCCACCCGCGCGGTAACCTTCGAGTGCCCAAGGCAACGGCGCCTCGATGGCGAGTGGCCACGCTGCCGCGAGTCCCAGCGCGAACGCCTGGGCGACAAGGAGGCCGGTCCAGCACGCGGTCAGCACGCGCGCATAGCGGCCGACACGCGGTGACGCGAGCCGCTCCGGTCCGTCGATCGTCGCGATGATGCGTGCAATCAGCGGAACTCGCCCCGGCAACAGCGAGATCCCGAACAGGGCCGCGATGGCGAGGCTCGCGACCACGGATACGATGCCGAGTCCTGCTCCGATGTGTCCCGTCATCACGAGCACGACGGCGCCAATGGCCCCGAAGACCAGGACCAGATGCCATCCGAAGCGATCCCGAACGATCACGCTTGCCACTCGCCTGGTGGCGCGGGGCCACGCTGCCCGGGAGTCTAACCCGACCGGGGCACCACGGACGGCGCCGCCGTGAAAATCTCCGCAACGCAGCAGCGCAGGCTGCCGCCAGCCTTCTCGATTTCGTCCAGCGGCACCGTACCGAGGTCGAAGCCCCAGGCCGCGAGGGAATCGAGCTGGCTGCGCGACAGCGACGCCGCGGCGCGTTGGCTCAGCCAGACCCGGTCCGGCGCGAGCGTGATCGCGTTGCCGGCATAGGCGCGTTTTTGTTCCGGTGACAGGCGCAACACGGAGTCCGCGTACGCGTCTTCAATCGCGACGGCGGCTGCGGGATCACGAAAGCCATCCGCGGCAATGACGAGGGCCCGTCCGGCAAGGCAGGCCATGACGACGTTGGCGTGGTATTCGCCGGCAGCGAGCTCGAAGCAGTAGGTCAGTGCGAGGCCGAACGCCGTGTCCATCGCCCGTGCGCCGGCGAGGTCACAACGCTCGCCGAGGCCGCAGTAGCCGATGCCGCGGGCGTGGTCGATCACCAGCGAACCGGTCAGCTCCGCGACGAGGTCGTCCCGCCCCGACAGATCGGTCTCGGTGCAACCGAGGCCATCGCGGAAGAACGCGCGGATGTCCGCGCGGGCGGCCTCGCGCCGGCGCACGGCGTGGCGCATCCGTCCGATGACGAAGCGGCCCGGCACGCTCGCGAAGGCATTGTTCGGGAACATTCCGTCGGGCGCTTCGGGATCGCCCGGGAACGTGATGACCGGCACGTCGGCTCGCAGCGCCTGTGCCAGCGCCGCGTGTTCGGCCAGTGCGCGGACGGGATCGTAGGCGGCGTCAAGGCGCATGTAGCGGTTGTCCGCTGCGGATTCACACGCGAGCCGGTCACCGGCAGGTGCGACCAGGAACGCGGCATTCGCCGTCGCGCGACGGTTCGGATCCGGCGGGGGCAGCGCAGCAAGGGCGGACAGGAATTCGGCAGGCGAAGTGACGATCATCGTGCGCCTCCAGTCGCCGCACGATGCGACGGGACAGGCCGCCGCGCAAGCACCGGGCCGTGGGCCCGTGACTTCCGGCAGTTGTCGCCCCGCGTCCGATGGACTACGAGTGCAGGCTTCCATCCGCCTTGACCTGACACTGGGGGAATTCCCGATGCACACGCGTGGGCCGATTGCATGGTTGTCGTTCGCCGTCCTGATGCTCGCGGCGCCCTTGGCGGACGCCGCCGGTACCTTGCTGCTGCGCTTTCCGGACGTGTGCGGCGACCGCGTCGTGTTCACGTACGCGGGCGACCTGTGGACCGTCGCGAAGCAGGGCGGTACCGCGACACGACTGACTGCGGGGCCAGGCCTCGAGATGGCGGCGCGATACTCGCCCGACTGCAAGACCATCGCGTTTACCGGCCAGTACGGCGGCGACAGCCAGGTGTACGTCGTGCCGGCGGATGGCGGCGTGCCGACGCAGTTGACGTATTACCCCGCGATGGGCCCTCTGCCGCAGCGTTGGGGCTTCGACAACCAGGTGTACGGCTGGACTCCGGACGGGAAGTCCGTGTTGTTCCGCTCGTGGCGCGAGTCGCGCAGCATCTCCAATCCGCGCGTGTATACCGTTGCCGCAACCGGCGGGCTGCCGGTCGCGCTGCCGATGCCGCAGGCCGGCGTCACGCGCTACTCGCCCGACGGGAAGCAAGTCGTTTATTCGCCGAAGTTCCGCGACTTCCGTGACTGGGACCGCTACAAGGGCGGCTGGGCCCAGGACCTCTTCATCTACGACTTCGCGTCGAAGTCCGCGAAGGACATCACCAACGACCCGAACACCGATCGCGACCCGGTCTGGATCGGCAGTTCGATCTACTTCCTCTCCGACCGTGGCCCGCACCTGAACCTCTATCGCTACGACACCGCGAGCGGCGAAACGAAACAGGTCACCGACTACAGGAACGCCGACGCGCGCTGGGCGAGCGGCGATGCGGCCGGCGACATCGTCTACGAGCTGACCGGCGCGCTGCACCTCTACGACACGCGCACCGGCACCGACCACGCGCTCGACATCACGGTGCCGAGCGACCTCGTCGCGACGCGCGCCTCCGAGCGCAGCGTCAAGGATTTCATCGAGGATTATTCGCTCAGCGCGAACGGCAAGCGCGCCGCATTCACGGCGCGTGGTGACGTGTTCAGCGTGCCGCTCGAGCATGGCGTCACGACCGACCTGACGCATACGCCCGGCACGCACGAGCGTGAAGTCGCGTGGTCGCCGGACGGCAAGCGGGTGGCCTACGTGTCCGATGCGTCGGGCGAGGAGGAAATCGATGTGCGCAATGCCGACGGCAGCGGCGAGAAGACGCTGACCACCGGCAACCTCGGGCGGTTGTACGCGCCCGTCTGGTCGCCGGACGGATCGCGGATCGCGTTCGTCGACAGCGAGAGTCGCATCCGCGTCGTCGCGTCGGCCGGCGGCGGCCCGTCGCCCGTGATCGCGGATGACCCCGGCATTTCACGCCGTGACTACGCATGGTCGCCGGGCGGGCACTATCTCGCGTACTCGGTGAGCGATCCGGATACCACGCTGCCTCGGCTCTTCGTGCACGATTTCGCGAACGCGAAGAACGTCGAGCTTGGCAAGGCCCTCGCCAACGCCTATGCGCCGGCGTTCTCCCCCGATGGCAAGTACCTGTGCTTCCTCGGCGACCGCGAGTGGTCGCCGCAGATTTCCGGCGTCGAGCTCGACTACGCGAGCAATCGCAGCACCGAGATCCTGTGCTACGCGTTGCGCAAGGATGTCGCGAATCCGTTCGCACCGCGCAACGACAGCGCCGCTGGCGGCGAACACGAAGGCGCGGACCAGGCGGGCGGACCGGATGCGAAGGATGCCAAGGCGAAGGGTTCCAAGGCACCTTCCGAGATCAACGACCGCATCGACTTCGACGGCCTTGCCGGACGCCTGATGGAGGCGCCGGTCAAGCCGGACAACATCGCGTGGCTCGCGATCACGCCGCAGGCGCTCCTGTACGCGACGACCGGCGCGCCGTTCCTCGGCCGGTCGTCCGGCGAACCGATGAAGATCGAGGCGTGGTCGTTCAAGGACCGCAAGTCCAGCGACGTCTACACCTACAAGCCGGAAGGTGGCGCCGGAGAACTCGAGGCCGGCAACGTCGCACCGCTTGCGCTGTCGGCCGACGGCTCGACGTTGCTGGTTCACGACGGCGGTTACAAGCGGATCGACCTGTCCGAGCCCAAGCCGGAAGCGAAGGACGTCAGCGTCGACGGCCTGTTCATGCGCGTCGACCCGAAGGCCGAGTACGCCGAGATCTTCAGCGAGGTGTGGCGGCGCTATCGCGATTATTTCTACATCGCCAACATGAACGGCTACGACTGGAATGCGATTCGCGCCAAGTACGAGCCGTTGCTGAAATACGTCGGTGACCGCACCGACCTCAACTACGTGCTCGGCCAGATGATTGCCGAGCTGTCGAACTCGCACACGTACGTTTCGGGCGGCGATCTCGGCCTGCCGGACAAGCCGCACGTCGGCCTGCTCGGCGCGAGCTTCGAACTCGACGCCGCGAGCGGCACGTACCGGATCGCGACGGTATTCCCCGGCGAGAACGACGAGGACCTCTACCGCTCGCCGCTGACCGAGGTCGGCGTCGACGTGAAGGCGGGCGATTACATCCTCGCGATCAATGGCGTGCCGCTCGCAGCCGGCGTCAGCCCGTACCGCCTGTTGCGCATCGCGCCCGGGCAGAACGTCGAGTTGACCGTCAACTCGCGCCCGTCGACCGATGGTGCCCGCACGGTGGTGGTGCGGCCGATCGCGAGCGAAATGCCGCTGCAGTACTTCGACTGGGTGCAGGCGAACCGCGAGTACGTGGCCAAGGCCAGCGGCGGCACGATCGGCTACCTGCACATCCCCGACATGGGCCCGGATGGCGCACGCGAGTTCATCAAGTGGTATTACCCGCAGTTGCGCAAGGCGGGGCTGATCGTCGACGTGCGCGACAACGGCGGCGGCTTCATGTCGCAGACGATGATCGAACGACTGTCGCGCAAGCTCCTTGGACTCGACTACGCGCGGGGCGCCGACATCACCGGGACCTATCCCGGCGCGACGTTCCTCGGGCACCTTGCCGCGCTGTGCAACGGCACGACGGCGTCCGACGGCGACATCTTCTCGTACATGTTCAAGCAGTCGAAGCTCGGGCCGCTGATCGGCACGCGCACCTGGGGCGGCGTCGTCGGCATCAACAGTTGGGGGCCGGTGATCGATGGCGGCGCCGTGTTCGTTCCGCAGTTCGCGAGCGCCAACACGCAGGGCCAGTACGTGGTCGAGGGCGAGGGCGTCGAACCCGACATCGTCGTGCCGGAAGACGTCTCGCTGCAGCTCGCCGGCAAGGATCCGCAGCTCGACAAGGCGATCTCGGTGCTCGAAGGCGAGATCAAGGCGCACCCGGTCGTGTTGCCGCCGCGGCCGGCCGATCCGGTCAAGGCGCCGCCGTCGATGCAGCCGAAGGCCGCAGCCGGGAGTTGATGCCGAATCGGGGTGGCGGCGCCGTTCGGACCGGCGCCGCCGCTCAGGCCGCGCGGACGTCTCGCAGTTGCCAGTGCTTGCCGATCAGCAGCGTCAGCCGGTGCTTGATGACCGCATGGGGAAGCGTGGTCGTCGCGATGACGTCGCAGTGGAGGTCCGATTGCTCGGCAGTCACGGTCGCGTTCGGATCGCTGGCGCCGAGGGCAGGGTCGATCGCATCGGGGTCGGGCTGCATCGCCTTCCAGCGTCGCCAGAGCGTCGGTTCGCGCAGCGCGTCCTGGAACAGCGTGGCGAATCCTTCCGGCGATCCGCCGTGGAACGACAGTTCGCTGAATTCCCCGCGGGCCCGGGCCAGGTCGTCGATCGTGAAGAAGTAGCGCTGCGGAGCGGTCATGGGATCCTTCGAGGCGTCTGCCTGCGATTCGTTGCGGGGTCCGCCGATGCCGCGCTCTCCGGGGTGGCCGTGCGCGGGTCGTGACGGGGGAACAGGCGATTGGCGCCCGGATGCCTCCTTTCGAGTCGCGGAGTTTAGCAGTCCGGGCTTTGGTTCATCGGCAGCATCAGCCCGCCCCGACAAGTTCCGGTACGGCATCAAGCTCTGCGGAAGCGAGCGCGGGGTCGGCGCGCTTGCGGTAGCCGAGTACCCCGAGACAGCGTGTTCCGAGGCCGGCGCGCAGCGTCGCGATGTTGGCGTCCACCGCGTTCATGGCCGGATCGATCCGGTTGCCGATCCAGCCGATCAGCCGGCAACCGTCGGCGCGGATCGCACGGGCCGTCAGCAGCGAATGGTTGAGGCATCCGAGCCGAAGTCCGACCACGAGGATCACCGGCAGCCCCAGCGTTCGCGGAATCGCGTTGGCCAGCAGCGTGTCGGACAGCGGGGCGAGCCAGCCGCCGACGCCTTCGACGACGACGACCCCGGTCCGTGCCGCGAGCCGCGCATACGCGGCCTCGATCGGCGGCAGCGTGACCACCCTACCCGAGACGACCGCAGCGATGTGCGGGGACACCGGTTCGGCGAATGCGAACGGATTGCAGTCGACGTAGTCCGGACGCGGATTGCTGGCCGCGATCAGCGCCAGCGCGTCGTCGTTGCGCAGGCCGTCCGGTGCGTCGGCGCAGCCGCTTGCCACAGGTTTCATGCCGGTCGCGAGCAGCCCGGATGCGCGCAGCCGCTGCAGCAGCGCGCATGCGGCGTAGGTCTTGCCGACGCCGGTGTCGGTGCCGGCGATGAACACGCCGCGTGCCGTCACGATGAAGTCGCCGCTTCGATACGGCGGCGTTGCCACCGGCGCAGCACCGGGTTGGACAGTGCGATCAGCCAATAGGCGAAGCCCGGCAACACTTGCAGAAGACTGGACGCACCAGGGGCCATCACGATGGCGAGCAACACCGAAAACAGGCCGACGCCGGTACTGACCGACCAGCGCATCGCTCCGCCATCCGTCAGGACGCGTTCGACGGCGTCCAGGCCGAGTTCGTCCCGCAGTCGACGCGCGTGCAGGTAGAACAGCAGCATCACGATCGACATGCTCGCGTACGCGACGCCGAACACGACATACATGGTTTGCCAGTCCGACCACGCGCGGATCCGGAAGCCGACGCTGGCCGGGGGACCATCGCTGGCGACGCCAACCGGGAGGGCGGCGCTGAACATCATGTGCAGCGGATAGACGTAGATCAGCACCAGGAACACCAGCACGAGGCTCAGCAGGATGCTGCGGCCATCCTCGGCGCCGTAGCGGCGGTACCACTTGTAGTGGGCGTACCAGAACAGGCACAGCAACGCGAAGCTCGCGGCGTACGCGGGAATCTGCCGCAGCGCGTCGAGCAATTCGGGAATCGTGGCCGGGACATGGCCGCTGCCAATCATCAACAACGTCACCGCGAATGCGAACGCCGCATCGGTGAATGCCTCGATGCGGGTATTCTCGCCGCCGCGGTAACGAAAACCTTCGCGGCTGGTGTGTTCGCGGCTCATCCCGGGCTCCAAGTGCATCGGGTTCCGGGAAATCGAGCGGTATCCGGTGGCGGACAAACCGCAGGCGTGACGGCAAGTGGCATTGCGCGATAATACGGCTTTCGGCGTCCGTGTCCGCGAACGTGCATGATCTTCCCGCCCTCGACGTTGCCGGCAAGCCCGGGCTCTATGCCGGGCTCGTGGCGCAGGCACGCGCGCTGCTGGAATCGGAGACCGATCTGGTCGCCAACGCCGCCAACTTCTCCGCGTTGGTCTTCAACGCGTTGCCGGCGATCAGCTGGTGCGGGTTCTATTTCCGCGACGGCAATGATCTCCTGGTCGGGCCGTTCCAGGGGCGTCCGGCGTGCGTGCGCATCGCGCAGGGTCGCGGCGTGTGCGGCGCGGCGGCGCGGACGCGCGAGACGATCGTCGTGGCGGACGTCGATGCGTTCCCCGACCACGTCCGCTGCGATTCGGCGTCGCGCTCGGAAATCGTCGTGCCGCTGGTGCGTGGCGATGGCACGCTGCTCGGCGTGTGGGATGTCGACAGCCCGTCGCGGGCGCGCTTCGATGACGATGACCGCATCGGCATGGAGGCGCTGTGCGCGGCGTTCATGGATTCGATCGGACGCTGAGGCGCGGCGATGGCAGACGCGAAGATCCGCAACATCGGTCCGAAGTCCGCCGCTTGGCTGCGCCAGGTCGGCGTGCGCACCGTGGGCGACCTCGAACGGGTCGGTCCGGTCGACGCCTTCCTCAAGGTCAAGCGCGCGGGCTTCCGGCCGAGCCTGAACCTCCTGTATTCGATGGCCAGTGCGTTGGCCGATTGCCATTGGACCGAGTTGCCGGATGGCGAGAAGGAGCGATTGCTGGCGGCGCTCGAGGCAGTCGAGGCTTTGAATCCGATCCGCAACCGCTGGGATCGCCAGAAGGATGCGAGCGAGGCATCGGGATCGCAGGCCACGGCAACGCGCGCGAACACGGACGATGAACCGTCCGCTCATCACGAGCCGGACGATGATGAAGGTGCAGCCGATCCGGAGCGGGACCTCAATCGTTTCGACTGACGCCGGCACCCGGGACCGCGCGCGTTGCAGCGAAGTCCCGGGCATCCTTGGGCCACGGCGGCGTCGCGCGAATGGCCGGCAGCACCTGGTCGGGTCGCGCGACGAGCGTCCACAGGCCGCGGTGCGCGGCGTTCATGAAGCGCTGCGCGATCATCCGTTCGAGGAACGCGTTGAGCGGCGCGTAGTAGCCGGCGGTGTCGAGCAGCACGATCGGGCCGAAGTAGAGGCCGAGCCGCTTCAGCGACATCGCCTCGAACAATTCCTCCAGCGTGCCGCAACCGCCGGGCAGCGCGACGACGGCGTCGGCGCCATCCAGCATGCGGCGCTTGCGCTCGCGCATGTCCTCGACGATGTCGAGTTCGGCAAGCCCCGGATGCTGCCATTCGACCTCGGTCATGAACCGCGGAATGATGCCGATGACCTTGCCGCCGGCGGCGAGCGCGGCATCGGCGACCGAGCCCATCAGGCCGACCGCGCCGCCACCGTAGACCAACGTGCAACCGGCAGCGGCAAGCTGCGCGCCGAGGTCGCGGGCCGCGTCGTGATAGACGCGATCGCAAGCTTCGCTCGACGCGCAGTAGACGCAGATCCGCACCGGGAATCAGCTCCTGTCCTTACCGCCGCGACGTGGTGAACGGCGACGCCGGGGATGCAGCGGTGTGCCAAGGCCGGCGCGCGCGCCGACGTGGCGGCGAAAGAATCCCAAGATCGCCAGCAGCATGCCCAGTACCGCCAGCGCGGTCGGCGAATCCGCCGGTACCGGCGCCGGAGGCGTTGGCGCCGCGTTGCCGTCGCGCTCGTACGCGCCGATGTCGGCGGCGGCGCCGCGGACCCTGGGAAATCCGGCGCCACGCTGGTCGTAGGTGAAGTTCGCGAAGTTGTTGCCGGCATCGATCGCCGGGCTGTCCGGCCCCAGGGCCTGCGTGCGGGTCGGCCCGCCGTTCGCGGCGAGGTCGAGGAGCCCGGCCGGTGCGATGAGCGTGTCGGGTGGCAGCTCGATGGCGCCACCGCCGCCGGAGACCAGGTCGTTCGCGCCGGTGACGACGACGCCCGCGTAGGTGCTGTGGAGCTGGAGGCCGCCGGCTGCCGACGTGTTGCCGGACACGAGCGTGCTCTGCATCACCGCGCCGCTCGAGGACAGCAACGCGCCGCCGCCGCCGGTCGCCGCGGCGTTGTACGCGATCGTGCTGTTGAACATGAGCAGCGAGGCCGGGTTGCGCAGCAGCAGGCCGCCGCCGTTCGCCAGCGAGGCGACATTGCCCGAGATCGTGCTGTTGCTCACCGCGAGGTCGCCGAAAGTCGCGATGCCCCCGCCGCGCTGCGCACTGGTGTTGGAGTCGATCGTCGAACCCGAGACGAAACCGCCCCGCACACTGATGATGCCACCGCCGATGTCGTAGCTGGTGCGCGGCGGCACGTCACGATGCCACGCGCGGTTGCCGGTGACGGTGCTGTCGACGAGGTCGATCGCGTAGACGAAGGCGCCACCCCCGAACGCAGCCGTGCCGGCACTGTCATGGATGCCGTACGCGACATTGGCCGACATGGTGCTGGCCAGCATCGTCAGGGAATACGCATACAGCGCGCCACCATAGGCGCCTTCGCCGCCGGCGTAGCACTCGGTCACGCGCGCATGGTCGAGCGTAACGTAGCCCGCCGAGGCGATGCAGCCGCCGCCGGCAAGGTCGAAGCCCGTTGCGCGGTCGCGGCCGTGGCGGATCGTCAGATCCCGGATGACCAGTTGTCCGGTGCCGGGATGGATCAGCACCCGGTCGACATCGCCGCCGTCGATGGCGAGCTGGCCGGCGCCCGGGCCGTCGAACGTCAACGAATCGAGCAGTACCGGAATCGCGCCGGTGGCGAGCGTGATCGTTCCACACGCCAGCGCCACGAGGTCGATCGTGTCGCCTTCCGCGGCGGCGGCCACCGCGGCGCGCAGGCTGCCCGGTCCGTCATCGTTGCAGTTCTCGACGACGATCGTCGCCGGTGCCGCGGGTCCGGGTTCGATGCCGGCGCCGGCTGGACCGAGAACCGGAAAGATGCGCCGTGCGGGATCGTCGCGCAACGCCTTGCGTCCGGTGCCGGCGACGCTGGTGGCGGCAACGAGCGAACCCGCGGCAAGGACGGCGGCCAGTGCGGCGGCGAGCGGGGTGCGGGCTGGTCCATGGCGGACGGTGGCGGCGGACATCGATGGCCTCGCGGACGTCAGCGCCGCGTTTCATCCACGGCACCGTAGGCGGCGGGCGCGTCCCGCCGCTGCAGCGGTCCGCCACTCACGCCATTTCCCGGTCGCCGACCAGCACGATGTCCGCGGGTCGCGCGGCGAACAGGCCGACGCAAACGACGCCGGTGATCTGGTTGAGTTCGCGCTCGAGCGATACCGGGTCCTCGATGTGCCAGCCGTGCACGTCGAGGATCCAGTTGCCGTTGTCGGTCACGCAGCCGTCGCGCCACACCGGTTGGCCGCCACGCCGCACGATTTCCCGCGCGACGAGGCTCCGCGCCATCGGAATGACTTCGATCGGCAGCGGGAACCTGCCGAGCACGTCCACCCGCTTGCTGGGATCGATGATGCAGACGAATCGGCGCGATGCCGCGGCAATGATCTTCTCGCGCGTCAACGCGCCACCCCCGCCCTTGATCAGGCAGCGCGCGGGATCGCACTCGTCGGCGCCGTCGACGTACAGCTCGAGCGCGCCGGTGGCGTTGAGGTCGAGCACGCGGATGCCGTGTCCGGCCAGCAGCCGGGCCGACTGTTCCGAGCTCGCCACGGCGCCATCGATGCGGGCTGCGTTCTCGCCGAGTGCCTCGATGAAGAACGCCACCGTCGAGCCGGTACCGACGCCGACGACCATGCCGTCCTCGACGTAACGCATCGCGGCGCGTCCGGCGCGGCGTTTGTCTTCGTCGTGCATCATCGACTCCGCGGAAGCATCGGCAGCATACACGACGAACACGCTGCGGAACGCATGCGGCTCACTCGCGTGCGAGGATCGCGCGCCACTCGCGCGCCGTCAGCGGCAACACCGACAAGCGGTTGCCGCGGCGAAGCAGCCCGCAGCCGGCGAGGGCCGGCACGCGATGCAGCTCCGCCAGCGGGATCGTCCGCCGCAACGTGCGGTCATGGGCAATGTCGACCAGCCACCAGCGGGGCGCATCCTCGCGGCTCGCGCCATCGTGGTATTCGCTGCGCGGGTCGAACTGGGTCGGATCGGGCCGTGGTGGCGAGGCGACGTGCGCGACCCCAACGACGCCGGGCTCGGCGCAGCTCGAGTGGTAGATGAGCACGCCGTCACCGGACCGCATGCCATCGCGCAGGAAGTTGCGCGCCTGGTAGTTGCGCACGCCGCTCCAAGGCTCGCTGCCGGCGCGTTCGAGGTCGCCGATCGAGAATTCGTCGGGCTCGGTCTTGAGGAGCCAGTGCCGTGGCTGCGCCGGTGGGCGCGACGGTGGCCGCAACGGAGGTGATCGACGCGTCACCGGCCGGTCCGGCAGGCGATCAGTTCGCGTTCGGTCGCGACGAAGTCGAGGCCGACATCCCACGCGGCGGTCTCGATCTTCGCCACTTCCTGGAATGCGTAACCAATACCGATGAGCAGCGGGCGCAACGGCCGCGGCGCGGTGGCGAGAAAAGCGAAGCTTCGGTCGTACCAGCCGCCACCCGAACCGATGCGGCCGCCGCTGCGGTCGAAGGCGACCAGCGGCACGAGCACGACGTCGAGCGCTGGCGGGTCGACCGTGGCCGTGCCCACCGGCTCGGGAATTCCGAAGCGGTTGGTGGCGAATTCCGCGCCGGTATGCCACTCGGCAAAGTGCAGGGTACGCCCCACCAGCACTGGCAGGAACCATTCGTTGCCGCGCGCGCCTACGCGGCTTGCAGCCGTCGACAACGGCAGCTCGCCGGCATGCGCCCAGTAACCGGCGACCCGATGGCTCGCGGGATAACCCGGTGCGTCGTCGAGGTGACGGGCCAGCGCATCGGCTGCGGCCGCGCGCTCTGCCGGAGGCAGCGCGGCGCGGCGGGCGCGCAGTCCGTCACGAAAGGTGTCGCGTTCGGCCAGGCGAACGATACGAGCTCGGGAATCCACCGGTACCGCCATCGTCGCGTCCGCGGTACCACCGTCGGCGAGGGCCCCGATCCCGTCCGACCGGTCCGGCCCGTGTCCGCGGATGAAAGAAGTGGCGTCCTCCGCAGGGCCGGTGCGCTTCAACGACCTTGATCCCTGGGATCAGGTGGGAAGGCTGGCGAAGCCTTAAGGCGTTCCGCGAGGTGCGGACATGCACACGGGCAATCGAATGGCCGTCCCGGGGTCGTCTATAGGAACAAGGCAATATGTTGGAACGCGCTGCCGAGCACTGCAGAGGACACCGGTTGCCATTCTAGTCAGCCGGGTACACCGCGTTCAAGCTTGGTGTCGAGTGCTTGCAGGTGGCGTGCCAGCCATTCCGAATCGGTGCTGTCGCGTTGCCGCAACTCGAGGAGCTCATGGCTGATCGTCAATGCCGCCAGCACCGCGATGCGGTCGACGGTGGCCGAGCGCGCGCCCGCACGCAATTCACGCATCTTCGCGTCGAGAAAGCTGGCTGCGGCGACGAGGCCGGCGCGTTCTTCCGGCGTGCACGCGACCAGGTACTCGCGATCGAGGATGCGGACCGCAACGGGTTCGCCGGCGCTCATCCGTGGTTCTGCTCCAGTGCCTTCAGCCGCGCGATCATCGCTTCGACGCGCGAGCGCGCCTGCTCGTTGCGCGCAAGCAGTTGCGCCCGCTCGGTCGCCAGTTGTTCCTGGCTGTGGCGCAGGCTGCGGTTCTCGTCCTGCAACGACCGGCACATGGCGATCAACCGCTCCACGCGGTCATCGATCGACTGCAGGGTCTGCTCGAGTGCGGGCATGGGGGTGACTATATCATCGGGACTGGCGGGCTGGTCCGTGCTGCAGCGCGCAACCCGGGCGCGCCGATCCGGTCACACGGCGCCGATCGCGAGGCGCCGCCGCAGCGCCCGTTCGCGCAGGAAGACGAGGCACTGCTCGGCGGGCATCGGGGCGGCCAGCCAGTAGCCCTGGATCTCGTCGCAGTCCTTCTCGCGCAGGTATTCGACCTGTTCGGCCGTCTCGACGCCTTCGGCGATGACGTTGAGTCCGAGCGAATGCGCCATCGTGATGACCGTCGCCGTGATTGCTTCGTCGTCCGGGTCGGTGGTGATGTCGCCGACGAAGGTCTTGTCGATCTTCAGCGCGTCGATCGGCAGGCGCCGGAGGTAGCTGAGCGAGGAGTAGCCGGTGCCGAAGTCGTCGATCGATACCTTGACGCCGATGGCCTTGAGCTGGCGCAGCGTCGAGATCGACCGCTCGGCGTTCGCCATGACCATGCTCTCGGTGATCTCGAGTTCGATCTGGCTCGGCGCGACGTCGTATTCGGCGAAAATGTCGGACAGCGTCTGGGTCAGTTCCCCGCGCAACAGCTGCAGTACCGACACGTTGATCGACATCACGATGTCGTCGACGCCGGCCTCACGCCAGCGCACCAGCGTCGCGCAGGCTTCGCCGACCACCCATTCGCCGAGTTGCACGATCAGGCCGGTTTCCTCGGCAACCGGGATGAAATCCGCCGGGGAGATCGAGCCGAGATCCTGCCCGTTCCAGCGCAGCAGGGCCTCGACGCCGGTGACGCGGTTGTCGAGCAGCGACAGCTTCGGCTGGTAGACCAGCGAGAACTCGTTCTTTTCGAGCGCGGTGCCGAGCGCGCTGACCATCGTCGCGCGCATGCGCGCCTGTGCGTCCATCGCCTCGGCGTAGATCATGTACGTCTTGCGGCCACGTTCCTTGGCCTGGTACATCGCGACGTCGGCGAACTTCAGCAGGTCGGCCGGCTGGTCGCTGTGGTCCGGGAAATAGCTGATGCCGATCGAGGGCGAAATCACCACCGCCGGGGCGTCGTCGATCTCGAGCGGCTGCTCGAACGCGGCGATGATCTTCTGGGCGACGTGTTCGGCCTCGCCGCTGCTGGTGATGTCCTCGAGGATGACCGTGAACTCGTCGCCACCGAGCCGGGCCACGGTATCGCCCTCGCGCACGGTCTGGCGCAGGCGGTTGCCGGCGGCCTTCAGCATGCGGTCGCCGACGGCGTGGCCCATCGAATCGTTGACGTGCTTGAACCGGTCGAGGTCGAGGAACAGCACCGCGGTCTTGCGGTGGCTGCGGTGCGCGCGCGCGATCGCCTGGCTCAGCCGGTCGGCCAGCAGGGTCCGGTTCGGCAGCCCGGTCAGCGTGTCGTAGTTGGCGAGGTAGCGCAGTTCCTGCTCGGCCTGCTTGCGCTCGGTGATGTCGGTCAGGACACTGACGAAGTGCGTGCGCGTGCCGCTTGCGTCGCGCACCTCGGACAACTCGATCCAGCACAACCGCTCGCTGCCGTCCTTGCGGCGCAGCCACATCTCGCCGTGCCAGTGGCCGTTGCGCAGCGCCGCGTCACGCATCGCGAGGTAGAGCTCGGGTGCGTGCGAGGGGCTGTTCAGCAGCGCCGTCGATTGCCCGAGCACTTCGTCGTGGCGCCAGCCCGTCATGCGCGTGAACGCGGGGTTGATGGACAGGAAGCGGAACTCGAGGTCGGTGACCGACAACGCTTCGTTCATGCTGCGCACGATTTCGTGCGCGATCCGGCGGTCGACCTCGGCGGCGCGCGACGCACCGACGTTGCGCGCCGTGCCGCATACGCGCACCGGCTGTCCGTCTTCGCTGCGGCTCACGATGCGGCCACGGATCAACACCCAGGTCCATTCGCCGTCGCGGTTGCGCACGCGGCATTCGCACTCGATGCCGGGACTGGTGCCCATCAGGTGCTCGTCGACGCGCCGCTCCAGCACCGGCTGGTCGTCCGGGTGCACGCTCTCGCGCAGCCACCTGCGGGTCGGCGCCGGTTCCTTCTGCTGCGCGTCCGGCGTCGTTTGCGCGCGGATCAGGACGTGCGAATCCTGCGGCACGTTCCAGTCCCAGAACACGTCCTCCGAACCCCACAAGGCCATGCGCAGGCGATCTTCGCGGACGCGCAGGTCCTCGCGGAACCGGATTTCCTCCCGCCGGTGCGCGTGCCACGTCCGCCACCAGAATCCCAGCGCGGCCAGCATCAGGAGGGCGTACAGCACGCGTGCCGGCAGGCTGTCCCACCAAGGTGGCTCGACTTCGAGCTGCAACCGCGTCGGCTCCGGACTCCAGTACCCGTCGTGGTTCGCCGCGCGCACCTCGAATGTGTACGTGCCGCTGCCGAGGTTCGTGTAGGTCGCTTCGTGGTGGGTACCGGAATCGACCCAGCGATCGTCGAATCCGCGCAGGCGGTACTGGAAGCGGTTGCTGGACGGATCGGCGAAATCGAGCGCCGCGAAGGCGAGGCGGACGAGGCGGTCCGAAACGTTCATTTGCAACGACCCCGGCATCGTTACCGGCATCGGCGGCTCGGCGCCCACCTGCACCGCGGTAATCACGGTCGGCGCGACGAAACGGCTGGCGACGATGCCGTCCGGCTCGAACAGGTTGAGTCCGTTCGGTCCGCCGAACGCGAAGCGCCCGCCATCCAGGCGCTCCACGGCGCCGAGGTTGAATTCCATTCCCTGCAGGCCGTCGGAAGCCACGAACGTGCGCAGTTGCCCGTCGCTGCGGTTGTACAGCACGACGCCGTTGTTGGTGGACAGCCACAGGCGCCCACCACGATCCTCGAGGATCCCGTCGATCGTCGGGTTCGGCAGGTTGGCGCTGTCGATCTCGTGGACGAAATTGGCCGTCGTCGTGCTCAGCGAATCGAGCCGGCATAACCCGGCCCACGTCCCGATCCAGAGCGTGCCGGCGTGATCCAGCAACAGCGCGCGCACCTGGTTGCCGGCGAGCGAACGGCTGTCGGCGGGATCGTGGCGGAAGTGGCGCACCGCACCGCTCGCGGGGTCGACCAGCGCGAGTCCATCGTCGGTGCCGACCCAGAGGCTCCCGATCGCGTTCTCGACCATCACCAGCACGTTGGCGTCGCCACCACCGCGACGGGGCACATGCACGACGCGCCACGTGCCCTGGTTCGCGTCGTAACGGACGAGTCCGCCCGCAGCCGTGCCGAGCCACAGCATGCCGTCGCGGGTGCGCAGCAGGCTCAGCACGCGCGGATCCGGGAGGCCCGCGCTGCCGGTGGGATCGATCGGCAGCGCGGCGGCCTTGCCGGTGGCGGGGTCGAACCGCAGGACACCCTGGCCGGTCGCGACCCACAACTGGCCGTTGTCCGCGTCGGCCAGCGCGTTCACTTCGATCGCCGCATCGGCAGGGAGGCCGCTGGCACGGGCCAGTTCGGAGCGGAACGCCACGAAGTTGCCGGAGCCCGGGGCATAGCGCAGGAGTCCATCGCCAGCGGTCCCGATCCAAAGGGCGCCGTCGGCCGTCTCGCGGATCGCGCGGACGTCGTTGCCGCGGACGGGGTCGGCGCCGTTCTCGCGCATGGCGAGGTAGCGGAACGGGGTTCCGGCGGGATCCACCTTGAATGCGCCACGCTCGGCGGTGCCGATCCACACCAGGCCCGAGCGGTCGACCGCCAGCGTCGTGATGCGTGCTCGCGGCAGGCTGCCCGGCAGCGGGAGGCCGGCTTGCAGCGCGGTCGACGCGCCGCTCGCCGGATCGAAAACCGCGAGGCGTTCGCCGTCGACCGCGAGCCACAAGCGCCCGCGCGCATCGGCGGTCATCGCCGTGATGCTGCCATCCGGCTCGGGGGACCAGGCGTGCGTCGCGTTGCCATTGGCATCGATCCGGTACAGCCCGTCCGGGGCGGTTGCCCAGACGGTCCGGTCACCCGCCGCCAGCAACGCGTCGAACGCGTGCGGCGCCGCATCCGCCGCCAGGGTGAACGCGTCCGCGCCCGGCGCGAGCCGGGCCGCGCCCGCGGCCGTTGCCGCCCAGACCGTGCCGTCAGCGGACATCGTCATCGCCTTGACGGCACTGCCCAAGTGGTGCGCGTCGGCGACGGGGAACACGCGCCGGACGCGACCCGAGTCCGGATCGATCTCGAGGATGCCCGCGCGGGTTCCGGCGAGGATCCCGCGATGGTTGTCGAACAGCAGGCCCGTGACCGGACCGGCTGCCTTGCCGTCGGCGCCGACCGGAGCCACGTGCAGGATGCGGCCGTCACGGGGATCCAGCCGTGCGAGGTTGCCGCCTGCCGTCACGCACCAGATGCGACCTTCAGGGTCCTCGGCGAGCGCGGCGTGGACTTCGTCGTCGGCGTCCCCGGTCGCTTCGCTGAAATGGCGGAAGGTGCGGATCTGGTAGCCGTCGTATTGCTGCAGGCCGCCGCCCGTGCTGAACCACAGGTAGCCGGTGCGGTCGGTGAAGATCGCGTTGACCGGGTTCTGGATCAGGCCTTGCGTGCTTTCGATGGGCTGGAAGTAGAGGACCCGTTCGAAGGCCGGCTGCGTCGCCGCGTGATCCGCGATCGGCAGGCCGAGCACGAGCGCCGCCAGCACCCGCACGGCGCGGCGCCCTCGCAGCGACAGCACTGTCATCGACCGGACACCCCGAGTTCCCGATGGCGACAGTTTAGGCAAAGTGACCCGGGCCCGCCACGTCGCGGGCGCGCAAGGCGCGCTTACAATGCGGGCGTGGACGGGGCGTCGCGCGCCGGTGAGGTGGTCGGTCGCGTGAACGGGATCCGGGGCGAACGGCGGAGCGGAATGATCCAACCCAGTGAATACTCCCGTCGGCGCCGGCAACTGATGCGCATGGCCGGCGCCGATGCGATCGTCATCGTGCCGGCGGCGCCCGAACGGGTGCGCAACAACGACGCCCACTACCCTTACCGGCAGGACAGCGATTTCCATTACCTGACCGGCTTCCCGGAGCCCGACGCGGTACTCGCGCTGGTGCCGGGACGCGCACAGGGCGAGCAGATCCTGTTCTGCCGCGAACGCGACAGCGAGCGGGAACGCTGGGATGGACCGCGCGCCGGCACCGAAGGCGCGGTCGAACGCTTTGGCATGCATGACGCGTTTCCGATCGACGACATCGACGACATCCTGCCGGGGCTGATCGAAGGGCGCAGCCGCGTCTGTTACCACTTCGGACGCGACACCGAGTTCGACCTGAAGCTGATCGGCTGGGTCAACCGGGTGCGCGCCGATGCGCACTGCGGCGCGCGTTCGCCGCACGAATTCATCGCGTTGTCGCACCTGTTGCACGACCTGCGCCTGTACAAGTCGCGCGGGGAGTTGCGGCTGATGCGCCGCGCGGCGAAGGTCGGCTGCGAGGCGCACCTCGCGGCCATGCGCACGGTTCGCCCGGGCCTGAACGAGCGCGAAGTGGAGGCCGAACTGTTGCGCGTGTTCCGCCGGCGTGGCGCGGTGCCGAGCTACGAGCCGATCGTCGCCGGTGGCGCCAATGCATGCGTGCTGCATTACCGCGCCAACAATGCACCGTTGCGCGACGGCGACCTGCTGCTGGTCGACGCCGGCGCGGAGTGCGATTGCTACGCCTCGGACATCACCCGCACGGTGCCGGTCGGCGGCCGCTATACGAGGGAGCAACGCGCGATCTACGACATCGTGCTCGCCGCGCAGCGCGCCGGCATCGCCGAGGTCCGCGCGGGGCGGCCCTTCGATGCGTTCCATGCTGCGGCGATGCGCGCCATCGCGCGCGGGCTCGCGAAGCTCGGTCTCGTCGACGGCACGCCGGCCGCGATCGTGCGCGACGGCCGCCACCGCAAGTACGCGATGCACAAGGCCGGCCACTGGCTCGGGCTCGACGTGCACGACGTCGGCGACTACCGCGTCGACGGTGAATTCCGCGAGCTCGAACCCGGCATGGTGGTGACGGTGGAGCCGGGGATCTACATCGCGCCCGACGAGAAGTCCGTGCCGGCGCGCTGGCGCGGGATCGGCGTGCGCATCGAGGACGACGTCGTCGTGACGCGCGGCGAGCCCGAGGTCATCAGCGCTTCGCTGCCGAAGGATCCCGACGCCATCGAGGCGCTGATGGCAGGCGCGCGATGAAGGCGTGGTTCGCCACGCTGTTGTGCCTGTTCCTGGCGCCGGCGCTGGCGGCGGACGTGCCATCGGCGCCGCCGGTCACGGCCAGCACGATCGCGTACGGCCTGTTCGGCACGCTGCACATCACGCAGCCGTCGGCGACGCCGGACACGGTCGCGGTGTTCGTGTCGGACCGCGACGGCTGGTCGGCGCGCGCGCAAGGCCTCGCTTCGCGCCTGGCGGCCGCCGGCGCCTTCGTGATCGGCGTCGACCTGCCGGCCTACCTCGCGCAGATGAACTCGATCAAGGCGCGTTGCGCGTATCCGGCTGGGCACTTCGAGGAAGCCGTGCACTGGGTCGAGCGGCACGCCGCGTTCGCGAACTACCTTTATCCGCTGCTGGTCGGCGACGGCAGCGGGGCCACGTTTGCCTATGCGGTCGCGGCGCAGGCGCCGGCCGGCACGTTCGCGGGGCTCGTCACGCTCGGCTGGGACGATGGCTTCGCGCTGCCCGAAAGCTTGTGCGCGGGTGACGCCGGGACGATGACCGCGGCCGCCGGCAAAAGTTGGCGGGTCACGCCGGTGGCGCGCCTGCCGCTGCGGTGGCAGCCGTGTCCATTCGCGTCGGTCGGGGGGTCGAGTGGCGTCACCGGCCTGCTCGGCACGCTGGCGTCGACCGTCGCGGCGTTCGTGCCGTACTGGCAACCCGGCGATGCGGGTGATTCGGTGACCCGTGCGTTCGCGGACTGGCGCGCCGAGCGGACGCGTGCCGACCATGGCGTGCCGAGCGATCTTTCCGACCTGCCACTGGCCGACATTCCCGCCGAAGGGGGGGATGCGGCGAACGCGCACACGATCGCAATCATGCTGACCGGTGACGGCGGCTGGGCCGGCCTCGACCGTGGCGTCGCGAAGGCGCTGGCCGCGCACGGCATCCACGTCGTCGGTTTCTCGACGCTGAAGTTCTTCTGGCACCAGCAGACACCCGACATCGCTGCCACCGCGATCGGTCGCATCATCGCGCACTATGCCGCGGCCGATCCCCTGGCGCGATTCGAACTGGTCGGCTATTCGTTCGGCGCGAGCCTCGTGCCGGTGATCGTGAACCGGCTGCCGCCGGCGGCGCAGGCGCGCGTCGTCGGCGGGGTCATGATCTCGCCCGACGATGCCGCCGTGTTCGAGATCCACGTCGGCGACTGGTTCGGCTCGACGAAGCACGACGACGCGCTGCCGATCGGGCCCGAAATCGCATCGAGTCCGGTGCCGCTGGTGTGCGTGCACGGCGCGACCGAGGACGACAGCTATTGCCTGAAACTCGCCGGAACGAAGGTGCACGTCGTGTCGCTGCCCGGCGGCCACCATTACAACGGCCGCTACGACGCGCTCGGCGCGCTGGTCGCGGACAACCTGCCGGGCGGCAATGCCGGCACCACGCCGTCCGGTACGCCGGATCACTGACGGCCGGGCAGCAGGAGCTTCCGGTAGCCGCCCTCGACCAGCGCGGCAATGTCGATCAGGAGGCCCGGCACCCACAGCCCGCGCGGGTAGGCGAGGTAGGCGCCGGTCCACTGCGGGTCGAACTTCTGCTTGTAGCGGCGCAGGCCCTGGTAGTTGTAGAAACGCCCGCCATAGCGGAACGCGAGCGCGGCGAGGCGCTCGTTGATCCGCGCATACGGGTTGTCGCCGACGCTGGCGAGCGGCGCCATGCCGAGGCTGAAGTTCCGGCAGCCGTGCTCGCGGGCCCAGCGCATGACGTTCGCGAACAGGAAGTCCATCGTGCCGCGCGGCGCGTCGGCGACCTGCCGCATCATGTCGACGCTCGCGGTCGCAGTGTCGCCGTACGGCGGCTGGACGTTCGCGAACGCGACCAGCACGCCGTCCCGCCGTACCAGGGCGAGCGGACTCCACGCGAGGTAGGCGGGCTCGAAGCGCCCCAGCGAAAAGCCCTTCTCCCGCGCGCCGCGCTCGGCCAGCCACGCATCGGAGACCCGCTCGACGTCGGCCAGCAGCACGGTATCGAATGGCGGCTCGGCCAACTCGAACGCGAGGCCTTCCTTCGCCGCGCGGTTGACGGCCTGGCGCAGATCCTCCCAGCGCTTGCCCGCCAGCGAGAACTCGGCCAGCCGGATCGTCGCGAGCTCGCCGAGCTTGAACAGGTCGAAGCCGAGGTCGTGGTATTGCGACAGCTCCGGCTCCAGCACTTCGTAGAACACCGGTACGCGATCCTGCTCGTCGGCGAAGCGGCGGAAGTCGAGCAGCGCCCGCCGCACCGCGCCCGGCGGCCCGGCCGGCGAGCCGAGCGCGACCCGGCGGTCGCGCACGACGCCGTAGGCGAGCACAGCCTGTCCATCCGCCGACCAGAACAGCGGCTTGTCGCCCATGAACGTCAGGTGCGCGAACTCGCCGCCGCCGTGCGCGGCGTAAACCGTGCGCGCGCGTTCGAGTTCGACGTGGCCCGGGCGGTGCAGGTCCGGCCGCTTGACCGCGGAGCTTTGCCAGACGAGGTACGCGACGAGTCCGATCAGCGCCGCGGCCAGCCCGCGCGCGAGGCGCGGGGAGTGCGCGCCGGCCCCGAACGCCCACAGGTCGAAGCTGTCGGTGTCGAACGCGGCCGCGAGGCCGGCGGCGAAGAACGCGGCGACGACCAGCGCGAGTCCCGCGTACCACGTGAACGTCGTCGCCGACGTGAGGCTCATCGCGCGTTGCGAGAACTCGCCCTTGCGCGTGCGCAGCAGCGCCGCGATCGCAAGCAGGAACAGCGCCTCGCCGAAGTGCAGCCCCTTGGTGACCGCGAGCGCCGCCGCGACGACCAGCAGCACCGTCGTCGCCCGGTACGCCACGCGCAACCGGCCGGCGATGCCGCGGCCGAGCCCGAGGAGGACGACACCGGCGACGATCGACAGCCAGTACGAGCTCTCGGTCGCGGCCAGCGGCAGCACCTCGTGCACCGCGGCCATGCGCTGGTGCACGGCCGGAATCACCGCCGACGCCAGCAGCACGAAGCCGGCGAGGAACGTCAATGCCGCGAGGATGCGGATGCCGAGGTCGGCAAGAAGGCTTGCCGGCAGGCCGAGGATCCCGAACAAGGGATGCGTGCGCAGCCGGTCGGCGGCACGCGACAGCGCCGGCAGGCCCCGCGGCAGCAAGCCCGATCCGAGGTACAAGCCCGCCATCAACGGCAGCAGGTAGTACGCGATGCGGAACAGGAACAGGCCCGAGCTGACCTTGGCGGCGTCGTAACCGCCGCTGGTCAGCGCGACCGCCATCAGTCCGTCGAACACCCCGAATCCGCCGGGCACCATGCTGACGAGTCCGAGCACGGCCGCGCCGGCGAAGCTCGCGATCAATGGTCCCGGCTTGACGTGCACGCCGGACAGGTACAGGCACGCATACAGCACGGCCGCCGCGAGCAGCCAGTCGATGAACGACACCACCGTCAGCGCGAGCTTCAGCCGCCACGGTGGCAAGCCTTGTCCCTGCGGCAGCCAGCGCATCAGCCGGCGGCGCCCGGTCAGGATGTAGAACGCCGGCAGGTACAACGCGGCGCCCACAAGCACGGCCAGCGCGAGCCAGCGAATCGCTGCATCGGGCGTGATCGGCAGCGAACGCGTGGCCAGCATCACGATGACCAGCACCGACAGGCCGAGCGGCAGCGACAACACCTGCAGGCCGATCAGCGCCGCGGTGCGCCCGGTCGACCCGGCCGGCGGCGCGCCGGGCGCCGCGCCGTAACCGAGCAGGCGCACGCCGGGTCCGATCGCGCCGGAAAAATTCAGCGTGTTGGCGAGCGCGTTGGCGACGAATGCGAGGCGCAGGACGTCACGGGCCGGCCGCGGGATGCCGAGCCAGCGCGCGATGACGAGGTCGGCGAGGCCGGTGAACGCGACCGCGCCGAGCGCGAACAGCGCCAGCGCGAGCGACCATGTCGTCGGCACCGCGAGCAGCACCGTCTGCATCGCGGCGAGGTCGAAGCGTCCGATCTCGCGCGTCACCAGCCACGCGACCGCGGCGAGGAACACGACCGGCACCAGCCAGCGCAAGTGCGCCAGCCGCGACGGCGCGGGGGGGGCGTGCGGCGTCGCGTCGCTCGAGCCGTTCATCGGGCGGGGATGCTCTGCAACGCCTCGAGGTACTGCGGCAGCCAGTGCCTCGGCTTGCCGAAGCCGTGGCCGACCAGCGGCAGCATCCAGGTCTTCGCCTGCGGCAACGGCCGCGCGAAGTCGCTCGCGAAGTGCGGCGCGCACACCTGGTCGATCTCGCCCTGCAGCACCCGCCACGGTGCGCCGATCCCGGCCGCGGCATCGAAGTTCGGCGTGTGCGGCGGTTTCGGATCGCGGTGGTCGGTCAGCCCGTTCGCACCGGGACAGAACTTCTTGTGGATGATCAGGTCGGGGCAGAACCCGAGTGACACGCCGCCAGCGAACATTCCCGGCGGTGCTTCCACCAGCGCCGCGTAGACGACCGTCGCGCCGGACGAGTAACCGCCGAGCAACAACGGCGTGTCCGTGGGCACCTTCTCGCGCGCGAGCACCCGCTGGCCGAGTGCCTGCAGCAGGCCGGCGACATCGCTGCACGCCGCGCTGGCCGCATCGAGGCGCTTCAGCCATTCCGGCGTGTCGAAGCCGGCCACCCACAATCCGGTGCCGGCCGCCTCGCGCGCCATGTCGCGCACGCCGAGATTCCAGCCGCCATCGCCGGACGCGAACAGCAGGAGTCCGCGCGCGGCTCCCGGTGGGCTGTAGACGGTCACCGCGCCGAATTCGGGATCGTCGAACCGTTCACGGGCCGTCGGATCGGGATGTCCGTGCTCGAGCCGCGGGTCGGCCTTTTGCGCGTGTGCGGCACGGGCCGCTGCGGTGAGGGCCGGGATGTCACTGGGCGGCTCGGCGGCGGACACGGGCAGCGCAAGCGCGAGGCTCGTGATCAGGCCGGCAATGCGAAGGACGAATGCACCGGTCGCGTGCGACATCGGCATCGGCAAGACTCCGGACTCACGGCATCGAATCCGGGCGGTGGGCAAGGACATGGTCGGCGGCTTCCCGGTGGCGGCGGTATCCTGACACCTTGCCGTGAGCCGGGGGAAGACCGGGCGCAACGGGTTCCACCGCCGCGCGGATACGAAACCTTCACCGCTGGCTCGGCGAATCCGGGGAAACTCCGATGCACCACAGCCGCTTGTGCAGCCTGATCATCGATTGCAGGACCGACGACCTGACCGAAGCCGCACGCTTCTGGTCGCAGGCGCTCGGCCGACTGATCCGGCGCGGGCGTCGATCCCGCGAGCGAAAGACGTGCCGCTCGAAACCCACGTCGACGAGCCCGTGGTCGAAGTGCAGAAGGTCGACCACGAGAGCCGCGTGCACCTCGACATCGAAAGCGACGACATCGAAGCCGAAGTGCGACGGCTCGAGGCGCTCGGCGCCAAGCGCGTCGCGGCAATCCGCACCTGGGTCGTCATGGAAGCGCCGACCGGCCAGCGCTTCTGCGTGATCCGCCCCCAGCGTGGCGGCCAGGTCGGTGTGCACGCGAACGAGTGGGCGTAACACCAGCGTACGGGCCACATCGCCTCGTCACGGGCAGCTCCGGCGGGCGGGTGGATCAAGCCCCCGCAAACGCCGCCCGCGTCAGGTTTTCGGGTTCGCCATCGGTGCACACGACATCGTCCTCGATGCGGATGCCGCCGTACTTGCGGAATGCGTCGACCTTGTCCCACGCGACGTCCTTCGCGGCCGGTTTCTGCTTCAGTTCCGCGAGCAGCATGTCGATGAAATAGAGTCCGGGCTCGATCGTCGTGACCATGCCGGGTGCGAGCGTGCGCGTCAGGCGCAGATACGGGTGGCCGGGCGGTTTCGGGATCGTGCCGCCCTGCTCGTCGCGCTGGAAGCCGGCGACGTCGTGCACCTGCAGGCCCAGCAGGTGCCCGAGGCCGTGCGGGAAGAACGCGCTCGAAATGCCGCCCGCGACCGCGGCTTCTGGCGAACAGGTGATGAACCCGTGCTCGCGCAGCACGTCCGCCAGCACCGCGTGCGCGTGCAAGTGAAGTTGCGCGTAGTCCTGGCCGGGCCGCACCTTCGCAGCGAAACCCCGCTGCGCGGTGTCGACCGAGTCGATCAGTGCCTTGAACTCGCCGGCATCGGCCGCGGCGTACGTGCGCGTGATGTCGCTCGCGTAGCCGTGGAAGCTCGCGCCGGCATCGATCAGGAACGAGCGGCGATGTGACGGCGCTGCGCGATCGAAGTTCATGTAGTGCAGCACCGCGCCGTGCTCGTTCAACGCGATGATGTTGCCGTACGGCAGTTCGGTTTCGGTCTGCTTCGCGGCGGCGAGGTAGGCGAGGTGGATGCCGAACTCCGATGCGCCGGCGCGGAACGCCGCCTCGGCCGCGCGGTGCGCGCGGGCACCGATCTTGCTGGCGACGCGCAGCATCGCGAGTTCGTACGGTGTCTTGAACGCGCGGTGCCAGTGCAGGTACTCGAGCATCGCCTGCGGCAGGTCCGGCTGGAACGCGCCGACCGCGGCGATGTCCTCGGCGACGACGGCACAGCGCGCGACATCCTGCGGCAGGTGCCGGACGGCTTCTTCGGGTTCGCGGATGATCGCGATGTCGAAATGCTCGACCCAGTAACCGGCCGGCGCCTCGGGCACGACGTGCCAGTAGTCGCGCGGTTGCAGGTAGACGAGCTTCGGCCTCCTGCCCGGCGTATGGACGAGCCACGAACCCGGTGCGTGCAAAACCGGCAACCAGTGCTTGAACCACGGGTTCACCGCAAACGGATACGGCCGGTCGTCGAACAGCTGGTCGCGCAACGCGCCGGCCGCGATGACGAGGTGCCCGCGGTCCGCGCGCGCCAGTGCGGCATCGCTGCGCGCCTTCAGCGTCTCGAGGTGCTGCGCGTACAGCGGATGCAGGTCGGGGTGCGGAGTGTCCATCGGCGGGTCCTCGATTGAACCGCCATTGTGCCGCGTTGTGAAAGCGATGGATAACCTGTCGGGGAATGCGTCGGCACCAACCCCAATTGTTCGACGTGTCGGAAACGCCGCCTTGTCGGCACCGCTATGGGCATCAATCGGGTTCCTTGTCCTTCTGGCCATTCAGCTTGTCACCCAGCCAAATGCCCGCGCAGAACGTCATCAGCGAAGACCAGAAGCCGCCTTGACGCGGTTTCGCTTGCGCGGCTCGTTTGCCCAGCATGAGGGTCGCCAGCTAAGACCAGAAACCGCTACGCTTCGGCGCGGCGCGCTGGAGCGATTCACCCGCGAGTTCCCGCACCCGCTGTTCGGCCCAGCGCTTGATCTGGTCGCCTTGCGGTGCCGCCGTCAACGTGCATTTCAGCAGCAGCTCGGCGCTGCCGTCGGCCGGCAGGCCGCGCTGGCACAGTGACCCGATCGGATCGGCGAAGGCGTCGATGAGCTCGTCCAGCCACGTACGGATTTCACCGAGCGTGTGGTCGATCGCGCCGACGATGAGCTCACGCCCCTGCACTTCGCTGCCAGCGGCCGGCATCCTCGCCGCTTCTTGGCGCAGGCGGCGCACGTGGTCGAGCGCATCGAGCAGGCGGCCGGCGACGCGATGCATCGTGGCTTCGTCGGCGGAGTTGTCTTCGATGACCTGTTGAAGTGGGCCCGTGATCAGGTCCGAGAAGTGCACGGCGGCATCCCCAAGTCGTCCATCAGGACGCTGGCGCGTTCGTGGAGTACCGTGGTGTTCCAGCACATCGGCGGTAGCGGCGTTTCGGTATCCAGCGACTCGCGCACCGGACGCAACGCGCTGTTCGCGGCGGCGAAAATGACGTTGCCGTTCGGCGCTCGGCGTGATCGGATCTCGCCGACGTCCGCCGTCGGCTCGGGGTCCTTGGCCGTCTCGACCCCGACTTTGCCGGTTCCGGTGGTTTCGAGGCTGGCGGCCCAGCGGCGGCGGTCTTTGCTACCGAATCGTGCGGCGGCGATGCGGGCGGCGTTTCGCTCTCGTTCTGGTCGTGCGCAACACGCACGCTCGACGGCGCCCACAGCCGGCCTTGCAGCCATAGCGCGCCTTCGATGTCCATGCCGACGGCCGGCGGGGATGGGCCTTGGCCACGCGCGTCGCGTCACCAGGATCGCCAAGTTCGCATCCTCGTCGCCGAAGCGCATTACCGTCACGATCAACCGCCACGCCGGCTCGCCGAGAATGTCGGCGACTTCCGTGATTTCCCGCACCGGCCCGCGAAACTGGTACTCGTCGTCATCCCATCCGGGCATCGGTATCAGCATCGCCATGCCGGTCAGGTTCAACGTCGACGGCATCTCTTGGACGGATTCCCCGTGCTTCGCGGCGATCACGGCTTCCCACGCGACCTGATCGGAATTCGGCGTGAACGGAATCGAGGCCGTTTCGGATGGTTGGGCCTGGTAGGCGATGCCGAGCAGGATGAATCGAAATCGACGCCGGCCTCGTACCAACCGCGACGATGCAGTACGCCACATCGTAGAACGTGACGGGTGCGCCGCCCTGTGCGCCTTCGACCTGGGCTTCCAGCCCGTTGTCCTGCACCAGCACCCGGCTCAGCCGCACCTGCGTTTCGATGCCGCGCTCGAAGTATGGGCAAAAAGCCACCAGATGGTTGGTGTCCTTGCCGGTTCGACAAACGCCCACCATGCCGCCATGCACGTCGGGCCAGCACAGCATGAACCCGAAGGGCCAATCCGCGGGCACCAAGTGCGGCGGCGGAAAGAAGGTTCCGTAGGCACGGAAAACCGCATCTTTCGGCAGCCATTCCGGCAGCCGCCGGAAGATGTCCTTCGCGTCGTCGACGAAAGGTCGCCAGTGCGTGCCGGGCGCGTGCTTTTCCGGCGCCGTGTCCTTGACGAAGGTGCTGTCCGGCCGGCGCCGGCTTTGCGCCGGGTTGCGATGGTGGCGGCGGGTGCACGCGCGGCGGCATCGAGGTCGGTCTGCAATTGATCCGTTTGCAGCAGCGCGTGGCGGCCATCGTCGAAGGCGATGCCGACCTTGTCCACGCCGACGAACTCGACTCCGCCACGGCCGTAGGCGGGATGGTCGATCGGGTCACCGACCTTGAACGACGTCATGCCGATTCCCACGTGGCAGTGCAGCCGAGCATCTCGCGGCGGTGTCTCATCGTTTGCGACCCGTGCATTGGCGCTGCCGTCACGACGTGCCGTAGCGCCCTTCCCGTCGGCACGGATGCGGCCGATCGCGACCAGCGTGCCGAGGATCGTCGGCAGGGCGTTCGCGCCAGCGGCTGCGGCGCTGAAGCGTTCGGCGATGGCGGCTGTCGGCCGAGCGGTGCACCGGGCGGACGGCGAGAGCACGTCGGGCGACGGCGCGGACCTGGATCCGGCAGGTCCTTCGGCCACGGCCGTTTCGTTGCCTTCGCTGCGACGGGTGGATTGGCGCAGCGGCTTCGATCCCAAGGCCTGCCGCGGCGCGTGCTAGAGTCCCTGGCGGGTTCTGCGGAAGTCGGGACGCAGCCCAGCGAATCAGTCCGCGTTGCTTCCCTCGACGCCGTGGACGTGCCGCGGTGTCAGGGCCACCAGGCCGTTCGAGGATCGCTTCGTCGAACGCGCACGCGCGGCGTCCGCGCGGGACGCGGCGTCGGATGAGGCGCGTGGTGCGGGGGGGGCGGTATTTCTTCTCCTGACGAGGAGAAGGGAGAAGCAACAGTGTTGTTGGCGTCCGGCAGCGAGTCGAAGGCGCGGGGGTAGGTCGTTCCAGCCGTAGGCATCGAGCAGCGGCGAAGGTCGAGATTCGTCGTGCAACTGCCGCAGCACCGATACGAGACCCTGTTCGTGGATCGTGCGCTCTTTCGCGGTCAATGGGTCGCCGGCTCGCAGTTTGTCGAGCACGTTGTACATCCCGGTCAGGGTCAGTTCGGGATGCAGCGCCTGTTGGCGCTTGCGGTGCGCATCGAGTTGTTCGCCGAGATCGCGGATGCGGGCGCGTTGCGCATCGGTCGCGGCGGGAAAGGGAAACGGATCGAAGCAGGTCGATTTGTTGTAGACGGGGCGATCTTCGAGTGTCGCGCCCGCCGCCAGTGCCCAATCAGCGTGCACCTGACTCGACAGCACGCCAAGCAGGAAGGCATCGTCGGAACCGATCGCGATCAGTTTGTCATCCGGCAGGATTTCGGCGTCGAGGAAGACGAAGAAGCGATGCTTCGAGGTCTGGACGGTGGCGATGTAGCGGGCGAGTTTTGTATGGGCCGCGCGCGATGACTTTGCGAGGCTCCGCGAAAATCCACCATCGTTCAGCGCACTGATCATTGCGAGGGTTCTCGTCGCGTTCGGGTTTCACGCGTTCAAGCAGCCACTGATACACCGCGGGGAAATCGCGAGCGGACTTCTTCCGCGGTCAGGCCGAACAAGTCGATCACGCGCACGTCCGCGCGGCGTTCGCGTGAGATCGCGACCATTGCGATACGGCCGCAGTCGCGCGTCGAGGCCGGGCACGGTGTGCAGGCCGAGCGCGATCGCCTGTTCCTCGCCGTGGACGACCGTGCCCTCGCCATGCGGGATCACGCCGCGATTGCTGAGCAGCGAGCTGGCAAGCAGCGGCTGCGCGGACGCGATGTCCGCCCCGATCCGCAAAGTCGGCGTGAATGACGCCCGTTTCGTCGCGCACCTCGACCGCGATCTCCCCCATTCGCGTCCGGCTGCTCGTCGATCACGTCGCAGCAACCGTCCGGCGTGCTGGCCGCCTTCGCCGACCGTCATCGCGATCCGCACCGCCGCGCCATCGACGGCATCGATCCACGGATGGTCGGGAACGCGAACGCCAACGAGATCGGCGGCATCTTCCCGACGGCGCGAGCGCCGCCTCGACCACGCGGCGATTGAAGGTCTGGCGAATCGAATTGGTGGTGATGAGGCCGAAGCGGCGCAGCGCGCTACGTGCGGCGAGCGTCGCCGCGTGGTGCCACCAGTACATCACCAAGTCGGCCGATTCCGGCACTTCTGGCCACGTGTCCCGGGCTTCGACGTAACCATCGCCGAGCGCAAGGCGCATGCGCTTGTTGCCGATGAACGGCGGATTGCCGACCACGAAATCCGCTGGCGGCCACTCCGCCTTGCGCGGGTTGACGTAGCGTTCCAGCGGTACGCGCGCGTTCTCGTCGGGAACCGGTTCGCCGGTGACGGGCGAGGCCTTCATCGTCTTGCCGTCCCAGCGGTGATCGGCACGCCGCGCTTCGTCGGTGACGCATTCCATGCGGTCGTACGCGAGCACCGCGTCGCGGTTCCCGATGTTGTGGAAATCCTTGACCACTGGCTGTGGCGGATTCACGTCGCCATGCGTGCGGAAGTGCCATTGCAGGTAACCGATCCACAACACGACTTCGGTGATCGCGGCGGCGCGCGGGTTGAGCTCGATGCCGAGCAACTGGTGCGGATCGACGGTCTGCGCCGCCGCGGGAAGCGCGCGTTCGGCCGCGATGTCCAACCCGGTCTGCGCGGACACGCCGAGCCGGCTGAGGCCGAACTCCTCCAGCGTGTTCAATACCTCGCCTTCGAGGCGTTTCAGGTGTTCCAGCGTCACGTACAGGAAATTGCCGGAACCGCACGCGGGATCGAGGATGCGGACGCTGCACAGGCGCTGGTGGAAGCCGAGCACGGTGTCGCGCACGGCGCGCAATTGCGCGTTATACGGCTTCAGCCGTTCGGCCGGCGACTTCCGGGCCGGCCTGCCCCGGCGCGTGTTCGCGCGATCGTTCGGCTTCCGCGAGCTGGACCAGCGCGGCGGCCCGCACGTCGTTCCATTCCGCGCGCAGCGGTTCGATCACGGTCGGCAGCACCAGCCGCTCGACGTAGGCGCGCGGCGTGAAATGCGCACCGAGTGCGTGGCGCTCGGCGGATCGAGCGCGCGTTCGAGCAAGGTGCCGAAGATCGCGGGCTCGACATTCTCCCATTTGGCCTTCGCGGACTCGATCAGCAGCGCCAAGCCTGCTCGCGCGTCAGCGGCAATGTATCGGGGCTCTTGAACAGCTTGCCGTTGAAGCGCAGCACGTCGCTCGCGATCGCGGCGGAAAAGCCGCCGGTGTCCATGTCGCGCCACAGTTGCCCGAGCATGCGCATCGCCACGTCCGGCTGGTCGGCGTAGCGCACCAGCAGTTCGCGGAAGCTGGCCGACGGCAGCAGCTTCACGTCCTCCGCGAACATCGTGAACAGGCAGCGCATCAGGAATTGCGCGACGGTTTCCGGCGCGTGCGTGCGTTCGAGGCTCTTCGCGAGGTCGGCCAGCCGGGCCGCGATCTCGCGCGTAACGCGGGCCGCCTTGCGCGAGGGATCGAGCGCGAGGGGATCGAGCCACACCGGCGCAAGCGCTCGCGGATCGCCGGCTGGCGCAAGTCGGCCAGCGTGATGCGGTGGCTGCGCGGGTCGGGGAACGGCGTGTAGGGTGGTGCCGGAACGCGAGAACTCGCTGTACAACTCGGCGCTGTGGCCGACGTCGACAACGACGACGAAAGGCGGGCGCCCTCATCGGCGGGCAGCGCCCGCGCGTAGTTCTCGGCCTGCGCGACTGCGCAGCATGCCTTCGTCGTAGCGTCGGTCGCTGGTTTCCCGACGTCTTTCGCTTCCAGCACGAAGCAGCCGCGCGCGGTAGAGGTCGATGTAGCCGTATGACTCGCTGCCGTCGCCGTGGCGAAAGCTGACGCGGCGTCTGAACACGTGCGTTGTCGCGATCGTCGGCGCTGGCCGGTTCCGGCGGCGGCGTGCGCGAGCTGGCCGCGAAGTCTGGTCAGGAACAACTGGTAGTTGGCGCGCTCGCGTCGTCGGCGCCTTGCCAGCGCGGCTGTGCCGTCTGGACCGAAGGCGTGGTTTCGTCCGGCATTCGCGTCCCCCGACGGGTGAGAGGTAGGGACAAGGGCGCCAGCGTCGCCCGTCCATTCGTGCGCGCTGGCCCGATGGCGGCAGCCGTGGTTCAATGACACCCGAAGCGGGGTGCCGGCGGGCCGGCTGAGAAACACCTTCGTACCTGACCCGGGTGATGCCGGCGTAGGGAAGCTTCCCCCGCACGCCGTGCGGCTGCCGCTTCGAAACGTTTTCGCGATGTGCTGCGCGCGCTCGCGCCACCCGAAGCAGGAAATCGCCATGAATGCCGTTGCCCGCCCGCTGCTCGAACAGGCCGCCGCGCTGTCCGACTCCGTCACGCGTCCGATTCCGGGTTCGCGCAAGATTCACGTCACCGGATCGCGCGCGGACCTGCGCGTGCCGATGCGCGAGATCGTGCTGGCCGACACGCCATCGATGTTCGGCGCCGAGCAGAACGCGCCGTTCACGGTGTACGACACGTCGGGGCCGTACACCGACCCCGGTTTCCGCGTCGATCTTTCGGCCGGGCTGCCGGCGTTGCGCGTGCGCTGGATCGACGAGCGCGCCGACACCGAGGCCCTGGCCGATTTCACGTCACCCTTCACGCGGCGGCACGCGCAGGCGCATGAACTCGATGACGTGCGCTTCCCGCGGTTGCCGAAGCCACGGCGCGCGAAATCCGGCGCGAATGTTTCGCAGATGCACTACGCCCGGCGCGGCGTCGTCACGCCGGAAATGGAATACATCGCGATCCGCGAATCGAACCGGCTCGAAGCGCTCCACGATGGCAGCCACCTGAAGCAACACCTGGGGCCAATCATTTGGCGCGCGATTCCGAAAACCATCACGCCGGAATTCGTGCGCAACGAGGTATTCGCGGCCGCGCGATCATCCCATGCAACATCAACCACCTGGAAACCGAGCCGATGATCATCGGCCGCAATTTCCTGGTGAAGATCAACGCCAACATCGGCAACTCGGTGGTGTCGTCGTCGATCGCCGAGGAAGTCGAAAAGATGGTGTGGGCCATCCGCTGGGGCGCGGACACGGTGATGGACCTTTCCACCGGCAAGCACATCCACGAAACGCGCGAGTGGATCATCCGCAACTCACCGGTTCCGATCGGCACCGTGCCGATCTATCAGGCGCTGGAAAAGGTCGGCGGCGTCGCCGAAGACCTGACCTGGGACTTGTTCCGTGACACGCTCATCGAGCAGGCCGAGCAAGGGGTCGATTACTTCACGATCCACGCCGGCGTGCGGTTGCCGTTCGTGCCGCTGACGGCGCGCCGCGTCACCGGCATCGTCAGCCGTGGCGGTTCGATCATGGCCAAGTGGTGCCTCGCGCACCACCGGGAATCGTTCCTGTACACGCACTTCGAAGACATCTGCGACATCATGCAGGCGTACGACGTCGCATTCTCGCTCGGCGACGGTTTGCGCCCGGGCTCGATTGCCGATGCCAACGACGAGGCGCAGTTCGCCGAGCTCGACACGCTCGGCGAGCTGACGCAGATCGCGTGGAAACACGACGTGCAGACCATGATCGAAGGTCCCGGCCATGTGCCGATGCAACTGATCAAGGAAAACATGGACCGGCAACTGGAGAAGTGCGGCGAGGCGCCGTTCTACACGCTGGGCCCGCTGACCACCGACATCGCGCCGGGCTACGACCACATCACCAGCGCGATCGGCGCGGCGATGATCGGCTGGTACGGCACCGCGATGCTGTGCTACGTCACGCCGAAGGAACACCTCGGCCTGCCCGACAAGCAGGACGTGCGCGACGGCATCGTCACCTACAAGATCGCCGCGCACGCGTCGGACTTGGGCAAAGGCCATCCCGGCGCGCAGGCGCGCGACAACGCGCTGTCCAAGGCGCGCTTCGAGTTCCGCTGGGAGGACCAGTTCAACCTCGGCCTCGATCCGGAGAAGGCCAGGGAGTTCCACGACGAGACGCTGCCGAAGGACGCGCACAAGAGCGCGCACTTCTGCTCGATGTGCGGGCCGAAGTTCTGCTCGATGAAGATCACGCAGGACGTCCGCGATTACGCGAAGGAGCACGGCATCGGCGAAGCCGACGCGCTGGCCGGAGGCATGGCCGAAAAGGCCCGCGAGTTCCGCGAGCAGGGCGGCGAGGTTTATCGGCGCGACTGACGGACAAGTCCCCTCGGCGCGCAACGCACATCGGCACCCGGCGCACCTGGAGCCTGCAATGACCACCATCATCCGCGGACGCGAACACGATCTCGGACAGGGCCTGATCGTGTTGCGCAGCTTGCCGGCCGCGGCGTTGCGGTCGGTCGGGCCGTTCGTGTTCTTCGACCACGCGGGACCGGTGAAGATGGATGCGGCGACCGGCCGCTTGGCGGACGTGCGCCCGCACCCGCACATCGGCCTGTCGACGGTGAGTTACCTCCTGGGCGGCGCGGTGCGCCACCGTGACAACCTCGGCTTCGACCAGGTGATCCGGCCCGGCGACATCAACTGGATGACGGCCGGGAGCGGCATCGTCCACTCGGAACGGTTCGACGTGCCGGATGCGTTCGGTGGAGCGGGGCTCGAACTGCTGCAGTCGTGGGTTGCGCTGCCCGAAGCGCTCGAGGAAACCGGGCCGGCCTTCACGCATCATCCGGTGGCGACGCTGCCCGCCGCTGTCGCCGATGGCGCGGCGTTGCGCGTCCTCGCCGGCGAGGCATTCGGGATGCGCAGCCCGGTGCCGGTGCATTCGCCGCTGTTCTACGTGCACGCCGAGCTGGAAGCCGGCGCGCGGGTCGAATTCCCCGCGGCGTATCCCGAGCGTGCCGCATACGTCGTGCGTGGCCGCGTGCGCGACGAAGGCGACGGCGCCGAATACCCGCCCCGGCAGTTGGTCGTGTTCGCCGCGGGCGGCAAGCCGGTACTGCGCGCGCTCGAACGTTCGACCGTCATGCTGCTCGGCGGCGATTCCCTCGGACCGCGTTTCATCTGGTGGAACCTCGTGTCCTCGCGCAAGGAGCGCATCGTGCAGGCCGCGACGGACTGGAAGGCCGGCAAGTTCAAGTTGCCGCCCGGCGACGACAAGGAGTTCATTCCGTTGCCCGACAAGGGGCCTTGATCCGCGCATTCCCGGCGGCCGCCTTGATGGGGCTCGCCCGAGAGCGTCAATGGCGCCGATTCCGCCGTGGGTTTCGATGTCCCACCGTGGGTATGATTGCGTTGTCTGTCACTTGGAATCGCGCCATGAGAATGATCGGATTGGTGTTCGCAGTCGTGAGTGCAGCGGGCGCCGGCGGCTGCCACGTCGACCGCGGCGGCGGCCATCCGGCGCCGGCGAGCGACGCCGCGCCAATCCACTGCGGCGAGCTGCCGAAGGGATGGGTCGTCGCCAAGGCGACGACGCGCGACCTGGCGCCGCCCTGCCAATCCGGCAGCACCGGAATCTGCGCGGAACCGGGATATGCATACGTGTCCGGAACCGGCTGGTGCCGCCCGACCGGAACCCCAGCAGGCTGATGCCGGCCACTGCGGCCGCGCGATCGACGGCATCGATTGCAGCGATCGATTCCCTGCGTTGGAGCCGGGTCGCGCGCGGGCGCTACACTGGTCTCCGATCAATCCAATGAGGTCGCAAGCCATGGCCGCGAAAAAGCCGTTCCTCACCGACATCAAGGCGATCCGCAAGCGGGCGCGCCAGCACATCCATCGCGGCGCCGTGACCGAGGGCTACAAGGCCGACCGCGAAACGGTTCTGAAACTGCTGAACGAGGCGCTGGCGACCGAGATCGTCTGCGTGCTGCGCTACAAGTTCCACTACTACATGGCGTCGGGCATCAACGCCAAGGCGATCGCCGACGAGTTCCTCGTGCACGCCAACGAGGAACAGGGCCACGCCGACTTGATTTCGCAGCGCATCACCCAGCTCGACGGCAAGCCGAACCTGTCGCCCGAGGGCCTGCTGACGCGCAGCCATGCGGAGTACGTCGAGGGCAACGGGTTGGTCGACATGATCGAGGAAGACCTGGTCGCCGAACGCATCGCGATCGAGAGCTACAGCGAGATGATCCGCTACCTCGGTGACGACGATCCCACCACGCGCCGGATGCTGGAAGGAATCCTCGCGATGGAAGAGGAACACGCCGAGGACCTGGCCACAATGCTGGCCGGGCTCGGACGCAAGGACAAACCGGCCACGGCGCGCGCGCGAACGTAGGGAGAAATCGTTCGATCCGTTGCCCGAGCCTTCCTGCGTACCCGGGACAGGCTTCGACGGGCGCAGGCCGAGTGATCCGACAAGTCTTCGTTTGTTGGTGGGCTTGTCGAACCATGAACGGAATCAGCAGCAACAAGGTCTTTCCCGGGCAGAGCCACGGCCCGGGCCACCCGGCGGAGGAACCGTCATGCCGATCCACGCGACGAGCCCAGTGACAGGCCGTGTTCCATGGCTGCGCGGTGCGCTGTGGCGGCTGGTGACGGTCCTGGTCGTGGTGTACGTCATCGTCGTGCTCGCGCTGATGTGGTGGTGGAGCTACGAGCCGCCGCACTTCGACGTCGTGGCGACCACCAAGGCGCGCGCCGAGGCGCGGCACGTCCCGGTCGTCACCGGCATGGTCACGACGTCGACGCTGATGACCTCGGCGGAAACGCTGCTCGACAAGCGCGGTGGGTACCTGTCGAACGACAAGCTGCCGCCGGGCGTGCTGATGGACAACGTGCCGAATTGGGAATTCGGCGTGCTGACCGCGACGCGCGACCTCGCGCGCGAACTGCGCAACCGCTTTTCGCGCTCGCAATCGCAGTCCGAGGAGGACGTCGACCTGAAGGAGGCCGATCCGCTGTTCTCGAGCCCGAACGACCGCTGGTTGCTGCCGAGTTCGGAAGGCCAGTACCGCAAGGCGATCGCCCACGTCGACGGCTACTTCGTGCGGCTCGGCCGCAACGACCCGAATGGCGCGCAGTTCTACGCGCGCGCCGACAACCTTGCCGATTACCTCGACCTCGTGTCGAACCGGCTCGGCAGCCTGTCGCAACGGCTGTCGGCGAGCGTTGGCCAGTTGCGGCTCGCCGGCGACGCGCCGGTCGATCCCTCGGCACCCGCGATGTCCACGGCCACGCGCCAGATCGTCAAGACGCCGTGGACGCAGATCGACGACGTGTTCTACGAATCGCGGGGCTACACGTGGGCGCTGCTCGAGCAGCTGCAGGCGTTCCAGGCCGACTTCGCGCCGATCCTCCAGCGCAAGAACGCGGTGGTCAGCCTCGAGCAGATCATCCGCGAGCTCGAGGAATCGCAGAAGCCGGTGCGCAGCCCGGTCATCCTCAACGGCCAGCCGTTCGGCTTCTTCGCCAACCATTCGCTGGTGATGGCGAACTACATCTCGCGCGCGAACGCGGCGGTGATCGACCTGCGCGAACTGCTGAAGCGTGGTTGACGGCGCGACGCGCCATCGGCGGCGTGCGATGATGCCGCCGCCCGACCGGCCTGTCGAACCCCGCATGAACTGTCCGAACCCCGCGATCGCCGCGCCGAGCCCGTGGCGCGCCATCGTCGAGCACCCGCTGTTCGCGGCGGCGCTGCTGATGCTGCCCGTGGTGTGGCTGGTGCAACCGTTGCCGATCGACGAGACGCGCTACCTCGCGGTGGCGTGGGAAATGCGGCAGACCGGCGAGTTCCTCGTGCCGCACCTCAATGGCGCGTGGTATTCGGACAAGCCGCCACTGCTGTTCTGGCTGGTCAACCTCGGCTGGCTCGTCACTGGCGTGCACGCGTGGACCGCACGCGCGCTGACGCTGGCGTGCTCGGCGGTGGGCCTGATCCTCACGGCGCGCCTCGCAACGCGGCTCGACCCGACGCCGGGTGCCGGCCGCTACGCGATGTGGATCCTGCTCGGCACGATGTTCTTCGGCGTGTTCGCGAACGCGATCATGTTCGATGTCCTGCTCGCGACCTGCGTGCTCGTGGCGTTGCACGGCGTCGTCGACCTGACCGAAGGACGGAACCGCCGCGGGATCGTCGTCGTCGCGCTCGCGACCGGTTTCGGCATTCTTGCCAAGGGGCCGGTGATGCTGCTCGACTTCGGCTTCGCCGCGCTGTTGGCGCCGTGGTGGTGTGCCCGCCTCGACGGGCGCCGCGCGAACTACTTCGGTGCGCTCGCCGCCGGCGTCGTGCTCGGCATCGCGGTGGCACTGGCGTGGGCGGTTCCGGCGGCGCTGCACGGCGGCAGCGGCTACGCGAACGCGATCTTCCTGCACCAGACGGTCGGGCGGATCGCCGAGAGCTTCGCCCACCGCCGGCCGGTGTGGTGGTACCTCATCGTGTTTCCGCTGATGCTGCTGCCGTGGCCGCTGGCGTTGCGCGGGCCGCGCAGCGCATTGGCGGCGCTGGCGCGCGAACCGGCCGTGCGTTTCGCGATCGCGTGGGTGGTGCCGACCTTCGTGGCGTTTTCTCTGGTCAGCGGCAAGCAGCCGCACTACCTGCTGCCGATCGTGCCCGGTGTCGCGGTCGCCGCCGGCGCCGCGCTGGCGCGAGGCGCGCTCACGGTGCGCCCGCGGCCCTTCGGAGTGCTGTTGCTGCTGGCCGGCCTCGCGATGCTGGCCCTGCCGCATTTCGTGCCGGATCACCCGAACTGGAGTTTGCTGGTGACATGGACGCCGACGTTCGGTGTGCCGGTCGTCGCGCTCGGCGCGGTCGTGTTGCTGCTCGGCGGGCGTTGCAACCTGATTGCGCTGCCCGCCGCGGCGTCGCTCGCGATGGTGCTGGTCGCGAAGCTGGTGCTGGTCGATACCACGGGACTGCGCTTCGACGTCCGTCCCGCGGCGGCGGAGATCGCGCGCATCCAGCAGAGTGGGGTGCCGATCGCGCACCTCGGCTGGCACCACGGCGTCTACGAGTTCGCGGGGCGGCTGCGCGAGCCGCTGCCGGTCATCGAACCCGTCGAATGGCCCGCGTGGGCCGCGGCGCACAGGAATGGCTATGTCATGAGTTTCGAGGGACGTTACCGGTTTGCCGCCAAGCCGGTCTACATGCAGCAGTTCCGGGGTGGACGGATTGGCATTTGGCATGTAGCCGATGCACTGAAATCGGGATTCGCACCACGTGCACCCGATGAACGGAGCTACGGTGACGATGATGCCGGCGACGTGTCCGAGGCAACACATGCCTCGCGCTCCGCCTGGTTCCGCACCCTGGCCGGATCCGCCTCCTCTGGGTGATGGGTTCGATCGGCCACATGTCCCGCCGCGGGAGCCTTGGTCACTGCGAGGTTCTCATCATGCCTCCGACGCGGGCGGCGCACGGCTGCTGCGTGGCATTCGTCAGTGCGAACTCTTCGCCGCCCGTTGCGGCAGCGTGAAGATCAACACCACGATCGCCGCGAACAGCACGGCGGAGGCCGCCAATCTGCTGAGGTCAAGTCCGCCGGCATCCACCGGCTTGTCGAGAAAGTCGCCGACCGCGGCGCCCAAGGGCCGAGTCAACACGAAGGCCGTCCAGAACAGGACCGTGCGCGACACGCGGGTCGTCGCGTATACCCCCGCGGTGGCCACCAGCAAGCCACCGAAAATGAGTGCGGCGCCCGAGTAACCGAGCCCTGCGCTGTCGGCCGTCCAGTCGCCGAGCGCCGTACCCAGCGTCTGCGAGAACATGATGGTGACCCAGTAGAACGCCTCCGCCCGGGGTGTATGGACAGAGGCGACATCGATCCGGCCCAATGTCCGGTACCGGCAAGCAGGGATGCCGCCAGCAGGCTCGACAACAGCAGCGAGCCGCCCGCATAGCCGATGCCCAGTGATCGATCCGCGAAGTCCGCCAGCGTGGTGCCGACTGTGGTCGAGGCGACGATGGCCGCCCAGTAGGCCAGCGGACGAAACCGCTGCACCCGGATCTGAAGGCACACGGCAGCAACGAAAAGTACCGCGAAGATTCCGGTGCTGACGAGGTACCCAAGATTCATCGACATCGAGAGCGTGTCGCCGCCGGTCTCGCCCAGCGTGGTAGCGAGGACCTTGATGATCCAGAACCCGAGCGTGACGGCGGGAACTTTTGCGAGCGCTTCAGCGGTGCTGCTTGGCATGTGATGACTTCGGGGTGGAGCGCCGGCTGCTCCGATGGTCGCGCCTCGAACGCGCGGGGCGGGATCGCGGGTCGTATCGGGAGTCGCACTCCCGCGTCGCGCGCCGGATGGCCCCACCCGCCTGATGGCGGCCCTCTAGGCCCGGGAGGCACCCGGTGCGATGGGAGTCCAGCGGTATCTTAACGGGTGGTCGAGCTCGTGGTTCGCCTGACGCTGCCGCGGCACCGGGTGCTTGCAGGCGACGGTCGCCGCGAGCGCAGCGTGGCAGGCCTCCAGCACTCGTTCAGCAACCTGTTCGGGCGAAAGTCCACGCGCGTCGATTGCCAGGTTCGAGCCGCCGTAGGGACCCCATTGCGTTGGGTCGGTCACCTTGAAGATGCCAATGGTTGGAACGCCTGCGGCACTGGCCAGATGCATCACGCCGCAATCGGCAGTGATGAACAACGCGAGATTGGCCAGCACCGAGGCCAGCTTGCGGACGTTCCCGGAATAGAAGCACGGATAACGCGAATCGAGATACGAGTTTCCGGTGGCGGCAAGAATCTCGACGAGCGGGTGACCGGAGACGCCGGGTTCGAGCTCGTGCAGGAAGCGGTTCCACCACCCGCCATCGAACCGCTTGTCACCCGTGGCGTTTCCGAACACGCCAATGCAGCCGGAATGGCCCGTGGGTGCATTCGCCAGCAGGCGCGCCAACACTTTCCCGCCGTGCCGGCGCTCAAGCGGGCTCAGGCGGATATCGAGACGGGGATAGGCGCGACCCGCCGGCGGTTCGCCGAGTGCGCGGCGAAGCAGGAAAACCGGTTCCATCGCCTGGTGCCGCGGTGCGCCGTCCGTGGGGACGGCGTGCGTCATCGATCCGCTCTTGTGCGTCCCGCCGTATCCCAGCGAGAGTCGTTTGCGTGCGAGGATCGCCAGCAGGCGTCCGCTTTGCGACTGCGGATCAGGATCGATCGCGAGGTCATAGTACGTTTTCCGCATCTGCATCAACGCGCGCAACGTCAGGATCGGGTGGCGCGGCGCGTGCGTGGGCAGTCGGATGATCCGGCCGATCCCGAAGAACGAGCCGTAGATCTCCGTGGCCACGGGGCTGCGGCTGACGAGGTCGATTTCCGCGCCCGGCCAGGTCGCATGGATCTCCTGCAGCAGCGGCGTCAGCATCAACGAGTTGCCGAGCGTGCGGACGAAGCGGCAGACCAGGATGCGGTGGATCCCGTCCAGCGGCAGTGTGCCGGCGGCCGGTGTCGGCGGTACGGCGCTACGAAATGCCAAGCGCATGGCGCGTTCCGTGAAGCGACGCCGCAACACCTGTGTGCGAGGACCGAAAGGCATCGTGTCGTGGTCGCGTTTGCCGAAGTCGTGGTCAAATTCAGAAGCGGTGCACGAAGCCAACTGCAACGCCATGGGGGAACCACTCCAGGATCAGCGGTGTTCTCCGATGCGCGGACCAGATGCTAACCCCGGTACTGAGCGCGCCCAGCCCGCCAGCATGTCGCTTGCCAGTGTCCATGGGTCTTGACCCGCGCGATCGAGTCGTATAGCGGCAGAAGTTCGGAGCGCGTAGACTCGCGGGATGGTCGTTCCCGTATGCCGCCACGAACGGCGTCACCGCGCCGGCAATCGCCGTGACCTCTCCACTTGGGAAACTCTGATAGCGGATGCCTTGAAGAATTTGTCGGGATCGCTTGTTTTGCGAGGGGCGCTCCTGGAATATCCACTATTGCCTTGTGCGATGATGGACGTGACCACCATTGAATCCAGCGCGCCAGAACACGTCACCGAGCTCGGCTCTGGTCGCCCAGCAGCAGCGATCCACCGACAATGCCGGCGATGGTGGCACCCATCAGGAATTTCTGGTCGCCGCGTTGCCAGATGCCGCTGTCGTCGTAGGTGACGACGTGGTCGATGCCGAACGGACCGCCTGCCAGCTGGGTCGGCAATCGGCTGCGAAAGGAGCACGACCAACGGCAAGAACGACAGCCGCATGCAACGATCCGCCGGGATGACGCTGGGGGAAATCATGCGCGCGGAACCTTTGTCGGTGCTTTGTCCCGGCTTTCGTGCCGCTTTCGGCAGGCGAAGGCGTGTCGGACGCATTGGTCCGGGGAGCCGCTGCACGGTCACACCGGCCAATGCAGTTGAAGCCGGCACCACTTTCGCTTGATGTCCGCGTGAATCGACTGTGGCGCATTATTGCGAATGCTTTGATCTGCTTGCGGCGAGGCGCCACCGGCACTGCCAGCTTCCGATCAGCGCATAGTTGGGCCCATGATGAAGCTTCTGCTGGTCGAGGATTCGCAACGCCTGCGTGAGACGCTGGGTCGATTGCGCGGCCGGCTTCGCCGTCGATGCCGCGGTCGATGGCGTTGAAGCCATCGGGTTCCTGTCGGGTTACGGGTATGATTTCGTGGTGCTCGATCTGGGTTTGCCGCGACTTGACGGGTTCGACGTGTTGCGCGAATTACCGGAAGGTGGGGCACGGCCGCGCGTACTCGTCCTGTCGGCCCGCGACCAGGTGAGCGACCGTGTCGCCGCCTTGAACGCCGGCGCCGACGACTATCTGATCAAGCCCTTCGCGTTCGAGGAGTTGCCGGCGCGGCTGTATGCGCTGGGGGCGCTTCGGCCGGCGACCATGCAGGGCAGATGTGCTGAGCACGCCGGCGTGCGCCTCGACGCGCAAGCGCGGCGTGTCGACGCGTGCGGCATGCGGCTGGGTCTGACGCCGCGCGAGTTCGCCGTGCTCGAACTGTTGCTGCGCAACCGCGGGCGCGTGTTCGCGCGCGGCGATCTCCGATCGTATCGCCGGCAGTGACAGCGATGCGTCTGATCGCAGCATCGAGGTCGTGGTGTTCAATTTGCGCCGCAAGCTGGCCGAAGCGGGATGCACGGCCCTGGTCGAGGAACTGGCGCGGCGCTGGCTACCTGATCGCGTGATGGACAAGCCCGTTTCGTTGCGCACCCGCCTGACGCTGATGCTGGCGCTCGCGACACTGGTCGCGCTGGGCATGGCGGCGCGGGTCGTGGACTGGCGGGCCGACTCGGAGATGCTCCAGCGCTTCGACGCCGCCTCGCTGCTGGCGCGCGCAGGCATTTGCGGCACTCGTGCACAGCGGGCAGCATGGTATCGACATCGACGCGGTAGCGGATCGAATGGCGCGTTTTCCCGGTTCGTCACCGAACGACTGGTATGCTGTGGTCTGCAAGGACCGTGTGGTCGCGCAGCCGGTCCTGCCGCCGCGGATTGCGACCGGTCGCGGGCCGCGCTATTCCGATGTGCGACTTGCCGGCGGTCCCGTGTTGCGCGCGGTCGCACTGGTGGTTTCGTCCCGAGCCGAGATTCGGGAGAACGCCGTGACGCCCATCACCGACGCCGGATCGGGCACCTGTGAGCTGCGATATGCGCTCGACCGTGCCCTGCCTGACGAAATCCTGCACACCCCCGACTGGATCCTGCTTGGAAGCATCATGGGCGCCTGCCTGTTCGTCTTGCTGCTGACGCCGTGGCTGGTGCAACGGGGCCTGCGTCCACTCGCAGGTCCTCGCCCGCGCGATGGCGGGGACTGCCCGATGCGCCTGCCAAACGCCTGCCGCCCAGTGATACCCGGGAACTTGCGCGCCGCTGGTCGCGCGCTTCAACGAAGTGCTGGGGCGCATGGACCTGGGCTCGCGCGCGAACGGCAGTTCGCGTCCGGCCTCGCGCACGAATTGCGCAATACTTGCCGGCGGCGCCTGCGGGTGGTCAGTCGATGTCGAGGTGCGATTCCCGAGAGGCGACACGGCGCAGGCGGTCCTCGCCGAGATCGGCAACATCGGCACCGGCTGGAAGCGACGGTAACCGCGTTGCTGCAACTGACGCGCATCGAGTCGGGGGTCGAAAGCGTGCAACGTGAGGTGATCGACATCGGTGCGATGCTCGATCGCGTGTTCGCGCGGCATGAGAAACCCGCCTTGCACGCAGCCTGCAGTTGGCGCGCAACGAACCTGCGGGGCCCGCCCTGCCAATCGAGACCGTGGGTTGCCCTGCTGGAAGTCGTCCTCGAAAAAAACCCCGTGGGCAACGCCGTTGCCTACGCCTCGGAAGGCAGCGTCATCGAGCTGACCATCGGCAGGGAGTCCGTCACCATTGCCAATCTTCAAGCCCTGCTCCTGGACGGAAGGCGACCTCGGTTGCCTTGGCCGACGGTTCTGGCGCAACAATACGACCAGGTCGACGGAGAGTTCCACGCCGGCCGGCCTGCTCGCCGCCGCTGCCGCGGGGGCGATCGGGATGATCTGATTTCAAGTTGCGCGAAGGCGAATCCCTTGCGCGACGCTCGCGTTCGGAACTGCTTGATTCCGCACGACTGTCCTCGAATGCCCGTGGCTGTCGCAGCTCTCGCGCGGTTTCGCTTCCTCGGTGCGTTGTCGTCTCCGCTATTCGGCATCGGTGCCGGTCACCTGGCCGACGCCGAGGCTCGGGCTACGCAACCCGGCACCACGCCGGCGTCGGCACGGAACAGCCACTACTCGCGCCGGTTGGCGTGGCCGACCTTCACCGCGCGCGGACGATCGACGCACTCGCCCATCGCGTCTTCGAGGATGAATACCACCGTGCCCTTGGGCCTGCGCCCGCCATCGCACCGCCGCGGCGTACTGCTCGTCCCAGGGCGGTTGAAGCCGAACTCGGCCCGGCCGGCCGGCCATCAACAAGTCCTGTTCCTTCCACGCGACCATGCCCATCTCGTCCTTGCCGACGATGGCGGCCGCCGCGCATCAGGCCGGCGGCCGAACTCGCTGAATCGTTCAGCACCGGTACGCTCAGAAACTCCACAGCAGCCACAACGCGACGAGCCCGCCGAGCAACGCGCACGTGCGCCGCGGGCGGAATGCAGCGCTGACAGCGAGCAGGGCGCGCCCATTGGCGAAAGAAGAAGAGCCAGAGAAGGGACTCCCGCTTCCCTCGAGGCCGCGACGCTCCGCGAGCGCCTGCGCGATGGCTGAATGACCTGGATAGCCCACAGGCCGGCGACGAAGATCACGCCGCCGCTGATGGCGGTCGAGAAGGTGCTCCAGGCGCAGCCAGCGCGAGCGGATCATGTCGGCGAGAGAAGGGCCGTATGCGAGCGCGGCCATCGGAATGGCGGGCATCAGGTAGACGTTGCGCTTGCCGCGCGGAATGCTGAAGAACACGATCACAATCATCACGCGAGCGGCAGCAGCAGGCGCGGGTCGTGCGCCGTCAGGTCCGCCCGCCACCGCGTCAACGGGGCCGTTCGCGGCCGCCGGTGCCTTGCGCCACGCGGCAAGCTTACCACCAGCAGCCCGAAGTACGCCAGCGACAACGGAAACCAACCACCGGCGATGACCGGCAGGTAGTACCACGGCGGCTGGTGGTGTCCCCACGAATCGGCGTAACGCTCGGCCGTTTGCCGGAACAGGATGTCGTGCACGTAAGCCGCGTACTCGGGCGTGCCGCGCGCTTTCGCGACCAGCAGCATCGGGATGCCCCACGCGAGGATCGGCAGCACGAACGCGAGCGCGCCGCCAAGCCAACGCCAAGTCGAATGCGACGTGCGCGTGACGCCGTCCCAACCGCGCCAGCGCGCGAAGACGTACGGCAGCAGCATCAGCAACGCGAGGAAACCGACGCCCTTCGTGATCACGCCGAGCCCGGCGGCGAAACAGCCGAGCCAGTACGCGCGCCAGTTCGGCCCGCGCAGGCAGTGCAGCAGCAGTCCCCAGTTCGCCAGCGTGATCCAGCCCATCACCAGCGGATCGATTTGCGCGCGCTTGACCTGGTACATGAACTGGAACACGAACAACAACGCACCCGCTGCGTAGAGGCCCGCGCGCGGATTCCACAGCCTTCGCCCGAGGTCCCACGTGAGGCCGATGCACAACAGCCCCGCCAACAGCGACGGCAGCAGGAACGCGACGCGCCAGTTGCGCACGACCTCGTAGCTGGCGGCCTCGAGCCACATCAGCATCGGCGGCTTGTCCGAATAGAGCTCGTGGCCGCGATGCGGGAACAGCCAGTCGCCCGATTCGACCATCTGCTTCGCCGCGAGCGTGAAACGCGGTTCGTCCGAAGGCCACGGGTCACGCAGGCCGATGCCCGCGCCGATCACGACGAACGCGAGCAGCATCAGCCAGCCGAACGCGCGGCGGTCGGATGCGGAAACGGCGGGAAGGTCCATGGCGGCGCAGTGTACGCGAGGTGCGGCGTCGGGGCGCGGCGACGACGCCAACGAAAAGCCCCGCACAGGGCGGGGCTTTCCGGGAACGCGACGAACGACCCGCGTTACAGCAGCGGCACGATCAGCAGCGCGACGATGTTGATGATCTTGATCAACGGGTTCACCGCGGGACCCGCGGTGTCCTTGTACGGATCGCCGACGGTGTCGCCGGTCACCGCCGCCTTGTGCGCGTCGGAACCCTTGCCGCCGTAGTTGCCGTCCTCGATGTATTTCTTCGCGTTGTCCCACGCGCCACCGCCGGTGGTCATCGAGATCGCGACGAAGAGGCCAGTGACGATCGTGCCGATCAGGAGGCCGCCGAGCGCCTTCGGCCCGAGGATGAAGCCGACCAGGATCGGCACCACCACCGGCAGCAGCGACGGCACCAGCATTTCCTTGATCGCGGAGCGCGTCAGCAGGTCGACCGCACGCGAGTAGTCGGGCTTGGTCGTGCCTTCCATGATGCCCTTCATTTCGCGGAACTGGCGGCGCACCTCCTCGACCACCGAACCTGCCGCGCGCCCGACCGCTTCCATCGCCATCGACCCGAACAGGTACGGGATCAGGCCGCCGATCAGCAGGCCGACGATGACCTTGTGGTCGGAGATGTCGAACGTGAAGATCTGGTCGGGGTGCTCGAGCCCGAGCTTGTGCGTGTAGTCGGCGAACAGCACCAGCGCGGCAAGGCCGGCCGAGCCGATCGCGTAGCCCTTGGTCACCGCCTTCGTCGTGTTGCCGACCGCATCGAGCGGATCGGTGACGCCGCGCACTTCCTTCGGCAGGTCGCTCATCTCGGCGATGCCGCCGGCGTTGTCGGTGATCGGGCCGTAGGCGTCGAGCGCGACGATCATGCCGGTCATCGACAGCATCGCGGTCGCCGCGATCGCGATGCCATACAGGCCGGCGAGCCAGTACGCGCCCCAGATCGCCGCGCAGATCGCGAGCACCGGCCAGGTCGGCGCGCGCATCGACACCGCGAGTCCCGCGATGATGTTGGTCGCGTGGCCGGTGGTCGACGCGTGCGCGACATTGCGCACCGGCTTGTACTCGGTCGCGGTGTAGTACTCGGTCAGCCACACGATGACGCCGGTCAGCACGAGGCCGATCACGGCGCAGCCGAACACGTTCCAGACGCCGTAGCTGCTGCCCGACATCAGGATCTTCGTCACCGGGATGAACGCCAGCAGCGCGAGGATCGCCGATGCGATGACGCCCTTGTACAGCGCGCCCATGATCTTGCCGCCCGGCGCCGCGCGGACGAAGAACGTGCCGATGATCGACGCGATGATCGACGCGCCGCCGAGCACCAGCGGGTACAGCGCGCCGTTCGGCCCGACCTGGTCGGCCAGCACGCCGCCGAGCAGCATCGTCGCGATCAGCGTCACCGCGTAGGTCTCGAACAGGTCGGCCGCCATGCCGGCGCAATCGCCGACGTTGTCGCCGACGTTGTCGGCGATCACCGCGGGGTTGCGCGGATCGTCCTCGGGAATGCCGGCCTCGACCTTGCCGACGAGGTCGGCGCCGACGTCCGCGCCCTTGGTGAAGATGCCGCCGCCGAGTCGCGCGAAGATCGAGATCAGCGACGAACCGAAGGCGAGGCCGATCAGCGCGTGCAACGCATGGTCTGGCGTGCTGCCGGTCTTCAGCAGCGCGACGTAGTAGCCGGCGACGCCGAGCAGCGCGAGGCCGACCACCAGCATGCCGGTGATCGCGCCGCCGCGGAACGCGACCGCGAGCGCACTGGCGATGCCGTTGCGCGCGGCTTCGGCGGTGCGCACGTTGGCGCGCACCGAGGTGTTCATGCCGATGTAGCCGGCTGCGCCGGACAGGATCGCGCCGATCGCGAAGCCGATTGCGGTGCCCCAGTCGAGCGCGAAGCCGATGATGACGAACAGGACGATCCCGACGCCCGCGATCGTCATGTACTGGCGATTGAGGTAGGCGCGGGCGCCTTCCTGGATCGCCGCGGCGATCTGCTGCATCCGCTCGTTGCCGGCGGGTTTCGACAGGATCCACGCGCGCGACCACAGGCCGTAGATGATCGCGATGATCGCGGCCACCAGCGCGCACAACAAACCGTGTTGCTGCAACATGATCGGACTTCCCCGTGTAGGCAAGGTGACGACGGCGGCGCGGGGCGAGGCCCCGGCCGGCAAAGGCGGTCGATTATAGCCAGCCGGGCGGGTCCGGGCACCCGGCCCCATGCGGCGTCCGGCGCCCGCTTCTGGCCGGGCATGCCTCGATCAGGACAGGGCCGGGGAAGCAGGGCCGGTCCGGGATGTCGGTCCATCGATGATCACCCGCCGCCGCGCGGCGCCCGCAAGTTGCACGAATCCGGCTGCTTCCTGATCCCGAACCCGTGGGATGCGGGCTCGGCGCGTGCGCTGGAGAAGCTCGGCTTCAAGGCGTTGGCGACGACCAGCTCGGGTTTCGCGTGGTCGCGGGCACGGCCGACAACGCGATGGGCGTCGACGGTGCTGGCGCAGTACTACCGCGACATCGTCGAGACGACCGATCTGCCGGTCAACGCGGATTTCGAGGACGGCCACGCCCGCGACCTCGACGGCCTCAAGCAGAACATCCGCCGTTGCATCGACACCGGCGTCGCCGGGTTGTCGATCGAGGATTCGACCGGCGACGCGTCGCAACCGCTGTACCCCTTCGACGAAGCGGTCGCGCGGATGCGCGCCGCGCGTGCGGCGATCGATGCCTCCGGTGAGGACGTGCTGCTGGTCGGCCGCGCGGAATGTTTCCTCGTCGGCCATCCCGATCCGCTGGACGAAGCGATCAGGCGCCTGCGCGCCTACGCCGCTGCCGGCGCCGATTGCCTGTACGCGCCGGGCCTGCGCACGCCGGAACAAATCGAAGCGGTCGTGAACGCCGTTGCCCCGAAACCCGTCAACGTGCTGGTCGGACGACCCGCGCCATTCACGCTGGCCGACCTCGCCAGACTCGGCGTGCTCGCGTCAGCGTCGGCGGTGCCCTCGCCGGCGCCGCATGGGGCGGGTTCCTGCGCGCCGCGCGCGATCTCGCCGAAGGCCGCTTCGACGGCTTCGCCGGGGCCAACCCACGCGGAACTCGACAATCTGGTCGCCAGGTCCTGAAGCCGCCTCGCCACTCGCGGGAGATGTGCAATGGAATCCGACAACCGCATCATCGTCGAAGCCTGGAACACCATTCTCTACAACAAGTTCTGCCGCTTCCGTCACCTGCTGGTGGAAGGTTTGTCATAACCACAGCGATACGGCCTTGCAGCGCTGCGCCTATCACGATGGCGACCGCGTGCTCGATATCAGTTGCGGCTTTGGCGACAGCACGGTACGCATCGCGAGATCGGTGGCGCCGCGCGGCGCAACGACCGGCATGGATTGCGCCGCCAATTTCATCCGTGATGCCGGGTCGCTCGCGCGCAGTGAGCGCGGGCAACGCGCGATTCTTCGTCGGCGATGCGCAGATGGACGACCTGCAGGGGCCGTACGACCATGCGCGTTCGCGCGTTTCGGCACGATGTTCTTCGAAATGCCGGGAGCGGCCATGCGCAACGTCCGCGAGGCGCTCAGGCCCGGCGGCACCTTCATGCAGATCGTGTGGCGCCGGCGCGAGGAAAACCCGTGGTTGCACGAGGCCGAGCTCTGCGTGAAGGCGATCGTACCGGCGGTGTCCCGCGAGGAAACGGAGCAGGTGCGCGAGGACCGGGAGCCGTTCTCCATGTCGGGACCCGACATGGTGAGCCTGATGCTGCGCGGCGCCGGCTTCGAACGGATCACCTTCGAGCGCCATGATTGCGACATCTGCATCGGCCGCGACCTTGACGATGCGATCGAGTTCGCGATGGCACTCGGCCCCGCCGGCGAGCTGATCCGCCTCGCCGGCGCGGAGGGAGAGGCTCAAGCCACACAGGTGGCGGTGGCACTGAAGGAAACGCTCGCTGCACGCCGTTCGTGCGGGGCGATGGCGTGTGGGCGCCATCGAGCACCTGGTTCATCACCGCGATCAATCCGCGCTGAGGACGGATCAGGGCGCGTCGGAGCGTGCCGGTCGTGGGGGGGTCGCGAACGCCGCCAGGCGATACCTGCCTGGACTTGCCGCGCCCTTCGCCGACCTACGGCCGATCGTCAAACGGCGGCAGCTTTTTCCTGACCGCGGCGTTCTTCAGCGTGACATACCGCGGCAAGCCGTCGCGGCCGTACGGTGGTGGCGCTTCGCCGCGGATCAGCGGCTCGAGGTAGCGCCGCGCCGCGGCGGTGATGTGCAGTCCGTCCTTCGAAATGAACGTGTGCGGAAGTTTCTTCTCGCGGTTCGCGATGCGTTCGAGCGGCGCGGGTTCGATCTTCCAGCGGTACGGTGAATCCGACGTGCGCGTGATGACCGGCATCACCGCGTTCTGGCCGGCCAGCGCGTACTCGACCGCGGCCTTGCCGACCGCGATGGCGTGTTCGAGGTCGGTCTTCGACGCGATGTGCCGCGCCGAGCGTTGCAGGTAATCCGGCAGCGCCCAGTGCGTCTTGAGCTTCAGCTTGTCGCGCACCATCGTTGCCAGCGCCGGCGCGACGCCGCCGAGCTGGGTGTGGCCGAACGCATCGGTGCCGGCGTGCGCGTCGGCGACGAAACGACCGTCGGCGTAGCGGATGCCTTCGCTCGCGGCGATGACGCAGCAGCCGACCCGGTCCACCGTTTCGCGCACGCGCGCGAGGAACGCGCCGGTGTCGAACACCCGTTCCGGAAACAGGATGATGTGCGGCGCGTCGTCGCGATGCGTGCCGGCGAGCCCGGCCGACGCCGCGATCCAACCGGCATGGCGGCCCATCACTTCCATCACGAACACCCGGGTCGAGGTATCCATCATCGAGGTGACGTCGAGCGCGGCTTCGCGCAGGGACACCGCCGTGTACTTCGCGACCGACGCGAAGCCGGGGCAGCAGTCGGTCACGGCGAGGTCGTTGTCGACGGTTTTCGGCACGCCGATGCAGCGGATGTCGTAACCCATCGCCTTGCCGAGCCGCGACAGTTTCAACGCGGTGTCGGCGGAGTCGTTGCCGCCGTTGTACAGGAACCAGCGGATGTCGTGCGCGCGGAACACGTCGATCAGGCGTTCGTAGCGCGCCCGATCGTCCTCCAGCGATTTCAGCTTGACGCGGCACGAACCGAACGCGCCGCCCGGCGTGTGTTTCAGCGCGGCGATCGCGGCAGCCGGTTCCCTCGTCGTGTCGATCAGGTCCTCGCGCAGTGCGCCGAGGATGCCGTTGCGTGCGGCATAGGCGGTGACCTTGTGCCGCCGGCAGGCCTCGATGACTGCCGCCGCGGTCGCGTTGATGACGGCGGTCACGCCACCCGATTGCGCATACAACAGCTTGCCATCCACCATTTCACCCTCCGATCGTGGCGCTGCACCGCGGTTTGACAGCGTTGCGGGCAGTCGCTAGCGTGACCCTCGATCCCCGCCAACAGTCTAGCGGCAGCGGCGCACGACGGGCCGCATCGGAGCGACATGCGACTCGTACTACTCGGCGCACCCGGTTCCGGCAAGGGCACGCAGGCGACGCTGCTGCGCGACGAACTGAAAGTGCCGCACATCTCGACCGGCGACCTGCTGCGCGCGGCGGTCAAGGCCGGCACGCCGCTGGGACTGCAGGCCAGGGCGGTCATGGAATCCGGGCGCCTCGTGTCCGACGACATCGTGCTCGGCATGCTCGAGGAGCGGCTCGCGAAGGCGGACATCGGCGACGGGTTCATCCTCGACGGCTATCCGCGCAACCTCGCGCAGTGCGAGGCGCTGGAGGGCCTGCTCGAACGGCTCGACCAGCCGCTCGACGTCGCGCTGAAGCTCGAGGTGCCCGCGGAATTGCTGGTCGAGCGGATCGCCGGCCGCGCGGCCGCCGAAGGACGCCGCGACGATACGCCGGCAACGGTCCGCGAACGCCTGCGCGTGTACGAGGAACAGACCGCACCGGTGGCCGGCCACTACGAGGAACTCGGCAAGCTCGTCATCGTCGATGGCGTCGGCGAGGTCGAGGATGTGTTCCGCCGCATCAATGCCGCATTGGACGCCGCCGGCAGCGCGGCACGGCTGCGCGCCTGAGCGTCGCGCAGCGGCGCAGCCCGGCATGAGGCTGCACATCCTCGGCATCTGCGGCACGTTCATGGGCGGCGTCGCGGCGCTCGCGCGCGAGCTCGGCCACACCGTCGAGGGCTCGGACGCCAACGTCTACCCGCCGATGTCGACGCAGCTCGAAGCACTCGGCATTGCGCTGCAATCGGGTTACCGGGCGGAACACCTGCAGCCGCATCCCGATCTCGTCGTCGTCGGCAACGCGCTGTCGCGCGGCAACCCGGCGGTCGAATACCTGCTCGACGCTCACCTGCCGTACGTGTCCGGACCGCAGTGGCTTGGCGACAACGTGCTGCGCGGACGGCGCGTACTCGCCGTCGCGGGAACGCATGGCAAGACGACGACGACGTCGCTGCTGGCGTGGCTGCTCGAATCGCAGGGCCGTGCGCCGGGATTCCTCGTCGGCGGCGTGCCGGCCAATTTCGGCGTCTCGGCGCGGCTGGGGAAATGGTGTCAGGGACATTTTTCCGACGGCAATGCGCGCGGCTCGAAGGGTGAATCGAAAAATGTCCCTGACACCATTTCCCACACCATTTCCCCGTTCGTGATCGAAGCGGACGAGTACGACACCGCGTTCTTCGACAAGCGTTCCAAGTTCGTCCACTACCACCCTGACATCGCGATCCTCAACAACCTCGAGTACGACCACGCCGACATCTTCCCGGACGTCGCGGCGATCCAGCTTCAGTTCCATCACCTCATCCGCACCGTGCCCGGCAACGGCCGGCTGGTCGTCAACGCCGAGGACGCGCGGCTCGCCGAAGTGCTGGCAATGGGGTGCTGGACAGCGGTCGACACCTTCGGCATCGATGCCGGCGACTGGCGCGCACGGCTGCTCGCCGCCGATGGCTCGGCGTTCGTCGTCTCGCATCGGGATCGTGAGGTCGGCGAGGCGCGCTGGAACCTCACCGGACGGCACAACGTGATGAACGCGCTGGCTGCGCTCGCGGCGGCACAGGCGGCCGGCGTCGATGCCGCGGCGGCGTTGCCGGCGTTGGTCGAATTCCGCAACGTCGCGCGGCGAATGGAGTTGGTGGGCGAACGCCACGGCGTGCGCGTCTACGACGACTTCGCGCACCACCCGACCGCGATCGCGACGACCCTGGCCGGCTTGCGCGCGAAAGTCGGCCAGGCGCGCATCCTGGTCGGCATCGAACCGCGTTCGAACTCGATGCGGATGGGCGCGCATGCCGCTGCGCTCGCGCCATCGCTGGCCGATGCCGATTTCGTCGTGATCCTGCAACGCCCGGAGCTGCGCTGGGACGCGGCGCGCGTCGTCGACGCGCTCGGCGGCCGTGGCCACGCCGCACCGACCGTCGATGCGTTGCTCGAATGGCTGCGCCGCGAAGCGCGCCCCGGCGACCACGTCGTGTTCATGTCCAACGGCGGGTTCGAGAATGCACCGCGGCGGTTCCTCGAACAACCCTGAACCGCATCTCCCCGTTCAGTCGAACCCGTCGGCGAAGATGCCGTCGTCCGTGCCGAGGTACGCTTGCAGCGTGCTTTCGATCCGGCCCGTCGCCGATCCTCCCGAGGCGGTAGGCGCCTCTGCCCGAAGATAGAAGCTCTCTCCGATCGGCGGTTCGAATCCCGCGAAGGCCCAACCGCCGCCAATGCGGTTCATCGTGCCGACCGGCGAATAGGTGATACCGTCTGGCGAGAACATGATCACCGGCGGCAACGCTAGCTCGGGACCGGTTCCCGAACGAGCCCATGTCACGATACTTCCACCATCGCCATTGCCGACGATGCCAAGGGACTGCGTTGCAGGTGTCGTGGCGCCGAGACGTGCCAGATTGTTGCGGTTTCGCGCGTCGACCGACGAGAAGGTTCCGCCGACCATGATCTTGCCATTGGATAGTGGCTCCACGGCATAGACCCCGCAGTTGAGACCCGCGACGCCCGGAGCAAAAGTGGAATCCAGGGTGCCGTCGGAGTTCAGCCGCGCCAGGAAGTTGCGGCCTTGCCCGGCCACGGTCGTGAAATCACCGCCGATCAGGATCTTGCCGTCCTGTTGCAGGGCTAGCGTCTCCACATCGCCATCCGTATCGACCTGGAACGACGTATCCACGCTGCCATCGGCGTTCAGGCGCGCGATGTTGCTCAAGGCCTGTCCGCCGATCATCGTGAACCGGCCAGTCACGAGAATGTTGCCGTCCGGTTGCAGAGTCAGCCCGTACACGTCGTCATCCGTGTCAGGATCGAACGCCGTGTCGAGGCTGCCGTCGGCATTCACGCGCGCGACGTTGTTGCGGGTCTGTCCATCGACGGTCGTGAAGGCACCTGCCATCAACACCTTGCCGTCAGGTTGCAGCGCCAAGCCGTAGATCCCCCCCCAATCGGTACTGACGTCGAACGCCCCGTCGATGCTGCCGTCGGCATTCAGTCGCTCGATATTGACTTCGCCTTGCCCACCGCCAATCAGGACCTTTCCGTCCGGCTGCAGCGCCATTGCGTAGACCTGGTTGATATTCGACGGTGGGGCGAAGGTCGGGTCGATGGAGCCATCCGGGTTCAGCCGCGCGATGCCGTCACGGGCCTGGCCGCCGACAAGATCGAACTGGCCGCCCACCAACACTTTTCCGTCTGGCTGCACGGCCAACGCATAAACGACGTCATCAAAGGTTGGAGCAAACGACGCGTCGACGGTGCCGTCGCCATTCAGCCGGCCAAGGTAGTCGAGATCGGTTCCGCCAATCCTCGTGAATCCACCGGCGACCAGGACCTTGCCATCGGGTTGAGGGGCAAAAAGGAATACCGTAGCGTTCGCGCCCAGCGCCAACGTTGCATCGACACCGCCGTTCGCATCCAGGCGGGCGAGGCGATGGCGGTCGAATCCGCCCAGCGTGACGAAGTCCCCGCCAAGCAGAATTCCACCGTCAGGTTGCACGGCCAAAGCGTCGACAAGTGCGTCGGCAGATGCTGCAAAGGCCGCGTCGACACTGCCGTCAGGATTGAGACGCGCCAGGAACTCCCGACTTGCGCCATCAACCGACTGGAAGTAACCCCCGACGACCAGCTTGCCGTCGGGTTGCAGTGCCAACGCCTGGACGCTGTTGTCGGCGCTGGCCTGGAACGTCGCATCGATGGCGCCTGTGGAATCAAGGCGCGCGATGTGGCCATGCGGCTCGCCATCCACGTTCGCGAAACTGCCGCCGACAACGATCTTGCCATCAGGCTGCAGCGCCAGCGCGTACACGTTGTAGTCCGCTCGTGGATCGAACGTTGAATCGACGCCACCATCGGCGTTGAGCCGCGCGATGCGCTCATGCGCTTCGCCATCCACGTGCAAGAAACCGCCACCGACGACGACCTTGCCGTCGACTTGCAGCGCCAACGCGTAAGCGCCGTTGTCAAAGTCCGGATTGAAGGTCGAGTCAACGCTGCCGTCGGTGTCGAGACGCGCAACTCGGTTGTGCTGCACTCCGCCGATGGCCGTGAACAACCCCGCCACCACGATCGTGCCATTCGGTTGCAACGCCATCGCGAGGACCGACCCGGCCGCATCCGGGTCGAAAGTCGGATCGACACTACCGTCGGAATTCAGCCGCGCGATGTGGTTGCGCGCGATGAGGCCGACCGTGTTGAACGTTCCCGCGATGACAATGCGGCCGTCGGGCTGCACGACGATTGCGTTGACGTTGCCGTCCACCGCGTTGGGGATGAAGGAATCGTCCACACTACCGTCTGCGTTCAGGCGGGCGAGGTGCGGCCGGGACTGCGCATACACCGTCGTGAACTCGCCACCCAGGATGATCTTGCCATCTGCTTGCACTGCGAGTGCGAGGACGCGATCGTCCAGATCCGGGGCAAAACCGTCACTGGCGCTGCGTGCCAGCGCAGATCCCGCCAACGAGATCAATGCCAGCGATGCGCAACCACTGATCCAGCTGAATGCGCCGGTTCGACAGGCAAAATCGAGGATTCTCACGGCCCCCCACCCCTGATCGCCGTGAATCCAGTGTAGTCAGCCGGTGGTGGCATGCAAGCGCAGGGGCCGGGCTTGGTCAGTCGAACCCGTCGGCGAAGATGCCGTCATCGTTGCGGAGCCAGGTTTCCAGTGTGCTCGTAATCTGGCCCGCACCCGTGCTGCCCGACGAGGTCGGCGCCCCGGCGCGCAGGAAGAAGGTCTGCCCGATCGGCGGATCGAATCCCATGTAGCGCCAACCACCGGCAACACGCTGCATGTTTCCGATCGGATTGAAGGCCACGCCGTCCCAGGAGAATTCCAGCAGCGGCGCCGCCAGGGCCTCCGGCCCGGCTCCCGATCGGCTCCAGGTGACCTCGCTTCCGCCGCTGTCGTACCCGACAATGGCGAGCGACTGGATGGCCGCGTTCGTGGCACTGACGCGGGCCAGGTTCCGGCGCGTCTGCCCATCGATCGAAGCGAAGTTTCCGCCGAGCATTACCTTGCCGTCAGGCAATGGCGCCAAGGCAAAAACGGAGTTGTCCACGCTCGGCGCAAATGAGGAATCCAGGGTGCCATCGGCGTTCAGGCGGGCAACGTGATTGCGCCCTTGCCCGGCCACTGTCGAAAAATCACCGCCGATCAGGATCTTCCCGTCGACCTGCAGCGCCAACGTCTGGACGCCGTCGTCCGTGTCGGCGCGAAATCCGGCGTCCACGCTGCCATCCGCGTTCAGTCGCGCGAGGTGGTCGCGTTCCTGGCCGCCGATCGTCGTGAACCTGCCGGCCACCAGGATCTTGCCGTCGGGCTGCAAGGCCAGTGCGAACACGTCGTCGCCCATGGCCGCATCGAACGTCGAATCGAGGCTGCCGTCGGTATTGAGTCGCGCCAGATGGCTGCGGTCCTGGCCATCGACCAAAGCGAAGAATCCACCGATCAGCACCTTGCCGTCGGGCTGCAGGGCGATGGCGAACACGGTCGAATCGACGTCGGCATCGAAGGTCTCGTCGAAACTGCCGTCCGCATTCAGGCGCTCGACGTTGATTTCGCTTTGCCCATCGAGCGAAGTGATGGCGCCGCCGACCAGCACCTTGCCATCGGGCTGCAGCGCCAGCGCGGAGACGATCCAGGCGTTGGACGGTGGCACGAACGTCGCGTCGACGCTGCCGCCGGGGTCGAGACGTGCAACGCCCACGCAGCCCTGCCCGCCGATGTAGGTCAACAGGCCGCCGACGAGAATCCTGCCATCCGGTTGCACCGCCACGACGTAGGTGTCGTCGTTCGGATCCGGTGCGAATGTCGAGTCGACGCTGCCGTCGCCGTTCAGCCGGGCGATGGCGTAGATGTTCTCCCCGCCGATCGACGCGAAGCCGCCGACGACCAGGACCTTGCCGTCGGATTGCGGGGCGATGGCCATCACGGGAGTGCTCGTGCCGACCAGCACCGTGTCGTCGACGCTCCCGCTGGCGTCCAGCCGGCCGATGTGGTTGCGGCTGCTGCCCCCGAGCGTCGTGAAGGCTCCCCCTACCAAGATGCCGCCGTCGGGTTGCACAGCCAGCGCCGAGACGTACGCGCCGGCACCCGGTGCGAATCCCGCATCGACGCTGCCGTCCGGGGCCAGCCGCGCGATGAAGGTCCGGCTCATGCCGCCGATCGAGAAGAAGCTTCCTCCCGCGACCAGGTGGCCATCCGGCTGCATCGCAAGCGCCTGTACCGTGTTGTCGGCCTCGGTCGCGAAATCCGGGTCGAGGTTGCCGCTGGTATCGAGCCGTGCGATGTGGGCGTGTGCCTGTCCGTCGATGTTCGCGAAGCTCCCGCCGGCGACGACCTTGCCATCCGGTTGCAGCGCCAGGGCGTAGACGATGCCGTCCGCGCCCGGGTCGAAGGACGAATCGACATCGCCGTTGGCGCCGACCTGCGCGATGTGCTGGCGCAGTTGCCCGCCGACGGTCGTGAAGCTGCCGCCGATGACGAGGCTGCCATTCGGCCGCAACAGCACGTCGAGGATGGGGCCGTTCGCGTCCGGGTCGAACCCGGGATCGACGCTGCCGTCGGAGTTCAGTCGCGCGATGCGGTTGCGGACCTCGCCACCGACACTGGTGAAGTAACCGGCGAGCACCAACTTGCCATCCGGTTGCCGCACGATGGCCAGAACGACCCCGCTCGCATCCGGATCGAACGTCGGGTCGACGCTGCCGTCGGCGTTCAGGCGGGCGACATGGTTGCGCGGGTAGGTGCCGACCGCGGTGAAGCCACCCGCGATGACGATGCGCCCATCGGCCTGCACGGCGATCGCGTTGACGTCGTCATTCACCGAGGTGGCGCTGAAGGCGGCGTCGGGACTGCCGTCGGCGTTCAAGCGCGCGATGTGGTGACGAGGTTGTCCGCCGATCGTCGTGAACTCTCCGCCCACGACGGCCTTGCCGTCCGCTTGCACGGCAATGGCCCAGATGCGGCCATCGGCATTCGGGTCGAAGCCGTCGTTGACGTTTTGCGCCGACGCCGGGAACGGCGACGCCACCAGCGCCAGCAGCGAGCAACCGGCAATCCAGCGGAATGCGCGGGATCGCGAGAGTCCAGCCAAGGTTCGCACGGCACCCCTCCCCCTGCCGGGGTGCAGCCAGTGTATTCCGCCACCGAAAGCGCGCAAGCGCACGGCGCCGGGTCCCGCATCCCGCCGTTGGCGCCCGGGTGCTTCATCGGCTTCCCTTGCCGGGAACCGCGTGTTCCGGGACCTGCCGCAGAGCGGCATTGCTGCACTCGCCGGGACGAACCCATAGACTGACCGCGTGGTACCGACCGACCTTCCACTGTTCCCGTTGTCCGCGGTGCTGTTCCCCGGCGGCATGTTGAAGCTGCGCATCTTCGAGCGGCGCTACCTCGACCTCGTGCGGGATTGCGCGCGCGGCGGTTCCGGGTTCGGCGTGTGCCTCATCCTCGAGGGGCGCGAGGCGGGTGAACCGGCGGTGCCGGCCGCGGTCGGCACGCTGGCGCGCATCGCCGACTTTTGCACGCTGCCGGACGGCCTGCTCGGCATCAGCGCCGAGGGCGGCGAGCGCTTCGTGGTGCGCACGACGCGCGTGCGCGACAACGGCCTCGTGCGCGGCGACGTGCATTTCTGGCCCGACGAGCCGAAGCTGCCGGTGCCACCCGAACACGCGCTGCTGGTGACGATCCTCGAACGCCTTGCCGAGAAGATGGATGGCGTGCTGGCAACGGCCGCGCGCGACCGTTACGACGATGCGAGCTGGGTCGGCTTCCGCCTTGCCGAGGCGCTGCCGCTGGCGCAGCCCGAGAAGCAGCATCTGCTGCAATTGTCCGACCCGCTCGCGCGGCTCGCGACTCTCCAGCACCATATGCCCCGATTCCAGAATCCCTGAGGTGGAAATGAGCGACCTGCGCGGCAAGACCCTGCTGATCACCGGCGCCTCGCGCGGCATCGGCCTCGCGATCGCGGTGCGCGCCGCACGCGACGGGGCCAACGTCGCGGTCGCCGCGAAGTCGGACGTGCCGAACCCGAAGCTGCCCGGCACGATCCACACCGCGGCGGCTGCCGTCGATGCGGCCGGTGGCCACGGCCTCGCGATCCGTTGCGACATCCGCGACGAGGACGACGTGAAGGCGGCCGTCGGCAAGACCGTCGCGACATTCGGCGGCCTCGACATCCTCGTCAACAACGCGAGCGCGATCTGGCTGCACGGCGTGCTCGACACGCCGATGAAGCGCTTCGACCTGATGCAGCAGGTCAACGCGCGCGGTTCGTTCCTGTGCGCGCAGGCGTGCCTGCCGCACCTGTTGAAGTCATCGAACCCGCATATCCTGACCCTCGCACCGCCGCCATCGCTCGACCCGAAATGGTGGGCGCCACACCTCGGCTACACGCTGGCGAAGATGGGCATGAGTTTCGTCACGCTCGGGCTCGCCGGCGAGTTCGGCCCGCAAGGCGTCGCGGTCAACGCGCTGTGGCCGCGCTCGGTCATCGCGACAGACGCTTTGAAGATGATCCCGGGCGTGCCGCTCGGCCGCTGCCGCAAGCCCGAGATCGTGGCCGACGCCGCGCACGCGATCCTCGTGCGGACGGCCCGCGGCTGCAGCGGCAACTTCTTCATCGACGAGGACGTGTTGCGCGAAGGCGGGACCAACGGATTCTCGGGCTACGCGGTCGATCCCTCGCAACCGCTGCTGTACGACTTGTTCCTGGACCGCGAAGTTTGAAGGTGCAGGCAGGACGCCGGCTGATTGATCTTCGCGATCAGGGATGATCGCAAAGGATAAAGATGAAATACCTCCACACCATGCTGCGCGTGCGCGATCTCGATGCGACGCTGCGCTTCTTCGTCGACGGCCTCGGCTTGCGGGAGGCACGGCGCCGCGAGCATCCGCAGGGACGGTTCACGCTGGTGTTCCTCGCCGCGCCGGAATCGCCGGACGCCGAGATCGAGCTGACGTACAACTGGCCCGCGGCCGACGGCTCGACCGAAGACTACGGCTCCGCGCGCAACTTCGGGCACCTCGCGTTCCGCGTCGACGACATCTACGCGACGTGTGCACACCTGCAAGCCTTGGGTGTCACGATCAACCGCCCGCCGCGCGATGGCCACATGGCCTTCGTGCGTTCGCCGGACCTCGCCTCGATCGAACTGCTGCAGAAGGGGGACCCGCTGCCGCCCGCCGAACCGTGGGCGTCGATGCCCAACAGCGGCGAGTGGTGATCCGGGCGGCGGCAACGCAGCCGCGCGGAACTCGGCACCGGAGTTCCGGTCCGAAGGGCGTCCCACCCGGAGTCGTCCCGTCGGGCAACGCGTGGTGCGACGGCCGTCTCGCCTCACCCCGGGGGTCGGGCCGGTCCGGACTCCCGGGTCTTGCCGAGGACGAGTCGATGGTCGCTGCGGGCCACAGGGAATGGGCCGGGCTCGGCGTGATGCTGGCCGCGCTCGCGCTCGAAGTGCTGGCCGACGTACGCCACGCGATCCCCGCCTGGTTCGACGGTTTGCCGGTGGCGATCCTCGTACTCGTTGGCCTGTCGTTGTCGCGGCCGGGTCTTTTGAGCCTGCGCGGACTCGACCGCACGTTCGGGCAGATCTACCAGGACTTCCGCACCGGTGTGCAGCCCCGTTCGACCGGCGTCCGCTACACGACGCTCCTCGTCGCGATCGCGGTCTTCGCATTGCAGGTTTACGCCGGGTTCCACGGGTTTCCGAAAGCCGCGTGAACCACGTATCGTGCGGTTGCCGGACGCCGGCATGAATCCGCACAGGATCGCGATGGACCCCGAGGCCAGACTGCGCACCGTAAGGATCCTCCACACCGTGGTGTGGGCGGTGTTCGCGGGCGCGATCCTCGCCATTCCCGTGTTCGCGTTGCTCGGTGACGTGACCCTTGCCGCGGGGCTGGTCGCGTTCGTCTTCCTCGAAGTCGTCGTGCTGTGGGCGAACGGCATGCGCTGCCCGTTGACCGACGTTGCGGCCCGGTGCACCACGGATCGCCGCGCCAACTTCGACATTTGCCTGCCCGAGTGGCTGGCTCGTTTCAACAAGGAAATCTTCGGGCTGGTCTATGTCGCGGGGATCCTGTGCACGTTGTACGCCTGGGCGTCGTCGCGAATGGGCGAGTGACCGCGCTGCCCGGAACGAGGCCACGATGATCATTTCCGGATGCTGCCATTGCGGGAACATTGCATTCGATCTCGACTGGACTCCCGAGCCCGCGGAAATCCCGGCCCGGGCCTGCACGTGTTCGTTCTGCGTAAAGCATGGCGGCGTATGGACGTCCTGTCCGACCGGCTCGTTGGCGGTGGCGGTGCGGGATCCGGCCGCCGTGTCGCGATACCGGTTCGGCACGAAGACCGCGGAGTTCCACGTTTGCTCCACCTGCGGCGTCGTCCCGCTGGCCACGAGCACGATCGGCGGGATCCTCTACGCCGTCGTCAACGTCAAGACGTTCGACGACATGGATCCCGCGCGATTGCGGCGCGTGGAGTCCCATCTCGGGGACGAAGACGAGGCGACGCGGCTTGCGCGTCGCGCACGGAACTGGATCCCGCATGTCGTGTTCGGACCCGTGCGGGGCTGAATCGCCCGGAGAAGCACGATGCGCCGCGACCCGGCGAGGTCGGACGCGCCGTCATCGACTACCGTTCGTCGTCACGCGGACCGATGCGGAAGCGGCAGGCATGGCCGCCGCGGAGCAGGCATTCCATGTGCTGGATCGGGCGTCCGGTCGCGCTTTCCATGAAGGCGAGGTCGAAACGGCACACGTCCGGGTGTGCCTTGGCCAGCGCGTGGAACACGCAGTTGTACGCTTCGACCTGGGTTTCGCCGTCGCGGCGAACCGCGAGTGCTTCATAGCCGAGGGCGTCGAGCTGGTCGGCGAGGGCAGTCGCGATCTCGTCGTCGCTGCCGTCGATGCGGCTCGCCGCCGCGGTGCCAAGCTCGCGACCGATCGCAGCCAGCATCGCCTGCACATCGGCCTTGCCGGCTTTCGCGTACAGGTGCTCCAGCAGGCCGGTCGCAATCAGGCCATAGTTGCGCGGAAACAATTCACGCCCGTCCGGGCGCAGCACGTAGCACATCTGCGGCCGGCCACCGGTCGGCCGCGAGACGCCCCGCTCGACGTAACCCGCAGCAATCAACGCCGTCAGGTGTTGCCGGACTGCGTTGTGGGATACGCCGAGCTTCTCGCACAGCGTCTCGACGCTGGCGCCCTGCGGCGACGCCAGGAGCACGCGCAGCAACTTCTGCTGCGTGGGTCCGAGCTGGCGCAGGGCGCTCGCGGTGCTCATTTCGCCTTGGTGGGGAACTGCTTCGCGATGGCGTCGGACAACGCGTCGGCCAGCGTGTTCATGTGGGCCTGCATGTGCGTCCAGGTTTCCGCTTCGGCGGCGGTGTCGCCGGACATGATCTCGCTGATCTGCGCCTCATGGTCGCCGATGTGCATCTCGAGCAGACCGAACACGGCGTTCTCGGTCAGGTTCGGATTCGCGCTGGCCAGGAACTTCGCGATCGCGGTCGCGTTGCTCGTCAACTCATTCAGTGCCTTCGTATGCGCGGCCTTGTTGCCGGCATGTTGCGCGTCGGTCATGGCCTTGACGCCGGCCCAGTGACCGCCGAGCAGCTTGAGCATTTCCTTGCCGCCAGCCTCGCCATAGAAACCGGCGACGGCGTGGGCGATGTCCTTGGCATTGGCGACGGTGGCGTCAGCGGCCTTCTTCGCGGCAGCGGCGTTGCCGTCCTTGACCGCGTTCGCATACGCGCGTGTGTCGGTGATGTGGCCAAGCCACAGCGCACGCATCGCGGCGTGGAGCTGAGGCGCGGCCGTGCTTGCAGCGGCGGCCGCGTGGGCCGGTTCGGCGGCATGTTCCTGTGCAATCGCCGACGGCAACGTGGCGGCCAGCGACAGGCCGAGTGCGAGGGCGCATCCAATGGTGAGCGGCTTCATGGGGATCTCCGGATTCACGCCGTCCAATTGGCGGCACCGCACAGTGTAGTCGCCTTCACCATTTTGTAACTGAATATATGTGTAAAGCATGATTCATGCTGATTTTGCGGTGGTTCTCGCGAACGCGGCGCGCGCCGCCGGCAGCGTGTCGGCGATGACCTGTTCGGTGTGCGCGATGGAGACGAACCCCGCTTCGAACGGGCTGGGCGCGAGGTAGACGCCGCGCTCGAGCATGCCGTGGAAGAAACGCCTGAACGCCGCGGTGTCGCAGGCGGTTGCCTGCGCGTACGTCTCGACCTTCGCCGGCGTGAAGAAGAGGCCGAACATCCCGCACACGCGGTTGATGGTGAGCGGTACGCCGGCTTCGTCGGCGGCAGCCTTCAGCGTGTCGGTGAGGAGGCGCGTGCGCCGGTCGAGTTCGTCGTGGAAGCCCGCCGCCTGCACGAGGTCGAGCATCGCGAGGCCTGCCGCCATCGCGACCGGATTGCCGCTCAAGGTGCCGGCCTGGTAGACGGGACCGGCGGGCGCGATGCGGTCCATGATCCCGCGGCGTCCACCATAGGCGCCGACCGGCATGCCGCCGCCGATGATCTTGCCGAGCGTGGTCAGGTCCGGCGTCACGCCGTACAAGGCTTGCGCACCGCCGGGCGCGACGCGGAACCCCGTCATCACCTCGTCGAAGATCAGCACCGCGCCGTGCCGCGTGCACAACTCGCGCAAGCCGGCGAGGAACCCGTCGCGCGGCGGGATGCAGTTCATGTTGCCGGCGACGGGTTCGACGATCAGCGCGGCGATCGTCTCGCCGCGCGCGGCGAACAATTCCCTGGCGGCGTCGAGGTCGTTGTACGGCAGCGTCAGCGTCAACCCGGCGAACTCCTTCGGCACGCCTGCCGAGTCCGGCACACCGAGCGTCAGCGCGCCGGAGCCGGCCTTGACGAGGAAGCTGTCAGCGTGGCCGTGGTAGCAGCCCTCGAACTTGACGATGTGCGAACGCCCGGTGAATCCGCGCGCGAGGCGGATGGCCGACATCGTCGCTTCGGTGCCGGAGTTCACCATGCGCACGACCTCGACCGACGGCATCAGCCGCGCGATCGTTTCCGCCATGGTGACCTCGGCTCGCAGGGCGTGCCGAAAGACAGGCCATTGCGGATCGCGCGTTCGACCGCTTCGCGCACGTGCGGATGGTTGTGGCCGGCCACCATGGGCCCCCACGAACCGACGTAGTCGATGTAGCGCTTGCCCTCGACGTCCCACAGGTACGGACCATCGGCACGGGCGGTGAAGAACGGCTCGCCGCCGACGCCCTTGAAGGCGCGCACGGGCGAGTTCACGCCACCGGGGATGGTGCAAGCGCACGCTGGAAGAGGTCGTGGTTGGTCGGCATCGGGGTCTCGCTCGGCAGCCACGCGGAACGAATCGCGCGTGCAACGAACATGGGTACGGTCGTCCCGCAATGCTACAGGTTGCCGGACTCGCTTCGGGTGATCCACTGCCGTCCTGTGCGAAGCGGCAGGAGGTCGCCGGCGCTAAGGTGATGCGGCGTCGAACAGGAGGAGAAGCGTCTCGCGGCAGCGCGCACGTCGTCGGCATCGAACAGCGCGGAAATGACGGCGACGCCGTCGGCGCCCGCGGTGACGAGTGCGGGCGCGTTGTCCACGGTGATGCCGCCGATCGCGACCAGCGGCACGCCGAGGGAACGCGCCTGTCGCAGCAGGTCGGCGTCGCGCGGCGTGCGTGCGGCTTGGTCGGCGACGGGAAGAACGCCCCGAACGCAAGGTAGTCGGCGCCGGCGGCGGCAAATCGCCGGGCGCGTTCGAGCGAGTCGTAGCACGACACGCCGATGATCGCATCCGGACCGAGCCGCGCGCGCGCGTCGGCCAGCGCCGCGTCGTCCTCGCCGAGGTGGACGCCCGCGGCGCCGGCGCGCGTCGCGAGTTCGACGTCGTCGTTGACGATCAGCGGCACGCCGTGCGCAGCGCACAGGGCGGCGAGTGCCGATGCTTCGGCGAGGCGGCGTGCCGGATCGCTGGACTTGTCGCGGTATTGCAGGACCGTTGCGCCGCCCTCGAGCGCGGCTGCGCAGGCCGCGACCAGGCCAGGATGCGACGCCGGCGTGATCGCGTAGAGTCCGCGGCGGATCCGGGGGCGGCCAGGTCTCATTGATCCAGGTCCTTTTTCCGCACTGCACAAGCTGCGAGAATAACCCCCGTGACCGATCCACGACCCTCCACGGCGCCCGGCCCGCTGGCCGCCACCGCCGACATCCCGTTCCGCAAGTTCATGTGCGTCGTCTGCGGCTTCATCTACAGCGAGGCCGAAGGCTGGCCCGACGACGGCCTCGCGCCCGGCACGCGCTGGGAAGACGTGCCGGACACCTGGACCTGTCCCGATTGCGGCGTGACGAAAGACGATTTCGAAATGGTCGAGATCGGCTGACGACCGCCGTCACCGGCCGTGCAGCGTGAAGGCGTCGCGCGGCTGGATGCCGAGCCGGTCGGCCTCGCCACCGGCGAGTTCCAGCACGTACATCGCCGGTCCCGTACTCGGATAGAGCGGGCATGGGTCCGCGTGGCAGGGTGGCACGCGTCGCTGGATGTTGACCAGCTTGCGGTCGGCGTCGAAGAACAGCATGTCGAGCGGGATCAACGTGTTCTTCATCCAGAACGTCTGCACCTCGCTGTCATCGAAGATGAACAGCATGCCGTGGTCGGGCGCGAGCGCGGTGCGGAACATCAGGCCCTGGTCGCGGCTGGCGTCGTTGTCGGCGATCTCGACGTCGATGCGGTGGCCGTGCAGTTCGATCCATGGCAGTGTCCCCGCCGCGTGCGCGGGCAGGGTCGTGGCGGCGAGCAGGATGAACGCGAAAGACGGGGTGAGTGTCATGAGCGTCTCCGACGGTCTGTTCCCATGTGGCATCACGCCGGCAGTGCGTGGCCGAATTGGCGGCGGAACTCGGCGGCGAATTCCGCGCGCGTGAAGACCTGGTTCTGCGTACCGGGTTGCTCCACCTTCAGCGCGCCCATCAGCGACGCGACGCGGCCCGTGGTCGGCCAGTCGTACCCGTGCATGATCGAATGGATCAGGCCGGCCCGGTACGCGTCCCCGCAACCGGTCGGATCGGTGACCTTGCGCTCGTTCGCCGGCGGGATGTCGAAGTCGCCGCCCGGCGTGTGGATCACCGAACCGTGCGGACCGCGCGTGACGATGTAGGCCTTGACGCGCTGCGTGATGTCGGCCACCGACCAGCCGGTCCGCTGCTGCAGCACGTTCGACTCGTAGTCGTTGGCGGTGACGAAGTCGGCCAGCTCGATGAAGTTCCGGAACTCCGCGCCGTCGAACAACGGCATGGCCTGCCCGGGGTCGAAGATGAACGGCGTGCCGCGCGCGGCGAATTCGTCGGCATTCTGCAGCATCGCCTCGCGCCCGTCCGGCGCCACGATCCCGAAGTCGACGTCCGGCACGTCGCGCACATGGTTCTCGTGGCTGCGCAGCATCGCGCCGGGGTGGAACGCGGTGATCTGGTTGTTGTCGTGGTCGGTGGTGATGAAGCACTGGGACGTGAACATGTCCGGCAGTTCGCGCACCTGGTCGAGGCGGATGCCGAGCTTCGTGAACCAGGCGCGGTACGGACCGAAGTCCTGGCCGACGGTCGCCATCGGGATCGGGTCGTCGCCGAGCAGCTTCAGGTTGTAGGCGATGTTGCCGGCGCAGCCGCCGAACTCGCGGCGCATTTGCGGCACGAGGAACGACACGTTCAGGATATGCACCTTGTCCGGCAGGATGTGGTTCTTGAATTGGTCCTCGAACACCATGATCGTGTCGTAGGCGAGGGATCCGCAGATCAGCGCGGGCATGGTGGTTCGTCGGCCTGGGTCGGGGAGGTGGCGATCGCAGTCGCGGCGGCGATTGTAGGGGATCGCGGCGGCAGGGTCGCATCGCCGTCGGCCGAGCGGAGCGGACCGAGGCACTCGCGCGCCCCGAAAACCCGCGCCGCGCAAGGCTTTCTTAACCTCTGCGCGCTTGCTGCAACGCAAGGCGCCGACTAGACTAGCCCGCTTTTCCCCGGCCCGTCAGGACGTCCGCCCACACCATGTTCAAAGCGCTGCGCGGACTCTTCTCGAACGACCTCTCGATCGACCTCGGGACGGCCAACACGCTGATCTACGTGCGCGGGCAGGGCATCGTCCTGAACGAGCCGTCGGTGGTCGCGATCCGGCAGGACCGTGGCCCGGGCGGCCCGCGCAGCATCGCCGCGGTCGGCGCCGACGCCAAGCGCATGCTCGGGCGCACGCCCGGCAACATCGTCACGGTGCGGCCGCTGAAGGACGGCGTGATCGCCGACTTCTCGATGACCGAGGAGATGCTGAAGCAGTTCATCCGCAAGGTGCACCGCGCGCGGCTGCTGCGGCCGAGCCCGCGCGTGCTGGTGTGCGTACCCTGCGGCTCGACCCAGGTCGAGCGGCGCGCGATCAAGGAATCGGCCGAATCGGCCGGCGCGCGCGACGTGTACCTGATCGAGGAACCGATGGCCGCGGCGATCGGTGCCGGCATCCCGGTGCACGAGGCGCGCGGCTCGATGGTGCTCGACGTCGGCGGCGGCACGTCCGAGGTCGCGGTGATCTCGCTGAACGGCGTCGTCTACTCCCAATCGGTGCGGATCGGCGGCGATCGCTTCGACGAGTCGATCATCAACTACGTGCGGCGCAACCACGGCACGCTGATCGGCGAGGCGACCGCCGAGCGCATCAAGATGGAAATCGGCTGCGCGTTCCCGCCGGAAGAAGTGCGCGAGATCGAAGTCTCGGGCCGCAACCTCGCCGAAGGCGTGCCGCGCATGTTCACCGTCAACGCCAACGAAGTGCTGGAAGCGCTGCACGAACCGCTGGCCGGCATCGTCGGCGCAGTCAAGGCGGCGCTCGAGCAGACGCCGCCCGAGCTGTGCTCGGACGTCGCCGAACGCGGCATCGTGTTGACCGGCGGCGGCGCGTTGCTGCGCGACCTCGACCGGCTGGTTTCGGAGGAAACCGGGTTGCACGTCCACGTCGCCGACGATCCGCTGACGTGCGTCGCCCGCGGCGGGGCCGCGCCCTCGAGCTGGTCGACAAGCACGGTGGCGACTTCTTCGCGATGGACTGACGCCCGGCGCGTTGCCGGCGCGGATGGCGGACTATCATGTTGAACCCGCCCCGCGGGTGCGGCACCGCCACGCGGGACCGGCGCCACGCCCTCGTCCGTTGAGTCCGCCTTCGTGGCCATCGCCCGCAACGACAACGCCACGCTGTTCGCCGCCGGAGCCGTATCGACGCTGCGGCTGATCGTGTACATCGCCGCCGCCGGCGTGCTGATGGTGCTGGATCACCATCGCGGCTACCTCGCGTCGATCCGGCAGGCCGCGGCGGTGGTGGTCGAACCGGTGTACCGGCTCGCGGCGTTGCCGTCGGAGGCCGCGCGGGCCGCCCGCGACGCGGTGGCGACCCGCTCCGAGCTCGACGCCGAGAACCGCCGCCTGCGCGACGCACTGCTGCTGGCGACGACGCGCCTCGACCGCCTCGATGCGCTGGTCGCGCAGAACGCCGAACTCAAGGACCTGCTCGACGCACGCAAGCGCCACGGACTCGGTGGCCAGCTCGCGCACCTCGTCGACATCGACCTCGATCCGTTCCGCCACCGGGTCGTGCTCGATGCCGGCTCGCGGCAGGGCGTCAGCGTCGGCCAGCCGGTCATCGACGCGCATGGCGTGATGGGGCAGGTGGTCGAGGTGTTTCCCGGCACGTCGGTGGTGATGCTGGTCACCGACCCGTCGCACTCGATCCCGGTCGTCATCGACCGCACCGGCCTGCGCACCATCGCGCGCGGCAACGGCGCGATCGACCAGCTCGTGCTGCCGTACCTGCCGCTTTCCGCCGACGTGCGCGCCGGCGACACGTTGTCGACCTCGGGACTCGGCGGTCGTTTCCCGCCCGGCTTCCCGGTCGGCACCGTCACCGGCATCAGCAAGGATTCGAGCGGGCTCTTCGCACGGGCCACGGTCGCACCGGCTGCCGGACTCGACCGCAGCAGCGAGGTCCTGCTGCTGAAGGACCTGCCGGAACCCTACGGGCCGCCGGACGCGGCGCCCGAGTTCGGGCCGCCGAAGGAACTCGCCGGCGCCGTTCCCCCGGCGGCGCAACCATGAACCGCGCGCGCGCCCGCACCCTGCTTTTCGCCGGCACGATCGCCGGCGCGGTCGTGCTGCAGTTCATGCCGTTGCCGCCTTCGCTCGCGCCCCTGAAGCCATTCTGGCTCGCGCTGGTGCTGATCTACTGGGCGCTGGAAACACCCGAGCGCGTCGGGCTCGGGTTCGCGTTCCTGATCGGGTTGGCCGGCGACCTCCTGACCGGCGAATTGCTCGGCCAGCAGGCGCTGCGGCTGGTCGTCCTGCTGTTCATCGTGCTGCGGTTCCGGCCGCGGCTGCGCTTCTTCACGATGTGGCAGCAGGTGCTGGCCGTGCTGGCCTTGTTGCTGAACGACCGCATCGTGCTGCTGATGGTGCGCGGGTTCTCGGGCGATCCGATGCCGCCGGCCAGCTTCGGGCTCGCGCCGCTCATCGGCGCGGCGGCGTGGCCATTCGTGTTCCTGCTGCTCGACCGCTTGCGCATCCGGCTCGGCGTGCGCGAGTCCTGAACATGGCGTCGAAAGCGGTCCGCGACCCACATGCCGACGCCGAACATTTCCGGCGGCGCGCGCTGGTCGGCTTCGCGATCGCGGCCGTTGCGCTGGCCGGGCTCGCCGTGCGCTTCTGGGTGCTGCAGGTCCGCCTGCACGACGAGTTCAGCGCACGCTCGTACGCGAACCGCGTGCTGACGCGCCCGCTGGTGCCGGCGCGCGGTCTGATCTTCGACCGCAACGGCGTCGTGCTGGCCGACAACGCCGCCGCGTTCCGGCTCGACGTGACGCCCTCGCAGGTTCCCGACATGCCGGCGATGCTCGCCGCGTTGCGCACGATCGTGCCGCTGAGCGATGACGACATCGCGCGTTTCAATGCCTTGCGCAAGGGCAAGCGCGCGTTCCAGCCGGTGCCGCTCCGGCTGTCGCTGTCGGAAGAAGAGATCGCGCGGTTCTCGATCGACCGCTGGCGCTTTCCGGGCGTCGAGGTGACGCCGTACCTGACGCGCGACTATCCGCTCGGCAAGGAATTCGCGCACGTGGTCGGCTACGTCGGCCGCATCGACGAGGACGACCTGGCGTCACTCGATGCCGGCCGCTACGCCGGGACGACGCACGTCGGCAAGGCCGGCGTCGAGCGCTACTACGAGAGCCGCCTGCACGGCGAGCCGGGTTACGTGCAGGTCGAGGTCAACGCCGACCATCGGGAACTGCGCGAACTCGACCGGGTGCCGGCGACACCCGGCGAGAACCTCTATCTCACGATCGACGCGCGCATCCAGAAGGCCGCCGAGGATGCGTTCGAAGGCCGCGCCGGCGCCGCGGTCGCCGTCGATCCGCGCACCGGGGAAGTGCTGGCGCTGGTCAGCGTGCCGAGCTTCGATCCGAACTTGTTCGTCAACGGCATCAGCCGCGCCGACTACAAGGCCCTGCTCGACGACCCGGACTTGCCGCTGTTGAACCGCGCGTTGCAGGGGCACTACGCGCCGGGTTCGACGGTGAAGCCGTTCCTCGCGCTCGGCGGACTCGAACTCGGCATCCGCAAGCCAGGCGACACCGTGCTGTCGGTCGGCGAATTCCACATCCCGGGGCAAGCGCGCGCGTACCGCGACGACGTGCGCGGCGGGCAGGGCCGCGTCGACATGGTGCAGGCGATCGCGCAGTCGGTGAACACGTACTTCTATTCGCTGGCCCTCGACATGGGCATCGACCGCCTCAGCCGTTTCATGGGCCGGTTCGGGTTCGGCCGCCCGACCGGCATCGACCTGGTCGGCGAGAGTTCGGGCGTGCTGCCTTCGCGCGAGTGGAAGCGCGCGAATCGCGACGAGCCGTGGTTTCCCGGCGAGACCGTCATCGCCGGCATCGGCCAGGGTTACTGGGTGGTCACGCCACTGCAGCTCGCGGCGGCCGTCGCGACATTCGCCGACCACGGCATCCCGCATCGCCTGCACTTGCTGCGTGCGGTGCAGGCGACGCGGGGCGGTGCGCCGGCCCTGCTGCCGCAGCCGCCGGCCGGGCACCCGGTCATCGACAATCCGGCCGATTGGGCCGCGGTGCTGCAAGGGATGATCGCGGTCGTCAACGGCCCGCGCGGGACCGCGCGTGGCCTTGGCGACGGCTTTCCGTACGTGATCGCCGGCAAGACCGGGACCGCCGAACGCTATTCGCGCACGACCGAGGAGTGGACCAGTATCGGGACCAGTCCGATCACGCGGCATCAGGTCCTGTTCGAGGCGTTCACGCCCGCCGGGGACCCGCGGATCGCGGTCGCGGTGGCGCTCGAGGCGGGCCGCAGCGGCGCGCACGACGCGGCGCCGATCGCGCGGCGGATCCTGGATGCGTGGAATGCCGGCCAGCACCCGCTCGTCGAGGCGTCGCGGTGATCGACGACGCCCTGCACGCCATGCGCCATCGCGCGGCGCGCTGGCTCGCCCGGCCCGGGATCGACCTGCCGTTGCTCGGCGCGTTGCTGGTGCTGATGGCGATCGGCCTCGCGACGTTGTACAGCGCGAGCAACCAGGATGGTGGCGAGGTGCTCGGTCAGGGCCTGCGGTTCGTCGCGGGCCTGGTGCTGCTCCTCGCCGTGTCGCGGGTGCCGCCACGGTTGCTGCGGGTCTGGTCGCCGTGGGTTTACGTCGCCAGCGTCGCGTTGCTGGTCGTCGTCGCGGTCCTCGGCGAAGGCCGCGGCGCGCACCGCTGGCTCGACCTCGGCGTCATCCGCTTCCAGCCGTCCGAATTGTTGAAGCTCGCGATCCCGATGGTGGTCGCCTGGTTCATCGACGAGCGCCCGTTGCCGCCGAGCTGGTTCACGCTGGCCGGCGCGCTGGTGCTGGTCGGGATGCCGGTGGCGCTGATCGCCGAGCAACCCGATCTCGGCACCGCGCTGCTGGTCGCCGCGAGTGGCCTGATCGCGGTGTTCCTCGCGGGCCTCGCGTGGTGGCGGATCGGCGTCCTCGTTGCCGGCGCGGCGGCGGCGGCGCCGGTGCTGTGGCATTTCCTGCACGACTACCAGCGCGAGCGGGTGCTGACGCTGCTGAATCCCGAAGCCGATCCGCTCGGCACCGGCTGGCACATCATCCAGTCGAAGATCGCGGTCGGTTCCGGCGGCCTGTGGGGCGCGGGCTGGCTGCACGGAACGCAATCGCGGCTCGAGTTCCTGCCCGAGCACACGACCGATTTCATCTTCTCGGTGTTCGCCGAGGAATGGGGCCTCATGGGCGTGCTGGGCCTGCTCGCGTTGTACGCGTTCATCGTCGGCCGCTGCCTGTGGATTGCCGTCGGCGCCAAGGATACGTATTCGCGACTGCTGGCCGGTTCGATCGGCTTGACGCTGTTCGTCTACGTGCTGGTCAACGGCGGCATGGTCACCGGCCTCCTGCCGGTGGTCGGCGTGCCGTTGCCGCTGGTGAGTTACGGCGGCACCTCGGCCATCTCGCTGCTGACGGCGTTCGGGATGCTGATGTCGATCCATGCACACCGGAAGTGGGCAGGGTGAACCTGATGGCCGGCTTCCCGGACGCGGCCGGCGACGTGGCGCGACGCAGTGGTTCGCTGCGGGTCTGATCGGATCGCGCCAGGCGCCAGCCTCTGCGCGATTCGGGCCAGCGGGGGACCCGGGGCATGACCAAAGCCCTATAGCGTTGTCATTCCCGCGGAGTAAGCTCCGCGCCTTGTCCCGAACGGGTGTGAGGGGAGCGTCCCATGCTCAAGCAGTGCGCGGTGTTGGCCGCCGCGGCAGGTCTTCTTGCCGCGTTTTCGGCGCAGGCGATGACGGCCGATGAACTGATCGCGAAGAACGCCGCGGCGCGCGGCGGGCTCGACAAGGTCGAGGCGATCAAGTCCCTCGAGTTCGAGGGTTCGCTGCGCTTTTCCGGCGGTTTCGGCTCGGTCGACCTCGGTTTCGTCGAGTACAAGAAGGCGCCGGATTCGGTGCGCAACGAGGCTACCGTGCAGGGCCTGACCCAGGTGCAGGCGTGGGACGGCAAGGAAGGCTGGCAGATCTCGCCGTTCCAGGGGCGGCGCGAACCCGAACGCATGTCCGCCGACGACGCCAAGTCGCTGGCCGACGATGCGTCGATCAGCGGTTCGCTGATCGACTACCAGGCCAAGGGTAGCCAAGTCGCCTACCTGGGCACCGAGGATGTCGACGGGACCGAGGCGCACAAGCTGAAAGTGACGTTGAAGAACGGCGACGTCCAGTACGTCTACCTCGATCCGGACGCCTTCCTCGAAATCCGCACCGTCAGCCAGATCGAGGTGCGCGGGACGCAGACCGAATCCGTCACCGACTACGGCGACTACGAGCAGGTGGCCGGCGTGTACTTCCCGTTCTCGATCACGACGCACAACAAGGGTGACGGCGGCACGATGCAGATCACCATCGACAAGGGGCAGGCCAACATTCCGGTCGAAGACTCCCTGTTCGCGTTCCCGGCCTCGGCCAAGGTGGGCAAATGAACACGAGACTCGCTGCAATGAACCCGTTCCCGCGTACCGTACGTTCGTTGCCGATGCTGGCGATCGCCTGCGCGCTCGGCGCTTCGGTGGCCATCGCCGCGCCGGCCGACGACGGCATGGCGCGCTTCGATTCCGGCGCGATCTCGGGCCTCGGGATGCGCAACATCGGCTCGGCGACGATGAGCGGCCGCGTTGCCGCGCTCGCGGCCGTGGCCGGCAAGGACGGCAAGACGCTGCTGTATGTCGGCGCGGCGTCCGGTGGCGTGTGGAAATCCACCGACGGCGGCACCACCTTCAAGCCGGTGTTCGACCGCGAGCCGGTGCAGTCGATCGGCGCGATCGCGATCGATCCCGCCAATCCGAACACGGTGTGGGTCGGTACCGGCGAGAGCTGGACGCGCAATTCGGTGTCGATCGGCAACGGGATCTACAAGTCCACCGATGCCGGCGAAACCTGGACCCACATGGGCCTGCCGAATTCCGAGCGCATCGCGCAGATCATCGTCGACCCGCAGGCGAGCGACACCGTGTACGCCTGCGTGCCCGGCAAGCTGTGGAGCGATTCGCCCGACCGCGGCCTGTACAAGACGACCGACGGCGGCGCGCACTGGAACCTGGTGCTGAAGGGCGGCAATCTTTCCACCGGTTGCGCATCGATCAGCATCGACCAGCAGCACCCCGACACGATTTTCGCGGCCCTGTGGGACTTCCGCCGCAAGGGCTGGACGTTCCGCTCGGGCGGCGAGTCGCCGACCGCGAAGTCCGGCAGCGGCCTGTTCAAGTCCGGCGACGGCGGCAAGTCGTGGGCCGAGATCACGCCCGCGGCGAACAAGGGCTTCCCGCAAAAACCCTACGGCCGCATCGCGGTCACCGTCGCGCCATCGGACGCGAAGATCGTCTACGCCTTCGTCGAGTCCACCGACTCGGCGCTGTTCCGTTCCGATGACGGCGGGCAGACCTGGAACGAGCGCGACAAGAGCCAGATGATGGTGTGGCGGCCGTTCTACTTCGCGCGGTTGATCGTCGATCCGAAGAACCCCGACCGCGTGTTCAAGCCCGACCTCAACCTCGTGCAGAGCGTCGACGGCGGCAAGAGCTTCTCGCCGTCCGGCGGCGGCACGCATGGCGACCACCACGTGTTGTGGATCGATCCGACCGACACCCAGCATGTGTTCACCGGCGACGACGGCGGCCTGTGGCAGTCGTTCGACGGCGGCAACAAATGGTGGAAGCAGAACAACCTGCCGATCTCGCAGTTCTACCACGTGAGCGTCGACGATGCCGATCCGTTCCACGTCTACGGTGGCCTGCAGGACAACAGTTCCTGGGTCGGCGACAGCGCGTTCCCCGGCGGCATCGCCAACTCGCAGTGGGAGAACATGTACGGCGGCGACGGCTTCTGGATGTTCTCCGATCCGGCCGACCCCGATTACCTTTATGCCGAAGCGCAGGGCGGCACCATCGGTCGCGTCAACCGCCACACGCACCAGGTCCGCAGCATCCAGCCCGAGGCCGGGTACGGCGAAAAGCTGCGCTGGAACTGGAACACGCCGATCGCGCTGTCGCCGAACGAGAAGGGCACGATCTACATCGGCGCGCAGTTCCTGTTCCGCACGCGCGACCACGGCCAGAGCTGGGATCGCATCTCGCCGGACCTGACCACCAACAATCCGGAATGGCAGAAGCAGGAGGAATCCGGCGGCGTGACCGTCGACAATTCCGCCGCCGAAACGCACACGACGATCTACTCGATCAGCGAATCGCCGAAGGCGCCGGGCGAGATCTGGGTCGGCACCGACGACGGCAACGTCCAGCTCACTCGCGATGACGGCGCGCACTGGACGAACGTGGTCGGCAACATCCGCGGCGTCCCGAAATACTCGTGGGTATCGTGGGTGCAGGCCGGCCACTTCGACGCCGGTACCGCCTATGTCGCGTTCGATCGCCACACCTATGGCGACATGGCGCCGTACATCTACATGACCACCGATTACGGCAAGTCGTGGCGGGCACTGGTGACGCCGAAGGACGACAAGGGCCTGCGCGGCTACGTGCACGTGATCAAGCAGGACACGGTCAAGCCGAACCTGCTGTATGCCGGCACCGAATTCGGGCTGTGGATTTCCATCGACGGTGGCGGACACTGGGCGCAGTTCAAAGCCGGCGAATTCCCGGCGGTCGCGGTGCGCGACATCGCGTTCCAGAATCGCGACGATTCGCTGGCGCTGGCGACGCACGGCCGCGGCATCTGGATCGTCGACGACCTCACGCCGCTGCGCGCGCTCGACGCGAAGTCGCTCGACAGCGTGTTCGCGTTCCTGCCGGTCAAGCCGATCCAGCAGCGCATCAACGCGCAGGGCGGGTGGGCCGAGGGCGATGCATCGTTCACCGGGCCGAATCCCAAGCCCGGCGCGAAAATCGCCTACTACCAGAAGTCGCGCCACCTGTTCGGCAAGCTCAGGATCGACATCCTCGATGCCAGCGGGAAGGTGATCGACACGGTTCCGGCCGACGTGCGCCGCGGCGTGAACCGCGTGTACTGGCCGATGCGCGCCAAGCCGCCGCGCGTGCCGCCGGCGGCGCAGATCGCGTTCAACTCGACGCAAGGCGCGCGCGTGCCGCCCGGCACCTACACGGTGCGCATGACCAAGGGCAAGGACACGTTCGAGACGAAGATCGACGTCGGACTCGATCGGCGCGCGACGTACACCGTTGCCGACCGGCAGGCGCAATACGACGCCGCGCAGCGCGTCAGCGCGTTGTTCGGGCGCATGAGCGACCTCGTCTACAAGATTGCCGCCGTGCGCATGCAGGCCGGCGCGGTCGCCGCGAACAAAGACGCGAACGAATCGCTGCGCAAGCAGATGGGTGAGTTGAACGCGAAGGCCGACGAGATCCGCAAGCAGATCGTCGCGACCAAGGAGGGCGGCGCCATCACCGGCGAGGAACGCCTGCGCGAGCATACGGATGAACTGTATGGCGCGATCATGTCCTACGACGGCAAGCCGGCCGACTACCAGCTCGCGCGCATCGACACGCTGACGCGCGAACTCGACGGCATCGAGAAGCAGTTCGCCAACTTCGAGCGGACGGATCTGTCGAAGGCGAATGCGGCGCTGAAGGCGCACCAGCTTCCCGAGATCGCCGTCCCCGCCGGCGCGCCCGCGTCGGCGGGCGGCGGCAGCGCGGAAGCGGCGAAGGCGTTCTTCAGTCGCGCGGAGAGGGATTGACGCGCAGCGTTCCCGCCGCGCGTGGCTCAGAACACAGCTTTCGCGCTGCGCACGGCGAAAGCAAAGCTTCCGCTCACTCCGTGAGCGGGTCACTTTCCTTTCGAGGAAAGTAACCAAAGTCATTGGCGCTGGGCGCGCGGGCCGCCGTGACATCCGGTCACGGCGCCTGCCCTCGGCGGATCGCTGCCGCGCCCGCGCCGGCGCGAACTCGTGCATCCCTGCACTCAGACATGCGCGCCTTTCCCGCGGGCGCGTCAGACCCGCCTCAGCCGCGCGCAACAGCGCCGGTCGCCCGTTGTCCGGCCATCCCTGGCCTGCGTCGTCGAAACCTGAAATCTCGTTCGCTTGGCTTCGGGTGCACCGATCACGGCACACGCCGAGACTGGCTCAATGCGTGCGACGGCGAGAGTGGGGATTCTCCGCAATGGGAACTCTTTTCTCGAGACGCGATCTGTACCCGCACTTGCCGCGGCGTCGCCTGCGGGGAACGAACGCAAGGCAATGTCCGCCGGGGATCCCACCCGACCCATGCTGCAACCGCCGGCGCCGATCGGCTTGAAGGAGCATTGCCATGAAATTGGTGTTTGCTGCGATGGTTGTTGCAACATCGCTTTGGGTATTTCTCGACGCGAGACGATTGGGTGTCACCAAATCCGGCGAAGTAGCACACACCGGGCGGATCAAGGCCGACATGGGCCCGCTAGGTTGGCTGGTCTGCTGCTTGTTTCTCTGGATCGTTGCCTTTCCCCTCTACTTGTTCAAGCGGCCCGGCTTCTTGCGGCGGCACGATTCCGGACAACCGCTTGCAAGAGGTAGCGGCGTAGATCGCGGCGATGACGTGTGCCTCCTTGGTACGCGAGCCAGCTCCGGCCCACCCAATGCGCTGCAAAGCCACGAAAAAACGATGCGCGCGGAGGGACCGTACCGGACTTGGACCGTGCTCGGTGCGTACGGAATCGCTGCGGTCATCTGCCTGATGCATGCGTTCAAGTTCGTTTCGTCTCCCTATCTGCCCCAAGTGGCGGGTTTGATCACGATGGTCGGACTCACCGCGTCGATTTGGTCGCGCGGCTCGCTGGACCGCACGCTCGGACAGATTCATGCGGATATCAAGTCAGGACGACAGGCGCCCATGACGCCACTCGACAAGGTGATCGTGCTATTGGGCGGCGCACTGGTGGTCATCACGACCATCCAGATGACGCCTTGATCTGCATTCGTCGGAGCAGGATGCGCAGCAACGCCTTGGTGAACGCCTGCGACGATCGCGTCACGGGCGCGGTGCGCGCGAAACGCCAGCCCTGCGTTCGCGCGACTGCGCAATTTGGATGCACAAAACCAAATTCGTGGTGAGATTTCATGAGCACCGTTAGCATCAACCCCAAGCCTGTCATTTCCGTCTGCTGGCCGTTGCGGATTCTGGATGTCATCGTCTACTAGGCTGCGCTGGTTGGCGCAGTCGGTCTTCTCGACATTGTTTGGTCCCGCGGCGCAACGTCGCCGGAAGCGATTCGCAGCCACCTATTCCTACCCGCCGGACTGTTGTTCTTGCGATTCGCCTGGCATGCAGCCGTCCATGGACGTTCAGTGGAATCGGATTGCTGGACGTTTGCACCCGGTCGCGTCGCCTTGGGATATCTCATCCTCTTGGCGATAACCGGTTTCCACCCCTGACGGTTTGTTCCAACGGGTGTCGGTCCGCTGGAAGGACCCGTGCCGTTGACGCGAAAGCGCAGGCCATGGATGGCCGTCGTCGAAGCGAGCTATGAGCGCCGTACTGGACGCCGAGACGCGCAGCTGAATGGCGAAGCAAGCGCCGCATGTTCGAGTGCATGGATGCATGAGTTCGGCGCGGCCGCCATTCGGCGGGCATCGCAGGGGCGTCGCGCCGACACGAAGTCGGCGCGACCGTCCTGTCCGGTGCAATGGCTTTGCCTACTTTTGCCGAAACGAAAGTAGGCCGCGCGCAGCGCGGAAGCACGGCTTCTGTAGTAGGCCGCTCGAAGAGCGGAAGCTTTGCACTTTCGGCGTGCGAGACGATCGCCTTCCTCGAACGAATCGAAGACTCCTAACGCGCCGTCCGCCCAATCTTGCTAGGCTTCGCGCGCATGCTCCGGATCGTCATCCTGCTCGCCGCCGCGTTGTCGTGTGCCGTGCCCGCGCAGGCCGCGTTGAGCGTCGATCGGGCCCAATATGCCGCACTGGTGGACGAGGTGGCCGCGGACACCGGCAAGGATCCGGCGGCGCTGACGGCGCTGCTCGACGGCGCCGAGGTGAAGCAAGGCATCCTCGATGCGATCGCGCGGCCGGCCGAAGCGAAACCGTGGAGCGCGTACCGGCCGATCTTCCTGAGCGCGGCGCGGATCGGCGGTGGCGTCGCGTTCTTCCGGCAGCACCGCGAGCTGCTCGACGTCATGGCGCGGCGTTATGGCGTGGCGCCGGAGTATCTCGTCGCGATCCTCGGCGTCGAGACGAACTACGGCGCGATCACCGGACATTACCGCGTGCTGGATGCGCTGGTGACGCTGGCGTTCCACTATCCGCCGCGCGCCACGTATTTCCGCGGCGAGCTGAAGACACTGCTGGAACTGCCGGCCGACAAGCTGGCCGGGCCGATCGGCACGTTGACCGGCTCGTACGCCGGCGCGCAAGGCTGGGGCCAGTTCATGCCATCCAGCATTCGCGACTACGCGGTCGACGGCGACGGCGACGGCCGCGTCGACCTCGTCAATTCTCCCGCCGACATCCTCGCCAGCGTCGCGAACTACTTCGCCGCACATGGCTGGCGGGACGGCGAACCGGTCGCGGTGCGCTCGCAGCCGGCGGCCTCGCCGCAGTCCATCGATCCGGCCGGGCTCGATCCGGTGTATCCGGTCGAGCAACTCACCGCGTGGGGCTACGCACCGACGGCGCACGTGCCGCCGGGCGCCCTCGCGACGCTGCTGAAGCTGGACGGTGCCGACGGCGCCGAGTACTGGCTGGTGTTCAATGACTTCCGCGTCATCACGCGCTACAACAAGAGTCCGTTGTACGCGATGGCGGTGTTCCAGTTGGCCGGCGCGATCCGGCAGGCGATCGACGCGGCGCCGCCGTGACCGGCCGGCGCGTCGCGGTGGCGTGTGCGTTGGCCGCACTCGCGGCCTGTTCCGGACCGCGCCCGCGCCCCGGTCCGCCGGTGGCCTCGTCCGGCTCGCGGGGCGTTCCGGAAACCTCGCTCCCGCAGTCCGAGCGATACCGGCAGTCCCGGGACAGCGGTCCGCGGATGCCGCCGGCGGAAGTCGCGAAGCTGCCGGAGCCGGTGCCGAAGGTCGAGCCGCGCGCGCGCTACGGCAACAATCCCACCTACGAAGTGCTCGGCAAGACGTACCACGTGCTCGCCAGCGCCGACGGCTACGACGAGCGCGGCATCGCGTCGTGGTACGGCGACAAGTTCCACGGCTACATGACGTCGATGCTCGAGCCGTACGACATGTACAAGTTCACCGCCGCGCACAAGACCTTGCCGCTGCCGAGTTACGCCGAAGTGACCAACCTCGCCAACGGCGAGAGCGTCATCGTGCGCATCAACGATCGTGGCCCGTTCGTGCCGAACCGCATCATCGACCTGTCGTACGCGGCCGCGGTCCGGATCGGCATCTGGCCGGCCGGGACCGGCCTCGTCGAGGTCAGGGCGATCGATCCCGCGCTGCCTCAGCGGGAACCCCCGCCGATCCGGCAGGTCAGAAGCGGCAAGTCGCCGGAAATCTTCCTGCAGGTCGGGTCGTACTCGGACGCGCGCAACGCCCGGCGCGTCGCCGACGCCGCCCGCCGTGCGGGAATCCGCGACGTGTCGATCGTGTCGGCGTCGGTGGGTGGACGCACCGTGCACCGAGTCCGCGTCGGGCCGTTGCCGGACGCGGCGTCGGCGGACGCGATGTCGCCGCGCCTCGCGCAACTCGGCTTCGGCGCGCCGCGCGTGGCGATCGAACGCTGAAGCGGCGACAATGGGCGTTGTTCCTTTCCGCCTGCGGGGTCCTGGTTCCGTGAAGAATTGGTCGTACCTGTTCCTGCTCGCCCTCGCGATCGCGACGCCGTCCTTTGCCGTCGATCCGCCGGCCGCGCCCGAGTCGAAGCCGCTGCCGAACGCCGCACCGGTCGCGACGCCAAATGCAACGCCGAATCCCGCGCCCGCGGCCCATCCCGGCGCGCCCGCCGAGCAGCGCGCACCGGTGCCGCCGCCGCCGACCATCGACGCCAAGAGCTGGGTGTTGATGGACTACGCGTCGGGCCAGATCCTCGCGTCGTCGAATCCCGACGAGCGCGTCTACCCGGCGTCGATCACCAAGGTCATGACGTCGTACGTCGTCTCGGCCGAACTCGCGCAAGGCAAGATCCACATGGACGACATGGTGCCGATCAGCGAGCACGCGTGGAAAGCGGGCGGCGCCGGTACCGACGGCTCGACGTCGTTCCTCGCCGTTGGCAGCAAGGTCAAGCTGAAGGACTTGCTGTACGGAATGATCATCCAGTCCGGCAACGACGCGGCGATCGCGCTGGCCGAATACACCGCCGGATCCGAGGAAACCTTCGCCAACCTGATGAACCAGTACGCGAAGCAGCTCGGCATGACCGGCTCGCACTTCGTCGACGCGAGCGGCCTGCCGAACCCGAACCATTACATGACCGCGCGGGACGTCGCGATCATGTCGCGCGCGTTGATCCACGATTACCCCGAGGAATACAAGATCTACGCGGTCAAGGAGTTCGAGTGGAACGGCATCACGCAGCACAACCGGAACACGCTGCTGTGGCGTGACGACAGCGTCGATGGCATCAAGACCGGCCACACCTCGGAGGCCGGCTATTGCCTCGCGACCTCGGCCAAGCGCGGCGACGAGCGCCTGATCGCGGTGGTGATGGACGCGCCGAGCGAGAAGCAGCGCGCCGACGACAACCAGTCGCTGCTCGACTACGGCTTCCGTTTCTTCGAGACGCGCAAGCTGTTCGCCGCAGATACCCCGCTTGCGAAACCGGAACTGTGGAAGGGCACGACCGCGACGCTGCCGCTCGGCGTCACGCATGACGTGCTGGTGACGTTCCCGCGCGGCCGCTACGGCGACCTCAAGGCCAGCCTCGACGTGCCGACGCGGCTGGTCGCCCCGTTCCGGAAGGGGCAGGCGGTCGGTTCGCTGCATGTTGCGCTGGACGGCAAGAACGTCGTCGAGGCGCCGCTGGTCGCGCTCGAGGATGCGCCGGAAGGCGGGGTCTTCAAGCGGCTCGTCGACGGCGCCTGGCTGTGGTTCAAGGGCGGCGCCGGCCAGACCGAGACCGCCACGCCTCAGGCGGGCGGCACGCCGTGACCGATTTCGACGCGCTGCGCGCGGAGCACCCCGAGCAGGGTTTCCAGTTTCCCGGCGTGTTCGAGGTGACGGCCATCGGCCACGCCGATGCCGACCTCGTCAACCGCGTACCGGAAATCATCGCCGCGGCCGGTGTCAGCGTGATCGCCGGCGCTGGCCGGGTGCGGCCCTCGCGCGAAGGCAACTACGTATCGGTCTCGGTCACCTTCACGTGCCCCGACCGCACCCGCTACGACGCCGTGCATGCGGCGTTGCGGGCCAGCGACGGGGTTCGCTGGACATTGTAGGCGCGCCGTGACGGGGCCGGAAGCTCGTACCCTCGACGCCTCGACTCCACCCGTCGTGGACCGCGAGTCGCGTACAGCGGTTGCCAGTATCCCGCTCGATGACTACGTGCGACTGTTCGCCGACTGCGGCGGGACCGACGAAAACTACCTGCGCCACCACTTCGCGCGGTTCGCGTGGACGCACCGGCAGGTGCGCCTTGGACTTGCTTCCGAAGGCGTCGTGCGTCCGGTCCACGTCCTCGACATCGGCGCGCACTGGCTGCACCAGTCATTGCTGTTTGCGCTCGACGGCTGCGAGGTCACCGCGCTGGACCTGCCCGTCACGTTCGGCGACCGGAGGGTGCGCGAACTCGCGCGGCGGCACGGCATCCGCCTCGTCGCCTGCGGCGATCTCGAACACGCCACCGAACTCGAGGCGCTCGACGCGGATACCTTCGATGTGGTGCTGTTCACCGAGATCATCGAGCACGTCACCTTCAATCCGGTCGCGATGTGGCGGGCGATCCACCGCGTGCTGCGGCCGGGAGGACGGATCGTCGTCACCACGCCGAACCACTACGCGCTGCGCAGCCGGGCCTGGCAATGGGGCCGCTTCGTGCGTGGCGGTGGCGCGGGGATCCGCGTGCCGGACATCCTGTCGAAGCACACGCGCGCCCATCACTGGAAGGAATATTCGTTGCGCGAACTGGTCGACTACTTCACGATGCTGTCGCCGGATTTCCGGTGCGGACCAGGCCTGCTGGTCGAAGACCATCGCGCACAACCGGCGTCCAGCTTCCGTGGACGATTGGCCCGCCGGATCGAGCGTGCGTTGCCGATCCTGCGCCCGGGGCTGTACCTCGAGGTGCGGGTGCCGCGCAAGGACCAGGGCATCGTGGTCGAGCCGACATGGTGAATGGTGCAACGATGGGATCAGACGGAACCCGGGACCAGGGCGGCAGCCGCCCGTTGATCGTGCGCGACCTCGGCCGGCGCGCGTACGAGCCGGTCTGGCATGCGATGCAGGCGTTCACCGACGCGCGCGGGCCGGATACCGTCGACGAATTGTGGCTGGTCGAGCACGACCCGGTGTTCACGCTGGGCCAGGCCGGGCGCTGGGAACACGTGCTGATGCCGGGCGACATCCCGGTCGTGCCGGTCGACCGCGGCGGGCAGGTCACGTACCACGGGCCGGGCCAGATCGTCGCGTATCCGCTGTTCGACCTGCGCCGGTTGCACGTCGGCGTGCGGGAACTCGTGCACCGGATCGAGCAGTCCGTCATCGACACGCTCGCGCACTGGGACATCGCCGCGCAGCGGCGCGAGGGCGCGCCCGGCGTCTACGTCGGCGACGCCAAGATTGCCGCGCTGGGGCTGCGGATCCGGCGCGGGTGCAGCTTCCACGGCCTCGCATTCAACGTCGCGATGGATCTCGAACCCTTCAGCCGCATCAACCCCTGCGGCTATCAGGGTTTGCGCGTCACGCAGGTGATAGAATTGGGCGGCCCGGACGATCCGGGGGCCGTCGCGGCGGTCCTCGTCGAATCGCTGGCGCGGCAGTTCGGTTTCGAGGTCGACTCCGTTGATGCCCGGGATCCGGTACGCCTGCCGGCCGCCGGGGTGGGCGCTGCACGCTGAAAGAGAGACTTGCATTCCGATTCCGGGCAGCCCGCGGCGCCCTTCCGACACCATTCGACTGACCTGTTGCCACCGGTTCGCGGCCGTCGTGGCCTCCGCCGGTAACCGGCGGCCTGGAGACTGCACCATGTGGAAGTACCTCGCATATCCCGTCCTGCTGGCGCTGAGCGGCGTGGCTGTCGCGGCCGGCGCACCGGCGACCGTGGCGCCGGCGTCGTCACCGGTGCCGGCGGCGCAGACGCCACCGAAGCCGCTCGCGCCGACCGCCGACGAAGGCGAGGCGGGCGTGCTCGCGGCACGGTTCCTGACGCGGTTTCACTATCGCCGTCTGCCGCTCGACGACGCGATGTCGCAAAAGATCTTCAAGCGCTACCTCGAAGCGCTCGACAGCGACAAGCTGTTCTTCACGCAAGCCGACATCGACGGCTTCGGCAAGTACAAGGACACGCTCGACGACGCGATCAAGAACGAAGACCTCGCCGCGCCGTTCGCGATGTTCAACCTGTACGAGCAGCGCATCGGCGAGCGCGTCGCCTACGCGCGCTCGCTGCTCGCGAAGGGTTTCGACTTCAACCGCGACGAGAGCTACCGGTTCGACCGCGACAAGGCGCCATGGGCGAAGGACACCGCCGAACTCGACGACCTGTGGCGCAAGCGCGTCAAGAACGACTGGCTGCGCCTGAAGCTCGCCGGCAAGCCGGACGCCGAGATCCGCGACACGCTGGAAAAGCGCTACCAGAACTACCTCGACCGCGTGTACCAGCTCAACAGCGAGGACGTGTTCCAGACCTTCATGAACGCGTATGCGATGTCGATCGGTCCGCACACCAACTACCTCGGTCCGCGCGCGTCGGAGAACTTCGACATCGCGATGAAGCTGTCGCTCGAGGGCATCGGCGCGGTGCTGCAGCGGCAGGACGACTACACCGCGATCCGCGAGATCGTGCCGGGCGGGCCGGCGGCGCTGTCGAACAAGTTGCGCGTCGGCGACCGCATCGTCGGCGTCGGGCAGGGCACCAGCGGCCCGATCACGGACGTGATCGGCTGGCGGCTCGACGACGTGGTCGAGAAGATCCGCGGGCCGAAGGACACGGTGGTGCGGCTCGAGATCCTGCCGGCCGACGCCGGCCAGGACGGCAAGCACGTCGTCATCGACCTGACCCGCAAGAAGGTCAGCATCGAGGAACAGGCGGCGAAGGACTCGGTCATCGACGTCGACGGCGACGGCGCCAAGCGCCGCATCGGCGTCATCTCGCTGCCGACGTTCTACCAGGATTTCGAGGCCCGCCGCCGCGGCGACCCGAACTACAAGAGCGCGACGCGCGACGTCATGCGCCTCGTGCGCACGCTTGAGCAGGGCAAGGTCGACGGCATCATCATCGACCTGCGCAACAACGGCGGCGGCTCGCTGTCCGAAGCCACCGACCTGACCGGACTCTTCATCGACAAGGGTCCCGTCGTGCAGGTCCGCAACGCGACCGGCAGCGTGCAGGAAGAGGATGACCCGCACCCGGGGCTGATCTACTCCGGACCATTGGCGGTGCTGGTCAACCGCGCGTCCGCCTCGGCGTCGGAGATTTTCGCCGGCGCGATCCAGGACTACGGCCGCGGGCTGATCATCGGCGAGAACACCTTCGGCAAGGGCACCGTGCAGAACCTGATCGACCTCGACGAAATCGCGCACAACGAGAAGCCGATCTTCGGCGAAGTGAAGATGACGATCGCCCAGTTCTTCCGCGTCGACGGCAGTTCGACCCAGCTGCGCGGCGTCGTGCCGGACATCGCGTTCCCGCTGTCCATCGACGTCAAGCATTTCGGCGAGTCGAGTTACGACAACGCGTTGCCGTGGTCGTCGATCGCGCCCGCGAACTACGTACCGTCCGCGGACCTGAAGCCGCTCGTCCCGCTGCTGAAGTCGCGCCACGACAAGCGCGTCGCCACCGACATCGCCTGGCAGAACCTCGAGGCCGACATTGCCGACGCCCGCGCGCAGAACGCCGTCGAGACGGTGTCGTTGAACGAGGCGGTGCGGCGCCACGAGCGTGACGAGCGCGAAGCGAAGCAGGCCGCGCGCGAGCAGCGCGAGAAGCAGGCCGACGCCACGGCCGGGCACACGGCCGGCGGCCTCACCGACACGCTCGAGATGGCGCCGGCGACCCCCGACGACCTCGCCGATGGCGCGGCCGCCACGACGCCGGGAGCGTTGCCCGACGATGGCCTGCAGCCGGACGAGCGCAGCATCGCCAGCGACCTGAAGCGGGAGCAGGCCCGCAAGGCGCAGCGCGATGTCGTGCTCGACGAAACCGCCAACATCGTCGCCGACATGGCGGGGATCCTGGCGGCGGACCCGAAGCTCGCCGCGACCAGCCTGCCGCACGCGAAGGTCGAGTTCCCCGCCGAGCCGGACTGAACGGCGGAGTCGGATGCCGGCTGCGCGGCCGGCAAGTTCAGCGCCAATTCAATGCGTTCCGCCGAGACTGCGGCCCGTGGATACCGGGTCAGCAGTCACGCAACCCTGGCGCACCGCGCGGGGCGGAAGCCGGCACCGCGCAGCACGATTCGCGCGGCTGGTATTGCTCGCCGCGATGCTCGGCGGTACGGTTCCGGTGCTGGCCGCCGCGACGACGTTGCAGGAAGCCGTTGCGCAGGTGCAGCACAATACCGGCGGCAAGGTGCTGTCGGCGCAAACCCTGACCATCGGCAAGCACAAGATCTACCGCATCAAGGTGCTGACGCCGGATGGCCAGGTGAAGGTGGTGCAGGTGCGGGCCGATTCCTGAGTCGCAGCGACCCGACGCCGGGTCGCGCATCGGGGATCGGCACGTGCTCCGGGCTCCATTCCGCGGAGAGGAGGACGAGCGATGCGCGTATTGCTGGTCGAGGACGAGGTTCCGTTGCGCGAAACGCTGGCCGCCCGCCTGAAGCGCGACGGGTTCGCGGTCGATACCGCCGGTGACGGCGAGGAAGGCCTGTATCTCGGCCGCGAAGTGCCGTTCGACGTCGTCATCATCGACCTCGGCCTGCCGAAGCTGTCCGGCATGGACCTCGTCCGGATGTTGCGCGAGGCGGGGCAGCGCTTCCCGATCCTGATCCTGACCGCGCGCTCGAGCTGGCAGGACAAGGTGCAGGGACTCAAGAACGGCGCCGACGACTACCTCGTCAAACCCTTCCACGTCGAGGAACTCCTCGCGCGAATCAACGCGCTCGTGCGGCGCGCCAGCGGCTGGTCACGGCCAACGCTGGAGTGTGGCCCGGTCGTGCTCGACACGACGGCGCAGACGGTGTCGGTCGCCGGCCACGCGGTCGACCTGACGAGTTACGAATACAAGGTGCTCGAGTACCTGATGCTGCACGCCGGCGAACTGGTGTCGAAGGCCGACCTCACCGAGCACATCTACCAGCAGGACTTCGACCGCGACTCGAACGTGCTCGAGGTGTTCATCGGACGCCTGCGCCGCAAGCTCGATCCCGACAACGCGATCAAGCCGATCGAGACGGTGCGCGGACGCGGTTACCGCTTCGCGCTGGAGCGCACCGAACAGCCGGACGAGACCCGCGTCGACAGCACCGCGTCCTGAGGACGCCCGCTTGGCGCGGACGCTGTCGCTGCAGGCGCGCTCGCTGGCCGCGGCGGTCGTCGTGCTGGCCGCGTTCCTCGGCCTCGCTTTCCTTGCGCTCGACCGCGCGTTCTACGAAGCCGCCGAAACCCAACTGCGCGACCGCCTGCAGGGCTACATCTACGCCTATCTCGCCGGCACCGACACGACCCGCGGCGGCTCGCTGATCCCACCCGAGGTCGGCCCCGATCCACGTTTCGACCGGCCCGCGGAATCGGGCCTCTATGCCGGAATCGTCGGGGACCGGATCCTCGGCGCGCAGGACGGTGCGTGGCGTTCGCCGTCCGCGATGGGCCGCGTACTGCCGTTCGCGGAACAGCTGCCGCGCGGCGTCACCCGCTTCGAGGGCCCGATGGATACCGCCAGCGGCGCGCTGTTCGTGCTGGCGCAGGGTGTCGACTTCGCGACCGGCCCGAAGCGCTCGCTGCACCTGACGTTCTACGTCGCCGAAAGTTCGGCCGCGCTGGAGAAGCAGGTCGCGGTCTACCGGCGCACGTTGCTTGCGTGGCTCGGCGGCCTCGGCATCGTGCTGCTGGCGCTGCTGCTGGCGCTGCTGCGCTGGACGCTCGCGCCGCTGCGGCGCGTCAGCGCGGACCTCGCACGCGTCGAGCACGGCGTGCGCGACCGGCTCGGTCGGCACTATCCGGTGGAATTGTCCGGCCTCACCGCCAGCGTCGACAGCTTCATCGACGCCGAACGCGATCGCCTCGAACGCTACCGCAACACGCTCTCCGACCTTGCGCACAGCCTGAAGACGCCGCTCGCGGTGATCCGCAGCCAGCTCGAGTCCGGTGCCCACGGCGAGGACCTGCGCTGGTCGGTCCTCGAGCAGGCCGGCCGCATGGAGGAAATCGTCGCCTACCAGCTCGCGCGCGCGGCGACGTCGGGCCACCACTCGTTCGCGACGCCGCTGCCGATCGAACCTTGCGCGGAAGAGATCGTCCGCAGCCTCGAGAAGGTCTACCGGAACAAGGGCATCCTGTGCGAGTTCGAGATCGATCCGGCCGCGCGCTTCCATGGCGAGCAGGGCGATTTGATGGAACTCCTCGGCAACCTGCTCGAGAACGCGTTCAAGTGGGCGAAGCATCGCGTGCAGTTGACCGCGCGCGGCCTGCCGCCGGCGGTCGCCGACGGTCGCGCCGGCATCGAGCTGGCCGTCGAGGACGACGGCCCCGGCATTCCGCCGGCGAACCTCGAACGGCTGCTGCAACGGGGCGTGCGCGGGGACGAGCGCGTGCAGGGCCACGGCATCGGCCTGTCGATCGTGCAGGACACGATCAAGGCGTACCGCGGCGAGCTGGTCGTTGATGCATCGCCGGCCCTCGGCGGCGCGCGCTTCGCGTTGACGATACCGCCGCGCTGATGCGCGCGTCCGCGGCGTCGTTCCGCGGCGGCAAGGATCGGAATTCCGTGTTGAACGAACGTCCGCCTGCCAGGTTGCGTGCCGGAAGCGGCTTGGTGCGGCAACTGGGCTCCCGGAAACGTGGCCCGGGTCGTCGCGTCCCCCGCGGCGGGCTATCATGCACGCCGCTCTCGGGCCGCAACGGCGCGAGACGGCGGTCTGAACCGGAGAAACCCATGTTTCGAATTGTCGTGACTTGCTTGTTGTTGATGGCCCTCGCCGCGTGCGGCCCCGCGCCGTCCGGATCGTCGTCGACCCCCGCCGCGAAACCGGCAGCGCCGACGGCAGCGAAACCCAAGGGCGGTGGCCTGATGTCGCGCGAACTGCCGCCGGAAGGCGACTGCGGCGACCAGAGCAAGCTGCCAGCCGACCAGCGTGTCGCGAACACCGCGCACTGGACCACGGCGAGCGAGCAGGACAGCTTCGGTTACGACATCTACCGCGGCGAGAGCGAGAAGGGCCCGTTCACGAAGATCAACAAGGAGCCGGTACCCGGCGCCGGCACCACCGACGAGACGCACAAGTACCAGTACCGCGACGACACGATCGATCCGTGCAAGGACTACTGGTACTACATCGAGAGCATCTCGACGAAGGGCGAGCGCGAGAAGTTCACGCCGGTCTTCCACGCCGTCGCCAAGCGGCGGCCGCGTACCGGTGCCGCGGCACCGTCCAACTGACGCGCTGATGGGCGCCGCCGCGGGCGTGCCTGCACGCGGCGCGCGCGCGGCGTCGGCGTGGATCGCCGCCTGCGCCTGCATCGTCACGCAAGCGCTGGTGTGGTCTGCCTACTGGGCGGACGGCGGGAAAGGGCTGGTCGGCGACGAGTCCGGCTATCAGGCCCGCGCGGTCGCGATCGTGCACGGCGGTCCGTGGATCACCGGCAGCATCTGGCCGCCGCTGCAGTCGTTGTGGCTCGCGGCGCTTTACGCAATCACCGGGATCCACATCCTTGCCGCGCAAATCGTGCAGATGGCGATGTTCTTCGGCTGCGCTGCACTGCTGCGCACGCTGTGGCGCCGGCTCGGCGGATCGGTGCGTGCCGCGAACATCGCCGCCGCGTTGTTCCTGCTGAATCCCGCGAACGCGGCGTACGCGACTTGGTTGTGGCCGGAAGTACCGCATCTGCTGCTGGTACTGGTCGCGTTCGTGCTGCTGCTCGGCCCGCGGCCGGGGTCCGCGCAATCCGCCATCGCCGGCGCGGCGGTCGGCCTGGCACTGCTGGCAAAAAGCCTGCTGACGCCGTTCTGGCCGGTATTCGGCATTGCCTTCGTCGACTGGCGCGCGCGGTCCGTACGCGTGTCGGGCGTGCTGTTGTTCGCCACGGGCATCGCGGTCGTCACGGCGCCGGCGCTCGTCCACGGCTGGCGCACCTGGGGCCGGCCGATGATCGCGGACAGCTCGGTCTACAACGTCTGGGTCGGGCTGACCGACACCGAGCGCAGCGACTACATCGACGACCACGGCGGCGAGATGCTGTCGGCGTTCCTCGCCAGCGGCACGACGCCGCAGGAACGCAACGCCGCCTACCTCCGCAAGATCGGCGACCTGGTCGGCGCACAGGGAATCCAGCGCACGCTGGAGCAGCAGGCGTCGCGCCAGTATTTCCGGCTGTTCAGCGCGAAGACCCCGTTCGCGTCGCAGTTGCCAGGTGCTGCCTGCGCCGGGCGCCTCTCGGCGTATCACGTCGGGCCGGTGTTCGGCGCATCGTTGCTGGCGTTGAACGACCTGTTCCACGCGTTGATGCTGGTGGCGGCCGCATTCGGCGTCGCCTGTTGGCGCTGGCGGTGGTCGCGCGGCAACGTGTTGATGGCGGCATTCATCGGCTACCAGCTTGCGCTGATGCTCATCGTCCACGTCAAGGCGCGCTTCCTGTTCCCGATGATCCCGTTCCTGTGCGGATTCGCCGGCAGCGTCCTCGCGGTTCCGGCGGAGCGGCGGCGCGGTTCCGTGAATCCGGCGCTCGTCGTGACGGCGCCGCGGCTCGCAATCGGGTTGGCCCTCGCCGCGCTGTTGTTGTTCCTCGCCTTTGCCGGGCCCTGGCTCGATCACGATTGCGTCGCGGCGGCGAGCGCGGCGGCCAACTGATTCGACTATCCTGACCGGGTCACGCCACGCCGAAACCATGTCCGCTTCCGACGCCGAGCTTGTCGAGTCCGATCATGTCGCGAGCCTGCGCGCGCCGTTGCGGACGGCGTGGTGGAACGGGCGGACGCTGACACTCCAACTCCCGGCATCGACGTCGCCGGTCGTGATTGCGCTCGATGTCGACGGGGCGTTCTTCGACGAGGCCGTTGCTGGCGGCGACGGCACCGCGCGATTCGCGTTTCCGTTCGCTCCGGCCGCCCACGATTCGCTCGTCCTGCTGCCGCGGCGCGGACGCGATGGCGAAGCGCTGGTGGCGGCGCCGTTGACGGTCCGCTTCGGAATCCCGGGGTTCGCTGCGCCGCATGAGCCGGAGCCGGTCACGGATGCGCCGCCGGGCACCGCGATGCTGGCGCCGGCGACGCGCGATCTCGCCGCGGTGGCGACCACCGTCGTCGTGCCGGTCTTCAACGCGCCGGAACTCGTACGGCGCTGCCTCGATTCCGTGCTTGCGCACTCGACCGGCCGCACGCGACTGGTCGTCATCGACGATGCGAGCACCGACGCCGGAATCGCGCCGCTGCTCGAGCGCTACGCGGGCCGTCCCGGAATCGAGGTTCTGCGCCATCCGGCCAACCGCGGCTTCACCGCCACCGCGAACCGCGGCATCGACGCGGCGGGCAACGACGACGTCGTGCTGCTGAATGCCGACACCGAAGTCGGGCCGCACTGGCTGGCCGGGCTGCGGCGGGCCGCATACGCCGCGCACGACATCGCCACCGCAACCGCGGTGTCCGACAATGCCGGCGCGTTCTCGGTGCCGGAGCTCGAGGTGGCGAACCGCTGGCCAGATGGCTGGTCGTTCGACGACGCCGCGCGTGCGTTGTGGCAGGACGCGGGCCACGCGTATCCCGGGCTCCCGACCGGCAACGGTTTCTGCATGTACGTCCGGCGCGACGCGCTCGATCGCGTCGGCCGGCTCGACGAGTCCGCGTTCGCGCAAGGCTACGGCGAGGAGAACGACTTCTGCCAGCGGGCGGCGCAGGCCGGTTTCCGGCACGTCGTCGCCGGCAACGTGTACGTCCGCCACGCGCGCAGTTCGAGCTTCGGCGACGCGCGCCGCGCCGCGCTCGGCGAGCAGGGCATGGCGGTGTTGCGCGAGCGATATCCCGATTACGAGCAGGAAGTCGGGCGTGCGTTGCACGCGTATGCACGGCGCGTCCTCGATTGGCGCGTACGCCGGTTGTTCGCCGTTGCGGGGAACCCGCCGACACGACGCGTGCTGTGGCTCGGAACGCCGTCGGCCGGAGCGGCGCCGCGGGCCTGGTCCGTCGTCGAACGCGACGCCGGCATGGTGCTCGTCGACGACGCGGGCCGCGTGCGCGAACGGGGCGGGTCCGCGCGATCGCTGGCGCTGCACGACTGGCTGCAGCGCTACGGGTTCGACGGCGCCGTCATTGGCAACGACCCACCCGTTCCGGACGCCGCCGCAATCGCGGCGCGGCTGCTGTTGCCGTCCGCCGCGGGATCCGGCATCGATCCGCTGGCGCAACTCGCTGTCGAGGGCCGCGCGCTCGCGAGCTTTCCGGAACGCGTGGTGTGACGGGCGCCGGGCCGGATCTCGTCACTGGCGTCACCGGGCAGGATGGTGCGTTGCTCGCGGCGCTGCTGCTCGGTCGCGGTCGGCGCGTCGTCGGTACGCACCGGCCAGGTCGTCCGCCGGATCGCTGGCGACTCGACGGCCTCGGCATCAGCGCGCATCCGGCGCTCGAACTGCGCGCGCTCGATCCCGTCGATGCCGTCGCGTCCGCGAGCCTCATCGACGCGTGCCGGCCGGCCACCGTGTTCCATCTCGCCGGCGAGTCGAGCGTCGTCGCCGCGCTCGCGGATCCCGCGCGCGTGTTCGCCGCGAACGCGCGCAGCACCATCAACCTGCTCGAAGCCGTCCGGCACCACGCGCCGGACGCACGCTTCGTGCTGGCGGCGAGCGCCGAGATGTTCGCGCCCGACGTGACGGGACCGCTCGACGAGACCGCGCCGTTCGCGCCGGCAACGCCCTACGGAGCCTCGAAGCTCGCCGCGCACGCGGCCGTGTCGGCATGGCGCGCGAGCTTTGGCCTGCACGCGGCCAGCGCGATCCTGTTCCACCACGAATCGGAGTGGCGCGGCGACGCCTTCGTCACGCGGACGATCACGCGCGCCGCGGCGCGCATCGCCACCGGGCGGGCCGATGTGCTGGACCTCGGCAACCTCGACGCCGCACGCGACTTTGCCTACGCACCCGATGTCGTCGCGGCGATGGCGGCAATGGCAGCGCGCACCCTGCCGTCCGATTACGTTCTCGCGACCGGTCGCGCGACGCGCGTGCGCGATTTTGCGACCGCGGCGTTCGCTGCCCTCGGAATGCCGCTCGTTTGGTCTGGAACGGGTGCGGCGGAAGTCGCGCGGGATCCTGGTGGTGTCGTGCGGGTGCGCGTCGATCCGGCCCGCTTCCGTCCGGCCGATGCGCCGGTGCGGGTGGGCAATGCGGCGCGGGCTCGGCTCGAACTCGGTTTCGCACCGACGCTGGACGTCGCCGAAATCGCGGCGCGGATGGCCCACGCCGATTTCGCGCGTGCGCAGGCCGGGCGCTGACGCGGTCGCGACGCCTTCAGCGATACAGGATGACGAGAAGGCCGGCGAGCCAGCCAATCACGGCCACCAGCAGGACCGGATCGGTGAGGGCCAGCCGCGTCGGATTGCTGCCGATCCCGGCATCGCGCAGCACGCGGACGAGGTAGCGGACGATCCCGAGTGCGACCCACGGCGTCGATTCGATCAACGGCCGCTGGCCATGGCGTGCCAGCACCGCCGGCGACAGCGTGTACAGCACGTAGGCGGCGAACGTGGCGCCGCCGAGCACGGCCAATACCCATCCGAGCGTGCGTGCCGAGTAGCCGGACGCTGCGCGCGCCGCGGGATCGAACGTGCGCGAGAGGTCGCCGTGCCGTTTGCCGAGCGCCAGCATCAGGGCGAGCAGGAAGCCCATCACGACGATCCACGGCGTCAGTGGCACGCCGGCACCGATACCGCCTGCGACCAGTCGCAACACGAAGCCGGTCGCGACGACGGCAACATCGATCCACGCGATGCGCTTGAGGAGCAGGGTGTACGCGGCCTGCAGCGCGAAGTACGCCGCGATGGCCAGCCCCAGCGGGACGCCGCCGCCCACGAATGCGATGCCGAGCGCGATGACCGCGGCGCCGGCACCGAATGCCAGCGCTGCGTGCGGCGCGATGTCGCCGGCGGCAACCGGACGGCCGCGCTTGCCGGGATGGAGGCGGTCGCGTTCGACGTCGGCGACGTCGTTGCCGGCGTAGACCGCGGACGACGCGAGGCAAAACGCGAGCGTCGCGAGCAGCGCGCCACGTACCGCCGACGGATCCCCGAGCGCGTGCGCGAAGAACAGCGGCAACAGCACGAAGCCGTTCTTGATCCACTGCGCGGGCCGCGCCAGCGTCGCGAACGATCGCAGCCGGTTCAACGCGGAGCGCCCGGCCGCGGCCACGGTCATCGCTGTCAGGGACTGGCCGATGGCGACGGGGCCTTGCCGTGCCCGCTGCCCGCAGCGATGGCCGGCGTGTCGCCATCGAAGCCATCGAGCGCGATCGTGTCCGCCGTGCGGACCAGCGGGCGGTACGGATGCACCAGCGCGCGCCATGCATTGGCAACGAGGGTCGTCCACGGCTTCGGCCGGCGGTTCGGTGGTTTCAGCTCGAGGCCGCCGACGATGTCGTGGCCGGATGCGACCGACGCGGCATAGACCGCGACGCTGACCGGCTTGCGCCACGCGATCGCGGGTGCAGCGAGGCGGAAGCGCGACTGGTCGAGCCGGAACTCACCGCGCGACAGCCGGTTGCCGGTCTCGTCGAACCACTCGACGATGGCATCGCCGTGGAAGCCCGCACGCCCGAGGTCGACCCGCACGCCGCGGGTCCAGCGATCGTCGTCCGCCATCACGCGGGCAGTGTCGCGCGGCCGCTGCAGCACGACGGCCGGGTCGCCGAGCAGGTTGTACATCTCGACGTTGATGCGGTTGTTGGTGCCGTGCTTCGCGGCGACGATGGCATCGCCGATCGTCATGCCCGGTGTCAGGAGGTGCTTGATGAGCGACTCGCTGAACACTGTCGACGGCGAATTGCGCCACGAGGCCGCGAACACCGCGATCGCACCGCGGCCCTGCTCGCGCAGGAACTTCTCGCCGATCGAATCCTCGCTCGGGTTGTCGAACGGCGCCGAGTAGCACGTCATCGACAGCACCATCGGCAGGCGGTCGCCGTTCTTCAGCTTGGCCACGTCGTCGAGCGTGAACAGGTCGGAGTTGTCCTTCATGTCCGGCGGACCAGTGCGCCAGATGTAGCGTCCGCCGTGGCCGTAGAAGTGGACCAGCACGCGCCCGTCGTCGATTCCCTGCGCGATGTGGTTCTGTTGCCCGGGATTGTCCGCCACCTTGGCATCGGCATAGACCTTGTCCGGCACGAAGCCGTCGGCGGCAAGCGATCCGGCGATCTGGTCCGAGGCCACCTGGAACATCTTCATCGCATCGGTGATGAACATGACGTCGCGCTGCCACGGGCCCGGTTGCGGCTTCGACAGGTAGGCGATCGTCTTGTCGACGATCGCCTTCACTTCGTCAGGATGCACGACCGGGAACCGCCCGACCGCCAGCGCCGGGTGCCAATCGTGGCCATCGACGCTGACGAAGGCGTTGTCGGATGCCGACTGGCCTTCCGGCGACGGGAACTGCCACGTCGGGATCAGGTTGCGGTCGGCCAATTCCTTCGGTTGCGTCTTGTACGGCGTACCCGGTACTTGGCCGAACTGCCCGGGAAACAGCAGTTCGCTGTTCGCGAACTTCGCGTAATTCGTGTCGACGTAGGTCTGGTGGCGGATGTCGAAACTCGCGTCGCCGACCAGCAGCAGGAAGCGCGGCCGCGGTGCGGGCCAATGGTGCCAGGCCCAGTCGACGAGGTTGCGGATCGCACGCGGGTGCTTGATGCCGTCGTTGAACTCGTCGTAGACGTCGTCGACGTCGATCAGCGCGACCTCGTGGCCCTGCCGCGCGTGGAACTTCGCGAGCGGCAGC
>JAXMHA010000001.1:0-273013 GCA_046347015.1 Lysobacterales bacterium | reverse complement strand
GATCATTGGCGGTGCCTGGATGATCGCGGCCGAGCAGATTGCCGCGCGCTTGCCGGAACGCTCGCGGGTGACGTGGGGCGTCGCGATCCTGGTCGGCATCGCGCAAATGGTGGCCGGCATCTTCCCCGGCACGTCGCGGTCGGCCGCGACGATCTTCGCGGCGATGCTGTTCGGCACCTCGAACCGCTCGGCGGCGACCGAGTTCGCGTTCCTGGTCGGCATTCCGACGATGTTCGCGGCGACCGGCTACGAATTGCTGAAGGTGTTGCGCAGCGGCGCCGTGCACGAGGACTGGACCGCGCTCGCGGTCGGCTTCGCCGCGTCGCTCATCGTCGCGTTCATCGTCGTGAAGTGGCTGCTCGGCTACATCCGCACGCACCGCTTCACGCCGTTCGCGATCTACCGCATCGCGCTCGGAGTCGCGTTGCTGTGGTGGCTGCCGGCCGGCACCTGAGCGGTTCGGGTGGCGGCGTCACCGGCCGGCCGCGCGGTTGAAGTCGCCGATGCCGCCGACCAGCACGGTCAGCGCCTCGCGCTCGACTTCGGTCAGGAACGGATTCCACGCGTCCATCAGCACGACGACGCGGGTCTTGCCGCTGCGGTTCCACGCCTCGTGCTCGAAGCTGTCGTCGAAGCTGAAGCAGCGCCCTTCCTGCCAGCGCTGCATCTCGCCGCTGACGTGCAGCGCGAGATCGCCTTCCGGCACGACCAGCGGCAGGTGCGTCGTCAGGCGGGTGTTCGTCACGCCGCGGTGCGGCAGGATGTGCGAGCCGCCGGTCAGTTTCGAGAAGCACACCTCGGGCGAGTGGTCGCGGATGCGGCACAGCGGCGCCGCGTCGATCGCGGCGGCGGTGACCGGGCACCGCACCGCGTTGGCGGTGTTGCGATGGCCGTGACGCTCGAAGAAGTACGCATCCCACACGGGCGTCGCGCCCGCCTTGTTGTCGAGCAGGTTGTCGATGCCGCCGGACTTGCCGAGGAACGGCTCGAAACCGGCGTCTTCCGCCATCACCGCCAGCATCTCGTCGCGAATCGCGGGCTGCGCTTCCTCGAGCGGCGCGTACCACGGGAACAGGTCGCGCGAAAAGAACGCCTGCGTCGGCAGGCCGGGGAAATACAGGAAGGTCGGCTTCTGGCGCGGGTCGGGATAGTTGGCCGGCAGTTCGCCGAGGTAGATCGATATGCACTTCTCGACGCGCGCGAGGGCCGCGCCACCGTGCTGGTCGCGCAGCGGATCGAGCAGCTTGCCGAACAGCGCCTTGCGGCCGGAGTTGACGAGGCCGATCGCATGCTGCACCAGCGGGCGCAGGTCCGGCGGCGTCGTCGCGGGATTGCGCCACTGGCCTGCCTCCTGCGCGGACATGATCGCGCCGAAGTAGACCGGCAGCGCCTCGTCGTTGCGCCCGAGCGCCTGCAGGATCTCGCCCATCCGCAGGCGCGCGGCGAACAGGTCCGGCGCGAGCGCGGTGCCCTTGCGCATGGCTTCCAGCGCGGCGTCGAGCTGGCCGAGTTCACGCCTGACCATCGCGAGGTTGACCCACGCAACGGGATCGTCGGGGTGCGCGTGCACCGCGCGCTCGAACAACGCCAGCGCCTGGTCGCGCCGCCCGCGCGCATGCGCGCTCACCGCGAGGAAGTTCAGCGCGTCGAGGTTGCCGGGAAATTCGCGCAGTACGTCGAGCCAGGCCTGCTCGGCCAGGTCTGGCCGCCCCGCGCTGGCCCGTGCCCGCGCCGCCGCAACGGCGGCCTGTTCTCTGGTGGCTTCGTTCATCGCTTCGTTACCGCCCTGGTACCGGCTTCAGCGCCGCAACCCGGGCGTCAACGTGTAGACGCCGGTCAGCGACGCGCTGGCGACGACGTGCCCCGCCATGGCGCGTTCGACATCCCCCAGCGTGAATGCACCGGTCAGCCCGAGCGTCGGCACGTCGAGTGCACGCACCGTGAACTCGTAGTGGTGCGCGAGCTCGTCGTTCCACGGCGGGCACGGACCGTCGTAGCCGAACCAGGTGCCGGACATGTCCTTGTCGTGCGCGAACCAGCCGGAAAAGTCGTTGACGCCCTGCTTCGAACCGGGCGGACCGGGCGGTTCGCGCTTGCCGCGCGCGACGATGCCGTCGGCGCAACTGCCTTCGGCAAGCTCGCGGCACTCGCGCGGGATGTCGACCAGCAGCCAGTGCACGAAGTCGACGCGCGGCAGCGTCGCCGGCACCCGGCGGTCAGTCCGGTTGACGTCGTCGCCGCGGCTCGGCACGTCGTGGTCGACGCACGTCAGCACGAACGAGCGCACGCGCTCGCTGGCGATGTCGTCCCACGCGAGGTGCGGGTTGCGGTTCGGCGCCGGCGCGAACGGTTCGCCACCCGGACCCGGCATGCCGAACGCGCAGCGCGACGGAATCATCTGCATCTCGGTGAAGGTTTCGCTGTGGACCTGCATCGTCAGTCCCCCGGTTCGAATCGATTCCGCGCGCCGTCAAGCCGCGCTTTCGAGTACCGCCTCGAGGCGCCGGAACGGATCGCCGAGCACCTCGTCGTAGGCCTGCCAGTGCCCGGCGGGAAACCGGTTCGGCAAGCCCCCGAGGCCTTCCTCGGCCTGTGCGAACTGGCGCCCGGCGACGAGTCCCGGCAGGCCGAGGAACGCCGCGAGTTCCGCGCGCGCGCCGGGGCGGTCTTCGAACAGCGCGTCGGCCATCACCGACACCCGCGCCGGTTCGCCGATGTCGCGCGCAAACTCGAGGTGGTTGCGCGCCCGCACCAGCCACTCCGCCGCAGCGTCCGGTTCCGGACACGGCATCCCGAACGGGCCCCCGAACGCGAGCCAGTTCAACAACGCGTCGCGCGCATCGCGTCGCACGACGACGAGGCGCGTACCCGGCATGGCCCGGCGCAACAATGCCAGGAGGTGCGCATCCCAACGCGGCAGCCAGTCGACGATCGATGCGTCCCGCTGGCGGCGCACCAGCGCGCGGCGTGTCGGCGATGCGCAGCGGCGCGATCACCCGATCGGTGAGCGCGCCGCAATGAAGACGCGGGCGTGGTTGGTGAATTCATCAGCGCGATGGATCGGCGTCTACGGTCGCGCAGCACCGCAGGCGCGGGCTGGTCGGCGAGCATCGCCGCGACCGCTTCGACGCCGCTGCCGGGCGTGCCGAGGAGCACCGGCGCCTGCGTACGCGCCCGCAGCAGCTCGGGCGCAACGCCTCGAACGTCGCGGTTCGGACTTGATGGCGACGGCACCGAGGACGGCGCGCCGCGCTGCGCCTCGACGAACGCCTTCACGGCGTCGGCCGCATCGCCGGAGCCATCGAGCGCGCGGCCGGTGGTGCCAGCGGCATCGCGAACCCGTCAAGGCCGCCGGGTCGCCGTACGTTCGAGCCGCGCGCGCGCGTCATGTCGCCATTGCGCAGCAGCGAACACGCGGATGAACTGCATGGGAACATCGTCCGGACAGCGCGGTCAGCACCATGGCCGCGGTGGCATCGGCGTCCTCGAGCCGTCCCTGCGCCTCGTCGATCTGCGCGAGCTTCGCTGCGGCGAGGTCTTCCGGATGGTCCGCGACCACGGACCGCCACGCTTCGCGGGCGTCGGCGCTGCGGCCGATCACGGACAGGAACTCCGCCCGCTCGCGTTGCCGCCCGGTCGTATCCGGTGCATCGGCAGCCCCGTCGTACAGCGCCAGCGCCTCGTCGGTCCGGCCGGTGCGGGCCAGCGACCACGCCAGCAGCGGCGGATTCCCCGGATCGCGGGCGCCATCACCAGCGCCGCGCGGCCGGCCTCGATCGCCAGGTCGAAACGACCGGTTGCGGGCAACATCAGCAAGGCCGATGGCGCAAGCGCGTAGCCAGGGCGGCGCGCAGCGGTAGTGCGTTTCCGCCTCCGCCGCGCGCCCGGCCGACAACGCGCGTTCGGCCAGCAGGCAGTGCGCCTGCGGCATGCGAGTGCGTTCCGCAGCGCGCGCTCGCCGGCATCCGTCGCGCCATGCTCGATCAGGACGCGGTAGCGCACGTACTGGATCGCCGCATCGTCCGGCGCAAGGTCGGCAGCCCGCGTCACATGGCGCATCGCGCCATCCCGATCGCCGCGCTCGAACAGGATTCCGGCAAGGTGGCCAGCGCCTGCGGGATCCTCGCCGCCGCGCAGCGCGACGCGGAAATGCTCCTCGGCTTCGGCGGTGCGCGCTTCGAGCTGCGCGAGCTGAGTCCGGTGCGTGCGGCACTCACGTTCGGATCGATGCCGAGGACCTTGCGGAAACCCTCGGCGGCGTCCGCGAGCACTTCCTCGCGGCCGAACGCGATCGTCGCCAGCGCCAACGCGACCTGCAGGTCGTCCGGCGCCTGTACTTGCGGACCAGCAGGTCGCGGGTATCGCCGAGTTGCTGGCGCAATAGGCGAGCAGGTGCAGCGCGTCGGCGTCGTCGGGGTGTTCGGCCAGCCACGCGCGATGGCCGGCCTCGGCCTCGGACAGGCGGCCGTTGCGGTAGTGTTCGATCGAATCCTTCAGCATGGCAGGCCCCGTCTCGCGCGCGAACGGTCGCACGGACGCCGTGGCGCCGCGGACCAGGGCCGTCGCGATGCGGGTCAGGATCGAGGCGGCGCGGCGAGCTCGCGCGGCACCTTCAACTGGCGCCCATTATGCCATCCTGCCGTCGACGCCCCAGGCCCCGTCGAGGTGGCGAGGCCATGCGCTGCGCGATGTAGCCGGCCGCGAACGTGTGCAGGCGCCAGTCGCTGATAGATCACCGTGCCCGCCGTGCGCCGTGATGTCGAGTTCGACGGTCGGCGGCAGCCACAATGCGCGGAAGTTGCGGACGGGATCACCGGATCGTCGGCCGCCGTGAGGATCGTCGCCGGCACCGCGGCCGGCCAGCCGGTCTTGATCGAATAGCCGTCGAGGTAGTTGTCGAGCGGGCCGAAATCGGTGTGCCGCAGCACCAGGGCCCGCGTCAGCCCGCGCGGGTCGCCGGCGAGGTCCCGCGGTTCGAAGTAGTGTTCGTCCGGGGAAGCAGGCGTTGCGCAGCAGCGCGAGCGGCGCCACTTGTGCAGGTAGCTCTGGTAGAACCACGGCCCGCTTTCGAGTCCGAGCAGGCCGACGGCCGGATCGATGATCGAACACCGCGAGCGCGTAGCCGGGCGCGATGCCCGCGGCCGGCGCACCGGGCGCGATCCGCAGCGCGAAGTTGCCGCCGAGCGAATAGCCGGCAAGCCCGGGCGCCGGTGGCGCGAAGCGCTGCTCGATCGCGCGCAGCCCCGCACCGACCGCTTCGCCGATCCGGCACGAGTGGAACAGGCGCGGTTGAGGCGGTGCGTGTCGCCGTGGTCGCGGAAGTTGAGCCGGAACACGTCGAAGCCATCGGCCAGCAGCCAGGCTCCGGTGAGAACATCGCGGGTCGAGCGCGCGCTGCCTTTAACCGTGCGCTGCTGCGGCAGGTCCGCGATGCCTGCGGCCACCCGTCTGCGCGGAGTGGAAACCTTGCAGCCGCGCATAGGCACCGCAGTCGGCGAGCACGTGCTCGACGGCATCGGCCTCGAGTGCGCGAAATCGTCCGGCGAGCAGGTGGCGTCGCAACCCGCTCGACGCCAGCACCAGCCGAGACGATGCCAGTTGCGCAGCAACCACGGCATGGAAGTCCGCGCCGCGGGACATCGGCCGGCTTGATCGATGCGCGGGGTAGCGCGCTCGGCCTTGGAACAGCGCCGCCCGCCGTCGGCGCTACGGCGATGATCCGCGCGCGGCTTTCCTCCGCCATCTTGCGGCGCGCCTCGGGCGTCGCCGGAACCAGCACGAGGTAGTGCACTTCGGCGTCGCGCGCCGGGCCACCGAGGACGCGGATGCCGTTGGCGAAGAAGCTCTCGTTGCGGCCGAACGGAACGCGCGGGTCGAGCTTGCCATTGCGCCCGTACCGCAGCGCCACCGGCTGCACCGGCACGCCGGCGTCGACGCGGTCTGGGCGGGCGTGCGCGCGTGGAACGTGCCGACGCCGTCGCCGTGGCCGCTGCCGGAAACACGCCGATCGCCTTCGTGCAGGCGCTCGACCACGTTGCGCATGACCACGTGCAGGAATCGGTGCTGCCGCGCCAGGTGATCCGTTCCACGCCCGTGCCGCCAGCCAGCCGATCAGGGGGCAGTGGGCGATCTCGCTTTTCGCGACGAAGCTGACCCGGACGGCGCCCCGGCGTGCATGCTCGATGTCGAGCCAGGAAATGTGGTTGGCGACGTACAGCGTCGCGCCCGGCAGCGGTTGACCGAAGCGGCGGATGCGGAAGCCGAGGTCGCACCAGGCGCGCCGACCCGCAAGCGGATCGACGCCTTCTCGAGTGTCGTGCCGCCGACGTGGATGCGCTCGGCGACCGGGTTCAGCACCAGCAGCGCGAGAGGCGCCGCGATGGCGAGGTGCAACACGAGCTGCGGCGTGCAGGACCAGGTATCGCGGCGGCGCCGGGCACGTCGTGCGCGGTGTCCAACGGCGGTGCGATGCGTTGATCCATGGCCGGATCATGGTAACGAAACGATGCCGCGGCGCAACGTGGCCCGGCATCGGCCCCACATGACGATTCACCCGTCCCGCAGGGCGGCCGGCTTCGGCAAGGTCGATCAGGTGCTGCTCCCACCAGCAGGCTTCGCCGACCTGCGGAAATGCGTGCGGGAACGCCGGATCCCCGCCAGCGCGCGGCGACCCAGCGGCCCAATGGATTTGCCGCATCGTCCGGAGCGGTGCGACCAGCGCGAGTTCGCCGCCATCGAAATCCCGGAACTCGGCGCATGGCCTTCGAGCAGCGCGGACAGCGCCGATATCCGACGGCGCGGCATCCACCGTCCTGCACCGCCGGTCCCATCCGGGTGTCGAGGTCGACGAACACGGGCCCGGCCTCGGTCCACAACACATTGCCGGCGTGGCAATCGCCGTGCAGGCGCAATAGCGCCGGCGCGGCCGCGGCGAATCGCGCATCGACCATCGCGGCAATCGCGCCGGTCCAGTTCCGGTACGCAGCGGCCAGCGGCTCAGGACGAGCCCGGATGCAAGCGCGGCGCGCGCCGCGGCGCGCACCATCGTGTCGGCATCGATCGATCCCGCGCGGCAGACCGCCTGCGGCTGTACGACGCCGTGCAAACGGGCCAACCGCCATCCACCGCGAGGTGATCGGCCGATTCGAGTTCCGGCGCGCGGCCGCCGACGCGGATACAGGGCGTACCGGAATCCTCCGGATTCGAACAGCGTGCGGCCGGCAATGTCGAGCGGCGCGACGATCGGCAGTTCGGCATCTGCGAGTTCGCGGGCGAACGTGCTCCTCGCCGATCGCCGCTGCGCTCCAGCGCGCGGGCCGAGCAGAACTTCGCGACCAGCGGCAGCCCTGCCTCGACGCCGACCTGATAGACGCGGTTTTCGTAACTCGGCAGCGCGAGTAGGCGTCCGTCCGGGACGAAGCCGGCCGCCTCGACTGCGTCGAGCACGACGTCCGGCACCCGGAACGCATACGGCGTGTCGCCGGCGATCGCTCGGGTCATGTGTCGGCAGGCGCGCAATGACGGCGAGCGTCAGGCGCGAGATCGCGACCCGCCGGCCGCGTTCGTCGTCGATGCGGATTTCCCACGCGTCGTTCGCCCGATGTGGAAGAACCACTGGTCCAGTGACGACGCCGCCCGTCACTGCGCAGGTGATTCGCGTTGATGTCGAGGCCGACGACTGTTTCTTCCGGACCGACGCTCAGCATGCGCGGAGCTTTGAGGTTTCCGCCAATGCGACCGAGGCGCCACCGTGCAACAGGCCGAACACCTGTTTCGTGCGCGCGTCGACCGGCAGCGTGCCACGAAGAAAATCATCGCCGATTTCGGCCACGACGATGCCGAGGTGTTCGAGCATCGTGCCGTGCGACGGTTGATGTCCTGCAGATCAATCGCGCTGTCCGGCATGCCGTACGCTCCTTTCGTCCGCCAGCGACTATAGCGCCGCGACCGGCGAGGTCCGCGAGTCGCCCGGCAAGGCGGGTTTCGGCGACAATCGCGGACCTCCCTTCCGAAATCCTTCGCGTGTTCGAACCGTCACCCGGGCGAGCGGCAAGCGTTTCGCGTCCGTCCGGGCGAGACGGTGCTCGAGGGCGCGCGCCGCGCCGAAAGCGTCGCGTTGCCATGCTCGTGCCTCGCCGGCGCGTGCGGAAGCTGCAAGGCGACGCTGCTCGAGCGAGTGCTTCTGCGCGCATCCGCCGAGCGCGCTCGACGCGGCCGAGCGCGCGAGCGCTGGGTGCTGCTGTGCCGAGCCGGTACCGGTGACCGACCTCGTCATCGCGGCGCGCGAAGTGGCCAGCGTGGCCGACATGCCGCGCAAGCGGCTGACGCGGCGGTCGACAAGGCATTCCTCAACCATGACGTCGTGCGCCTGATGCTGCTGAGCGCGCGCGGCGAGCGGTACGCCGCCTGCCCGGCCAGTACCTCGACATCCCCTGCTCAACGACGGGCGCCGGCGCGCGTTCTCGATCGCGAATGCGCCGCCGGTGACCACCTCGAACTGCATGTGCGCCACGTCGCGGGTGGCGGCTTCACGTCGTGGGTGTTCGACGAAGGCCACGTCGGAGCGATCGTCCACGCCGAGGGCCGCTCCGGCGTTCGTGCCGCGCGAGGACAGCCGAACTGGCCGCTGCTGATGGTCGCGGGCGGCACCGAGCTTCGCGCCGATCAAGGCGATCATCGAGCATTTCCGCCACCTCGGCTCGCGCCGCGCCGGCGTGACGCTCTACTGGGGCGCCCGCACGCCGCGGACCTGTACCTGCGCACGGTCCCGGAAGGCTGGGCCGCGGACGATCCCGGCTTTCGCTTCATTCCGGTCATTGCCGATCCGTCGCGTGCCGGCAACCTGCGCGCCGGTTTCGTGCACGAAGCGGTGCTCGAAGATCAGCCCGACCTCGCGGCGTTCGACGTGTACACCAGTTGACCCCCGGCGCTGATCGACGCCGGCCGGCACCTGTTCGTCGCCGCCGGACTGCCCGAGGGCCGGCTTTTCCTTCGACTCGTTCGAGTACGCACCGGATGTCATCGCGGCGATCCTCGGCAAGCGCGCCGGCATCGACGAGCGCTAGCTGCGGGTTCACGCGCTGCACGCAGCACGAAACAGAAGCTCGCTCTTCCGGGCGGCTCGAGCGAAGCTTCCACGCTTAGCGCGGGTTGCTTTCCTTACGGGGAAAGTAACCAAAGCCGATGGCGCTGGGCGCACAGGCCGCCGAGCATCCGGTCACGGCGCCTGCCCTCGGCGGTCACCGCCGCGCCCGCGCCGGTGCGGGAACTGCGCGCCATGCCGCCAGCGAGCACCCACGCGGCGTAGGCCCGCCTCGGCCGCACGCGCGCGATTATCGACGCGGCCGGCTCGGCTACGACTTCACCGATCCCCTGTTCGAAGGCGAGGATGCAGCATGCCAGGCGGCCTGCTTCGCTGGTGGCCACCGGCCTCGTGGCCCAGGGCAACTGCTCGCAGAGGTGCACCGGATGCGCGAGTTCGGCGCGGCCGCCATTCGGCGAGAAGCTTGGGGACGCGTTGCCGCGATCACGGCGGCCCGTGCGCCCAGCGCCAATGGTTTTGGCCACTTTTGCCGAAACAAAAGTGGCTCGCTCACGCAGTGAGCGAAAGCACTTCTTGAGACCGCTCGAAGAGCGGAAGCTTTGCTTCGGGAGATGCCGGGGTTCGCTGCGCTCAGCACCGATTGCCGGGCGCTGCGCCGTCAGCGCACGCCGGGCAATCGCGGCACGCCGAGTTCGCTGCGTTCCTCGGCAATGGCCGAGCGGACGCTCGACGACTCGGGTCCCGGCGGCAGTTCGAGCGTCGCCTCGCCGCGGGCGAGCCGCAACGCGTTGAGGTAGCACGTCGCGGCGCCGGCGGGATCGCCTTCGCCGCGGCGGCAATCGCCGAGGGCTTCCCAAGCGGACGGCTCCGCGCCGCGCGCGAGGGCGCGCTCGAGGAGATCGCCGCCCGACTCGAACTCGCGTTGCGCGACGTGCAGCCGGCCGAGTGTCGTCAGCAGCGCCGGATCGTCCGGATGCTGCGCGAGCCAGCCGCTTGCGGTGCGCAGGCGTGACGCGACGTCGGTCGCGCCAAGCTCGCCGTAGCAGCGCACCAGCGCGGAACTCCATTGCTGCCGCAGTGCCGATTCGATCGCGTCCATCGCGGCCAGCGTGCGGCCAAGCGAAGTCGCGCGGCGTGCGAAGGCTTCCACCAGCGCCGGATCGGATTGCTGCGCACGGTCGAGTTCGCGCCAGAGGCCGTCGAGTTCCCCCGTATCGGCGGCATTCGGCAAGGCCGCGCGATAGACGCGCGACTCGAGCCGCGCGAGCACGTCCGCCGGCAAGGCCTGGCTGCGCGCAAGCGGCGCCAGCGCCGCACGCGCGGTCGCGATGTCGCCTTCCGAGAGCGCCGCGTCGATCAGCGTCTGCCAGCCGCGCGGCGTCAGCGTGCCGGCTTCCGCGCCGGGTTTCAGCAATGTCAGCGCTTCGGCGGAATGGCCGTCGTCGCAGAGGAAATTCGCGCGCATCGCCAATGCGCCCGGCGCGGTCGATGCCTCGACTTCACCGAGCGCCTGCTCGGCGCGCGACCCGGCGCCGCCGGCGTGGGCCGCCTGCGCGAGCGCGATCAAGGCCGGGGTGCGCACCGCGGCGTGCCGCGAAGCCTTGTCGAGGTCACGCTCGGCGTGACGGTAACGCCCTTCGGCCAACGCCGAGAGTCCGCTCGCGAGATGCGCATCGGCGCGTGCGCGCACGGCGCGGGTCCATGCGCGCAACGGCCAGCGCACGATGCGCCAGGCGATCGCGACGAGGATCCAGACCACGAGGACGGCCGCGACGGCGAAGACGACGGTCGTCTCGACCGCCCAGCCTCGCCAGCGGACCGTCAGCAACCCGGGATCGGAGCCGAGCCAATACAGCCCGGCGCCGATCACGATGATCAGCGCCAGCACGATCAAGGCGAGCACCCAGCGCTTCACGGACCCGACCCCGCTGGCGGCATCGGCGACGGCTGCGATGATTTCGGTTCGGCCGGCGGCGGCAAGCGACGCGGATGCGCGATCGTCTGCGCGGGTGGTGTCGCCGTGTTCGGCGGCGCGGGATTGGCCGGAACCTCTGGCGTTCCGGACGCTGGTGCCGGCGCCGCCGGAGGTGGCTGCGCCAGCGCGCGCGTCGTGCGCAGGTTGCGCAGTTCCTGCAGCGCCATGCCGAGCTCCGGCAGCGAGGGCGCGAGCGGCGTTTGCGACAGCCGGTCGACGACCGCAACGCTCGCCTTGACGTTGCCGTCGCCGGCATCGAACGCGCCGGTGAGGTCGGCGCGGACGCGGGCGAGCGCGGCTTTCCACGCGGCCGGATCGCGGGCGAGCAGCGCCGCTTCGGCGGCACGGATGTCGATGCCGGCGAGCGCGCGATCGAGTTCCGGCGTGCGCGCCGCCTCGTCGCGTCCACTGTCCCGCTCGATCTGGACGAAGCGGCCGAACAGCTTCGCGACGCGCGATGGCGGCTCCGCCGACGCTGCGGGCGCGACGTGCTGGCGCGGCGGCAACGCCGCCAAGCCGTCGCGCAAGTGTTCGAGCGCGGTCAGCGTCGCGGTGACGTCGGCCGGCTTCGCGGCCGCCACCGCATGCATTTCATCCGCAATCGTCTGGCGCACCGACGTGAACGCCGGGTCGGCGGCCGACGCGAGCGCGGAATCGGCAAGGCGGTATGCGGCGAGCGCGCCATCCGCGTCGCGGAACAGCTTCAACCGTTCGTTGCCGAGCTGCAGCAGGAACTCGGCCTCGTTCGCGGCCAGTGCGTCGCGGCCGCTGACGCGCTGGTCGGCGAGGTTCGCGACTGCGTCCTCGAGGCGGCGCGACCGGTCCGACAGGCTCAGCAGTTCGCTGCGGATGCCCTTGTCGACGCTGTCGGCATCGGCGAACCGGGCGCGCAACGTGTCGAATTCGCGCTTGCGCTGGTCGACCGTGCGCTGCAGGGCCTCGACGTGATCGGCGAAGTCGCCGCGCAATGCGGTGCCCGCCTGCGTGATGCCCTGCTCGGCACGGTGCGCCTGCCACAACGCGATGCCGGCGACGATGATCGCGACGAGTGCGATCAGCGCCGTGAGCCAGCCACCCCGGGATCGAGGCTCGCGATCCGGCGCACCCACTTCGGCGAAATTCGTGTCGGTGTCGACCGGCGGCTCAGCCATGCGGCCATGCTAGCGGTTTTCAACGCGTTTTTCTCCGCCGCGCGGCAACGTCCGCGGCCGTGGCGAGCAACGCCGCGGGCGCCGCCGACGCCGCGACGGCCACCGACCGGAATCCGGCGGCGTGGACGATCGCCGCGAGCCGTTCGCTGCTGACGACCATCGCCTGGCCGCGCCAGCGCTGCACGAGGCCCGCCGGCAAGACTCCGGCGAGATGCGCCAACGCAGCGGCGCTCGACAGCAGCGTGATCCATGGCGACGGCGCATCGGCAAGCGCATCGGCATGCCGTCGCGTCAGGCGTGGCGCGCAGCGCTGGTACACCACGGCGAACGTGACGACGGCGCCGCGTCCACGCAGCGCATTCGCCAGCACGTCGCGCCCACCCGGCGCGCCGATCAGGACCACGCGTTTGCCGCGCACCGCCTTCAGTTCCGGCAGTTCGAGCAGGCCTTCGCTGTCGAACCGCACGGGACAGCGCGCGTCGATGCCGCGGCGGTGCAGCGCGCGCACCGTCGCGGCGCCCGGCGCCAGCACGATGCGCGTGCGCGTCGCCGGCTGGCCGGCATCGAACCGGGATGCGAAGCGAACGGCCGCAGGGCTCAAGTAGATCCTGATGTCGGCGGGAACGCGCAGCCCGGTCGGCGGTTCCGCTACGGCGCGGAGCGACGAACCCGGCAATACGACCGGCCGGCCGCCGAGCCTGCGCACCGCGCGGACCAGCGTCCGCGCATCGCCGACCGGGCGGGTCAGCACGATCGTGCGTCCGGCCAACGGGCGGGGTCCGTCGTGTTTCATCGGCGGCCATGGTACGCCGCAGCGACTACACTCACGCCCTCCGTCCCCGCGCGCTCCGCGATGCCCGCCACCACGACGTTTCCGCCGGATGCACTCGCCGCGCTGGAGCGCGACATCCTCGCGACGATCCCGCTCGCCCGCGCGATGGGGCTGTCCGTCACCGGTGGGGCCGATGGCGCGCTGACGTTGACGGCGCCGCTCGACCCGAACATCAACGACAAGGGCTGCGCGTTCGGCGGCAGCCTCGTCGGCCTGATGACGCTGGCGGGCTGGGGCCTGCTGCGCCTCGCGCTCGCCGCGCGGGGCCGGACGGCGTGCGACATCTACGTCGTCGACAGCATGGTGCGCTATCTTGCGCCGGTGCGGGAGACGCTGAAAGCGGTCGCGCGGTTCGATGGCGGAACACGACCCGATGCCATCCTGGACGGCCTCGACGCGCGAGGGAAAGCCCGCGCGCGCGTCCACTGCGAGATCATCGCCGGTGGCCAGCCGGCGGCCGTGCTCGACGCCGCCTTCGTCGCGTTGCGGCACGCCGGGAACGGCGAGCCGGAACCACGGCCATGAACGGGAGTCGACCATGAAGCGCTTCGGAGTCCTGCTGTCCGCCCTTGCGGTCGCTGCCGTCCTCGCCGGTTGCGCGACCGATTCGATGCGCTCGCGCGAGAAGGTGCTCGACGACACGCTGAAGTCGTACGCCGCGACGCTGCGCTGGGGCGACTTCGCGCAGGCCGAGTCGTTCGTCGACCCGGAATACCGCAAGACGCATCCGCTGACCGACCTCGACCGCGCGCGCTACCGGCAGGTGCAGGTGACGTACTACCACGACCAGCCGGCGGTTCCCGATGGCACCGACACGGTGCGGCAGACCGTCGAGATCGGGCTCGTCAACGTCAACACGCAAACCGCGCGCTCGATCATCGACAAGCAGGTGTGGCGCTACGACGAAGCCGCCAAGCACTGGTGGCTCGCATCGGGGCTGCCGGACATCACCCGCGACCGCTGACCTTTGCGGCCCGCCGACGGGTCCGGGATAATCGCCGCCCCGCCCGACCGTCCCGACCATGACCGGATTCCTCCACCGCCTGCCGGAGTTCATCGGCCACCACCTGCTGCTCGTCGCCGCGTTCGCCGCGGTGCTGGTCGCTCTCGGCGTCCTCGAAGCCATGCGGCTGAGCCGCGGGTTCGCGGCGCTGACGGCCGCCGGCGTGACGCGCGTCGTCAACCGCGACAACGCGCTGCTGATCGACCTGTCGCCGAACGAGGATTTCGAGAAGGGCCACATCCCCGGCGCGCGCCACGTCGCGATGAGCCAGTTCGATCCGGAAAACAAGGAACTCGCGAAGGCGCGCGAGTTGCCGGTGGTCGTGTATTGCCGGAACGGGCAGGTTTCGGCGCAGGCCGCGCGGCGCCTCGTCAAGGCCGGCTTCACGCGCGTGTACTGGCTGCAGGACGGCCTGCGGGGCTGGGCTGACGCGAACCTGCCGCTCGCCAAGGGCCGCGGCTGAAGCACCGGAACGCGCGCGGCGGGTTGCGGTCTGGTTTGAAGGCCGTTCGCCCTGAGTCAAGGCCCCATCTAGGTCAAAGACGGGGCCGGGGCCGAAGGGTATTGGGCGTCCTGCTCTCGACGCGAACGAAAAATCCATACTGCTCCACTGCCGCGCGGCGCGGCGGTGCGGGTACCGGCGGGCCGTGGGATAATGCCCGATCCACCGCAAAGTCGAACCGGAGCATCTCCAGCATGGCCGAGAACGAGTCCAGCAACGGCGCCAGCAGCACCGAACCCCAGGCCCAACTGAACCTGCAGCGCCTGTACACGAAGGACGTCTCGTTCGAGGCGCCCGGTTCCCCGCAGGTGTTCCAGCAGAGCGGCCAGCCCAACGTCGAGCTGAACCTCGCGCAGCGCGTCACCCGGCTCGGCGACGTCGCATTCGAAGTGGTGCTGACGGTCACCGCGACGTGCAAGATCGAGGGCCGCACGGCATACCTCGCGGAAGTTCATCAGGCCGGCATCTTCGGCGCCACCGGCTTCGATGACGCCGGGCGCGAGACGGTGCTGTCGACGCATTGCCCGAACGTGCTGTTCCCCTACGCGCGGCAGATGATCTCGACGCTGGTCATGAGCGGCGGCTTCCCGCCGCTGGTGTTGCAGCCGATCAATTTCGAGGTGCTGTACACCGAGCAGATGCGGCGCCGCGCGGAAGCGCAGCAGAACCAGCCGGAAAGCGGCGGCGCGCCGAACTAGGTAACGTCGATGGGCACGCCGCGCGCAGTCGCCGTGCTCGGCGCCGGTTCGTGGGGCAGCGCGCTCGCGACCTTGCTGGCGCGCAACGGGGTCGCCACGACGCTCTGGGGGCGTTCGCCCGCGGCGATCGTCGACATGGCCGCGACGCGGCGCAATGCGCGCTACCTGCCGGACCTCGAGTTCCCGGACACGTTGCAGTTCTCGGCGGCGCTCGAACCCTTGGCGCGCGACGCCGCGCACGTGCTGATTGCGGTGCCGAGCCACGCGTTCGCCACGACGCTGGACGCCATCGCGCCGTGGCTCGCCGCCGACGCCGGAGTCCTCTGGGCGACCAAGGGGTTCGACCCCGCGTCCGGGCGCTTCCTGCATGAACTCGTCGCCGAACGGCTGCCCGGCCACCGCGCCGCGGTCGTGACCGGCCCGTCGTTCGCGCGCGAGGTGGCGGCCGGGTTGCCGACCGCGGTGACCGTGCATTCAGCGGACGCCGAATTCGCGAAGGCCGCCGCCGACCTGCTGCACTCGCCGCTGTTCCGCGCCTACACCGGCAACGACGTGCCCGGCGCCGAACTCGGCGGCGCGATGAAGAACGTGCTCGCGGTCGCAACCGGCGTCGCCGACGGCATGCGCCGCGGGCTCAATGCGCGCGCCGGGCTGATCACGCGCGGCATGGCCGAAATGCTGCGGCTCGGCGCCGCGCTCGGCACGCGCCCCGAAACCTTGATGGGTCTCTCCGGCCTCGGCGACCTGGTGCTGACCTGCACCGGCGACCTGTCGCGCAACCGCCGGCTCGGCCTCGCGCTCGGGCGCGGCGAATCCCTGCAACAGGCCGTCGCCGCGATCGGCCAGGTCGTCGAAAGCATCGAGACCGTCGACACGATCATGCGCCTCGCCGACCGCGCCGGCGTCGAACTCCCCATCAGCGCGCTGGTGCAGCGCGTGCTGCACGAGGAACTAAGCCCTGCCGAAGCGATGCAGCTGCTGATCACCCGCGAGCAGAAGCCGGAGTTTCCGTAAAACCAAGCGTCATCGAGCCAGGGGAATTGTCTCTGACACCTTTTTGACACCTTTTTGGACACCTTTTTGTTTTTAAGGCTATCATCGACCGCCTGAAGGAACTGGCAGACGAAATCTACGGGAGCGCTCCGTACTAGGCGGTCGAACAACAGCATGCAGCGGACGGTGCTGAGCGCCGCCGCCGATGCTGAAGGTTGGCATGACAAGAGGTTGTGATGTGCAATGCATTTAATCACCCTCCTGATTGCACCTGCGGTTTTGGCGGAGAGGGCCATCTTGGTGTGCGGGAGCCAGGCGGCAGTAGGGTCACACCCGGTGTGCCTACCCCGCGCAAATCTGCGTGGTCATATCAAGGCAGTTATGCGGCTCCCTCGAAATGCCCCTGTTGCGGCAACGAAGTCTACTTCATCAGTCACAACGGAGGTTCGCTTTGGGTTGACGCGCTTGGTTGGCCTTGGCCAAAGCATGCTTGCTTCGTGCATGAAGAAGAGCCAAGCTGGTCCACATTTCTTCGCGCTAATGTAGATGATGCACCGCCATTTACTGTTTCGGCGATCTCAAACACAAGCAACCCTCTCGTTCAGCCTGCCATCGGCCTTGCTGGCGTTGTGGTCGCGGCTGAAAGTGTTGACATAGACGGTCGGGCAGCGATCGCCCTCGCGGTAGACGGCGGTGATATTGGCCGTCGCCTTGCAGTCATTGAGGGAAACACAAGACCAGCCTATTACCTCGGCTGCATAGCGGTATTCGACGACAAAAACGGGAAGATCGTTACGTCTAACAATGAGGTCAGGGTACTCAAGCCCGTCGCAGTCAGCCCAGAACGCCTCGGTCTATCGACCAATTGGATGGATCAGGGTCATGCGCGACTGAACCGCCCCGGATTCCCCGGAGCCTACAAAAGTGAACTGGGAAAAAGGGGAAGTGGCATCATGCCGGATTTTCCAGGAGAGAAACTCGTAATCAAGCTTTGGGAGACCATCGCAGAAAAGTGGATAGGCAGCCTGTTCAAGCCTTGGCAGATGCGAAGGGAAGGTCGCGTATCCATCGAACTGAAACAGCAGGAGCTTATAACGATGGCTCAAGCCGAACGCGAGGTCGAAAGTATACGAAACGGAAACAGATCAGTATCAGCACCGGGTATTACGCCACCACTCGCTCTAAACAACTCCCAGTCAAAAACAGAAGGACAACATCTTTCTTTAAGTCAGTTCACACCAGCGATTGAAAATGTTCTTATCGCAGACATCGTCCGGCGAGAAGTAAACGTCACGAGGGCGCTACTTCAAGCTGAGGAAGCGTTGGAGTCCGACCCACAGATACCGCCTGACGCCAAGGTCAGCGGAGATTGGTTGTATCGTTGGCGAGACAATGCAAGCCAGGTTTCAACTGAAGAATTGCAGAATCTCTGGGGCAGGCTCCTCGCTGGGGAGGTCAAAGCTCCGGGAACGTATTCGCTTCGAACGCTAGAATGCCTACGCAACCTGTCGCAGCAAGAAGCTGAGGGAGTCTCAAAGCTATCGCAGTTCGTGATTGAAGGAACCATCTATCGACAAGCTCAGGAGCTGTTGGAGGCCCAAGGAGTTGATTTTAGTACTTTGCTGTATATGCAGCAGATTGGAATATTGTCTGGTGTGGAGGCTATCGGACTCGAGGTCACGTGGGCATCTCTTGATTCAATGAAGTTCATCAGGGCACTCAAGTGCAACTCGGTAGCTTTGGTTGTGACTGCCGAGAATCCTGACCTCAAGATTAAGCTGCCGATCTATCAACTAACAGGCGTTGGGACACAAGTGCTAGGTCTCGGAAGGTTTGAGCCAAATGTAGCGTACTTGGAAAAGGTCGCTGAGCACCTAAAGTGTCAAAGGGTCGAAGTCGAACTTGCTGAGTACACCAAGATTTCACCAACCCAGATTCGAACATTCAACGGTAGAAGGCTTTGACGGCAAACATCTCAATGCAAGGCATGCATTACGTGCGCCAACGATTTGTGGCATTAGCCAACAGCTCGCCTTGACTTGAGCGCTGACTATTCCAGCGCCTCCGCCATTCGGGTTTGCCAGCCCGGGCCTGTAGCCCGCCAGCGTGCGATGACCTTGGGTGGCAAGCGCAAGGACATGTAATGACCCAGCGGTTTCCGCACAGGTCAGGCCGCTAAAGCATATGCCTCGGCGGGCGTCTCCATGCCCAGCGCCTGGTGTGGGCGCCGGTGGTTGTACAACTGGATCCAGTCACCGATCACCCGGCGCGCGTGCTGCTGCGTCTCGAACCGGTGCCGGTGCACGCATTGCTCCTTCAACGACCGGATGACGCGTTCGACCATGCCGTTCTGCTGTGGACAGTGCGGCGTGATGATCTCCTGCTTGAGGCCGTAGCTGCGCACCAGGCGGGGTATTCGCCCGTAGATGTGAGGTTTGTGCCACGAAGTCCGACAGCCTGACATCGTGCGCTGGCGCCACGCGCAACTCACCACCCCGCCGCCCCCTCGAACCCCCGCTGCCGCCACGCCTCGAACACGACCACCGCAACGGCGTTCGACAGGTTGAGGCTGCGGTTGTGCGGGCGCATCGGCAGGACGATACGGCGGTCCGGTGCGGCGGCGTCGATGACGTCGTCGGGGAGGCCGACCGACTCCGAGCCGAACACCAACGCGTCGTCCGGCGCGTACGCGACTTCGTCGTAGCGGACGGTACCGCGCGTCGTGACGACGAAGGTGCGCGCGGGGTGCACGGCGGCGGCGAACGCCTCGAGCGAATCGTGCACCGCGATGTCGGCGTATTCGTGGTAATCGAGTCCGGCGCGGCGCAGCTTCGCGTCGTCGAGCTCGAACCCGAGCGGGCGGATCAGGTGCAGCCGTGCGCCGGTATTCGCGCACAGGCGGATCACGTTGCCGGTGTTCGGCGGAATCTCCGGATGGTGCAGGACGACGTGCAGCACCGGACGATTATTGGCGCGGGCCCGCGGCGTCGCAACGCCGGCCGCCTTCCGGCCGCGACGGCGGCGAGGCTATACTTGCCCGGTTGCGTGCGCCTGTTCCTGCCTTCGAGGTGATCCCGTGAGCGGCCCGATTTCGTCCACCGATGCGACTTTCCTGCGGCGTTTCTTCACGATGATCGCGCTGATGGCGCTGCTGCTGGTCGTGCTCGCGTTCTTCTCGCACTGGATCAACGGCAGCCAGCCGCTCGCGAACGTGCCGGCGCATCCCGCGGGGCAGTCGGCGACCGCGACCGGCGTCGCGCCGCCCGCCGCGGAGGCGCGGCCGTGAGCGGTCCCCTTTCGCACACCGACTCGCAGTTCCTGAAGCACTTCTTTTCGATGATTGCCGTGCTGGGAGTGATCCTGATCCTGCTGGCGATCTTCGCCCACGTGATCAACAGCAACAGCCCGAAGCCGGCGAATCCCGGACTCGACAAGGTCGTCGGAGAACGGCTCGCGCCGGTCGGCGGCGTGTATGCCGGCAACACCGGGCAGGCGGCGCTGGACCAGGCCAAGGCCGCGGCCGAGAAGGCTGCCGCCGCGCAAGTCGCGTACGGCGGCACGACCGACGGCAAGACGATCTTCGGCGACCTTTGCCACACCTGCCACGAGGCCGGCATCGCCGGCGCGCCGAAACTCGGCGACAAGGCCGAGTGGGGACCGCGCATCGCGCAGGGCATCGACACGCTGGTCAGCCACGCGATCCACGGCTACACCGGCAAGACCGGCGTGATGCCGGCAAAGGGCGGCAACCCGGCGCTCACCGACGCGCAGGTCAAGGCCACCGTCGAGTGGATGGTGAGCCAGGCGAAGTGAGCCGTTCGCGCTGCGGCGGGTAACGGACGCGGTTCCGAAGCCGCGTTCGGGGCGTCCCGCGAATGTCGAGTATCGACGCGCGGGTTTCATGACGCGCAAGCGGGTTGACGGGTCAGGCTTGGTTGAACGTCGTGCCAATCCACGGCGCGCGCACTGGATTCCCGCCTTCGCGGGAATGACGGTGAGGTGTATTGGTCGCCTTACCATCTCCCATCTCCCATCTCCCATCTCCCGTCTCCCATCTCCCATCTCCCATCTCCCATCTCCCATCTCCCATCTCCCATCTCCCATCTCCCATCTCCCATCTCCCGTCTCCCGTCTCCCGTCTCCCGTCTCCCGTCTCCCGTCTCCCGTCTCCCGTCTCCCGTCTCCCGTCTCCCCGCCGCTATCATTCGCGTCGATGACGACGCCGAAACTGCCGGCTGCCCCGGCCACCTTTCCGGCCACGCCGGCGACATTCGCGCTGGCGGGTCCAGCCGGCGTGCTGGAAGTCGCGTGCGCGCCTCCGGACGCGGCGGCGCGGGCCGGTGTCGCGGTCATCTGCCATCCGCACCCGCAGCACGGCGGGACGATGCACAACAAGGTCGTCACGATGCTGGCGCGCTCGCTCGGCGAGCTCGGCCTGCCGACGGTGCGCTTCAACTTCCGCGGCGTCGGCGCGTCGGCCGGTGAATATGCCGACGGGATCGGTGAGCGCGATGACCTCGCGGCCGTCGTCGCGTGGGCGCGGCGCGTGCGGCCCGATGCGGTACTGTGGCTCTCGGGGTTCTCGTTCGGCAGTTACGTCGCGTTGATGGCGTCGGCGGCGCTGGCCCCGGCGCAGTTGATCCTCGTCGCGCCACCGGTCGGCCGCTGGGCTTTCGCGAACGCCGCGCCACCGTGCCCGTTGCTGATCGTGCAGGGCGAGGAGGACGAAGTGGTCGATGCGCCCGCGGTGTTCGCGTGGGCGGGCGCGCTCGATCCCGCGCCGGAACTGGTCCGCATGCCGGCGACGGGCCACTTCTTCCATCGCCGGCTGATGGACTTGCGGGGCGCGGTCAAGAACGCGCTGCGCGACCGCGTGCCGCCGCTGCAATCGTCCACTGCATGAGTGCCGCAGCCGGAGAAGCAGAAGCCGGCGACGGGCCGGCGGCGCGCTACCGCGCGGGCGTCGCCGCCGGTCATTGGCAGGACGACCCGGAGCAACGGCGCGTGCTGCCGGCGCTCGAACGCGTGTTCCGGGATCTCGCGGCACCGGTCGCGGCATCGCACTGGTCGCTGTTCCGGCGTCCGCCCCCGCTGGCGCCACGCGGCCTGTACCTGCACGGCCCGGTCGGCCGCGGCAAGACGATGCTGGCCGACCTGCTGTTCGCAGCGGCGCCGGCAACGAAGCGGCGCGACCACTTCTACCGCTTCATGCAGGACGTGCACGCGCGCTTGCGGTCGTTCGACGGCATCCGCGATCCGCTGGTCGCGGTCGGCGCGGCGATCGCGCGCGAGTCGCGGCTCCTCGTGCTGGACGAGTTCCAGGTCACCGACATCGGCGATGCGATGATCCTCGGCAACCTGCTGCGCGCGCTGTTCGACCACGGCGCAGTGCTGGTGACGACCGCGAACACGGCGCCGCGCGACCTCTATCGCGACGGCCTGCAGCGCGAGCGTTTCCTGCCGGCGATCGCGCTGCTCGAGCGGCATTGCGATGTCGTCGAACTCGCCTCGCCGCACGACTGGCGCCTGCGCGCGCTGCGCCGCGCGCCGGTGTACGTGACGCCGGCCGGCGCCGACGCCGAGCGCGCGCTGGCCGCGATCTTCGCGAAGATCGCACCGGCCGGCGGCGCGGGGCCGCACGCGATCGACCTGAACGGGCGGCCGGTCGAGGTCAAGCGCGCCGCCGATGGCGCGATCTGGTTCGACTTCGACGCGCTGTGCGACGGTCCTCGCTCGGCCGCCGACTACATCGCGCTCGCGCACTCGTGGAACACGCTGCTGGTTTCGAACGTCCCGCAGTTCACGCCCGAGACGGACGACGCGGCGCGGCGCTTCATCGAGCTGGTCGACGAGGCTTACGACCGCGGCGTCAAGCTGGTGCTGTCGGCGGCGGTGCCGGTGGTCGAGCTGTACGACGGCACGCGCCTGCGCGCCGAGTTCGCGCGCACCGAGTCGCGGCTGATCGAGATGCAGAGCGAGGCGTACCTCGCGATGCCGCACCGGGCCTGATTCAACCCGAGTCCACCGCGTTGCCGGGCCGGCCGCGGCCATGACTTCCGCCATGCCCATGACCTATGGCGCTTGCCGCACCTGGCCGGTGGCCGCGACAGTCCGCCCGACGCGCGGCCTTCGCGCGCGGGGGCCGGGAACCGCTCCGGCGGCACTTGCAAGTAACTAAACTCGTTGGTATAGAATATCGCTTGGAACGGCAGCCCTGACGCTGCCGTTCGTGTTTTCCGCAAGGCGCCGGGTGGCGCCACGACCACTTCCCGGAGTACCGCGCATGCGCGCCCGTTCCGACCGCAAACCAAGACTCGTCCTGCGCATGATCGTCATGCTGATCGCCGTCGGCGTGCTGCTGGGCCTCGTCTGGGGCTGGCACTTCATGCAGGCGAAGATGATGAAGCAGTACTTCGCGACGATGAAGGAGCCGCCGCAGACGGTCAGCACGATGCGCGCGGAGTATGCGGCCTGGCAGCCGAAGCTCGAGGCAATCGGCACGCTGCGCGCGGTCAAGGGCGCCGACCTCGCGCTCGACCTGTCGGGCGTGGTCGCGACGGTCGACGTCAAGTCGGGCGACGACGTCAAGGCCGGCCAGTTGCTGCTGACATTGCGCGACAACGACGGCCTTGCGGCGTTGCGCCAGTTGCAGGCGAACGCCGCGCTGGCCAAGGTCACGTACGAGCGCTTCGAGAAGCAGCTCGCGGTGAAAGCCGTCGCGCGCGCCGATTACGATGCCAAGGCGGCCGACCTCAAGGCCAAGCAGGCGGCGGTCGCGCAGCAGCAGGCGCTGGTCGCGAAGAAGGAACTGCACGCGCCGTTCGACGGCCACGCCGGCATCATCACCGTCAATCCCGGCGACTACCTCAACGCCGGCACGACGATCGTGACGGTGCAGCAGCTCGACCCGATCTTCGTCGACTTCAACGTGCCGCAGAAGGACCTCGGGAGCCTCAAGGTCGGCCAGAAGGTCGCGGTGTCGCTCGACGCGTTCCCCGGACGGCCGTTCGAAGGCCAGCTCACCGCGATCAACCCGAAGGTCGACACCAGCACGCGCAACGTGCTGGTCGAGGCACGGATCGCGAACGGCGACCGCGTGCTGATGCCGGGCATGTTCGTCAAGGTCGCGGTCGACATCGGCTCGACCGTGCGCCAGTTGACGCTGCCGCAGACGGCGGTGTCGTACAACCCGTACGGCTCGACCGTGTTCGTCGCCGCACCCGCGAAGGCCGAAGCCGGCAACGCGGCGAAGCCCGCGAATGGCGCCAAGGGCGCACCCGCGGCGCCCGAGCTGGTCGCGAAGCAGGTGTTCGTGACCACCGGCCCGACGCGCGGCGACCAGGTCGCGATCCTGACCGGCATCAAGGAAGGCGACGAGGTCGTCACCAGCGGCCAGCTCAAGCTGAAGAACGACACGCCACTGGTCGTCAACAACACCGTGCAGCCGGCAAACAACCCGGCGCCGACGCCGCAGGAACACTGACCCGGGCGCTGGCCGGTCACGCCGGCCAGCCGCACCGCCGCGAACGCGACCGACCATCGGACCCGCACCATGAACTTCACCGATACCTTCATCAAGAAGCCGGTCCTCGCGATCGTCGTCAGCCTGCTGGTCCTGGTGCTCGGCCTGCGCGCGGTGTCGAGCCTCAACGTGCGGCAGTTCCCGAAGACCGAGAACGCGGTCGTCACCGTCAGCACCGCGTACTACGGCGCCGACGCGCAGACGGTGGCGGGCTTCATCACGCAACCGTTGGAACAGGCGATCGCGCAGGCGCAGGGCATCGACTACCTGTCGTCGTCGAGCTCGGCCGGCGTGTCGACGATCACCGCGACGCTGCGCCTCAACTACGACGCGAACCGCGCGCTGACCGAAATCCAGACCCAGGTGAGTTCGGTGCGCAACCGCCTGCCGCCGGAAGCGCAGTTGCCGGTGCTGAACGTGCAGACCGGCGAGACGATCGACGCGTTGTACATGGGCTTCCACAGCACGTCGATGCCCGCCAACAGCATCACCGACTACCTGTCGCGCGTCGTCAAGCCGAAGCTCGACTCGATCCCCGGCGTGCAGACCGCGGAGATCCTCGGCGCGCGGCAGTTCGCGCTGCGCGCATGGCTCGACCCGGTCCGCATGGCCGCGCACGGCGTGACCGCGGCCGATGTCTACGCCGCGCTGCAGGCGAACAACTACCTCGCCGCGCTCGGCACGACCAAGGGCCAGACCGTCAGCGTCAACCTGACCGCCGATACCGACCTGCACACGGTCGACGAATTCAAGCAACTTGCGGTGAAGCAGAAGGACGGCGCGATCGTCCGGCTCGACGATGTCGCCAACGTCGTGCTCGGCAGCGAGGACTACGACGTCGATGTCGCGTTCAACGGCCAGAAGGCGGTGTTCATCGGCGTCAAGGTGGCGCCCGATGCGAACGTGCTCGACGTCGCCAGGGAAATCCGCGAAGCGTTCCCGGCGATCAAGGCGCAGTTGCCGGGCGGCCTGACCGGCGAAATCGTCTATGACGCGACCGAGTTCATCTCGAGCTCGATCCACGAAGTCGTCAAGACGCTGGTCGAGGCGCTGGTCATCGTCACGCTGGTGATCTTCCTGTTCCTCGGCAGCGTGCGCGCGGTGATCATCCCGGTGGTCGCGATGCCGCTGTCGCTGATCGGCACGTTCTTCGTGATGCTGGTGCTGGGGTATTCGATCAACCTGCTGACGCTGCTGGCGCTGGTGCTGGCGATCGGACTCGTCGTCGACGACGCGATCATCGTCGTCGAGAACGTCGACCGGCACATGAAGGAGGAAGGCAAGCCGCCGTGGCAGGCGGCGCTGCTCGCCGCGCGCGAACTCGGCGGCCCGATCCTCGCGATGACGGTGGTGCTGGTCGCGGTGTACGTGCCGATCGGCTTCCAGAAGGGCCTCACCGGCGCGCTGTTCACCGAGTTCGCGTTCACGCTGGTCGGCGCCGTGACGGTGTCGGCGATCATCGCGCTGACGCTGTCGCCGATGATGTGCTCGCGGTTCTTCACCGCCGAGCAGGAGCAGAACCGCTTCGTCCGCTTCATCGACCGCATCTTCGAGCGCGTGCACAACGCGTACGCGCGGCGGCTGCACGGCACGCTCCACACCTGGATCGTGCCGGTCGTGATGGGCGTGCTGCTGCTCGGCGGCACCTGGTACCTGTTCGCGACGTCGAAGAGCGAGCTGTCGCCGGAAGAGGACCAGGGCATCGTGTTCTACCAGTTGCAGGCGGCGCCGGATGCGACTGCCGCGCAAACGGCCGGTTATTCGGCGCAGGCGTTCGACATCGCGAAGCAGTTGCCCGAGTACGAGCAGATTTTCCAGGTCTCCGGCGCGCCCGCCAACAGCGGGTTTGGCGGCGTGCTGCTGAAGCCGTGGGCCGACCGCTCGCGCAGCGCGAGCCAGATCCAGCAGGTGCTGCAGGAAAAGTTCAACGACATCGCCGGCGCGCGCGCGTTCGTGTTCCAGTTCCCGTCGCTGCCGGGCGCGCAGGGCGCGCCGGTGCAAATGGTGATCAACACCACCGAACCGTTCGAGAACCTGTACGACATCGCGCAGAAGGTCGTCGACAAGGCCAAGGCGTCGGGCCTCTTCTTCTTCGTCGACTCCGACCTCAAGATCGACCAGCCGCAGAAGAACCTGGTCGTCGACCGCGACATGATCACGACGCTCGGCCTGACCCAGCAGGATGTCGGCGGCGCACTCGGCGCGGCGCTGGGCGGCGGCTACGTCAACTATTTCTCGATTGGCGGCCGCTCATACCGCGTCATGCCGCAGGTGCAACAGGTCGACCGGCTGAACCCGGATCAGGTGCTCGACTATTACATCCGCACGCCGGGTGGATCGGTGATCCCGGCATCGACTGTCGCCAGGCTCGACACCAGCATCGTGCCGCAGTCGCTGAACCGCTTCCAGCAGCTCAACTCGGCGACGATCTCGGCGGCACCGATGGTGTCGCAGGGCGAGGCGCTGGCGTTCCTGCGCAACGCCGTGCACGACGTCGCGCCGAGCGGGTACCTGGTCGACTACTCCGGGCCGTCGCGCCAGTTCATCCAGGAATCCGGCGGGTTCGTCACGACGCTGTTCTTCGCGATCATCATCGTGTTCCTCGCGCTGGCCGCGCTGTACAACAGCCTGCGCGACCCGATCGTGATCCTGATTTCGGTGCCGATGGCGCTGTTCGGCGCGCTGTTGTTCATCAACATCCTGCCGACGCTGGCGTTCGCATTCCCGACGCTGGGGCGCATCTCGCTGAACATCTACACGCAGGTCGGGCTCGTCACGCTGATGGGCCTGATTTCCAAGCACGGCATCCTGATCGTCCAGTTCGCGAACGACATGCAGCGGGCCGGCATGTCCAAGCGCGAGGCGATCGAGCACGCGGCCGCGGTCCGCTTGCGGCCGATCCTGATGACGACCGCGGCGATGGTGCTCGGCGTGTTTCCGCTGGTGATCGCGTCGGGCGCGGGTGCCGCGGGCCGCTTCAACATGGGACTCGTGATCTTCGCCGGCCTCGCGATCGGCACGCTGTTCACGCTGTTCGTGGTGCCGGCGTTCTACATGCTGCTCGCGGCCGACCACCGCAAGCAGCAGGCCAAGGAAGCCGCGCTGAACCTGACGGCGCAACCGGAAGCCTGAGCCGCATCGCGGGGTTGTAGAATCCCGCCATGCAGGACTCACCGCTGGGCCGCGACATCGCGGCCCCCGACCGGTACGCGCCCGACCTGCTGTTCGCGGTGCCGCGTGCCGGGCAGCGTGCGCCACTCGGGCTCGGCGCGACCTTGCCGTTCACCGGCGTCGACGTGTGGAACGCGTACGAACTGTCGTGGCTCGATCCGGCCGGCAAGCCGCGCATCGCGCTGGCCGAACTGCGCGTGCCGGCCGAATCGCCGAACCTCGTCGAATCGAAATCACTGAAGCTCTACCTCAACGCGCTGGCCGGCGAACGGATCGCCGATGCCGCCCGTGTCGCCGCGCTGCTCGTCGCCGACCTGTCCCGCACGACGGGAGCGAGGGTCGCGGTGCACCTGGCCGAACCCGGCGCGTTCGCCGACGTCGCGCTTAGCGAAATCACCGGAACGTCGATCGACACGGCCGACATCGCGATCGACGACTTCGGCCCGCCGAATGCCGGATACCTCGTTGCCGACAGGGACGGCGCGATCGACGAGACCCTCGTGTCGAACCTGTTCCGGTCCAACTGCCCGGTCACCGGCCAGCCGGACTGGGCCACCATCGCGATTTCGTATCGCGGCGCGCCGATCGACCGTGCGGGCCTGTTGCGTTACCTGGTGTCGTTCCGCGGTCACCACGCCTTCCACGAACATTGCGCGGAACGGATCTTCGTCGACGTCCTCGCGCGTTGCGCACCGGTTCGGCTCACCGTCGAGGCGCGCTTCACGCGTCGCGGCGGCATCGACATCAACCCGTGGCGCAGCACGCACCCGGGAACGCCGTCGAACCGTCGCCTGGCGCGCCAGTAGTCCGGTACGGTTGGGAATCCGGTCGACTGGCCGCATTATCGGCAGGATCGGGCGCGATCGGCGCCATGCAGGAACCCGAAGCAACCGTCGCGAGCGAAGGCGGGATTCGCGACGCCGGTGCGCAGGATGTCGCGCGCAGCGGGTTGTCCGGGGGGTTCCACCGGAACACAAGGAGAACTCCATGCAACACACCACCGATTACCTGGTCGTCGGCGCCGGCATGGCTGGCGAAGCCGCCGCCCACGCGATCCGCGAACACGATGCCGCCGGCCGGATCGACCTGCTCGGCGCCGAGGCCGATCCGCCATACGATCGTCCGCCGCTCAGCAAGGCGCTGTGGAAACCGGACGCGGATCCCGCTTCGGTGTTCCGTCCCGTCGGCAAGACCGGGGCGCAGCTTTCGCTGGGCCGCCATGCGGTGAAACTCGATCCCGCGGCGCACCGCGTCGAGGACGACCGTGGCGACACGTGGCAGTACCGTAAACTGCTGATCGCGACGGGTGGCACGCCGCGCACGCTGGCGTTCGGTGGCGACCGCATCCTCCACTACCGCACGCTCGCCGACTACCGCCGCCTGCGGGAACTCGCGCAACCCGGCGCGCACCTCGTCGTGGTCGGCGGTGGTTTCATCGGCAGCGAGATTGCCGCGGCGCTGGCGACGAACGGCTGCAAGGTCACGATGGTGTTCCCCGAAGCCGGCATCGGCGCCCGCGCGTATCCGGAGGACCTCGTCGCGTTCGTCACCGGCTATTACCGGCAGCGCGGCGTCGACGTGCGCAGTGGACTCACCGTGTCGGCCGGCGCGCAAGCCGGCAACGAGGTCCGGTTGACGCTGTCCGACGGCACCGCGATCACGGCGGGCGCGGTCGTCGCCGGGCTCGGCATCACGCCGAACACGAAGCTCGCGCAGGACGCCGGACTCGCCGTCGACAACGGCATCGTCGTCGACGCGAACATGGCAACGTCCGCGCCTGACGTGTACGCAGCCGGTGACGTCGCGTCATTCCCGAATCCCGACCTCGGCCGGATGCGCGTCGAGCACGAGAACGCCGCGATCAGCATGGGGCACCGGGCCGGCCTCGCGATGACCGGGCACCCGTCCCCGTACACGGAGCTGCCGTTCTTCTACTCCGACCTGTTCGACCTCGGCTACGAGGCGGTCGGCCGGCTCGACGCACGGCTCGACCTCGTCGAGGACTGGAAGACCCCGGGCCGCGAAGGCGTCGTCTACTACCTCGACGACGGGCGGGTGCGTGGGGTGCTGCTGTGGAACACCTGGGGGCAGGTCGATGCGGCACGCGCGTTGATCGCCGAACCCGGGCGCTTCGACGACGAGCGCCTGCGCGGCCGGTTGCCGGCGGGCGCCTGATCGCCGGCCGTCGCGGCGCGATTGTCACAACTCGTGCCGCCGGGTCCGCTTACGCGCGGTTAAGGCCGACGGAGTGTAATGATCGCTGCTTCCAGCCAATTGGACAGGAGTTCACGCCATGGGCAACCCCCCCGCGAAACCGGATTTTTCGAATGTCACCGGCGGCGCCGGTTCGACCGCCGCGGCGCCGCAGAAGGCCGACTTCGGCAACGTGCAAGGTGGCGTGAAGTCCACGGCGCCGGCAGCGCAGACCTATACCGTCGTCAGTGGTGACAGCCTGTCGAAGATCGCCAAACGCGTCTACGGCAACGCGAACCGCTGGCGCGAGATATTCGAGGCCAACCGGGACCAGATCTCCAATCCCGACCTGATCCGGCCGGGACAGGTCCTGAAGATTCCGGGCAACCCCGGTACCGCAGCCTGACCCTTTCCAAGGAGACTTTCCGATGAAGATCCAACGCAACATCGCACCGATCCTGCTGGCCCTGTCCGGCGCGCTCACGCTGGCCGCGTGCAGCAAGGCGCCCGAGCCGGCCGCCCCGGCAACCCCGCCAGCCACGACTCCGGCGCCTTCCGCGCCCGAGGCGACGACGACGCCGCCGGCCGAAACCCCCGCGCCGGCACCGGCGCCCGTCAGCGTCACATCGGTCGATCTCGGCAGCGCCGTGGGCCCGGACCAGAAGGTCACGATGCCGTCGACCACGTTCGAGCCGAAGGACACCATCTATGCCGCGGTGTCGACCGACGGCTCGGCGTCGAACGCGACGCTGTCCGCGAAGTGGACCTACCAGGACGGCCAGACGGTGAACGAATCGTCCGAGACGATCGCCCCGACCGGTGCCGCGACGACGGCATTCCACATCTCCAAGCCCGACGGCTGGCCGACCGGCAACTACAAGGTCGAGATTTCGCTCGACGGCAAGGTCGTGGCGACGAAGGACTTCTCGGTCAAGTGAACCGTTGGTGATCCCGCCCGCCGTTCGCGATCGCGGGCGGCGGGACGGGGCTCGGCAATGGCGGATTCGACGAAGGGGCGTGGCGCAGGCCACGCCCCTTTTGCTGTTCGCGCGTGGCCATCGCCGGACTTGGACCGGAATGGCGGAAGCGGCGACAATGGGCGGATTTTCCCGCCCCATCCGACTTCGAGGCATTCGATGACCGCGTTCAAGCCCGTCCCGCCCGCCGGCGCCGAGAGGATCACCATCGCGAACGGCAAGTTGCGCGTTCCCGACCACCCGGTCATCCCCTTCATCGAGGGCGATGGCACGGGGCCGGACATCTGGCGCGCCTCGGTGCGGGTGTTGGATGCGGCCGTGAAGCACGCCTACGGCGACGCGCGGCGACTCGGCTGGATGGAAGTCCTCGCCGGCGAAAAGGCCTTCAACGCCACCGGCAACTGGTTACCGGACGAAACCGTCGCCGCTTGCCGCGACTACCTCGTGTCGATCAAGGGTCCGTTGACGACGCCGGTCGGCGGCGGCATCCGCTCGCTCAACGTCGCCCTCCGGCAGATGCTCGACCTCTACTGCTGCGTGCGGCCCGTGCGCTGGTTCCAGGGCGTGCCCTCGCCCGTGCGGAATCCGCAGGACGTGGACATGATGATCTACCGCGAGAACACCGAGGACATCTACGCCGGCATCGAATGGACCGGCGGCTCGGAGGAGGCGCAGGCGGTGCTCGAGTTCATGCAGGCGAGGTTCCCGCAGCTCGCCGACAAGATCCGCTTCGGCACGCAGGCGAAGGTCGATGCGTGGCAAAGGCAGCTCGAGGCCATCGGCGCGCCGCACCGGCACCTCGGCGTCGATGTCGGCATCGGCATCAAGCCGGTCAGCCGGCTCGGCACCGAGCGCCTCGTCCACAGCGCGATCGCGTACGCGGTCCAGAACCGGCGAAAGTCGGTCACGCTGGTACACAAGGGCAACATCATGAAGTTCACCGAGGGCGCGTTCCGCGACTGGGGTTACCAGGTCGCGCGCGACTTCTACGGCGCGGTGGAACTCGACGGCGGGCCGTGGCACGTGATTCCGGACGGCAAGCCGGGCGCCGGCATCATCATCAAGGACGTGATTGCCGACGCGTTCCTGCAGCAGATCCTGACACGCGCGAAGGACTACGACGTCATCGCGACACTGAACCTGAACGGCGACTACATCTCCGATGCACTGGCTGCGGAAGTCGGCGGCATCGGCATCGCGCCGGGCGGCAACATCAACTACGTTTCGGGCCACGCCGTGTTCGAGGCCACCCACGGCACCGCACCGAAGTACGCGGGCCAGGACAAGGTCAACCCGGGGTCGGTGATCCTGTCCGGCGAAATGATGCTGCGCCATCTCGGCTGGACGGAAGCGGCCGATGCGATCGTCGCGGCGATGGACAAGGTCATCGCCGCGAAGACCGTCACCTACGATTTCGCGCGGATGATGGAGGGCGCGAAGCTGCTGAAGTGCTCGGAGTTCGGCGACGCGCTGATCGCGGCGATGTAGCGGAACAGGCGGCGGCTTGCTCCGCGGGATGCACGGGGCGCAAGGGCGCCCCGTCTTGTTGCGGGCGTCGCCCGGGACGCAAACCGGGTCACCCCACCTTGAATCGCTCGCCGACGAGGCGGCTTTCGATGTAGCGGCCGGGGCGCTGGCCATCGGGGCGCGCCTTCGGCAAAGCCGGAAGCGACGTCGCCTTGGCACGGGCGGCCGCGTCGATCGCGGCGGCGAGCCGCCGGATCAACCGGCGACGTTTTGGCGTCGTGGTCGGCAGCGAGTCGATCGGGTTTTCGGTGTAAAGCAACATGGCATGCTCCTCGATGGATGCTCACCGGTCGGCGCTGCCCGCATCAGGGATGGCGCAGCCCGAAGACCAGCGCGATGTTCGCCAGCGACCTTTGAATCTTCCTCAACGCGATACGCACTGGCGCGGCATTCCCCGAAGGGGTTGTCGACCGCGGCGCCGTGGCGCCGCCAAGGATCCCGGGGTCGATGAGGTAGCCGTGCCTCGACAACTGGTATTTTGCGATCTGTGCCAGCATGGTGGACTCCTGCAACCGGGTTCATCCGGTGCGCAAATGGTAGGTGCTGCGGCAGCCGCGAAAAAGCGATATGTTTGCAACCCAGCCTTGAGAGGCATTCAACATGAGCCGCGCCCCGCTGTTGGCCCTGCAGGGTTTCGTGCTGGCCGCCCGCACCGGCAACCTGTCGCGCGCGGCCGCGCAGATGAACCTCACCGTCAGCGCGCTGAGCCACCAGATCCGCGGGCTCGAGGAGCGGCTCGGCCGGCGCCTGTTCGACCGCGGGCCGCGCGGCGTCGCGTTGACCCCCGACGGCGCGCGCCTGCTCGACGTGGTCGGCGTGCCACTGGAATCGATCGAACACGCGCTGCAGCGCTACCACGCGCCGCGTGACAACGCGTTGACGGTCAGCCTGATGCCGTCGATGGCGTCCGCCTGGCTGGTGCCGCGGCTGCCGCGTTTCGTCGCGCGCCACCCGCAGATCGAGTTGAACCTGCAGTCGAACGGCGTGCTGGTCGACTTCGATCGCGACCCGGTCGACGTGGCCTTGCGCTATGGACCCGGCCGTTGGCCCGGCGTCGAGGCCGAACACCTGTTCGACGAGTGGATGACGCCGGTCGCGAGTCCCGCCCTGATCGAACGGCACGGGCGGCCGCGCCTGCACGAGTTGGGTTCATGGCCACTGCTGGGCGATCCGTCCGGAAGCTGGAAGGATTGGTTCGAGTCGTACGGCGGCCAGCCGCCACGCCGCTTCGTCACGCACTTCTCGGACCGCGAGATCCTGCAGCGCGCGGCGACCGAAGGCATGGGCGTCGCGATGATCCGCCTGACGATGGCGCGGCCGTTGCTCGACAACGGCATGCTGGTGGCGCTGTTCCGCGAGCGCATGCGCTCGGAGTATTCACACTACCTTGCGTATCCGGTACGCATGCGCGGGGTGCCGGCGTTCGAAGCGTTCCGGACGTGGGTGCTGGAGGAATCGCAGGCGTACGCCGCCTCGGAACAGCGTGCCGATGCGGCGCCGGGCAAGGTGCGGACGCGGCGCGTCAAACGGCGCTGAGGCGCGGACGCCGGGAGCGGGTGACGCCGGTTGGCTGTGCTAGGCTTCCGGCGCCTGCTCCGCCCGCATCGCATCGGCCACGGTGGAATCCGAATGAACAAGCTCGCCATCGCCTTCGTCCTCCCGTTCGCCCTCGCCGCGTGCTCCGGGAATCCGGACTCGGCGAACTCCGGCCAACCGCCAGCCGCCGCCGAGCTCGACCAGCCGGCCAAGGCACCGCCGCCACGCACTTCGACCGAGATGTTCACCGAACGGCTCGACACGGTCCTGGCCGGAAGCTGGCGCACGGCGGCCGACAAGGCGCGCGACCAATACCGCCATCCGCAGCAGACGCTGGAGTTCTTCGGCCTGCAACCGCGCGACACCGTCATCGAGATCACGCCGGGCGGCGGCTGGTACGCGGCGATCCTGGCGCCACTGATGAAAGGCACCGGCACCTACATCGCGGCGGTCGCGAAACCGCAGAAGCCGCAGGGCGAAGCGGCGACGAACCAGACCGCGCTGCAGAAGCTCTTTGCCTCCGATCCGGCGGAGTTCGGCGAGGCGAAGACGATCGAGTTCGATCCGAAGGCGCCGGTGTTCGGGCCGCCGGGGTCGGCGGACGTCGTGCTGACGTTCCGCAACGTGCACAACTGGGCCAGCGCGGGCACCGCCGCCGCGATGTTCAAGGCGTTCTTCGCGGTGCTGAAGCCGGGCGGCACGCTCGGCGTCGCCGACCACCGGGCCGCCGCCGGCAAGACACTGGAACAGGTCGTCGACACGGGCTACCTGCCGCAGGATTACGTCGTGAAACTCGCGACCGACGCCGGCTTCCAGCTGGTGGCGCAAAGCGAGATCAACGCGAACCCGAAGGACAACCACGACCATCCGAAGGGCGTGTGGACCTTGCCGCCGACGCTGGAGCTGAAGGATGTCGATCGCGACAAGTACCTCGCGATCGGCGAATCGGATCGCATGACGCTGCGGTTCCGCAAGCCGCCGGGCGACACCATCTTCGACCAGAGCAACGACAAGGCCCCGGCCGGAGACGCCAAGGGCACGCCGCCGACGGGTTCTTGATCGCCCGCCTCGCGCGTGGGATTGCCGCGCAACGACGTCACCGCCAATTGTCGCGGTGTGGATCGCCTTCGACGGGTCGCAGGGCGTGTCGTCCACGCCCAGCGGTGGTTCGATGCCGCCGCAGCGAACGCCCGCGAAATTCGTCCTCGAGCCGGACGTCAATCACTCCGGCGCACTGGAAGGTCCAGGTGCGCCATTCATCCGGATGCACATCATTTACGCCTCGTGATGCTGCTAGGGATGCCCTGATCAAACCCGCGCAGGCGTCACCGGTCGGTCTGCCGGCAGATCGCAGGACCGGCGGCGAAGGCAGACTGGCGGTCTGTCGAGACGGCGGGCCGAGGAGATGACGGCAGACCGACCGGCCTCAACCGATTGATTTCAAATGACGAGGTGATGTCCAGAAGGTCCTCATGTCGTCGCGCGCGTCTTGCCCAGACCGCCAGTCTGGGCTGCGCCACGCACGCCAATCTGCGAACCTTCCGGACATCATGCCGCCTACGTGGTTTTGATCAGAGCATCCCTAGAAGCTGTCGATGTCGCCCAGTGCGCGGATCAGCCTTCTCGCGCGCTTGTCCGGGCGCTTCGGTGGCGGCAGGAAGCCCGCGCGCCCGGCCCGGCGTTGTTCGCGCGCAGCCTCGCGCGCCCGACGCGAGGCATCCGATTCGATGTACAGCGCCTGCGCGGTTGCCGCCGAACCGCGGCGTGCACCGAGCCCGCGAACCTCGATGGCGAACGTCTCGCCGTCGCGTTCGACCTGCAAGCGGTCACCGGCGCGCACGAGGTGCGACGGCTTGCAGCGGTTGCCGCCGGTCGTCACGTGGCCACGGTCGATGGCCTCTTTCGCGAGCGATCGAGTCTTGAAGAAGCGCGCCGCCCACAGCCAAAGATCGAGGCGCACGCCGGCTGAGGGTCCCGCCGCTCTGGCGCGGTTACCGGCCGTCACACCGGAGCCGTCGTCGCATCAGCCGAGCGCCGCAACCGCGGCGTCGTAGTCGGGTTCGTGGGTGATCTCGTCGACGAGTTGCACGTGGCGGACCGTGTCGTCACGGTCCAGCACGACCACCGCACGTGCGGCGAGCCCGCCGAGCGGACCGTCCTGCATCGCGACGCCGTAAGCATCGAGGAATTCGCGGCCGCGCATCGTCGACAACGTCGTCACGTTTTCGATGCCTTCGGCGCCGCAGAAGCGCCCCTGCGCGAACGGCAGGTCGGCTGAAATGCAGAGCACGACCGTGTCCTTCAGGCCCGAAGCCAGCTGGTTGAAGCGCCGTACCGACGCCGCGCACACGCCGGTGTCGATGCTCGGGAAAATGTTCAGCACCTTGCGCTTGCCGGCGAAGTCCGCAAGGGTGCGGTCTGCGAGTGTCTTGTCGACCAGCTTGAATGACGGCGCCTTCGCGCCCTTGACCGGCAGCTTGCCGCCGACTTGCACGGGATTGCCCTTGAACTTGACCGTGGACATTTCCTTGTTGCCTCCTTGGTGAATGAAAAAAAGCGGCGCCGTCACGCGGCACCGGTCCAAACTGGACAATGATGACGCCAACCCCCGAGGTTCAAGGGGAGTAGCGCAGGTTGTCGAGGAGCGGCGTGCGCGGTCGCTGGATGACCAGGAATTCGTTGCCGGCGACCTTGTGGCAGGCGGTGCAGGCGCCTGACAGGTCATCGTAGGCCTTGTCGAACGCCGCGCGATCCTTCTTTGCCAACGCATCCTGCACACCCTTGATCGCCGGGTTCATGATCGATGGCATGACTTCGGACAGTTTCTGCGGCTGCAGTTCGGCGGCGTCGCCGTTGGTTTCCTCGATGCCGGCCAGAGTTTCGCCCATCTCGCCGACCATGTAATAGGCGAGATTCCAGTTGCCGGCCTGGCCCGCCCACCACAGGCGATCGTGGCGGATCTGCAGTTCGATCATCTGGTTGCCGAGTTCGGGTGGCGGCACGCGCTTGTCCAATGCATCGAGGCGGGATTTCAGCGCATCGACCTGTCGCTGCAGCGAGGCGGCGTCCGGTGCGGCGGTCGGCTTCGCGCCTTCATCGGCTGCCCGAACGACCGACCACGAAACGGCCACGCAACCCAGAGCGGCAATGGCGGTGACCAAAACGGCAGAGCGAGTCATTCGTGGCACCAACTGAGAACCATTCGCATTTGTGTATGATGCGCTGACGCGGCGTGCGGCGCAACAACGTCATCGAATCGTGCCGGCCGCATCCCGCGGAAAGCCGTTGCCCGGTCGAAGCGCTTGCGGTCGACCGCCTGCTTGAGCACAGTAGCGGCCCGAGCCGACGAGTGCGGCATCTAAGCCACAAGGGAGGTCACCATGCTCTGGCAGAAGGGGCGGCAAAGCGACAACGTGGTCGAGGACAGCGGCGGCGGCGGGCTCGGGTTCGGACGGATTCACCTCGGCCTTGGCGGCACGATCATCGCGATCATCATCGCGATCTTCTTTCCATCGACCCGGAACCTGATCTTCGGGTTGCTCGGCGGCGGTGACATGGGCGCAACCGGGGGCGCGCAGCAAACGGCCCCGATCGACAAGAACGATCCGCAGGTCCAGTTCGTCAGCAGCATCCTCGGCAGCACCGAGGATGTCTGGAGCCGCTATTTCCAGCAGGTTGGACAGCAATATACCGATCCGAAGCTGGTGCTGTTCCACGGATCGGTGGCCACGGCCTGCGGCGGCGCCTCGGCTGCGGTCGGGCCGTTCTACTGCCCGGGTGACCAGCAGGTCTATCTTGATCTCGACTTCTTCCAGGAACTCGCGACACGGTTCCACTCGAACAGCGATTTCGCGCGTGCCTACGTCATCGCGCACGAAGTCGGTCATCACGTGCAGAACGAGCTCGGCATCATGCGGGCCGAGAAGCAGGCGCAGGCACGCGGCGCGCCGATGGAAGGCGCCGACGGCCTTTCGGTGCGCCTCGAACTGCAGGCGGACTGCCTTGCCGGAGTCTGGGCCAACCGCTCGCAGCAGCAACTGCAGTGGCTGCAGCCGGGCGACATCGAGAGCGCGCTGAATGCCGCTTCGCAGATCGGTGACGACACTTTGCAACGCGAAGCCCGCGGGACCGTGGCGCCGGATACGTTCACGCACGGCACGTCGGCGGAGCGCGTGCGCTGGTTCAAGACCGGCTTCCAGTCCGGCGACATCAAGGCCTGCGACACCTTCAACGCGCAGACGCTGTAGCGTGGCCGGGCCGCCAGCACGACAGGACGCCGCGCTTTCGGCGCAGGCCCTCGCCCGTGCGTCCGCGTTGCCGGCGCATTTCTACGTCGACGAGGAATGCGCGGCGCTCGACCGGCGCGCGGTGTTCGCGCGGAGCTGGCAATTGGCCGCCCGTGCGGACGAACTCGCGCAGGCGGGTGACCACGTTCCGGTCGACATCGCCGGCGTCCCGCTGTTGCTGGTGCGCGGCGAGGACGGGGAGTTGCGCGCGTTGCACAACGTTTGCCGCCACCGGGCCGGCCCGCTCGCGACGTGCGCCGGCCATGGCGCGAAGCGGCTGCGCTGCCGCTACCACGGCTGGACCTACGCGCTCGACGGGCGCCTGCTGAGTGCGCCCGAAATGCAGACCGCCGAAGCATTCGACGTGACCGCGGTCCGCTTGCCCGAAGCCCGCGCGGAAGGCTGGCAGGGATTCGTGTTCGCGTGTCTCGATGCCGCAGCGCCACCACTCGGCGAAGTCCTCGAAGGCATCGGCGCGCGGCTCGGCGACACCGCGCTGTCGACCTTCCGCTTCCACGATCGCGTCGCGTACGACATCGGATGCAACTGGAAGGCGTACGTCGACAACTACCTCGAGGGCTACCACATCCCGCACATCCACCCGGAACTCAACCGCATGCTCGACTACCGCAGTTACGTCGTCGAAACCGCGCGCTGGAGCTCGATGCAGCACAGCCCGCTCGACAGCGGCGATGCGTTGTACGGCAGCGGCGAAGCGCGTTACTGGATGATCTGGCCGAACACGATGTTGAACGTGATGCCCGGCCGCCTGCAGACCAACCGGGTGCTGCCACTCGGCGCGCAGCGCTGCCGCGTCGAGTTCGACTACTACTACCCGCGCGACGAGGACCCGGCCGACGTCGCGCGGCGCCACTCCCGCGACCACGCCTTCAGCGACCTCGTGCAACTGCAGGACGTCGCGATCTGCGAGGCCGTGCAGCGCGGGCTCGCGTCGGGCTCGTATCGTGCCGGCCGCCTGAATCCACTGCGCGAGAACGGACTGCACCACTTCCACGAATTGCTGCGGGCTGCGTACTGGGACGACGTGGCGGCCGCTGCGGGTTGACGCGAAGCCCGAACGGCATTCGACGGACGCGGATTCATTCACCCGCCTCGTGACGGCGGGGTGCTCGCCGTCAGGCAGGCGGCTCGGCCCACGGATCGTAATCACCGAACCACCACAGGTGTCCTTCCGGATCGCGGCAGCTGTAGCCGCTGCCACCGTAGTCCCTGGCTTCCAGCGGGTCGACGATTTCCGCGCCGGCGGCCTTGGCATGCGCGAAATGCGCCTCGCAGTCGGCAACGATGATGCAGCAGGCCTGCGTCTCGCGTCCGCCAATCTCATCCGGCTGCGCAATGCGCTGACCCCACGCGGACCGGTTGTCGACCGAACCCAGCATGACCATGCCGCGGCCGAACGTGAGCTGGGCGTGGTGCACGACATCGCCGTCGGCGTACACCGCCTGCTTGGCGAAGCCGAACGCGTTGCACAGCCAGTCGATCATTGCCAGCGCGTTGCGGTAACGCAGCGACGGAATCACGGTGGCGACGGTGTCCTTGGCAATCGCGTTCATCGGCGTTCTCCCTGATCGATCGTGCCGGCATGGTACCTGCCGGACCCGCGGATTCCAGCAGTGCGCCGCGCCACGCGTTCAGCGGCCGTGCCGTTTCGCCGCGTCCGGTTTCGGTGCCTGCCCACGTGACCGCGGTGGAACGACGCGCACCGGCAGCGGCACGTTGCAGAGGTCGATGTGGCCTGCCTTGTGCAGGTACCACGCATCACTGCGGTTGCGGCGCGATTCGACCAGTGCGTCGAAGGTCGGTGTATCGGTACGCAGGACTTCGAAATCGATGCGCTGCGCCGGCGGCAATTCGGACGCAAGGCGAACGCGCAGGATCGGCGTGCGCTGCGACGCCTTCGTGTAAAACCCCATCGCGCCGTCGCCGCGTGGCAGCGCGGACAGGATCTCCATGCCCTGCACGACGCGTCCGACCAGCGCGATGTTGCGGTCGAGTTGCCGCGGTGCCTGCCCGATCACGACGTAGAGTTCGGTACCCGGCCCCGATTCGGGTGAGTTGTCGCGTCCGGCGCCGACCATGCCGTAACAGTGGGCAAGCCAGGTCTTGCCGGCCTGCGGATCCCGGGCAACCGGGAAGCCGTCGCCAAAGCCGACCTCCGGCGCATACACGTCACCGTCCGGCAGCTTCGTGAATGGCAGGTCGGCGGCAATCGCGCGCTCGAATTCGGGGGCAAGCGTCGCCTTCGCGTTGCCGAGCGGGCGCACGTGCGCCTTGCCATCGGCTTCGGCTGCGGGATCGCCCCATTGCGTGACGAAATCGTCCTGCACGCGCACGATCGCGAGTCCATCCCAGTAGTGTTGCCGCGCCAGCGTGCGCAGGTTGGCAACGTGCAGCGGAGCGTACGCGGGATCGAGCGCGATCACGACGCGACCCTGCGGCAGGTCCATGTACAGCGTCGAGTCCGGATCGAGCGCGCGCCAGTCCGACGGCTGCGACCGGTCGAGCACCTGTTGCATGGTCGGCTTTGGCGGCGTGCCAGCGCCGTGCGCGGGAAGCGTCGATGCCACGCCGACGGCCAGTGCAATGGCAAGCACCTTGCTCATGGCGGCTCCGCTGCGGGATTCGGTGCCGCCATTGGACCCGCGCAATCGTCACGCCGCAAGGGTCTCAGCCGAACGTGAAGGTGTAGGCGCGCAAGCCCGCCTTCGGTACGTCGATCCTGATGACGTGCGGGCGGTAGTCCGTGCCGTCGTACAGCGTGTACATGCGGCTGTCGTGCACCGTGACGGGCGGCTGCGGCTTGCCGTCGACCGAGATCGACAGCGTGACCGGCGTTTCGCTCGACGCGACCATGTACACCTTGCCGGAATCGAAGTGCAGCCGGATGCCGGCATCATCACCGGTCGCCTCGGCGTAGGTACCGGTCAGGCGCCATCGGCCGTCCAGCGCGAACTGGTTGAGCGGCACGCTCGATGGCGCGGTGTACCGGTGCGACAGGCGCGGCAGTGCAACGAGGTTGGCGAGGTTCCGGACGCGGTCGAGGCCGAAGTACATTTCCGGCGAGCGGATCCCGCCGAGGCCGGCCTGCCCGGCCGCGGCTTTCGCGGTCATCGGCGCCATCGCCAGTTCCTTGCGGATCGCATTCTCCATCTCCGCGTAGCGGCCCTCGCCGTAGTGGTGCAGCACGACGTTGCCGTTGCGGTCCACCAGGTATTCCGCGGGCCAGAACTGGTTGCCCCATGCATTCCACGTGGCCATGTCGTTGTCCATCGCGACCGGGTAGTGGATGCCGAAGTGCCGCACCGCGCGTTCGACGTTCGCCTCGGACTTCTCGAAGTCGAATTCCGGCGAGTGCACGCCGACCACGACGAGGCCCTGGTCCTTGTACGTGTCGTACCAGCGCGTGACGTACGGCAGCGTGCGCAGGCAGTTGATGCACGAGTACGTCCAGAAGTCGATCAACACCACCTTGCCGCGCAGCTTTGCCATCGTCAGCGGCGGCGAGTTGATCCAGTGCGCGATGCCGGTGAACTCGGGCGCCACGGTCGGTGCGGCGCTCGCGCACGACGCCAGCGTCAGTGCCGCGATGGAAGTTGCAAGCCAGCGGGTGAACCAGCGGGACATCGCGATGCGCCTCGAGTTGCGAAACTGCACCCAAGACCGGTCCACGGTGCCTGTCATTGCACGATCGGCTCCCGCTTCGTCCCGGGACGGGTCGGACGGCACGGGCTTCGCCACGTCCCCGGCTTCGGCATCGCATCATCCCCGGGCTTTGCGGTAACGTGCACGGCGATTGATCGACCGCTGAGCCTGGGGCCCGATGCCATCGACCCAACCATTCGCATTGCGAGCGCCGCGCCTGACGGCGCTGGCCGCAGCTTCCGCGCTGCTGTTCGCAGGTCCCCCGGCATTCGCGACAGGGCCAGCGGTGGCGTCGAGTTCGGAGTATGCATTGCGGCTCGCCCAGCGTGTCTTGCCACGCCCGGTCGTGACGGGCCTGCACACGTCCGGCAAGACGCCGCGGGCGGTCCTGCCGGTCACCAGTTGTGCCGACGACGGCAGCGACGGCACGTTGCGGCAGGTCCTGTCGATCGCCGGCGAGGGCGACACGATCGACCTCGGTGGACTCACCTGCGGCACGATCACGCTGACGCAAGGCAAACTCGACATCAGCGCGCTCGGCGACCATCCGGTCTACGACCTGACGCTGCAAGGTCCCGGCCACGGCGCGCTGGCGATCGACGGCAACGGCGGGCGGGTGTTGTCCGCGGGCGCGTTCGAGGTCGGGTTCGGCACGTTGACGATCGCGGATCTCGCGATCCGCAACGGCGTCAGCACCGCCGGGCTCGCGGCGTGCATCCGCACCTCCGGCAACGTCGTACTGGAACGCGTCGTGATCGACGATTGCCACGCCAGTGGCGGCAACCCGTTGACGTTCGGCGGCGCGCTCGATGTCAGCGGCGACCTGACGCTCGTCGACAGCACGCTCAGCGGGTCGTCGGCCTCGGCCGCCGGCGACGCGGTCGCCGATGGCGGCGGTGCCTACGTCGCCGGCAATGTCGTGTTGACGCGCAGCATCGTCAGTGGGAACTCGGTGACGAGCGAAGCAGCCGGTGACGGCCGACACTACCTGGCTGCCGGCGGCGGGCTGTACGTGCGCAGCGCGCTCGACGCCGAATACAGCACGATCGCGGACAATCAGGCGACGTCGCCGACCGGGCAGGCCGTCATTGGCGGCGGCATCTTCGTGCGCGGCAACGCGACGGTCGCGGCCTCGACGATCTCCGGCAACAGCGCCCACGATGGCTCGGGCGGCGGCATCTTCAAGGGCGTCTTCAGCAACTACGGCGACCCGGGCAGCAGTCTCGTGCTGACGGATTCGACATTGGCCGGCAATGCCGCGGCGACGGGAGGGGCCGTCGCGACGCAACGGCCGCTGACGGCGACCGGCGCGACGATTGCGTTCAACGCAGCGACGGCCGGCGCCGGCGGCATCGCAGTCGTCACCACGGGTGAACCTTATGCCGTTGCCGGACTGACGCTCGACAGCACGATCGCCGCCGACAGCGGCGATGGCATCGGCGGCGCGACCGACGATCTCGCCAGCGACGTGCCGGTGAGCGTCGGCGGCGCGCACGACCTCATCATGGCGGCTTCGGCTGCGGTGACGCCGCCGCCGGAAACGCTGGCGTACGATCCGCTGCTGCAGCCGCTGGCCAACAATGGCGGGCCGACGCTGACGCTGTCGCTCGCGACCGGCAGTCCGGCGCTCGACGCCGGCTCGAACCCGACGGCGCGCGATTACGACCAGCGCGGCCCCGGTTTCCCGCGCCTTTGCGGCACGTCGCCGGACATCGGCGCGTTCGAAGCCTGCGCGACCGTCGACGACGTCATCTTCTTCGACGGCTTCGATGGCGGCGCCACGCCAACGCCGTGAACGCCGCATCGTGATCGCGATCGTCGTCTTCTGGCTTGCGCTTGCGCTCGTCGCCTACGCGTATGCCGGCTACCCGTTGCTCGTTGCGGCGCAGGCAAGGCTGTGGGGCACCGAGGCGGCAAGCGCACCCGTGACGCCGCCCGTCACCGTCGTCGTCGCTGCGTACAACGAGGGCGCGCGCATTGCCGATCGCGTTCGCGACGTGCTGGCGCAGGACTATCCCGCCGACTGCCTGCGCGTCGTCGTCGCGAGCGACGGCAGCACCGACAGCACCGTGGCCGCGGCGAACGCCGTCGGCGATCCGCGCGTCGACGTGCTGGCGCTGGCGGACAATCGTGGCAAGGCGGCGGCGTTGGCGGCGGCGCTGGCGCGGGTCACGACGCCAATCGTCGCGTTCACCGATGCGCGCCAGCGGTTCGCGCCGTATGCCTTGCGCCGCCTCGTCGAACCGTTGGCCGATCCGGCCGTCGGCGCGGTCAGCGGCGAACTCGAGATCCGCACCAGCACCGATGCCGGCGCGCGGCCGGCCGACATCGGGCTCTACTGGCGGATGGAAAAGGCGCTGCGCGAAGGCGAAGCGCGGCTCGGCTGGCTGCACGGCGTCAGCGGCGCGATCCATGCGATGCGCCGCGAACTCATCGTCGTGCCGCCGGACGGGACGATCCTCGACGACATGTTCCTGCCGCTCGCCGCGGTGTTCGCCGGCAAGCGCGTGTGGATGGTGCGCAACGCAATCGCGATCGACGTCGCGAGCGGTGACGAGGGCGAGGAGTTCCGGCGCAAGCTGCGCACGCTCGCCGGCAACTGGCAACTGATGGCGCGGCTGCCCAGGTTGCTGTCGTGGCGCGACAATCCGGTGTGGTTCGCGTTCGTGTCGCACAAGCTCGCGCGGCTCATCGTGCCGTGGGCGCTGATCGCCGCGCTGGTCGCTTCGGCACATGCACCGGGCGCGTTCTACCGCACCCTGTTCGTGTTGCAACTCGCCGGATACGTCGCGGCGGCAATCGCACTCGCCGCACCGCGTCAGGTTGCGCGGATACCGTTGCTGCCGACCGCCGGCACGTTCGTGCTGCTCAACGCCGCGGCGCTGCTGTCACTGCCGGCATGCCTCATGCTCGATCCGCGGGGGTTGTGGAAGAAGCACTGACGCCGGGCCGACTGGGGGCCGGGCCAAACCCGGTCCTTGCTGGCTTCCGCCGTCTCCCGCCTGCCAGAATCCGCGCATGCCTTCGCCGGTGACATTGCCGCGAGTGCTCGCGGCGGAACTCGATGCGCGCCTGACCCGGCTCGAACGTGCGTGCCGCGCGGCCGGCGTGCCGTTCCACGACGATGCCGGCGTCGACACGCACCTCGCGCGGGTGCTGCTCGCCAGCGACTTCGCGTACGCGAGCTTCCTGCGCACGCCGGAGCTGCTGGGTCAGGAACTGGTGCAGTTGATGGGGGACCCACGGCATGCCGATGCGCGTGCCGGTACGCTGCGCGCCACAACCTCGCCGGCCGAACTCCGTACCGCGTTGCGCCGGTTCCGCGAACGCGAGGCGCTGCGCCTGATCTGGCGCGACGTCAACGGTCTCGACGACGTCGAAACGACACTGCTCGGAAGCTCGATGCTGGCGCGAGTCGCGATCGACATGGCGCTGGCCGGCGCCGAGCGTGAAGTCGCAGCGCGCCACGGCATCGTGCGGGATGCTTCCGGCCAGCCGCAGCGGCTGGTCGTGCTCGGCTTCGGCAAGCTCGGCGGCGACGAGCTGAATTTCTCGTCCGATGTCGACCTTGCGTTCGCGTATGCCGGACCCGGCGACAGCGATGGTGCGCGTCCGCTGGCGGCCGAAGAGTATTTCGCGCGAATCGGCCGCGCGCTGGTAGCGCTGCTGGCCGACCGCGACGCGGACGGTTACGTGTTTCGCGTCGACCTGCGCTTGCGGCCATACGGCAATGCCGGCCGCATCGCGCTGTCGTTCGCGGCGATGGAACAGTACTACCAGCGCGAAGGCCGCGACTGGGAACGCTACGCATGGATCAAGGCACGCCCGGTTGCCGGTGACCGCGTGGCCGGCGCACGCCTGCTGGAACTGCTGCGGCCGTTCGTCTACCGGCGCTACCTCGACTACACCGCGTTCGCCGGCCTGCGCGAAATGAAGGCGCTGATCGATGCCGAGGTCGCCCGGCAAGACCTCGCTGGAAATCTGAAGCTCGGCCCCGGTGGCATCCGCGAGATCGAGTTCGTCGTGCAGCTCGCGCAGATGATCCGCGGCGGGCGCGAACCGACCCTGCGGGCGTCCGGATTGCTGGCGGCGCTGGCCGCGAGCGAGCAGCGCGGGATCATCGCCGCGGCGAGTGCGCGCCGGCTGCGCGAGAGCTACCGCTTCCTGCGCCGCGTCGAGAACCGCGTGCAGATGTTCGCCGACGCGCAGACGCACGAGTTGCCGGCCGACCTGTCCGCGCGCGAACGGATTGCCTGGGCGCTCGATTATCCCGGCGTCGATGCACTGGAGGCCGACATTGCGCGATATCGCGGCGTCGTGGCCGAGGAGTACGCGGCGGCGCTGGCCCCGGAATCCCCACGCGCCGAATCGCACAGCGAAGTCGACTGGACCTTGCTCTGGCAGCAGGCCAATGCCGGAACCATCGATGCGGAAGCGCTCGCGAAGGGGGGGTTCGCCGACGGCGCCGCCGCGGCCAATGCACTTTCGAAGGTGTTGGACAGCGCGGGCGTGCGGACATTCTCGGCCCGCGCGCGCGGGCGGTTCGATCGCGTGATGCCGCGCCTCCTCGCCGTGGCCGCACGGCAGAGCGAGCCGATGACATGCCTCGAACGGATGCTGCAGCTGGTGCAGGCGATCGCACGACGCTCGGCGTATCTCGCGCTGCTCGACGAGCGGCCGGCGGCACTGGCCCGCGTGGCCGACGTGTTCGCCGCCAGCGCGTTCCTTGCCGAACGCGTGGTTGCGCATCCCTTGCTGCTCGACGACCTGTTCGATGACCGCGACGTCGTGGACATCCCGGACCGGGGTGCCGTCACGGGCGAAATCGACCGTCGGCTCGGCGCCGACCCCGCAGTCGACACCGGCATCGTGCTGGAGACCGTGCAGGAGGAACGCCAATCGGCGCGCTTCCGGATTGGCCTCGCCGTGCTGGGTGGCCACATCGACGCCGTCGCCGCGACGCGTGCGTTGACGGGTGTGGCCGAAGCCGCGCTCGCCACCGTGCTCGCGACGGCGGCGCGTGATCTCGCGGCCGTGCATGGGGTGTTCCCGGGCCGGGCATCCGCACTCGACGGATTCGCCGTCATCGGCTACGGCAGCTTCGGCGGCGAGGCCCTCGGATTCGATTCCGACCTCGACCTCGTGTTCGTGCACGACGGCACGCCTGCGGACGCGGAATCGTCCGGCGAGCGGCCGCTGGATCCGGCGCGCTACTACGCGCGGCTTGCGCAGCGGGTCGTGCACCTCCTCGAAAGCCGGACGCGCTCGGGCCCCCTGTACGAAGTCGACGTGCGCCTGCGCCCTGACGGCAGCAAGGGGCTGCTGGTGACGAGCCTCGAAGCGTACGCCGGCTACCAGCGCGAGCGCGCGTGGACGTGGGAGCAACAAGCGCTGGTACGGGCGCGCGCGATTGCCGGCGACCCGGCCGTCTGCCGCGCATTCGCGAAGGTGCGGAGCGGGTTGCTGATGCGCCCGCGCGAGCAGGCCACCGTCGTCGCCGATCTCGTGTCGATGCGTTCGCGCTGGCGCCGCGAGCGCGACCGGTCGGACGCGGGGCGCATCGACCTCAAGCAAGGGCTTGGCGGCCTCGTCGACATCGGCTTCCTGCTGCAGGGGCTCGTCCTGCTGCATGCAGCGGATCATCCGGGTCTCTGCGGCAGCACCAACGATGGCGGGCTGATCCGCATCGCGTCAGCTTGCGGCCTGCTCGACCCCGGGCAGCACGGACGGCTCGCGGAAGCGCACGCGCACTTGCTCGCGCGGGCGCTCGCGTGCACGCTCGATGGCCGGCCGCGGGTCGTCGTGCGCGACGCGGCAACGGCAGCAAGCGCGCAGGCGGTCGCCGAGATTGCGCGCGAACTCGGGTTCGACTTCACCGCGATCGCGGACTGACGGCTTTCCCGCCTTGGTGCTTGCGTCTGCGGTTCGACAAGTCTGGCTTGGGTTTGCCGCACGCTCCGCCTCGGCCGAGGCCGGTGCGTCACCCGTTCGCCCTGAACCTGCCGAAGGGCGAATGGACGTCGAAGGGCGAACACGGGATCGTCAATGCTTCGCTAGGAATCCACGGGGTGGCGGCGCTCCGCGGCCCAGCGCTCCCTCACGATTTCGGCCACGGCGCTGGTTTCCGCGAGCGGCGAGCGCGGCGGTGCCGGCCGCGGATCGTCGAGATCACGCAGCGCGCCGCTGGCGCGCAACCGTGCATGGAACGACGCGAGCTTGCCGCCGATCGGTCGGGGCGCGAAGGTGTAGACGGGGCGCTCGGTCGCGCAACATTCGGAGATCATGTTGACCGAGTCGGGCGTGACGACGAAGCGTTGCGCCCAGCCGAGCAGGCCGGGATACGGATTCTCGCCGGTGTCTCCGGGTGCGTGGAACACGCCGGGCAGCACGCGGAAGGTGTCGCGCAGCCGCGCGACGATGTTCGCGGGCGTGCGTCGCGACGCACTGACGAGGAAGCTTCCCCCGTCGCTCGCGTGACGCCGGTGCAGTCGTTCGACGAGGCTGTCGAAATAGGGTTCGTCGAGCCGTTGTGCACGGTTCGACGCGCCGATCAGTACGGTGGTGCGCGGCTCGGGCAGCGCGGCCAACGCCGCGAAGCGCCGGCGGCCATCGGCGAGCCAGTCGGCATCGACCGGGTTCAACGCGCCGATCGTCTGCACGACGTTGGCGCCGGCAAGGTTGTCATGCAGCGGTGCAACGACGATGTCGAATGCGCGCGGGTCGATGCGCGGATCGAGGATCTGGATCGTGTACGCGCCGCCTTTCGACCAGCGGCGCAGCATGCGCGTGACCAGCGCCGCGCGGCGGCCGGCGCCAATCGCGACTTCCGGCCACGGCGGTTCGAACCGGACGCCACCCTCGGCCACGATGGCGTGGCGAACGCCGAGGGTCAGGCGGGGTGCGAGGCCCTGCCAGGGTTCGCGCAGTTTCATGCGCATGACGCGAGTATCGAACCCCAGGCCATGCGCCAGCGCGAGTGCTTGCCGCTCGTTGCCAGCGCGGCCGTCGCTGACGACCCAGCAGGTGTTGTCGGACGGCATCTGCGCGCATTCCGGTCGTGACCGCGGCACCGGAGCGGTCGCGGACGATGCTAGTCTAACGGCGAGCCCGTCCTGTCGTTGACTGGCGCGCCGCTTGCGGCGCGGCGCGCCGCGTCGATTCCGAACCACGAACCACGGGAGTCCGTTCCATGCCGAAGTTTTCCCTCGCCGCGATGTTGGCCATGCTGGCCGCTGCGCCGGCTTTCGCGGCCACCTACGAGATCAACCCCAAGCACACCCAAGTGCAGTTCACGTGGAACCATTTCGGGTTCTCGAATCCGGTCGGCCTGTTCGGCGGCGTCACCGGGAAGCTGGTGTTCGACCCGGACGATCCGACCAGGTCGTCGGTCGAGGCCGCCATTCCGGTCAAGACCGTCAACACCAACATCGAAGTGCTCGACAAGCATCTGCGCTCCGCCGATTACCTCGATGCGGCGAAGTTTCCGAAGATCACGTTCAAGAGCACGCGCGTCGCGCGTGGCGCGACGCCGGACAAGCTTGTCGTCACCGGCGACCTGACGTTGCACGGCGTGACGCGGCCGGTGACGCTCGACGTCACCGTGAACAAGATCGGTGACTACCCGACGCGCAAGGTCGTCGCGGCCGGATTCGATGCGACGGCGGTCATCAAGCGCTCGGAGTTCGGCATTACGCGCTTCGTTCCGAAGATCAGCGACGACATCCGCATCCGCATCACCACCGAGACGTTCCCGGAGGGCGCGTCGAAGCTGCCGGAAACGGGCATTCCGCCAAGGAAGTCCTGATGCGCGGGTCCCGCGGGCCGGCCGGATGCCGGCCTGCGGTCAGTCCTTCGTGACGCCCTGGTCCTTCAGGCGCTCGAGCCCAGCGAGGTCGATCGAGGCGGCCGCCTGCTTGATGCGGTCGATGCTGTCGGCATTGCCGGAGACTTTCACGGTGAACCGGTCGCCGAGCACGATGCCGTATTCGCCGTGGTGGTTCTGGCCATCCCATTCCTCGTGGATCAACCGGCCGTCCTGGCGGTACGTCTTCTCGTAGCCGTGGTCGGTCTCGCGGTCCTGTGCAACGTTGGCGAAACCGGCGAGCGCAAGCAGGCCCTTGGCGCTGCCCATGTCGGTGATCTCGAGTTCGAGTTCCTGTCCGCCATCGCCCTTGTACGTGCCTTTCGCCGTCGACACCTGCATGCCCATCGCGCCATTGCGTTCGGCCGAAAAGTCGCTGCGCGCCCATCCGGCGAGCGTTGCCGGCACGAACGGCTTCAACGTGTCGGGCGCGAGGGCTTCGACCTTGGCGCCACCGGTGAGGGCGGTGCCGATGACGTTGCCGAGTGCCTCACCCTGCGCATTGGAATCGCCGGATTTCTGGGCCTGTTCGAGCTTGTCGCTGGCCGCCTGCATCTTTTTCGTCCACGCGTCGAGCTTCCCGAGCGTGCTGTCCTTGTCGATTTCGACGCTGCCGCCGGAGTCGGCGAAGCCCGGATGAGCGAGACGCGACACGCCGGTCATCCCGGCCGTGGCGATGGCGAGGATCCACATCAGCACGATCGAAATGACCACCGTGACCGCGGTGTAGCCGACGGCCTTTTCGGGTGCGCACTGCATCGTTGCCGGCAACCCGAGATACAGCAGGTAGATGCTGTAGATGCCGCCGGCCAATGCGATCAGGCCACCGGCCCACGGGATGATCGTGCCGATCCCGGCCACCCAACTCGCGGTGAACGCGTAGCCGACGGCCTTCAGTGCCTGCACCTGGTTCTTCTGCGCGCCGAATGTCGGCGCGAGCGCGTCGATGATCAGCATGATCACGTATACCGCGATCAACGTCAGAAGGTACGTCGTCACCATCCCGACCAGCCCGGCGCCGATGCCGCTGCGGACATGGATCCCGAACGCGCTGTAGCCGATCAGACTGCCCTTGATGAAGCCGAACACGGCCGGAATCGCGGCGAGCCAGACAATGTAGTTGCGGTACAGGCCGGCCACCGAGTCGGGTTCGGCCGAGATGACCGGCCACTCCGATTTCGGCGTGAGGAGTATGGCCTTGCCGCGTGCCACGAGCTTGTTGAAGTCCATGACGGTGCTCCGCAATCGAGGGGTGGGTCGGGGGTGTCGCGAAACCGGGCTTCAGGCAACGCACCCATTCTAGGTCAATACGCAGGTGGACGCGGTCCGCTGCCACCGTGTCCGTACCGGAAGGCACATCGGCCGGGCACGATTCGTGCTGTAAACTTCAGGACAATCCCCGCGAACCTCGCTCCCATGACCTTTGAGCCCACCACACCGCGGCCCTTCGAGCCATCTTGTGCCCAACGGCGTTACGAAGTGACGCGCGCCGACCTTCCGCTGAGTTGTCCGATGCCGGACATGCTGTTGTGGAACGCCCATCCGCGCGTCTACCTGCCGATCGCGGACAACGGTGGCCATGCCAAGTGCCCGTACTGCGGCGCCGAGTACATCCTGAAAGACTGAAGCCGGATGCCGCCCGCCCGTCCCGGCGTCGTGCAACTGGTTCCGGCGCTCGACGCCGGTGGTGCCGAACGCGCGACGCTCGAGATTGCAAAGGCGCTGGTCGAGGCGGGGCGGCCGTCGATCGTCGTGTCCGCCGGCGGACGGCTGGTCGAGAGGCTGGTCGCCGAAGGCAGTGAACACATCACCCTGCCGTTGGCGCGCAAGTCAACGGCGGCATTCCGGGCGGTACCCGAGCTGCGGCGCGTATTGTTGCGGCCGGATGTCGGCATTGCGCACGTGCGCTCGCGGCTGCCGGGATGGCTCGCGCGCATCGCGCTGCGCGGCGCGACCCGGCGGCCGGCCATCGTCACCACCGCGCACGGGCTGTATTCGCCGGGTTGGTACAGCGCGATCATGACCCGTGGCGATCGCATCATCTGCGTGTCGAATGCAGTGCGTGACCACATGTTGCGGTCGTTTCCGCAAGCCGACCCCGCGCGGCTCATCGTCATTCCGCGCGGCATCGATGCCCACGAGTTCCCGTACGGCTACCAACCCGATGACGCCTGGCGCCGGGCGTTCCAGGCCGAGTTCCCGCAACTGACCGGCGGCCCGTTGCTGACGTTGCCAGCGCGCGGCACGCGGCTCAAGGGGCATGCCGACGCGATCCGGCTGCTGGCCGATCTCGGCGTGCGCGGCATCGAGGCGCGCCTGCTGCTCCTCGGCGTCGCGCAGGACGGGCGCTCGGCGTATGTCGAAGAGCTGGAGCGGCTCGCCCGTTCGCTCGGTGTCGCGGACGTGGTTGCGATGACACCACCGCGGGCGGACATCCGCGACGTCTTCGGGGCGTCGACGCTCGTGTTGCAGCTTTCGACGAAACCAGAAGCGTTCGGCAGGACGGTGGTCGAGGCACTGGCGATGTGCCGGCCGGTGCTCGGTTACGGCCACGGCGGCGTCGGTGAACTTCTGGCCGAACTTTATCCCGCCGGCCGGGTGCCGCCGGGCGACCGTGTCCGGCTTGCGGAGCGGGCCGCGGAATTGCTGCGCGCCGCGCCTCCGATCGCGCCGCTCGCGCATTACCGCGTCGAAGAGATGCGCGCGGCAACGCTGGCGGTTTACGACGAACTCACGCAGTAGTCGGTCACGGCAAACGTCATTACCGCCGGGACGCCGGGACTGGTGGCGGCACTTGCCCGTGCCTCGCCGACAGCATGCGGTTAGACTGGCATGGTCGGCTCCCGGCCTGATCCAGCGCGTGCGCCGACGGTTCCGGCGTTTCCCGCGTAGACTTCGATGAGCGCGAATGAACCAGCACGGCCCTCGGGTTGAACCAGGGAAAGCGTGGACTCGCCCGGTGGCAGGGTGCGCAGGTTCCCGACGATGCGCCGCGAGCCCCGGTCACCGTTCCGCATGAACGATCCGTTGGCCGGAACATCGGGGAGCCTGCACAGGGATTCGATCTGGCCGATCGCCATTGTCGTCTCCGCGATCGTCCTGTTGCCGGCGGGCCGGTCATCGGAGTTGCCCGTTGCGATCGCCGCGATCGCAGGCCTCGTGCTGGCCGCGCAACGCCGGTTCGACCTCGCGGAAACCAGGCGCGCGCTCGTGCTGTTCGCATGCTATTGGCTACCCGCGCTGCTGTCCGGGTTCTGGGCCATCGAGCCGTCGAAAAGCTGGGCGACGATCGCGAGCTTGCTTCGCTTCGCGCCGTTTGCCGTGTTCGTCATCCACGCGTTGCGCCATGCGAAACGCTGGCCCGGATTCGTCGAAGTCGTGGCTGCAGTCGTCGCGCTGTGGGTGATCGATGCATGGGTGCAGATCCTCTTCGGCTACAGCCTCGGCGGCGCCGCCGAGGCCGAACGGATCTCCGGCGTGTTCGGGGCCGGCAACCTGAAGCTCGGGCCGACGCTGGCCGTGCTGTCGCCGTTCGTGCTGCTGGCCGCGCGGGCGCGCTGGGGGCGCCCGGGACTCGCGGTCGCGTTCCTCGTGCTCGCGGTCCCGATCCTGCTGGCGGGCTCGCGTGCGGCGTGGATCTCATATGGGCTGGTCGTGCTGATTCTCGCGGCACGGGAAGCAGGCAACTGGAGGCGTTTCGCGGTACTGGCGTTGGGGCTTGCCGTGGTGTCGGGCGCGCTCGCGTTCCTCGCCTGGCACGACTCGAGCCGCTTCGATGCGCGGATCGACCGCAGCCTCCTCGCTTTGCGCGGCACGCCGCTTGCGATCGACGAGGCGTCCGCCGGGCGGCTCAGCATCTGGCACGCTGCGGTCGGCATGATCCGCGCGCGGCCATTGACGGGAGTGGGCGTGCGCGGCTTCCGTTACGCCTATCCGGCCTATGCCGCGAAAGGCGACCGCTTCGTCGATCCAACCAGCGACACCGGCGCATCGCACGCGCACCAGATCGTGCTCGAGATCCTGAGCGAAACGGGCATTGTCGGCCTCGTGTTCTGGATCACCGGTGCGGGGTTCGCGGTCATGGCGTGGCGGCGCGCCGGTCCGGCCGCACGCGAGCGCGGCCGGGCGCCGGCGCTGGCGCTGGTCGCGATGTGCTTCCCGCTCAACTCGCACCTCGCCTTCTACTCGGCTTGGTGGGGGCTCCTGTTCTGGTGGCTCGTCGCGGTGTACGTCGCGGCGCTCGCCGCGGGGCGGAGCGGTGGCGATGCGTGAGCCCGTGTCGGTGGTGGTCATCACCTTCAACAATGCGGCAACGCTCGATCGCTGCCTTGCCGCGGTCGATTGGGCCGACGAGAAGCTGGTGTTGGACTCGGGTTCGACCGATGCGACACTCGACATCGCGCGCCGACATGGCGCGCATGTGCACTCGCATCCGTTTGATGATTACGGCCCGCAAAAGCAACGCGCGATCGACCTTGCACGGCACGACTGGATCCTGATCCTCGATGCGGACGAGATCCTGTCACGCGGCACGCGCGAAGCGATCGAGTCCGCGCTCGCCGCGCCGCGCGTTTCCGGGTTCCGCCTGCCGCGTCGCGAACGGTTGTTCTGGACCGCGCAGCATCGTTGGTCGCATCGCAACGGGCACCTGCGTTTGTTCGACCGCCGGCACGCGCGGATGAACGATGCACCGGTGCACGCATCGGTGACGGCCGACGGTCCGGTGCGGACCCTCTGGCGCGCGGATTTCGTCAATGACGGCGATCCCGACATCGCCGCGCGCGTCGACAAGATCAACCGGTATTCCTCCGGGCTCGTCATTGACAAGCTCGCACGCCGGCAGCGCTGGACGGGCCTGCGGATGGTGGTGTATCCACCGTTGTTCTTCGTGCGGCAATTCGTCGTCAAGCGCTACTTCCTGTCCGGTTGGGCCGGCTTCGTCGGCAGCGTGCTCGGCGCGTTCTACGTGTTCCTGAAGTACGCCAAGCTGCACGAGGCGCGGCGGCACGGCAGCCACGTTGCCCGCTCGCCGCAGGACCTGGCGCACGATGCAGAGCGGGATTCCTCCTGAATCCGCGAATGCGGGAACTCAGGCATCGGCAGGCATGGCGTCGTAGACGGATGGCTGGCCCGGTGGGCGGGTCTTGAATCGCTTGTGCAGCCAGAGGTATTGGGCGGGTGCCTCGCGGACCATGGCTTCGATGCAGGCATTGACCCGCGCGGTGTCGGCTGCGGGATCGGGCCCCGGAAAACCTTCGAGTGGCTTGCCGATGCGGATCACGTAGCTGCCATCGGGTTCGCGGCGATGGAAGAACGGCACCACGCGCGCGCCGGACATCCGCGCGAGGTGGTGCGTCGCGGTGATCGTCGCCGCGGGCACGCCGAAAAACGGCGCGAACACGATGTCCTTGCCGCGCATGTCCTGGTCGGGCGCGTACCACAGGAGTCCGCCATTGCGCAGGTGGCGGACGCTGGCGCGGATCTCGTCCCGCCGGAACATCGCACTCGCGTAGCGCAGCCGGGCGCGGCGGATCGCCCACTCGAACGCCGCGTCGTCATGCTCGCGGTACATGCCGGCGAGCGGCACCCGCTCCGCGACGAGCCGCGCGCACAGTTCGAGGTGCGAAAAGTGGCCGCCGAACAACAACACGCCGCGGCCGTCCGCGTGCGCTGCCGCAAGATTGTCCCAATCGTCGAAACGGACGCGCAGGCGTGCGAGCCGGGCGCGCGACCCCATCCAGGCCAGCGCGAACTCGGCCAGCATCAGTCCCGTGTCGTGCAGCGTGGACTCGGCGATGCGTGCGCGTGCAGCAGCGTCGAGTTCGGGAAAACACAGCTCGAGGTTGCGGGCGACGATCCGGCGCCGGACCGGCAACGCGAGCGGCGCGAGATGGCCGATGGCACGGCCGAGCGCGAACATCGCGCGGAGCGGCAACAGGTTCGCGATGCGGATCAGGGCGAGTCCGAACCAGGCCGGCCAATGGCGTGGTGCGAGCAGGGCAGGCCGGAATGTCGGGGGTGGCGCAGGCATCCGGCGGCATTGTAGGGAACCACGAAGCGTGGTGCTGCGGCCCTCCGTCCGTTTGCCAGTGCCGCAGAATGGCGTCCGTCCGCGGGTCCGGCCCGCGGGCTCCCGCGGTCCTCGCCACGTTGCGCCCGCCGAGGTCTGGCTATACTCGCGCCGCTGCTCGCCTTGCCCGACCGTCGTGTTCCAACGCTTCTTCTATACCCTGACCCTGTACCTGCTGACGCCGGTCGTGATTTACCGGCTGACCCGGCGCGGCCTGCGTTACCGCGGGTACTTTTCGCGCTGGCGGGAAAGGTTCGGGTTCTTCCCCGACCCCGGCTTCGCGGATTCGATCTGGGTACACGCGGTGTCGCTCGGAGAAGTGAACGCCGCGGCGCCCCTGGTCGAGTCGCTGATGGCGCGTTACCACGACACGCGGATCGTCGTGACGACGGTGACTCCAACCGGTTCCGAGCGCGTCCAGCAGTTGTTCGGCGAGCGCGTTTTCCATGTCTATCTCCCGTACGACCTGCGGCGTTCGGTGGCGCGATTCCTCGATCGCACCCGGCCAAGGCTCGCCGTGATCATGGAAACGGAAATCTGGCCAAACCTGTTCATGGCCTGCGCAGAGCGCCGGATCGCGATCCTGGTGGCGAATGCGCGCCTCTCGGAGCGCTCGCTGCGCGGCTACTGGCCGATCCAGCCCCTGGTTCGACGTGCGATCCGCTGCGCGGATTTCGTCGCCGCGCAGTCGATTTCGGATGCGGATCGCCTGCGTGCATTGGGCACTCCGGCGAGCCGCATCGCCGTGGTCGGCAACCTCAAGTTCGACATGGCCGTGCCGGCAGGGGCCGAACGGTTCCGCAACGAGATGCGGGCGGCCTGGGGCGCCGACCGGCCGGTCTGGATGGCGGCGAGCACCCACGAAGGCGAGGAAATGGCGGTGCTGACCGCGCATGCCGCGGTGCTGCGCCGTTTTCCGGATGCATTGCTGCTGGTCGCGCCGCGGCATCCGGAACGGTTCCGCGCGCTGGCCCAGGCGAGCCGGGCGTTCGGTTTCGAGACGGCCGTGCGCAGTGTCGATGTCCTGCCGGCGGCCGCCCACCAGTGTTTCGTCATCGACACGATGGGCGAACTGCTCGGCTTCTATGCCGGCGTCGACGTCGCATTCGTCGGCGGCAGCCTCGTCCCGGTCGGAGGGCACAACCTGCTGGAACCCGCGGCATTCGGAACGCCGGTGATCGTCGGGCCGCACACGTTCAACTTCGACGAAGTGACAGCGGACCTGATCCGTGCCGGAGCTGCGCAGCGCATCGGTGACGCCGACGCGCTCGGATCCGAAGTCGTGCGTTTGCTGGCGGGCGACCGGGAGCGGCAGGCAATGGCCAAGGCTGCGCTTGCCGTGATGGCGCGCGAGCGCGGCGCCGTCGAGCGGACGATGGCGATCGTCGAACAGTTGCTCGCCGCGGCCATTCACGCGCCGGCCGGTCACGCCGGCCGGGAGACCGCGATCGTCACTCGAGCAGGGCGTTGATCGCCTCGAGGTCCTTGACGTCGATGACGCCGGCCGCCTGCTTCAGCAGCAGGCCATCGATGACGAACGCGTGGCGGGCCTGTGAATACGAACTTTGCGCCTGCAACAGCGTCTGCTGCGCGATCAGGACGTCGACGATCGTGCGGGTCCCGACTTCGTAGCCGGCCTGCGTCGCCTCGAGCGAACTTTGCGCGGATGTCACCGAGGCGCGGGTCGCCTCGACTTCGCTTGCCCCGGCAATGACCGCGCGGAAATCGTTGCGGGTCGCGGCGACGACCTGGCGGCGCTGCAGCTCGAGCTGGTCCTGCGCGTAGTCGCGGTTGTAGATGGCCTGGTGCACGCGCGACTGCGTGAATCCGCCGGTGAAGATCGGCACGTTCAACGTGATGCCGATCGTCGTGCTCCAGCGTTCCGAGTTGTCGTGGTACGGGCCGAACTCGGGATCGGTGGCGTCGCCCCACGACGGCGTCTTCGAATACAGGATCTGCCCGCTCAGCGTCGGCAGGTGCCCGGCCCGGGCGGTCTCGACGTTGGCGCCTGCGGCGTCCACCTGCAGTGAATACGAACTCAGCGTCGGGTTCTGCTTCAGTGCCAGGTCGACCCACGCCTTCGGGTCGTCGGGAACCGGATGCGCGAGCGGGATGTCGTCGCGCAGGCGCAGGAACTCACCGGGTTCCTTGTTCGTCAATTGCCGGACCGCCTCGCGCGCCTGGTCGACGGCATTGCGATCGGCAATGACGGAGGCGACGGCGGCGTCATGCTGGGCCTTGGCGTCATTCACGTCGGTAATGGCAGCGAGGCCGACATCGAAGCGCTGCTGGGCCTGTTCGAGCTGGCGACCGAGAGCCTTCTCGTTCGCGTCGGCGTACTTCAACGCATCGAGCGCGGTCAGCACGCTGAAGTAGGCCTGCGCGGTCCGGATCAGCAGATCCTGCTGCGCGGCATCGTAGTTCGCGTCGCCCGCCTTCGCCGTGTACTTGCTCGACTTCAGCGCGGTCCACTGGCTGATGTCGACCAGGCTCTGGTTCAACACACCCTGCAGGTTGCGGGAGCGGGATGCATTCGGCGCCGACACGTTGACCAGTGTCTGGCCGCCGTCCGGCGTGGTGACGAACTGCGTGCCCGAAGTTCCGCCGTGGATGCGGTTGTAGCCATAGCTCGCCGAGATTTGCGGGAGCAGTGACGCGCGCGCCTGCACGACATTTCTTCGGTCGTTGCGGGTCGCTTCGGCGCCGGCCAGCACCGGGTCCGACTGCCGCGCCTCGTGGTAGATCTGGATCAGGTCGTCGGCGCGCGCCGACGGGACGGCGGCGAGGGCGGCGACAATCAGGTACGGCAACAAGCGGGAATTCGGCATGGCGCTACTCGTCATGGGATGTCGGCGGGAACCGGCGCGTCACAGTGCGAACCGCGGCTGTGGTGCGGCGTTCCGGAGGTAGGGGAGCGCGGTTTCGAACAGCGTTTCCCGGTGCCACTGCGATTCGTCGAGGCGCCGGTGCAGGACGGCCTGCATCGCGGGTGGCCGGCCGACGATTGCGAACAGCCGCCCGCCCGGGCGCACCCAGGACGCGAATCGATCCGGCAGCATCGCCACCGCGCCGCCGATGACGACGGCGTCGTGGCGCACGCCGGGATCGAACGTCGCCATCGCATCGCCGGTTTCGATGCGCACGTTGGACGCGCCAATGCGGCGCAACCGCTGTGTCGCGGCGTCGGCGAAATCGGCATGACAATCGATGCTCGCCACCGAGCGCGCGAGGCGCGACAGGCATGCGGTGAGGAATCCGGACCCGGTGCCGACCTCGAGCACGCTGTCGCCGGGCGCCAATTGCAAGGCCTGCAGGATCCGGCCCTCGACGGCGGGCTTCAACATCACTTCGCCGTGGCCGAGCGGCAACATCAGGTCGGCGAATGCCAGCGACCGGTACCGCGCGGGCACGAAATCCTCGCGCGGAACGGCCGCCAGTGCATCGAGCACGCGTGGATCGAGCACATCCCACGTGCGGACCTGGTTGTCGACCATGTTGCGTCGTGCAAGATCGATGTCGAGGCTCATGCCGTGGATTCCGTTGGATCGCGGGTACGTCGGTGGAACGGGTGGAGCGAGACTCCCTGCGCGCTACCTTGGCGGAGTACCGGCGTTCGCCAAAGTGCCGGAAGTCATCGCGGCGGCCAGACAGGTGTCAACCGGATCCATGCCGGCGCATTGCAACCCATGCCGCTGCCAAGGCAACGATCGCTGCTTTCGCCTCCAAGGCGTTGGCCGGGAAATCCCGGTTGCCGCAAGGAGTTTCACGATGCGGTCCACGCCAGCTTGGCGACAAATCGTGGACTTCGCAGTATAGTAAACGCCGAACATGATGACGTCCAGCGTATCGCGCACGCCTGCGTGTCCTTCGCGGACCGGCGGACCCGGCCGTCCGAAGGATCTCGAGAAGCGCGCGGCAGTCCTCGAGGCTGCCAAGGTCCTGTTCCTTCGCAACGGGTTCGAGGGTGCGAGCATGGACGCGATCGCCGCCGCGGCCGGCGTATCGAAGCTTACGGTCTACAGCCACTTCTCCGACAAGGAGACGCTGTTCGGCGAAGCCATCCGCGACAAGTGCGCGCAGCTCGTACCCGAATCGTTGTTCGCCGAGAGCGCCGGCGGGCGCCTGCGGGAACAACTCGAATCGATCGGGCGGGCCTATTTCGCGCTGGTCACCGATCGGGACGCGATCGCGTTGCATCGTCTGGTGGCATCCGACGGTCGCGCCGGGTCGAACCTATCCCGCCTCTACTGGGATGCGGGTCCGCACCGGATGCACTCGGCATTCAAGGGCTTCCTCGAGCGGGCCGTCGAATCCCGCCAGCTCGACATCGACGACGTGCCCCGCGCGGCATCGCAGTTCCTGTGCCTGTTGCGCGGCGAGTTGCATGCGCGGCAACTGTGCGGCTGTACCGAACCGATTGCGCCGGAAGCCGTCGATTCCCACATCCACGCCACGGTCGACATGTTCCTGCGTGCGTATGCCGCGCCTGGATCCGGGGCGCATTGAACGTCCGCGCGCGGGTGGCTGCCGCGATTCGCGCCGGCCTTGGCTAGCCGAGCCGCATCTCGACGCCGCCCAGCCAGTCGCGCAGGACGCCCTCGTCGGCAGCACCGAGCGAAATGAAGCGGAAACCGACCCAGTATTGGCCGTGCATCGTGCCGGGGGCCTTCCAGACTTCGCGCACTCCGACTTCGACGGGTTGCAGGCGTCCGTATTGATCCGGAAGGTCGAATGCGAACTGGTGCAGCGCACCGTCGGCGATCGGGCCGTCCGCGACCAGCATCAAGCCTTCCGGTGACAGGTTGCCGAGCCGGCCAGCATCCTTGCCGGTGATGGTGTCGGTGACCCGCATCATCGGTGGCGTCGCGACGCGTTGGTGGCGGCGGGCATTCTTCATGCTGGCGTGCCCAATGGCTGCGGAGTGGTGGCCGCGGATCCGGAATCCTGCCGGCTGTCCAGCAGCCGTTTCACCGCATCCCAGGCCCGCTCGAGCAGTGACTTCTCCGGTGGCGGCGACCACAGGCGGATCTGTCCCCTGACGATGTCCCGGGCCAGCTGCGCCATCGTCAGTTCTGCGCTGCGGACGCCGCGGAGGTTCACGAACAGGCAATGGCCGGTGACGCTCGAATACCACGCGAGCTTGCGTCGTGCGGCAGTGCCTTGCTGGTTGGTGACGAATTCGAACCAGGTGCCGAACGGCAATTTGCGCAGGCGTTGCAACTCGGCTTCCTCGCGCGCGTCGAGTGGCTTGGGAGGCTCCGGGTTGCGGGCGACGTCCGTCGGATCGGATGGGCCGGCTTGCGCACCGTGGCCGAATCGCGCCTTGCGCTGCAGGACTGACTCGATCCGGGCAGCGGCATCGGGGTCGTTCGCCGCTTCGATCGGCGCGCCGACGCCCGTGTCGAAGAGTCCGGCGCACAGGGCCCGCAATTCGTCGTGGTGCAAGCCGATCAGCGACAACCCGGTTTCGAGTTCCTCGCGCAGGGCCTTGTTCGCCGGGCCGTCGTGGGCCGGCCCCCGGCCGGACAAGCGGTCGGCGACCGCGAGTCGCCGTCGGTAAGTCGCGCTGTCTTCGCCTTCGCGCAGGATCGTCAGCGCAAGGACGTCGGTCCACGCCTGTTCCAGCAAGGTGCGCACGAGCGCCGGTGGATCGCCGCGTTCGAGGAAGCGCGCAATGACTGCCTGTGCGCGCTGGCGGGCGATGTCGAGGCGCTCGCGGCCCTTGGCCGCCTCGACATTGCGGCGTTCGGTCGATTCCGCTCGCCGTGCGATCGATTCGAGGTAACGAGAGAGTTCGGCGTGGGCATCGGCGAACAGGCCGACGTCTCCGTCGTAGCCCGTCCCGACGCGCTCGGACACCGCCTTGAGCTTTCCGCTGATTTCGGGATCGGGTTCCGCGCTGTCGATCCATCGCGCCGCGGCATTGGCCAACGTGTCGAGGAACACCCGCGTCGGGTGGGATTGCTGGGCGAAGAATTTCTTGTCGGCGAGCGCGACCCGGAGCACGGCGTACTGCAGTGGGCCGAGCAACAGGCCCGCGCCATGGCCGGCGATCTCACGGGTCACGATCTGGTCGAACAACAGGTCGACGATGTCGATCGTGTCGCGATCTTCCGCGGCGAGTTGCGGGTGCAGGTTTTGCGGGCCGGCCGCCTGGAGCCGGGTGAAAACGTCGCGCCGCAACATCGGCCGCGCCCCGCCCGCCGCGGGATATGCCGCCGGCGCCCGTTGCATCGCCGACAGCACGGCCTGCAGGTCGGCGCGGCTCACGGGGTTGCCGTCGCCTTCGCCCGAAGGGGCAAACGCAGGTCCGATCAGCCCGCGGCTCGTCGCCAGCAGTTGCCGCAACGACTGGAACAGGTCGCGGTCGCCGTTGGATTCCGCCGCAGCCGCGAAAGCCGATTCCGCGGCCGGGTGGTCGGACTCGTCCTCGCCGGGTTGCTGATTCGGCGCGGCCGTTTCCGCCCGCGTGTCGGCCGACACACCGGCAGGCCCCGATGACCGGAACAGGCGCAGGTTCGGCAGGATTTGTTGTTCGACAAGGTACGCGTCGGTCGCCTCGTAGAGCTTCCCGACTTCACGCATCGCCGTGCGGTCGAATGCGCGGAGCAAACCGACGCGATACTCGCCGGCGAGGTTGAGGTCCGCGATGGCGTCGCGCAGCAGGCCCATGAGCCGGTGCGGCCCGAGGGGCAGGTCGGCGGGCTCCCATGCCGGGAGTCCCGCCAGGATCGCAAAGCGGTGGGCCAGCCGATGCAGCGTCAGGTGGTGGCGAAGGTCATTCTTGCCCGCAATCTCTTCCATTGCGAGGTCCTGCTCGAGGTTGTCCGTCTCGACCAGTTCCAGGGCCTCCGGGAGATTCGCCGTGGAAGGCGGTGCCGCTGCGCGGTCATCGGCGTTGCGTGAGCCGATGCGTTCGACCTCGCGCTCGAGGGCCTCTCGAAACCGGGCCAGGCTCCGTTCCCTGCCGATAGCGAGTGATCGCAACGTGTCGAAATGGGCTTGCTGCACGGCGCTGCTCGGCGCCTTGTCGGCCTGCGCGAACAGGTCTTTCGTGTCTTCATCGAATGCCGTGGCCAGCAGATTGCCCACGCGGTCCAGCATGATTCGGCGGATTCCGTCCAGCAACTTGCGAACGCGTGGCGGCGGCAGGCCATGATCCTGCGGCGCAGCGGCGGCGCGAGCCGTCGCCGGCGTTGGCCGCCGGGTGCTTGTTCCGTTCGCCGTCATGCTTGTCCTGCCGCCTCCCCTTCACCCTGTCGCCGGCCGTACGCGCCAATTGACCGGGTGTCCCCCGAGTCGATGGCCCGATTCGATGCGTGACGACCGCGGGCTCCCTCCCGGGGCCCAATTCTGGCACGCCCGGCACTGCGGGCCGTGGTGCCTTCGCGCAGATCCGTCGATCAGCGGTTGCGGCGGATCGACCCATCGTTCAGCGCGGTTGCCAGGCCAGCGTGATCCAGGCCGAGCGCCCCTGTGTCGCAAAGCCTTGCACGACCGTGTAGTTGCGGTCGGCCAGGTTCTCGGCACGGATGCAAACTCCATGCCGATGACGGATATTCAGCGTCTACAACAGCGCAAAGCCACCGAGGAGTCCCCCGATGTCCTGGCTGCAGGGCCCTGGACGATCCATTCGACGCCGGCAGGCGCGGCCACCGAGTTCCGCGACGGCTCGAACCCGGCTTTCCGGCGCGGCCGACGGAGCAGGTCGGCACCGGTGGCGGCATCCCGGGGACGTTGCAGCGTGGCGGAACCGTGCAGCGTCCAGGATCCCGCGTGCCACTCGCCGGTCAGCTCGGTACCGTCGATCTCGCGCAGGCGGTGTTCGGCGTTCAAAGGGCGGTGAAAGTAATGAGGTCATCGACGTCCGTGTAGTGGCGGTGACGCGAATCGTCGCATTGGTCGCGGGTTGCCATTCGACTCCGGCTTCGGCGCTGCGCGAGCGTTCGGGTTGCAACCGCGGATTGCCGGCGTAGTAGCCACCGTACCCCGGCGAATAGAGTTCATTCATCGCCGGCGCGCGGAACCCCTGGCCGATGCTCGCGGTGACGCGCCAACCGGATCCGACCTTCAGGGCGGCTGCCGCGGAAGCCGTCGACGCGCCGCCGAACTGGCTGTTGCGGTCGTGCCGCTCCGCGAGTTCCCAATCGAAGCCCGCGTGGTGGCCGTTCCAGCCGACGAACATGCCGGTGTCGTGGCGGCGATGGTCATACTGGACCGTGGCACCCGAGATGTTCGTGTTCGCGCCCCGTTCGGTGACGAAGTCGAAGCCTGCGACGATCGCTTGCCCGGGCACGATGTCGATGGTGTTCTGCCACGCCAGGTCGTTGCGGTGGGACCGGTAGACGGAGTCGTACGCCACGGTGCGCAGGTCGCTCCGGTTGTCGCCGATCCCAATGCGGCTGGTCCAGCCATCGACGACTTCGCCATCGAGCGTGATTCCCGCGGTCTGGTTGACGGTGTGCGTCGTGCCGCCGGCGAATTCGACGTCGGCATCGTTGCGGAACAGCGTGCCCGACAAGAGCTGACCACCGAACCGGTAGCCGGCCTGCGCCGCCGCCTGCTTCGCGCGATAACCATCGTCCAGCGGGCTGTACGCGAAGTTGTCGGGCGTCGTGTTCGGAAAGCCCGTCACGTGCCGCAGTCCCGCCAGCACGCTGAAGCCACCGCGCCGGCCCCATTGGCCGAAGCCCGCGCTGCCGGCGGCATCGGCAAAACTGCCGTAGCGGACCGTCGCATCCGGACCGTCCAGCCGGCGCGTGAAGATCTGGATCACGCCGCCGATCGCGCCGGAGCCCCAGTACGCAGCGCGTGGGCCGCGGACGATCTCGATCCGCTCGATCGCGTCGAGCGGGAACTGGGACCAGTCGACGGTGCCGGTTCCGGCGGCGGCCGTGCGGATGCCATCGATCAGCACCAGCACATGGTTCGAGTTGGTGCCGCGCACGTACAGTGACGCCTGCGCACCAACGCCGCCGCTGACGGCGACGTCGATTCCGGCCGTGCCGCGCAAGAGATCGACGAGGTCCGCTGCGCCGCTCGCGTCGATGGCGGCGCGGGTGATGATGGTGACGTCGGCGAGCCCGGAGTCGGTCGTCTGCGCGACGCGCGTCGAGGTGACTTCGACGACGGGTTGCTCGTCCACCGCTTGGGCCTGCACGTCTGGCGTGATGGCGGCCAGCAAGGCTGCGATCAGCAGTTTCGAAAACATCCCGGATCCTCCATTGCGCGCACCCGCGGAAGGCGCGATGGAGGGCAAGGGCAGGAGTCGGCGGACGGCCGTTCCCGACCGCCGCCCGCCGCGACGCCTGGATCGGCGCCGCGGATGATGGATCCGTGGCACCTTTGCGGCAGGCCGGTCTCCGGGCTCGCGAGCGGTGCCTTTGCACCCCCATGCCCACCTTCCCGCGCGCGTGCGCAGTGGCGTCCGGACAGGGTTGACTCGCCTACCGTTGCGGGGGCAGCGCCGGACTGCGGGGATTGCGGGCGAAGGCTTCGTCCTTCGCCCGGCGCGACCGGCGTCGGTCGCGCGCTTCCACGTTCACCGGCTTCCCGTTTCATCCCGCCGGCCGGTCACGCGAACCTCCCGGCAGGACACCTGCTTCGAGGCGATGCTAGCAGCGTGTCCGGAGCGCGATCAATCGTCGTCGCGGGCGACGCACACGCTGACCGCATCGCCGTCGACCGCCATCGAAACCACGATCGGACGGCAGCAGACCACGCAGTCTTCGATGTATTCGGACGATCCCGCGCTCGCGTCGACCGTCGTGGTAAACGATTCGTCGCAATAAGGGCAGCGGAGGGACACGAGATCCGGCATCGAAGCTTGCATCGTGGGCGAAACCGCGGACAGCGTAGCCGATCCGTGGTGGCCCGGCGGGGCATGATTGACGTCGGTCAATTCGCTTGCGCCTCCGCCGAGTACGATGCGGGGCCGCGCCGCTTGCGCGAACGCACCGGAACGACCAGCCCGGATCGGATGAGGGTCGTCACGCGCATCGGCGCATCGCTTCTTCCCCGCTGGAATGACGATGGCTGCGTGGTACGGTTGGATCCAATTGCTGCACCTTGCGTGCGCGATCGTGTTCGTCGGTGCGGTCACGTTCGAGGTCCTGGTCCTCGAAGGGCTGCACAAGCACCTCGGTGTCGCGGAAATGGCGCGCCTCGAGGATCTGGTCCTGAAGCGCGCGCGACGTTTCATGCCGGTCGTCGTCATCTTGCTGTTTCTCAGCGGCTTCGCGCTGTTCGATGTGCGGTGCCCGCGTTTCGCATGCCTCGACACGCATTTCGGCAAGCTGCTCGCCCTGAAGGTGCTGCTGGCGTTTGGCGTACTCGGCGTGTTCGCCGCGACAATGTGGGCCAGCGTGCGTGGCCGCATGAACCCGTGCCGGTTCCGCTACACGCACCGCATCGTCTTCTTCCTGATGGTCGGCATCGTATTCCTCGCCAAGGCGATGTTCCTGCTGTGACCGCCGCCGGCGTCAGCGGCGCGGCAGGAACAATTCCAGCACGTCGTTGAGGAAGCGCCGGCCGGTTTCGGTCGTGCCCAACGTCCGTCCGTCGCTGGAGACCAGGTCGCGATTCATCGCCGTGGCGAGCGGCGCGCGGATATCGTCCAGCGTGAGTCCGGTGCGCGCCGTGAACTCCTCGATCGGCGCGCCGTCGTTGAGCCTCAGCGCGTTGAGGACGTATTCGAATGCCCGCTCGTTGCCGGGTACCGGCCCATCGGTGTCGATCCGCGCCTGCGAGCGGGCGCGATCGAGATACGCGCGTGGCGCCTTCACCTTCGAGCGTCGGTGGATCCGGATGGTGTCGCTGAGTGCAGTGCCGGCATCAGGTTCGTCGTGGTACGTGATCTTGCCGTGCGCTCCGGCGCCGATGCCGAGGTAATCACCGAAACGCCAGTAGTTCATGTTGTGGACGCAACGCCGCCCCGGCCGCGCGTACGCTGAAACCTCGTACTGCGCGAAGCCGGCGTCGGCGAGCCGAGCCTCGCAGCTTTCCTGGATCACCCACGCGTCGTCGTCGTTGGGCAGCGGCGGCGGATGCTTCGCGAACGGCGTCCCGGGCTCGAGCGTCAACTGGTAGTGGGAGATGTGCGCCGGGCCGAGCGCGATCGCGCGTTCGACGTCGGCGAGTGCGCCACCCGCAGTCTGCCGCGGCAGCGCGTACATCAGGTCGAGATTGATGTTGGCGTAGCCCGCATCCTGCGCCGACTTCACCGCGGTTTCGGCTTCCGCCGGGGAGTGGATGCGCCCGAGCGCGCGCAAGGCGTCGTCGTCGAAACTCTGCACGCCGAAGGAAATCCGGTTGATGCCGGCCGCGCGGTAGCCGTCGAAACGGCCGTGCTCGACGGTGCCGGGGTTGGCTTCCAGCGTGATCTCGCATTCGCGCACGAAGGCGAGCCGCCGCGCGGCGCCGTCGAGGATTGATGCGATGGCGTGCGGCGGCATCAGGCTCGGCGTGCCGCCGCCAAAGAACACGCTGACGATTCCGCGGCCGCGCAGCGCGTCGCCGAAGTCGGCAAGATCACCGTCGAGGTCGGCCAGCAAGGCGGCGACATAGTCATCGTAGGGCGGATCCCGGCCCGCCATCCCATGCGAATTGAAATCGCAATACGGGCACTTCCTCACGCACCACGGGACGTGGATATAGAGCGAGAGCGGAATTGCAGCGGCCGCTGGGCATGACGCCGATGGCGCGCCGACCGGCACCGGATTCATCGCCGTGCCCATCGCCGGCCGTCCATGGCGAGCAGTTCCTGCAACCGCGCCATTGCCTGCCCGCGATGGCTGCTGCGGTTCTTCGTCGCGGGGTCGAGTTCGGCGGCGCTCCGGCCGTTGCCATCTTCGGGGCGGAACACCGGGTCGTAGCCGAACCCGCGATCGCCGCGCGGCTCGTGCAGGATCGTGCCGGGCCAACGCCCTTCCGCAACCAGCGGATCGGGGTCGTCGACCGATGTCAGCAGCGCGAGCACGCACACGAAGCGGGCGGTGCGCCGGTCGTCCGGCACGTTGGCGAGTTCACGCAGCAGGCGCTCGTTGTTCGCCTGCGCATTGCCGTGTTCGCCAGCGTAACGCGCGGAAAAAAGACCCGGCGCGCCGCGCAGCGCATCGACGCACAACCCGGAATCGTCGCCGAGCGCGGGCAGGCCGGAACAGCGTGCCGCGTGGCGCGCCTTCAACAGCGCGTTCTCGACGAACGTGCGTGCCGTTTCATCCGCGTCGGTGATGTCGAGTTCGTGCTGCGCGACGAGTTCGATCCCGGCGCCGGCGAACAACTCGCGGAGTTCGGCGAGCTTGCCGGCGTTGCCGCTGGCGAGAACGAGTCTTGAACCATGATCAGCCAGTCGTGAGCCGGAAGGCGTCGCGTGCGGGGTGCGGCTGCGGTTCACGACTCACATCTCACATCTTCGCCAGTGCTTCCCGCTGCTTCGCGATCAACTCGCCGATGCCCTGCTGCGCCAGCGCCAGCAGGGCATCGAGTTCCTCGCGGCGGAAGGCATGCCCTTCGGCGGTGCCCTGCACCTCGATGAAGCCGCCACCATCGTTCATCACGACGTTCATGTCGGTATCGCACGCGCTGTCCTCGGCGTAGTCGAGGTCGAGCACCGGCACGCCCGCGTGGATGCCGACCGATACCGCCGCGACGGCGCCGTGGATCGGTTCGGTCTTCAGCGCCTTGTTCTTCTTCAGCCATGCGACCGCGTCGCACAGAGCGACATACGCGCCGGTGATGGCCGCGGTGCGCGTGCCGCCGTCGGCCTGCAGCACGTCGCAGTCGAGCGTGATCGTGCGCTCGCCGAGCGCCGTGCGATCAACGCACGCGCGCAACGCGCGGCCGATCAGGCGCTGGATCTCCAGCGTGCGGCCAGCCTGACGTCCGCGCGCCGCTTCCCGCGCGGTGCGCTCGCCGGTCGCGCGCGGCAGCATCCCGTACTCGGCGGTGATCCAGCCCTCGCCCTTGCCGCGCAGGAACGGCGGGACCTTCTCGTCGACGCTGGCGGTGCACAACACGCGCGTATCGCCGCAGGCAATCAGCACGGACCCCTCGGCGTGACGGGTGAAATGGCGGGTGATCGAAACCGGACGCAGCTCGTCGGTGCGGCGGCCGCTCGGTCGGCTGGAGGCGATCATGCAAGGGCTCCCGGGAGGGCGACAGTCTAGCCGAGCGCGATCGGGCGCGCGTTCCGGTGCGTGGCATACTGCGCCGGATTTCGCGGAGGCCCCGCTTGTTGCGCAGCATGACCGCATTCGCCTGGGCCGCGGGCGCCGTCGGCCGCAGCGTGCTCGTGGTCGAGTTGCGCTCGGTCAACCACCGCTACCTCGAGCTCGGCCTGCGCTTGCCGGAAGAACTGCGCGGGCTCGAGGGACGGCTGCGGGAACGCGTGGCGGCGCAGCTACGCGCGGCAAGGTCGACCTCGGCATCCGCCGGCGGCCGCGCCGGATGCGCAGCCGACGCTGGCACTCGACATCGCGGTGCTGGAGCAACTCGGCGGCGCGGCACGTACCGTCGCGGCGTACCCTGCCGGACGCCCGCATCGACTTGGCTTCGGTACTCGTGGCCGGGCGTGATGCTCGACCAGGACGTCGATGCCGCGCAACTCGGCGACGGCGCACTGGCGCTGGTCGACCGTGCGCTCGACGACATGGTGTCGGCGCGCGAACGGGAAGGCGAACGGCTCGGCGTCAACATCGAGGACCGGCTCGCCGCGATCGAAGCGATCGTCGCCGAAGTGCGTCGCCACCTGCCGGAAGTGCGCAGCGCGCTGCGCGCGAAGTTCGATGCGCGGCTCGCCGAGCTGCGCCAGCCGCTCGAGCCGGGCCGCATCGAGCAGGAAGTGGTGCTGCAACTCCAGCGCATCGACGTCGACGAGGAACTGGACCGGCTGGCCGGCCACGTCAGCGAGGTGCGCCGGACGATGCGCCTCGGCGAGCCGGCCGGGCGCAGGCTCGATTTCCTGATGCAGGAGTTCAACCGCGAGGCGAACACGCTCGGCTCGAAGTCCGCCGATCCGCGCACGACGCGCGCATCGGTGGAACTCAAGGTGCTGATCGAACAGATCCGCGAGCAGGTGCAGAACCTCGAATGAGCACGGAGGCTGGCCCACACATCGCGCGCCGCATCGAACCGCGAGGCGGTCGCGGCACGGGTGCCCCATCGCATTCCGTCACCGGCAATTCGACTCGCAAGCGTGCGATCGTCGCGGCAGTGCGAGCCGATTGCACGGGCGTGTCCAGGGCATGAGCCCGTCGCGCGCAACCGGGATCCTGTTCGTCGTCGCGGCCCCGTCGGGCGCCGGGAAGTCGACGCTGGTGAATGCGCTGCTGGAACGCGAACCGGACATCGTGCTGTCGATCTCGTACACCGACCGCGCGCCGCGGCCGAACGAGTCGGACGGCCGGCACTACCACTTCGTGACGCCTGCGGTGTTCGACGCGATGGCCGCGCGCGGCGACTTCTACGAGTACGCGATCGTGCTCGGCGACCGCAAGGGCACCGCGCGCACCGCCGTCGAGCCGGTCCTCGCGAATGGCCGCGACGTGCTGCTGGAGATCGACTGGCAGGGCGCGCGGCTGGTGCGCGACGCGAAACCCGACTGCGTGTCGATCTTCATCCTGCCGCCCTCGCGCGCGGAACTCGAACGCCGGTTGCGATCCCGCGCGACCGACAGCGAAGCAACGATCGAGCGTCGCCTCGCGGCTTCCCGCGAGGAAATCTCGCACGCGCCGGAGTTCGACTGCATCATCGTCAACGACCGCTTCGACGACGCGCTCGCGCAGATGCAGGCGATCGTGCAGGCCGCGCGATCGGGCGCGCCCCTGCCGGCGGACCGACACGTTGTGCTGGTTGGGCAGTTGGTGGCACCCTGACCGCGCCTGGCGTGCCGCTGCGGCTCGGTTAGCGTGACCGACATGATCGCCCCGGAACCTCCGACGAACCCACTGCCGGGCACGGCGACGCCTATGGTGCAGGTACGCGGGGTGCGTACCCGACTCGGCGGCCGGGTCGTGTTCGACGGCGTCGATCTCGATGTCGCGCGCGATAGCGTGACCGCGGTGATGGGGCCGAGCGGCACCGGCAAGACGACGCTGTTGCGGCACATCACGGGTCAGCTTCGACCCGATGCGGGTACGGTGCGGGTGGATGGCGCCGAGGTGACGACGTTGTCGCGCGATGCGCTGTACGCGTTGCGCGAGCGGATCGGTTACCTGTTCCAGGGCACGGCGTTGCTGACCGACCTCGACGTGTTCGAGAACGTCGCGTTTCCGCTGCGCCAGCACCTGCGGCTGCCGGAGGAAATCGTCCGCAACATCGTGTTGACGAAGTTGCAGGCGGTTGGGCTGCGCGGCGCCGCCCGCCTGCTTCCCGATGAACTGTCCGGCGGCATGGCGCGACGCGTCGCGCTGGCGCGGGCGATCGTGCGTGATCCGATGCTGATCCTGTACGACGAGCCGTTCGTCGGGCTCGATCCGATTGCCTTGAATCAGGTGCTGAAGCTGATCCGTACGTTGAACGACACGCTCGGCATCACCAGCCTCATCGTCGCGCACGAATTCGCGGCGGTGCGGCGCATCGCCGATCGCGTCGTGTTGCTTGCCGCGGGCAAGATTGTCGCCACGGGCACGCCGGACGAACTCGCCGCCGATGCATCGCCATGGACGCGGCAATTCTTCGGCGGCGCGGTGGATGGACCGGTGCCGTTCCACTATCCGGCGCCGGACTACGCGGCCGAACTCGGCTTTCCGGAGCCCCGCGGATGAACGCGACGCGTGGACCGCTCGCGCTGGTCGGCAATGCGCTCGCCGGAATCGGGGAGTGCGGACTGTTCCTGCTGCGGATCCTCGCGGTGTTGCCGAAGGGTCTGCGACGGATCACCGAAACCGTCCGTCAGGTGTGGTTCGTCGGCGCGATGAGCCTCGTCATCATCATGACTTGCGGGCTCTTCGTCGGCATGGTGCTCGGCCTGCAGCTCTACTACGTGCTGTCGATCTTCGGCGGCACGGCCGCGCTCGGCACGGTCGTGTCGCTGTCGCTGTACCGTGAACTCGGCCCGGTGGTCACTGCGCTGCTGTTCGCCGGCCGCGCCGGCACGTCGATGACGGCGGAAATCGGCTTGATGCGCGCGACCGACCAGCTCGCGGCGATGGAAATGATGGCAGTCGATCCGGTGGCGCACGTCATCGTGCCGCGCTTCGTCGCCGGCATCATCGCAATGCCGCTGCTCGCTTGCGTGTTCAACGCGCTCGGCATCCTCGGCGCGCATGTCGTCGGCGTATCGTGGTTGGGGCTCGACAACGGCGCGTTCTGGTCGAACATGACCGCGAGCGTCGACGTGTGGAAGGACGTCATCGACGGCGTGTGGAAGAGCCTCGCGTTCGGCGTCGTCGTGTCGCTGGTCGCGGTGTTCCAGGGCTACACGTCGCCGCCGACCAGCGAAGGCGTGGCGTATGCGACGACGCGCACGGTGGTGTTTTCGTCGATCGTCGTGCTGGCGCTCGACTTCGTGATGACGGCGTTCCTGACATGATCCCGCAACGTGCAGGCTCCGCTCTGCGAGAGACGTTCTTCGCGGCAAGTGCTGCTGCGCGGCGGGCGGCTCAAGGCAAGTGCTTTCGCTCACTGCGTGAGCGAGCCACTTTTGTTTCGGCAAAAGTGGCCAAAACCATTGGCGCTGGGCGCACGGGCCGCCGTGAATCCGTTCACGGCGGCTGCCCTTGGCGGGACACTGCCGCGCCCGCGCCGGCGCGAACTCGCACATCCTTGTGCTCAGACAGGCGCGCCTTGCTCGCGGGCGCGTCAGGCCCGCCTCGGCCGCGCGCAACAGCGCCGGTCGCCCAATGTCCGGCCATCCATGGCCTACGACTTCGCAGTCTTGCCGCAACGAAGGCCAAGGATGGCCGTGTTGAGCGAGCATTCAAGCGCCGTTGCAGGCCGCCGAGCCTCGCAGCCGAATGGCGGAGCAAGCGCCGCATGTCTGACTACAGGGATGTAGGAGTTCGGCGCGGCCGCCATTCGGCGAGAAGCGCAGGAGCGTTGCCGCGACACGAGGTCGCGGCAACCGGCCTGCCCGGCGCAATGGCTTTGGTTACTTTCCCCGAAAGGAAAGTAACCCGCTCGAAGAGCGGAAGCTTTGCTTTGGGGCGCTCAAAGAGCGGAAGCTTTGCTTTGGGGAGCGCGCAGCGCGGAAACGACGCAAGAGTTCACGAGCCGGTCGATAGGCTCACCACCGAGCTGCACGGCTTTCGAACGCAGCGACCGGGAGAGAAAGAATGATTGAGGGCAAACGACAATGAGCTCTCGCCCCAGCTATGCCATCGGTACCGGCCTCTTCATCGTGCTCGGCTTCGCCGCGCTCGCGTACCTCGCGACGCAGACGACCTCGGTTGCGAACTTCCGGCAGGGCGCAAGCTACGACCTGAAGGCGCGCTTCACGAACATCGGCCAGCTCAAGGTGCGCGCGCCGGTCAAGATCGCCGGCGTGCGCATCGGCTCGGTCGCGTCGATCGTCCTCGAGCCGGACAAACTCGACGCACTCGTCATCCTCGCGATCGACGATCGCTACCGCGAGATTCCCGATGATTCTGCGGCGGCCATATTCACGACCGGTTTACTCGGCGACCAGTACGTTGCGATCCAGCCCGGCGGTTCGCCGGAGATGATGAAGAACGGCGACGAATTCGTGCTGACCCAATCGTCGGTGCAGCTCGAAGACCTGATCGGAAAATTCCTGGTCGGGAGCTCTGGGCCGGACAAGGCTTCCGATGGAAAGGGCGCGCCGGACGCCGTTCCGGATGCCGCGAAACCCGACAGCCATCACCCCGAGGAGTGATCGTGATGTTGCGATTCGCCGTTCCCGTGCTGGCCGCGCTGATGTTCGCCGTGCTGCCCAATCCCGCGCAGGCTGCGCCGCCAACGCCCGACCAGGTCGTGCAAGGCATTGCCGACCAGCTCGGCAATTCGATCGAAGGACATCGCGCCGAGCTCAAGAACGACAATGAAAAGCTGATCAAGCTGATCGACGGCATCCTGCTGCCGCACTTCGACATCGATTATGCGTCAATCCTCGTGCTCGGCCAGTATGCGCGCACGGCGACGCCCGCGCAGCGCGTGCGGTTCGCGAAGGCGTTCTACGCGTCGATCGCACACAAGTACGCCGAAGGGCTGCTGAACTACACGCGCGGCCGCGTGCGGGTGTTGCCGCTGAAGGGGGACCTCAACGAGAAGCGGACGATCGTGCGCACCGAGGTGGTGCTTGACGACGGCAAGCTGCTGCCGGTCGATTACGCGTTCCGCAAGACGGCGTCGGGGGACTGGAAGGCGTACGACGTCATCGTGGAGGGCATTTCATACATCACCAACTACCGCAACCAGGTTGCAGCCGAGATCAAGGCGATCGGACTCGATGCACTGATCACCCGCCTCGAAACGCAGGGCGACAAGACGCTGGATGAAATGCGGGCGAAGGGCGGCGGAAAGTGAGTGATGCGTTGCGCGTCGAGAGTGCTGCCGGCGGCATCCGCCTCTCCGGGCGTCTCGGTTACGGCAACGCGGGTGCCGACTTCACCAGGGTGGTGAGCGCTGTTCCGCGGGGGTTGGACGTGGCCGCGGACGTCAGCGCCCTCGAGCAGGCCGACAGCGCAACGCTGGCCGTCCTGCTCGCGTGTGCCGCGCATGCGGCTGCAGGTGGCGGTGCGTTCACGGTTCGCGGTGCTTCGGCAGGGTTGCGCGCGTTGGCCCGTCTTGGCGAAGTGGAAGGGCTGCTCGGAATCGCCTGAGCCGATTCCGGCGTTTGACGGCGGCGGTGCGTTCCGGCGTGCGACGCGGCTGGCCAGACACATCTCGGGACTTTCGTTGCAACGCCGTATGGCCCGGAAGTGGGTCGGCGAGCGCCGGCGCGCGAAACTCCCGGTTTGCAGAACGAGGGCTTCCGCGCAAACGCGAAAGCCTTCGCTTGGACCGCATGTCGCACGAGCGCGTTCAAGGAGCCTCGAACCCGCCGAAGAAGATGTCGTCGGTCGCGCCGAGGATCTGGAACGCGAAATCGCCGCCAAGCCGGCTCGATGGCACGGTCGGAAAACATGTGGCGAAGTCACCCCATGTGCTGCATGTCGTGCCGTAGGTGTGGCCCGGGTCCTGCCATTGTGCCGGCTGACCCGCGACCGGTGACCGTACAGCCCACCCGGCGGCCATGGTGAAGTTGACGACGCCGTCGAACGCCAATTCGAGCCAGTACGTGCCCTGCGGCAGCATGCATGGTGTCGCCAGCGTGAACGTGAAGTTGCTGCCGGAGGCGGTTTCGGCGGTGGCGGTGCCTACGCAAACCACCGCGCCAGTCGGATGGCCGCTGCCGTCGTCGGCGATCAACAGGACGTCGGCTGAACTCGGCAGCCAGGTCGCACTCGCTTGCTGACCGTAGGGGATATAGAAGCTCTCGATCGTCCAGGTCTGCCCGGTCGGCACGACGAAGTCGTCGGCGCCTTGCGTCGAGTAGCTGGCATAGAACAACGTCCAATTGTCGGCAGGAATGACGGCGCCGGTCATGCCCGATGTCTGGTCATACAGGATCGACCCACTCGCCGGTGCCGTGCGGTGCTGCGATGCCGGCCGTCCCGGCGACGAATGGCCGTTGCCTGATTGCAGGACTGCCGAAGGTTTCGCATCCGCGTTGTAACTCCCAAGCACGAACAGCACCGCGGCAGAAAGGATTGAAAGATGGCTTTTCATGTGGGGCTACTCCGGGCGAGTTGTGAGGGCACGCAAGCCGAAGCGCGTGGCGGAAACACGCAAGATGCTCGGCCCAGGCGCTTTTTCCGTTGCCGCGGCGGTCGTGCCGTGGGTACCGGGAAAGGCGGTCCTGCCGAGTGCGGGCAACCAACGTCTCATCGTGGCTGGATCCATCTGCATCTGCGCCGCATGTGCCCGCCGTTCCCTGCGGGTGAGCGGGATTCATTCCTTCCACCCCGGCAAGGGGCGGAAACGAGCATCCTGCTTCCAGCAGTGAGTTCCGGAAACGCCGGCAGCAATTACCGTGTCTGAAAAGACGTTGCGCTGGCGCACGCAGGTGAAATTCGCACATGCGGCGTTCGAGTGCGCTGTGCAGTGCGGCGCAACATCGCGGAACCGTTGGCGTCGACGGGTCGATGCGCTCTCCCGTTGCCGCACGATGTGGAAACTGGAACGGGGATTTTCCGGGCGAACCCCCGGGCGCGGCTGGAATGCCGCAGGGATTCAGTGTTGGTCCGGTTCGCTGTTGCTGCCGGCCGGGTGCGTCTTCTCGTACTCGTGCTGCTGTTCGAGGAGCTTGTCGACGTCGATGTTGCCGGTGCCTTCCATCTTCTCGATCACCGAATCCGGGGGATTGCCGCCGTAGATCCGGAAGATGCGGCGCTGCCGGTACGCGTCACGATAGAAGACGTAGGGATCGTATACGCCCTCGAGCAGGTTCTCGGCGTCGATGCCCCGCGAGCGCAGCGTGACGAGGTAGAGGAAATTCGGCCACTCCTGGGCGTGCAGCTTGAAGTCATGGTCGCGCGCATACCAGCCGAGCGGGTCGAACTGGAGATCGACCGGCAGGCGCCACATGTCGCGAATCGTCGTCGAGCCGACCAGCGGCAACACCAGGTAAGGGCCGTCGGGAACACCCCACTTCGCGAGCGTTACCCCGAAGTCGGTTTCATCGGGCGGCAGGCCCATTTCGCTCGCGGGGTCGAAGAAGCCGACGAACCCGAGCGTCGTGTTGATCGCGAGGCGGCCGATGTTGTGGGCGGCCTGGATTGGCTCGCCTTGCAGCACGTCGTTGGCAATCGTGATCGGAAGCTTGATGTTGGCGAAGAAGTTGGAGATCACCCGGCGCGCATCGGGACTGGTGATCTTGCGGTAACCGACGGCGACGGGGCGGATCACCGCCTTGTCTGCGGCGTCGTTGAACGCATACACCTTGCGGTTGAACGACTCCCACGGGTCATCGGTGCGCGGCGGTGCGATCGTGCAGCCGGCGAGGGCGGCCAGCACCAGCCAAAGGCCGGTTCGACGGACGACGGAATGACCGCGGTGCATCATCGGGCGAGTCGGGATCCAAGGGGCCTTCGAAGGCGCAAGCCCGGGGCCGAAGGGCTGCAAGATGGGTGATTTCCAACGAAACTTATACCCGATGGTACACAAAAGACGTGATTCCATCTGCGATGAGGGGGGATTCCTCCGCCCGTCTTGTTTGCACCGCAGCATGATCCACGACTAGAATCGCACGGAAGAAGGCCGCTGGGTGGCGGCGCCATCGTCCCAGGAGATTCATCCATGGCCCGTATTACCGTCGAAGACTGCCTCGAAGTGGTCAACAACCGCTTCGAACTCGTCATGATGGCCGCGCGGCGCGCCCGCCAGCTGGCGAAGGGCGCCCAGGCGGGCGTCGATCCCGACAACGACAAGCCGACGGTCGTGGCCTTGCGGGAGATTGCCGATCGCAGGATCGACCGGGCCACGATCGACGAGATCGATCGCGTCGAACGTGAGCGTGCCGAGCGCGAGGCCTTGGAATGGGCGGCCGCGGAGGTCGACGACGACCTCGGCAAGGGTGGCGACGACCTGTGAGGCCGCGCGCGCGCCACTGGACCTGTTCCGGCTGAGCTCGGCGGCGGGCCCATGTCCCAGGTCGCCCATCCCGTAGAAAACCCCGTTCCGGTCCTTCCACCCGCCGACGAACTCGACCTCGAGGCGCGACTCTCCCAGTACCTGTCCCCGGCCGACGTCGCCACGGTGCGGCGGGCCTACGATCTTGGCGCGCGGGCGCACGCCGGCCAGACGCGCCGCAGCGGCGAGCCGTACATCACCCATCCGGTCGCGGTGGCCGGCATCCTGGCCGAACTCGGCATGGACGTGGACACGATCGTCGCCGCGATCCTGCACGACACGCTCGAGGACACCAGCGTCACGGGCGAGGAGATCGAGCGCGAGTTCGGCGCCAACGTGATCGAACTCGTCGATGGCGTCACCAAGCTCGACAAGATCCGCTTCCGCAGCCGCCAGGAAGCCGTCGCGGAGAGTTTCCGCAAGATGCTGCTGGCGGTCGCGCGCGACCTGCGCGTGATCTTGATCAAGCTGGCCGACCGCCTGCACAACATGCGCACGCTCGGCGCGATGGATCCCGAGGCGCGCCACCGGATCGCGCGCGAGACGCTCGAGATCTACGCGCCGATTGCGCAGCGGCTCGGCATGAACCGGATCCGCATGGAGCTGCAGGACCTCGGCTTTCGCGCGCTGTACCCGGACCGCCATCGCATCATCGCCGCCCGGATCCGGGCCGTGCTCGGCAACCGCAAGGAGGCGATGTCCCGCATCGAAGGTTCGCTCGGGCTGCGCCTCGCCGACGAGGGCATCACGCACCGCATCGAAAGCCGCATCAAGTCGCCGTACAGCATCTATTCGAAGATGCGCAACGAAAACAAGACGTTTGCGCAGGTGATGGACGTGTACGGATTCCGGATCGTCGTGCGCAAGGTTGCGGACTGCTACCATGCGCTCGGCGCGGTGCATGGCCTGTACAAGCCGCTGGACGGGCGCTTCAAGGATTTCATCGCGATCCCGAAGGCGAACGGCTACCAGTCCCTGCACACGGTCCTGTTCGGACCGTTCGCGGCGCCGATCGAGATCCAGATCCGTACCGAGGACATGGACCAAGTCGCCGAGCGCGGCGTCGCCGCGCATTGGGTCTACAAGACGGACGCACCACGCGCGAACAGCGCACAGACCCGGGCCCGCGAGTGGGTGTCCGGTCTGGTCGACCGCGAGACGCAGACGCCGTCCTCTCTGGAATTCATCGAAAACGTCAAGGTCGACCTGTTTCCGGACGAGGTGTACCTGTTCACGCCGAAGGGGCAGATCCTGGCCCTGCCGCGCAACGCCACCGCGCTTGACTTTGCCTACGCGGTGCACACCGACGTCGGCGACCACGCGGTCGCCGCGCGCGTCGATCGCAAGCTGGTGCCGCTGCGGACGCGCCTCGCCAGCGGGGAGACCGTCGAGATCGTCACCGCGCCATCGGCGGTACCGAGTCCGCAATGGCTCGAGTGGGTCGTCTCCGGTCGCGCGCGCACGTCGATCCGGCGCTTCCTGAAGCACCTGCAGCACGAGGACGCGGTCGACTTCGGCCATCGCATGCTCGACCGCGCGCTGGACACGTTCGATTCCTCGCTGGAAGCGATTCCGCACGGCGTGCTCGAGCGCTATCTTGCCGAAAACCGTTACAAGCGCCTCGAGGAACTGCTGGCCGACATTGCGCTCGGCAACCGCATGCCGGACGTCGCCGCGCACGCGCTGCTGTCGGCCGCGGTCGGCACGTCGAACGTGCGCCGGCCGCCGAGCCAGGAAAAGATCCTGATCAGCGGCGCCGAACGTGGCGTGCTGACCTTCGGCCACTGCTGCCACCCGGTTCCGGGCGACGAGATCATGGGTTACCTGTCGGCCGGCAAGGGCATCGTCGTGCATCGCATCGAGTGCCCGAACGTCCCGGAGTTCCGCAAGACGCCGGAGCGCTGCGTCGAGATCGCATGGTCCGGCGACGTGCAAGGCGACTATCGCGTCCAGTTGCGGCTCGACGTGCGCAACAAGCCGGGCGTGCTGGCGCAGGTCGCGGCCGCCGTCGCCGACGCCGAATCGAACATCGAGAACGTCGAATACAAGGAGCGTGACGACGTGACCGCAATCCTGCTGTTCACGATCGAAGTGCGCAACCGCAAGCACCTCGCCGGGGTCATGCGCCGCGTGCGGCGCCTCGGCGTCGTCGACGCCGTGCGCCGGTCGATCTGAGCGTCCTTTCCCGACGGAGCCCCCGATGTCCAGAATCCCCGTTCGCACCGACCGTGCGCCCGCCGCGATCGGCCCGTATTCGCAGGCCGTCCGCTCCGGCAACACGTTGTACCTCTCGGGGCAGATCCCGCTCGACCCCGCCACCGGCGAGATCGTGCCGGGCGGGATCGTCGAGCAGGCATCGCGCGTCTTCGAGAACCTGCGGGCAGTGCTCGCGGCCGCCGGCGCGTCGTTCGATGACGTGGTGCGGGTGGCGATCTACATGACCGACCTCGGCAACTTCGCGGCGGTCAACGACGTGATGAAAAGCCATTTCCGCGAGCCGTATCCGGCGCGGTCGACCATCGGCGTCGCGGCATTGCCGCGGGGCGCCGCGGTCGAGATCGACGTCATTGCCATCGTCTCCTGAGTTCGGGCGCCACCGGCGCGGGAGCCGCGCCCCGGTTTCAGTTCTGCCCACGGCGGCAGGCGCGTGACCACGGTGCGCCGGCTCCGCTAGGCTTGCGGGATGCCACAGCCGAAGTCCCTGCCGCCGTCGGACGTCGCATCGGCGCCGGTGACGACGTTGCCGGGTGTCGGCCCGGGGCTTGCCGGCACGCTCGAACGCCTCGGCCTTCGCACCTTGCAGGACCTGTGGTTCCACCTGCCGCTGCGCTACGAGGATCGCACCCGGATCACGCCGATCCGCGAATTGCATGCCGGTGAAGCCGCGCTGGTGGAGGGGTACGTCGAGGCGGTCGAACGTTCATTCCGTTATCGGCCGCAGTTGCGCGTCGCGCTGGGCGATGACTCGCGGGGGACGCTGCTGCTGCGCTTTTTCCACTTCAACAACGCGCAGGCAAACCAGTTGGCGGTGGGCACGCGACTGCGCTGCTTCGGGGAAGTGCGGCACGGCACGCAAGGCCTCGAGATGGTGCATCCGCAGTACCGGCGTCTCGCCGCCGGCGTTGCGGTCGGCGTGGAGGATCGCCTGTCGCCGGTATATCCCGCGACCGAGGGGCTGGGCCAGGCGCGCCTCGCGGGCCTGATTGGACGCGCGCTGGAACGGCTGCCGGAGGACGACGCGCTCGAGTTGATTCCCGCGGAGCTGCGACGCAAGCACGGCCTGTCCTCGTTGCGCGAGGCACTCCTGGACGTGCATCGCCCGCCGCCACATGCCGATATCGGAAAGCTCGCGCTCGGCGCGCACCCGTCGCAACAGCGGCTCGCATTCGAGGAGCTGCTGGCCCGGCACCTCAGCTTGAAGAGCCTCCGTGCACGCGTACGCCGGCACGCGGCGCCGGCGCTGCGGGGTGATGGCACGTTGCGCAAGCGCCTGCTCGAATCGTTGCCGTTTGCGCTGACACGGGCGCAGGCGCGAGTTGCGGCCGAAGTCTCGAAGGACCTGGCGCGGCCAGTGCCGATGTTGCGTCTGGTGCAGGGGGACGTTGGCTCGGGCAAGACCGTGGTCGCCGCGCTCGCCGCGCTCGCGGCGGTGGAGTCGGGCTTCCAGGCGGCGTTGATGGCGCCGACGGAACTGCTCGCCGAGCAGCACTACCGGAACTTCCGCGCGTGGATGGAGCCGCTCGGTGTCGAGGTTGTCTGGCTCGCCGGCAAGCTCAAGGGCCGCGCCCGTGCGGCGGCGCTGGCGCGCATCGCCGGTTCCGCGGCGATCATCGTCGGTACGCACGCGTTGATGCAGGAAGGCGTGGCATTCCGTGATCTCGCGCTCGTCGTGATCGACGAACAGCACCGCTTCGGCGTCCACCAGCGGCTGGCCTTGCGCGACAAGGGCCGCTCGGGTGCAACGGTTCCGCACCAGCTGGTGCTGACCGCAACGCCGATCCCGCGCACGCTCGCGATGACGGCGTACGCGGATCTCGATGTCTCCGTGATCGACGAGTTGCCGCCCGGCCGCACGCCGGTGACGACCGTGGCCATCGCGGCCACGCGTCGCGGCGAAGTCATCGAGCGCATTCGCGCGGCCTGCGCGGGGGGGCGGCAAGCGTACTGGGTCTGCACGATCATCGAAGAGTCCGACCTCCTGCAGGCGCAGGCCGCCGAAGCCGTGTACGCCGAACTGCGCGCGGCGCTCCCGATGCTCGAGATCGGGCTGGTGCACGGTCGACTGCGTCCCGCGCAGAAGCAGGCGGTGATGGATGCCTTTGCGGCCGGCAAGGTTGGCCTGCTGGTGGCGACGACGGTGATCGAGGTCGGCGTGGATGTCCCGAACGCGAGTCTGATGGTGATCGAGAACGCCGAACGCCTGGGATTGGCGCAGTTGCACCAGTTGCGCGGCCGGGTCGGCCGCGGGCGGATCGAATCGAGCTGCGTCCTGTTGTACGAGACTCCGCTCTCGGCAATGGCGCGACAGCGGCTCGATGTCCTGCGTGCGACCAACGACGGCTTCAGGATCGCCGAGAAGGACCTTGAACTGCGCGGACCCGGCGAAGTCCTCGGCACGCGCCAGACCGGCGAGGTGGGGTTCAGGATTGCCGACCTCTCCCGCGATGCGGCGTTGTTGCCCGCCGTGCAGGAAGTCGGAGGGGAGATGATGCGCCAGAATCCACGTCTCGTGCTGCGCCTGACCGGGCGCTGGATCGGCAGTGCCGAACGCTACGCGGGGGCATGATGCGAAGAGCCGAAGCACTGGACGGATCGGAGGTTGTCCGGGCACGCCACGATCCGTGAACCGGTTGGCGCCGGGTCGCACCATCATCGAATGGGAAGGAGACCGATGAGCCAAAACCCACAACGCCCGCTGCTGCTTGTCGATACCGATCCCGGCGTGGACGATGCGCTCGCGATCCTGATGGCGCACGCGCACGGAGAGGTACTCGGCCTGTCGATTGCCGCCGGCAATACCGGACTCGTCCACACGCTCCGCAATGCGTGCAGCCTGGTCGACTTGCTGGGGGCCTCGACTCCGGTTTTCCCGGGCGTGGCCGCGCCGCTCGTGCGCGCGCCGGCGGAAGATGCGGTGCACGTCCACGGCGCGGATGGCTTCGGCGATGTCGGCATGCCGGATCCGGCGACGCAACCGCGGTCGGAGCCGGCAGCCACCGCGCTGGTCCGGCTGGCGCGTGCGCATGCCGGCGCTTTCACGCTGGTTGCGCTCGCCCCGCTGACGAACCTTGCGCTGGCGCTGCGCCTCGACCCGGACCTGCCCTCGCGGATCGCGCGGCTGGTGATCATGGGTGGGGCGGTGAACGGTCACGGCAACCTCAAGGTGACGCCGGCGGAGTTCAACATCGGGTTCGATCCGGAAGCCGCGCACGTCGTATTCGAAGCGTTCCCGGAGTTCGATCTCGTGGATTGGGAGTTGTGCATGCGGCACGCGTTCGACGACGCCGGGTTCACGCGCTGGCTCGCCGGTGACGATGCCCGCGCGCGGTTCTACGCCCGCATTTGCTCGGGTGAGCGCCGGTGGAATGCCGAACGCGGGCGGCGCGGAACGATCGTCGCCGACGCGTTGGCGATGGCGGTCGCGATCGAACCCGGGATCGTCACCCGCACCGAGCGACGGTTCGTGCAAGTCGAACTCGACGGCCGCCTGACGCGTGGCATGACCGTGGTGGACTGGGAAGGACGGCTCGGCCGGCCGGCCAATGCGCGCCTCGTGCAGGAGGTCGACCAGCGCCGCTTCCGGGAACTCGTTGCGGTGGCGCTGGGGGCCACGACCTGAGGGTACCGGCCCATGCGGTTGCCGCGATTGCCGCGGACCACCTATACTAAGCGGCTACGTGTTCAGAGCCGCCACCGCGCGGAGCCCGCGATGAAGCCCGACATCCACCCGAAATATCGACCGGTCGTGTTCCAGGACAGCAGCAGTGATTTCGCTTTCCTGACGCGTTCGACGATGACGTCCAAGGACACCGTGAAGTGGGAGGACGGCAAGGAATACCCGCTGATCAAGGTGGAGATTTCCTCGGCGTCCCATCCTTTCTACACCGGCAAGCAGAAGATCGTCGATTCGGGCGGCCGCGTCGACAAGTTCCGTCGCCGCTACACGAAGTAACCGGCGGCGCGGCGCGCTCCCGGCTCCGCTGCTGTCGCCAGCCAGACGCGGCGCGCGCGTTCGGCAATCGGCGTTGACCGCCGGTTCCAGGTGCATTGACATGCGATAATGAGCCGTCGCGCGCCGCGTCGCGGCGCGTCGGCTTCCGCGATTGCTTCCGATCGACCGCCCTTCGCGTGCCGGATCGCCAACCATAGCGAGGTATCGACATGACCGAAATGGCGAATGCCCGGGTCGTTGACACGCCCGGCGGCAGGGCCGCCGAACTTCCGATCATCTCGGGCACGATGGGTGACCCGGCCCTCGATGTCGCGAAACTGCACCGGGACACCGGCTGCTTCACGTACGACCCGGGATTCATGTCCACCGCGGCGGTGCGCAGCCGCGTCACCTTCATCGATGGCGAGAAGGGCGTGCTGCTGTATCGCGGCTTTCCAATCGAGCAACTCGCGCGGAAGTCGAGTTTCCTCGAGGTCGCCTACCTGCTGATCAACGGCGAACTGCCCGGACGTCAGGATTTCAAGGCGTTCGAGGACCAGGTGACGCATCACACGATGATGCACGAGTCCCTGAAGAACTTCCTGCACGGATTCCACCACGACGCGCACCCGATGGCGATCCTGTGCGCGTCGATCGCGTCGCTCTCCGCCTTCTACCATGACACGCTCGACATCCACGACCCGGCGCAGCGCAAGCTGGCGGCCATCCGGCTGATCGCGAAGATGCCGACTTTCGCCGCCGCCGCTTACCGCTATTCGATCGGTTGGCCGGTGCGCTACCCGCGCAACAACCTCGACTACGTCACCCGCTTCCTGCACATGATGTTCGAAGTGCCGAGCGAGCCGTTGAACCTCAACCCGGTCGCTTCGCGTGCGCTCGACCTGTTGTTCATCCTGCACGCCGACCATGAGCAGAATGCCAGTACGTCGACGGTGCGGCTGGTCGGCTCGACCGGCGCCAATCCGTATGCCTGCGTCGCGGCCGGCATCGCGGCGCTGTGGGGGCCCGCGCACGGCGGCGCGAACGAGGCCGTGCTGAAGATGCTGGCCGAGATCGGCGATGCGAAGAACGTCGGCAAGGCGGTCGAGAAGGCGAAGGACAAGAATTCCGGCTTCCGGCTGATGGGCTTCGGCCACCGCGTCTACAAGAACTTCGATCCGCGCGCGACGATCATCCGCGACATGTGCCACAAGGTCCTTACCGACCTGCACGTCGATGACCCGATGCTCGACATTGCGCTCGAACTCGAACAGGCGGCGCTGAAGGATTCGTACTTCGTCGAACGCAAGCTGTATCCGAACGTCGACTTCTATTCCGGCCTGATCTACAAGGCGCTCCGGGTTCCGACCGAGATGTTCACGGTCATGTTCGCGATCGCCCGCACCGCAGGCTGGGTCGCGCAGTGGCTCGAGCAGCACGAAGACCCGGAAACCAAGATCGGGCGGCCGCGTCAGGTCTACATCGGCGCGACGTTGCGCGACTACGTGCCGATGACCAAGCGCTGAGGATTGCCCGGCATTCGCGCAGCCCGTCTGCGCCCGTCGGTCGGGCTTCAGCGTCCGGAGCGATCGGCGCCACCGGTGGGGTCTTCTTCCAGCAGCATCGCGAGTTCGCGCGCCGACGCCCGCGGACGCGGTTTCCCTTCATGGCGATCGAGGGGCGCCTGGCGCAGGCTGGCCGCCGGCAACACGGTGAGGTCGAACGGCGCGTCGTCGGCGATGAAGCCCAATACCGGGAAGTTGCGGGTGCGCTGGTGGTCGAGTTGTACCTTGCGGGTGGATTGCACGTACGGAATCCGCCGTTCGTCGAGGAACCACGCGACTTCCTGCGGATCATCGGCGTGCAGGAGCAGGCACACCCGCGAGTGTTCGTCCGCGGTGCCGTCGAGCACGGCGCCGACCAGTCGCGGGTGGAAGCGTTCCAGTGCCCGCATGCCCGCGAGGGCCGATTCCCGCAGCCGGCGCACCGTGACGAGCCGGGCCGAACCCGCGAACAACCGCTGGTGCTCGCGCAACGCGTCGTCGATGTCACGTGCCGTCGGCAATGCCCGTTCGTCCATGATGCCGAGCCGGGCCGACGCCTTGCGCGCGGCGCGGCGATAGTCGCGCACGCCGTCTTCGCTGATCAGCCGGGCGGCCTCGATGGCGATGTTCCGTTGCAGCGACCGGGTGCGACCGCGCCCGCGCGTGCCGCTAGAAGACATCGTAGGCCTTGGTCTGGTCGACGCCCTGTGCCCCTTGCTGGGCGGTCTGGGCCTCGAGTCGCGGGATATCCTCGGTCTTGAACACCTCGAGGATCGCGTTGGGATCCGACGCCGGTGCCAGCAGGCCGGTCTGGGCATCGATGCGTGCGCGTGAAATCCCGGGCGGCATGTCGAACGCCTGCTCGGGGACGCCGTCGAGCGCGCTGCGCATGAAATCGATCCACATCGGCAACGCGGCCTTGGCGCCGAATTCGCCGCGTCCGAGTGAGCTGAAGTCGTCGAAGCCGACCCAGGCGGTCGCGACCAGCTTGGCGTCGAAGCCGGAAAACCAGGCGTCGCGATGGTCGTTGGTCGTCCCGGTCTTGCCGGCGAGGTCGTCGCGCTTCAGAACCATGGCCCCGCGACCGGTGCCACGCCGGATGACGTCGCGCATCATCGAAGTGATGAGGTAGGCGGTGCGCGCGTCGAGCACGCGCGGCGCGTGACGGGCGACCGTTGCCGGATCCGGCGACGGTGCGGCCGTCGCGCTGGCGACGATGATTGGGGAACCGGTGGCAGGTGCCGGGCTGGCCGGTGCCGGCATCGTCACCGCTGCGGTATCCGGACAGGTCGGGCAGGCGACTGCAGGGTCTGCGCGGTAGACGACGTTCCCGTTGCGATCGTCGATCTCGCGGACGACATGCGGGTCGACGAGGAAGCCGCCGTTGGCGAACACGGCATACGCGCGCGCCATCTGCATCGGCGTGACGGCCGCGGTGCCGAGCGCCATCGACAGGTTGTCCGGGATCTGGTCGAGGCCGAAGCCGAACCGCGTGATGTATTCACGGGCGTAACTGATGCCGATGGCGTCGAGCAGCCGCACCGAGACCAGGTTCACCGACTTGACCAGAGCCTCGCGCAGGCGCATCGGCCCCTGGAACGTGTCGTCGTCGTTCTTCGGAGTCCACAGCCCGTTGGGTTTGGACGGGTCGGGAAACACGATCGGCGCGTCGTTGATGATCGATGCCGCGGTATAGCCGTGGTCGAACGCGGCGGCGTACAGGAATGGCTTGAAGCTGGAGCCGGGCCCCCGCGTGGCCTGCAGGACGCGGTTGAACTTGCTGCGCAGGAAGCTGAATCCGCCGACCATGGCCTCGACCGCACCGTCCTGCGGATCGAGTGCCACGAGTGCGCCTTCCGCCTTCGGCACCTGACCCAGCGTCCAATGGCCTTCCGCATCACGCCCGAGCCGCACGATGTCACCGGCTTTCAGGACATCGTCGACGGACTTCGGAGCCGGGCCGCGGCGGTCCTCGTCGATGTATTTGCGGGCCCAGGCCACGGCGCCGATGTCGAGCGGCACGGCCTGGCCGTCGACGAGATACACGAGGGCGGAGTCGTGATCGGCTCTGGTAACCAGTCCCGGCACGAGACCGCCGACGGGATCGTAAGGGGCGAGGGCGCGGTCCCACGCATCCTTGGACGCGCCGGGTACCAGGGTGACGTGTGCGATCGGGCCGCGGTAGCCATGGCGATGGTCGTAGGCCATCAAGGCACTGCGCACCGCATCGTTGGCGGCCTGTTGCCGTCGCGAGTCGATCGTCGTGCGGACGACGTAGCCGTCGGTCAGCGCCTTGTTGCCGAGACGCTCCTGCGCCTCGACGCGGACCATTTCGGCCAGGTACGGGGCATCGACCTGCACCGGGGGTTCATGCGCGAACGCATCGTCGGGCGTCGCCAGCGCCTGATCGTAGACGGCCCTGGTGATGAAGCGGTTGTCGAGCATCCGCGCCAGCACGTAATTGCGCCGTTCGAGGGCCCGCGCGGGATTGCTGACCGGGTTGCCGGTCGACGGGAACTTCGGCAGCGAGGCCAGCATCGCGCATTCGGGGAGCGTGAGCTGGTCGAGCGTCTTGCCGTAGTAGTACTCGGCCGCGGCCGCGACGCCGTACGTGCGATGGCCGAGGAAGATCTTGTTGAGGTAGAGCTGGAGGATTTCGTCCTTGGTCAGCGCGTGCTCGATCCGCATCGCGAGGAAAATCTCGGACAGCTTGCGGGTGAAGCTGACTTCCGGACTCAGGAAGAAGTTGCGGGCGACCTGCTGCGTGATCGTGCTGCCGCCTGGAACGTGCTTGCTGCCGGTGGTCACCATCAGCCACACCGCGCGGATGATGCCGGCCACGTCGATGCCGCCATGCGAGTAGAAGTCGGCGTCCTCGGCGGCGAGGAACGCCTGCTTGAGCTGTGCCGGTACGTCCTCGATGCGGACCGGCGTGCGCTTGGTCTCGCCGAACATCGCGATCAGCTTGCCGTCGGCCGAATACACGCGTAGCGGCACCTGCAGCTGGACGTCCTTCAACGTCCCCACGGGCGGCAGGCGGGGGGCGATCAGCCAGTAGGCAACGCCGATCGCGAGCACCCCGGCGATCGCGCCGGCCAGCGCGACCACGACGCAGTAGCGCATCAGGCGGAATATCAGGGCCATCGTCTGGGCGGGACTTGTGAAACGAGTCAAGGTCGGATGCTGAACGCGGGAGTATAGATCGTTCGTCCATTCGGCCGTTGTCGCGCCGGCTGGACCCGGGTTGGCTCGCCAGAACGTCCGATTGCGAAGGGGTTCTCCATTTTGGACCGCCGTGGCTGTTGCCAGTTCGTTAACTTTCCGATTTAATGCGGCAGCGCATCTTTCGCTCGTAAGGGCGCGTGGGAGGGGGGAAAGCTGTGGGGATCATCACGGCCAAGGCGGCACCTCTCGTCGGCGTGGACATCAGTTCCACGGCGGTCAAACTGCTGCAACTCAGCCAGTCCGGAACGCGCTACCGCGTAGAACACTACGCGGTCGAACCGTTGCCTCCCAACGCGGTGGTCGAGAAGAACATCGTCGAGGTCGAAGCCGTCGGTGAAGCGATCCGGCGCGCGCTCAATCGTTCCGGCTCGAAGTTGAAGGCGGCCGCCGCGGCCGTCGCGGGATCGGCGGTGATCACCAAGATCATCCCGATGCCGGCGGATCTGTCCGAGGACGACATGGAAGCGCAGATCCAGGTCGAGGCCAACCAGTACATCCCGTATCCGATCGAGGAAGTCAGCCTCGATTTCGAGGTGCTGGGACCGGTCAAGGACAACCCGGACATGGTCAACGTCCTGCTCGCGGCGTCGCGGACCGAGAACGTCGACCTCAGGGTTGCCGCGCTCGACCTCGGCGGACTCGGGACCAAGGTCGTCGATGTCGAGGCGTTCGCGATGGAAAACGCGTTCCGCCTGATTTCCGACCAGTTGTCGGTCCCGCGCGACGCCGTCGTGGCGGTCGTCGACGTCGGCGCGACGATGACGACGCTGATCGTGTTGCGCAATCAGCGCACCGTCTATTCACGCGAGCAGGTCTTCGGTGGCAAGCAGCTCACCGACGAGATCATGCGCCGCTACGGCTTGTCCTACGAGGAAGCCGGCCTTGCCAAGCGGCAAGGCGGACTGCCCGAATCGTACGAAGCCGAGGTGCTGGAGCCATTCAAGGAAGTGCTGGTCCAGCAGATCAGCCGGTTGCTGCAGTTCTTCTTCGCCGGTTCCGAGTACAGCAAGGTCGACCAGATCGTCCTTGCGGGCGGCTGTGCGTCGATTCCCGGCATTGCCGCGATGGTCGAGGAACACCTCGGCGTGCCGAGCGTCGTCGCCAACCCGCTGGCCGACATGGCGCTGTCGGGTCGGGTGCAGGCGCAGACGCTGGCCCAGGACGCACCGGCCCTGATGATTGCGTGCGGACTTGCCCTCAGGAGTTTCGACTGATGGCCAGGATCAACCTGCTCCCGTGGCGGTCGGAACGGCGCAAGCAGCGTGAGCGCGAGTTCTACATGCTGCTCGTCGTCGCCGCGCTCGCCGGATGCCTTGCGGTCCTGCTGGCCGTCGGCTGGATGAGCCGGATGATCAGCGGACAGCAGGCGCGCAACCAGTACCTGAAAGGCGAGATTGCCCAGCTCGACAAGCAGCTCGTGGAGATCCAGGCCCTCGACAAGACCAAGTCACAGCTTCTCGCGCGCAAGCAGATCATCGAGCAACTGCAGTCGAACCGCTCGCAGATGGTGCACCTGTTCGACGAGATGGTGAAGACGATCCCGGACGGCGTCCGGCTGACGTCGATGAAGCAGTCCGGGCAATCGTTGACGCTGGAAGGCGTCGCGGAATCGAACGCAGGCGTCGCGAGCTACATGCGCAACATCGACGCGTCGCCCTGGATGGGCCACTCGGATCTCCGCAAGATCGAGAACCAGACCGGAGCCAAGGGTGCGGATCGCAAGATGCCGTACGCCTTCTCGCTCGAGGTCACGCTGCGCAAGCCCGAAGAGGCGCAAACCGGTACGGCCGGCGAAGCGGGAGCCAAGGCGGGTGAGCCTGTGGCATCGACGAGCGCGGCCACCCCCGCCGAGCCTGGTGCCACGAAACCCGCGGCAGACGCGACATCCGGCGCCAAGCCGGCCGCTCCGGCGCCCGTTCCGGCTGCCACGGGATCGCCCGCGGCGACCGCGCCCGCGCACGCGCCGGCCGCTCCGGCGGCAAAGCCCGCGCAGGGAGCCACGCCATGAGCTTCTTCGACGACCTGCGCAATCTCGACCGCAACAACATCGGCGCGTGGCCGAAGTCGATCAAGACATTCTTCGCCGTCATCGTGTTCGCGATCATCGTGCTGCTCGGCTGGTGGGTGTGGATCCGCGGCCAGCAGGACGACCTCCACCAGGCCCAAAGGGTCGAGGTCTCGCTGAAGAAGGAGTTTTCCGACAAGCAGGCCAAGATGGTCAACTTGCCGGAGTACCGCAAGCAGCTCGACGACATGAAGGAACTGTTGCGCACGATGCTGCGCCAGTTGCCGAGCAAGACCGAGATGCCGGACCTCCTGGTCGACATCTCGCAGACCGCGCTCGCGGCCGGGATCGAAACCGATCTTTTCCAGCCGGGTCCGGAAGCGATCAAGGAGTTCTACGCCGAGAAGCCGATCCAGCTCAAGATGCGTGGCACGTACCACCAGTTCGGCACGTTCATCAGCGGCGTCGCGTCGCTGCCGCGGGTGGTGATCCTGACGATGCACAACGTCTCGTTGAAGCCGATCACGGGCAAGGATGCCGGTGCCGCGACCGGGCAACTCGAGCTCGAAGGCACCGTCAAGACCTACCGGTACGTCGACGAGGAAGAGTCGGCCGCCGCCGAGGCCGAGGCCAGCAAGACGGCGAAAGGTGCCAAGGGCGCCAAGCCCGTCGCGCCGAAACCCGCGCCTGCCAAGGGAGGGAAGTGACATGACCCTCCGCAATTCGATCACGGCAGTGGTGCTGGGGCTGGTGGTTCTACTGGGCGGTTGTTCCGGCAACGACGACCTGCACCGCTGGGTCGCTGACCAGAAGGCGAAACCGAAGGCGCCCGTCGAACCGTTGCCGGTGATCAAGACGTTCGAAACCTTCGAGTACACCGACCAGGGATTGCGCGATCCATTCGGCCCGAGTCCGTCCGAGCAACGCGAATCCGCGTCGAACGGGCCGCATCCGGACCAGAACCGTCCCCGTGAACCGCTCGAATCCTATCCTCTCGATGCACTGCACATGGTCGGGACGATCGGCATGGGCAACAAGATCGAGGGTCTCGTCAAGGACCCGGACGGGGTGATCCATCGGGTGCACGCCGGCAATTACCTCGGGCAGAACTACGGTCGCATCACCGGGATTTCCGAAGACCACATCGATGTCGTCGAGCTCGTGCCCAACGGCAGCGGAGGCTGGATGGAGCGGCCCGCAACGGTCGCCCTGGGCGAGGCCACGAAATGACCGATCCGTCGGGAGTAACTTCATGAGCATGATGTCAACTGGCAACAGGGAGCGGTCGTTCGCCCCCGCGGCACGGTGGAACCGGCGGCTCTGGCTGCTGGTCCTGCTGAGCTTCGTCTTCACGGCCGGAGCGCACGCCGGGAACGTCCTGCAGGACATCGGCTACACCGCGTTGCCGGGCGGCCAGGTGGACATCACGATGACGTTTGCCGATCCGCCCGCGGTACCGCAGGCGTTCACGACGGAGAACCCGCCCCGCATCGCGTTCGACTTCGCCGCCACCAATGATGCGTTCGCGAAGCGCCGCGTCGACATCGGCACCGGCGCGACGTCCGGCGTCACGGCCGTCGAAGCCGGCGGACGCACGCGCGTGGTCGTCGACCTGTTCCGCAGCGCCGGGTACAGCAGCCGCGTCGAAGGCAACAAGTTCGTCGTTTCGGTCAACAACGGGCAGACCGGGGCGACGATGATCGCGCGGTCGGTGGCCAGCACGAATCCGACCAAGGCGGTGCCGGCCAGCGGCATCGAAGTTTCCAACGTCGATTTCCGGCGCGGACAGGACGGCGGCGGCCGCGTCATCGTCACGTTCAACGCTCCGGGCGCGGCGGTGAACCTGAAGCGCCTCGGCGACGACATCATGCTCGACATCACCAACGCCGCGCTGCCGCCGAAGCTCGCGCAGAAGCTCGACGTGCTCGATTTCGCGACGCCGGTACAGTCGATCCAGACGCAGTCGCACGGCCTCGGCGTGCGCGTCGACATCCGCGCGACGCAGCCGTTCGAGCAACTCGCCTACCAGACCGGCGACCAGTACATCGTCGAAGTGTCGAAGAAGAAGACCGGTCCCGAGAACAAGGGACGCAACGCCGAGCCGACCTACACCGGCAGCCGCGTGACCTTCAACTTCCAGGACATCCCGACCCGCTCGGTACTGCAGCTCATTGCCGATGTGTCCGACCTCAACATCGTCGTTGCCGACAGCGTGCAGGGCAACGTGACGTTGCGCTTGATCAACGTGCCGTGGGACCAGGCACTCGACATCGTCCTGCGCGCGAAGGGCCTCGACAAGCGCCGGCAGGGCAACGTGATCTGGGTCGCGCCGCAGGAAGAAATCGCCAAGCGCGAGCAGGCGCTCGCCGATGCGCAGATGCAGCTCGCCGACAAGGAGCCGCTGGTTTCCGACTACATTCCGATCAGCTACGGCAAGGCCAAGGACATCGCCGCGCTGCTGACCAAGGAGGCGCAGGCGAACCAGGCCGGTGGCGCCACCAGCGGCGGCGGCAACACGCAGGCCCAGCGCGGGTTCCTGTCCGCGCGCGGCACCGTGACCTACGACGATCGCACCAACACGCTGCTGATCAGCGACATCCCGTCGAAGGTGCAGGAAATCCGCCAGCTCATCGCGGTGCTCGACCGCCCGGTTCAGCAGGTGCTGATCGAGGCGCGCATCGTCGTCGCCTCGGACACGTTCGCCCGCGAACTCGGCGTCCGGTTCGGCGTCAGCGGCGGCTACGAAACCAGCAACGGCAACGTCGTCGCGACCTCGGGTTCGGCCAACGCCACCGATGCGATGGCGAACGTCGCCCTCAACAACCGTTTCACGCCGGGCTCGCGCGGCTTGCCGATGGTCGCGCCGGGCACGATCCCGACCGACAACACGACGCAGAGCGGCATCGCGGTGCCGAACCTCAACGATCGACTCAACGTGAACCTGCCGTCGACGCTGACCGGTGGCGGCAGCTTCGGCCTTGCGATCCTGAGTGCCGACTACCTGCTCGACCTCGAACTCTCGGCGGCACAGACCGAAGGCCGCGGCGAGGTGATCTCGAGTCCGCGCGTCATCACCGCGAACCAGCAGGAAGCCGACATCAAGCAGGGTCAGGAAGTCGGCTACGTGACGTTCCAGAACTCGACCGCCGGCGCCGGCACCGGCACCGCCACCGTCAACTTCAAGGAAGCGGTGCTGGAACTCAAGGTGACGCCAACGATCACCGCCGACGATCGCGTGATCCTCGACCTCGACGTCAAGAAGGATGCCGTGTCGGGTTACACCGTGCCACCGGGCGGCGGGCAGATCCCGAACCTCGACAAGCGCGAGATCACGACCCAGGTCCTCGTCGACAATGGCCAGACCGTCGTACTCGGCGGCGTATACGAGGTCAGCAAGCAGGACAACGTCAACAAGGTGCCGCTGCTCGGCGACCTGCCGGTGCTGGGCCACCTGTTCAAGAACACGTCGCGCAATGACTCGAAGGCCGAGCTCCTGATCTTCGTGACGCCGCGCATCCTCAACGAGAGCCTCAAGTGAGCGCGGCGTCGCTGCGCCGGTTCGTGCCCGAGACCCCGGAGACCCCGCTTATGAAACTCGTGACCAAGATCTTCGGCCTGCTGCTCGCCGGCCTCGCGCTCAGCAGTTGCGGCGGTGGCGGCGGCGACAGCCACGGCGCCTTCACGCCGCCGCAAAGCGGGTCGATCACGCTGCAGGCGACAGCGACCTCGCTGCCGCTCAACACGCAGGGCTACGTGCCGCACGACCACGGCCCGAACCAGGCCGAAGTCACGATCACGTTCCGCCACGCCGACGGCACGCTGGTCGCGGGATCGAACATTTCGGTGACGATCTCGCCGGTCAACGTCGCGGCGCTGTCGTTCCTCGTCCAGACCGGCAACACCGACATCGACCAGCTTTGGGGCACCTTCACGATCACGGGTTCGAGTGGCGTCGCGACGGCGTGGGTGAACGCCGGAACGCAGGCCGGCACCGCGGTGCTGACCGCCTCGGCGGTCGATCCGAACACGAACGCGACCGTCAGCGCGAGCATGACGTTCACCGTGACGTCCGGCGTCGGGCCGGCGCCGGCAAGCGTCAGCCTCGTGCCGACGCCGGCGGGCGTCTACTTGCCTTCCTCGGGCGGCAACAACGTCTCGCAGATTGCCGCGACCGTGCTCGACGGCGGCGGCCAGTTCGTCGCCGACCCGGTCAGTGGCAACAGTGGCGTCGACAACATCCAGTACGAGATCGTCGGCAGCGCCGGCGATGCGATACTGTCCACCAATTCCGTCTCCGGGCCGGTCAGCGGCACCAGCGTCACGTCGCACACCGTGCACGGCGTCGCGACGGCTTCGTTCCAGGCCGGGGATTCGACGCCGCAAGGACCGATCCAGGTCCGCGCCACCGTCGATCGTGCCGACAACAACGTCACCAACGGCATCCAGGATCCGGTCTCCTCGACGGTCTCGGTGATCGTGTCCGACGGCAAGCTGTACAGCCTCGAGGTCACCTCGCCGATCATCGCGCCGGGCCTGCCGGGCCTGACGATCAATTCGGTCTCCGGCGATGTCTCGAACGACAGCTCGCAGATCCCGCCGGATCCCGACGCGACGTTGAGCCTCACGGTCAGCGCCCTTGCGACCGACCGGCAGGGCAATCCGGTGCTGCCGGGCACGCCGATCCGCTTCGGCGCAGTCGACGAGCCGGTGGGTGCGCCGGGCAGCGCCGAGGACAACCAGTTCCTGATTTCCGGCATGGACGGCAACCCGCAGGAAGGCGGTACCGGCTTCAGCGCGCCGACCGGCGAGTTCACGACCGCCGGCGGCGGCGCCGGTCCGGGCGATGCACTGCTCGTGTTCGGCAAGGTCGTGCAAGGCAATGCCGACCTCGAGAGCGCGGCCACGGTCGCGCAGGTCAACGGCCCGACGAGCCTCACGACCGCGACGGCGTTCAACCGCAACGACACGACGGGTCAGATGGTCGACTCGGGTCCGGTGCTGCCGTACCTGATCGGCCGCGCGCAGCACGGCAACATCACCGCGTCGGCGACCACGAACGACCTCGGCGTCGCGCACGCGGCGCTGACCTACACCGTCAATTCGGTGGGCGATGCGGTCGCGATCTGGGCGCAGGGTGACGGCACCGACACCGTGACCGGCGGCGCCCGCCGCGTCACCGATGCCGGCACGCTCGTCTACCCGGGCGTTGCTCCGGCCACGCTGGCCGTGAGTCCGTTGTCGATCACTGGCGACGGTACCGCGGTCAACGTCACGGCGTGCCTGACCGATGCGATCGGGATTCCGCTGCGCGGCGTGTCGATCGGCTTCATGTACAACCTCTCGGCTGGCGGCAGCGGCAGCGTCGACGGCACGAACGGTACCGGCACGTTCGACAGCCTGACCGGAACCAACGGCTGCGCGGTCGGCGTCGCGGCAGTGACCGTTCCGGGAAGTTCGGATGGCGGTGGCGACGCGGGCACGCTGACGATCAGCGCCGCTGGGCAATCGGTCGACATCACGATCGCGGCGCCGGTGGTCAATACGCTGACGATCATCGTCGATGCGACCGCAGCGGCGAGCACCGGGACCTATACCGTGTCGATCAACAGCGGCGGATTCTCGCCGCCATCCGGCGGAGCCGTATGCTCGACGGCGCAACTGTCGACCAACACCTGCACGTACCAGATGGTCCAGGGCGCCACGGCGACACTGACGGCGGCAGGACCGAGCGGCAGCCAGTTCACCGGTTGGAGCGGCAGTTGTTCGGGCAGCGCCGCGACCGTCACGGTCCCGATCGCCGGCGACACGAGTTGTACCGCTACCTTCGGGGATGCCGCCCCGTAACCGGGCGTGGCCGCCCCGGCGGCAAATGATCGGTTCGAGCACCATCCAGAGGGCCGCGCAAGCGGCGCTTTTTCGGGGCTGTCCTAGGAAACGACCCGGGTTGGCGCCTCGTCGTCCACGCTCGCGCGATCTGGCGGTCGGCCAGGGCCCATGGTGAAGCGCCATTCGCACTGCTTTCAGGAACAGGTGGGCTGGGCCTTGGGGATGCCGTTGTACTTGCGCAGATGTCGCTTGGCCTGGTTCCAGAAGTTCTCGATGCCGTTGATGTGCCGCCCGCGACCGGCGGCGAACGCCTTGGAGTGGTTGATCCGATGATGCTCGAAGCCAGCCACGTCCAGAATGTCGTAGCTGCCGAAGGCGTCGGTGTAGACCACCGAATCCAGCTTGCACTTTGTCCTGCACGATCATCAACAACGTCGACGCCTGTGCGTTGGGGATCATCGTCGTGGGCCTTGCCACCGCGCTTGAGGATCCCGAATACCGGCACCTTGTCCGCAGCGCCGCGTCCTCTGCGGCCCTTGCGCGCCACCAAGTAGCTCTCGTCCAGCTCAACGACCCCCATCGTTGGGTTGTCGTTGATGCCGCGATGGAACACCTGCACGTACCAGATGGTGCAGGGCGCCACGGCAACGCTGACGGCGGCAGGACCGAGCGGCAGCCAGTTCACCGGTTGGAGCGGCAGTTGTTCGGGCAGCGCCGCGACCGTCACGGTCCCGATCACCGGCGACACGAGCTGTACCGCTACCTTCGGGGATGCCGCCCCGTAACCGGGCGTGGCCGCCCCGGCGGCAAATGATCGGTTCGAACTCCATCCAGAGGGCCGCGCAAGCGGCCCTTTTTTTTCGACGTTTTCGACCGGGCTGGATTCATCGGGCGCGGAAAACAGTCGCCGGCTGACGAAGGAGACCGTTATGGCCAGCCATCGCAGGGAAGTTCGCGCCGGCAACATCATCTTCGCCGAGGATGACCCGCCGACCACGGCGTACCTGATCGAGCGCGGTGAAGTCGAGGTATCGACCGTGCGGCGTGGCATGCTCGTCGTCCTCGGCCGGTTGGGTCCCGGGCAGTTGCTGGGTGAACTGGCGGTCATCGACGACTCGCCGCGCACGATGACGGCGCGTGCCTTGACCGACTGCACGCTGACGCCGATCGGACGGAACCAGTTCGCCGAGCGACTGTCGGCCGCCGACCCGGTCGTCCGTGCGCTGCTGCTGAGCCAACTCGACCATTACCGGGCGGAGCTGGCCAGCCTCACGGGCAAGGCGCCGCCGATTCCGGAATCACAGGTCGCGGAAGACCGCGAGGCCATCGAGCGCATCCGGCTCGAGAACGATCTCGCCGCGGCGCTCGAGAAACACGCGCTCGAGATCCACCTGCAGCCGATCGAGGACATCGCGAGCGGCGTCGTCGCCGGGTACGAGGCGCTGGTGCGGTGGAGCGATCCGGTGCGCGGCGACGTGTCGCCGGAAGACTTCATCCGGCTCGCCGAGGAAACCTCGCTGATCGTGCCGATCGGCGAATACGTGCTCGAGGGGACGTGTGACGCGTTGGCGACGCTGGCCCGGCGCGGGATGCGCCCGCTGCCGTTCATCACGTTGAACGTGTCCGCACGCCAGCTCGACGATCCCGGACTGGTCGAACGAATCGAGTCGCGGCTGCGGGAACGGCGCTTGCCGTGCGATGCGCTGAAGATCGAGATCACCGAACGGCTGGTCACCGACGAGGCGCGCACCAGTGCGTTCATCCGGCGCTGCCATGTCGCCGGGATCCATGTCTCGCTCGACGACTTCGGCGCAGGCTATTCGAACCTGACGACACTGCTGCGCTTCGAATTCGACCAGGTCAAGCTCGACCGCGTGTTCGTGCAGGCGCTCGGAACGCGGCGCGGGCAAGTCATGTCGAAGGGCATCATCGACATGAGCAGGGCCCTCGAGTGCGCCTTGATCGCGGAAGGCGTGGAGACCCGCGAGCAACGCGCGACCCTGCACCGGTTGGGTTGCCGCTACGCGCAAGGCTGGCTGGTCGGCAAGCCGATGCCGCTCGATCGGCTTTGAGCGTCTGCGCACCGGGTGCGTGACGCCTCCACCGGGGACGGGATGACCGGTCGCCGGCGCCGTTGGTCCCGGAACCCTTGCCCCGCCAGCGTGGTCACACCGCGTGCCTGCTCCGGGCTGTGCCATCATTCGCGTTCGTCCAGGAATCGACATCCGCCATGTCCGACAACCCGACTCCGCTTTCCGTGCCGATCGCGGCTTCCCCTTCCGCGGCGTTCGCGGCCATGCGTGACGAATTGCGCGGTCGCATCATCGGTCAGGAAGCGCTCGTCGACCGGTTGTTGATCGCGCTGCTGGCCGACGGCCACCTGCTGGTCGAAGGCGCGCCGGGACTCGCCAAGACGACCGCGATCAAGGAACTCGCCGGGCGCATCGAAGGCGATTTCCACCGCATCCAGTTCACTCCCGATTTATTGCCGGCCGACCTGACCGGCACCGAGATTTACCGTCCGCAGACCGCGACGTTCGAGTTCCAGCGTGGCCCGGTGTTCCACAACGTGATCCTCGCCGACGAAGTCAACCGCGCGCCGGCGAAGGTGCAGTCGGCGCTGCTCGAAGCCATGGGCGAACGGCAAATCACGGTCGGACGCGCGACTTATCCGCTGCCGGCGCTGTTCCTCGTCATGGCGACGCAGAACCCGATCGAGCAGGAAGGCACCTATCCTCTGCCGGAAGCGCAGCTCGACCGGTTCCTGCTCCACGTCAAGGTCGACTATCCGAAAGCCGCCGCCGAAGCGGCGATCCTGAAGCTCGCGCACGACCGGGCGCGCAGTGCACTCACGCATGAGGCGCCGCCGCGGCGCCTCCTGTCGCAGGCGCAAATCTTCGCGGCCCGCGCCGAAGTGCTCGACCTGCACCTCGCGCCGCAGCTCGGCGAATACCTCGTGCAACTGGTCCTCGCCAGCCGTGCCGCGGGTGAATGGGGCGACGACCTCGCGCGCTGGATCGCGTATGGCGCAAGTCCGCGCGGCACGATTGCCCTCGATCGCTGCGCGCGCGCGCATGCGTGGCTCGCCGGGCGCGATTACGTCACTCCGGAAGACGTCCACGCCATCGCCCCGGACGTGTTGCGCCATCGCGTCCTGCCGAGCTACGAGGCCGAAGTCGAAGGCGTCGGCGCCGATGCGATCATTGCGGCGCTGCTCGATCGCGTGCCGTTGCCCTGAGGCCGGAGCCCGGAGATGGCCATCGGCTCGTTCCGCATTCTGCGACCACGTCGACCCGTCGCCGGCCACGCGCACGGCAAGGACGATCACGGCAAGGCGATGCCTGGTTCCGCCCATCCGACCCGCGTCACGCTCGATGAGCTGCTCGCGCTTGCCGTGTTGGCGCGCGGGTCGTCGCTGGTCCCGGTCCGGCGCGTCGCGGTTTCCCGCAACGGCGGCCACGCGTCGCGCTGGCGTGGCCGCGGCGTCGATTTCCGCGAGTCGCGCATCTACCAGCCCGGCGACGAAATCCGGCACATGGACTGGCGCGTCACTGCGCGCAGCGGCAAGCCGCACACCAAGCTGTTCCAGGAAGAACGCGAACAGTCGGTGTTGTTCGCGGTGGATTGCGCGCCGAGCATGCGCTTCGGCACGCGGGTCCGGTTCAAGAGCGTGCAGGCGGCCCGGGCTGTCGCGCTGCTGGCCTGGGTCACGACGGCGGCGGGCGATCGCGTTGGCGCCCAGGGTTTCGGTGGCGCGGTGCGCGCGGAAGTGCGGCCGGCCGGCGGCCGGCGCGGCGCGTTGCGCGTCCTGCGTGCGCTGCGGGACTGGGACGCGATCGCCGATGCCGATGCGGGTGAACCCCTGTCGGCATCGCTCGCCCGGACCACGCGTGTGTTGCGTCCGGGCGCGCGCTTGATCATCGTCACCGATGGCTTCGGCACCGACGCCGATGCCATCGGCCGGTTGCGCCAACTGGCATCGCGACACGAGGTCGCGGTCGTGCTGGTGCGCGACCCGCTCGAGCTCGCGCCGCCGCCGCCGGGCCGCTATGCGGTGCACAGCGGTTCGGTACGCCGGTTCTTCGACTTCGCCGACGAGCGCACGCGCAGCGCCTGGACGGAGCGATTCGCCGCCCGGCGCCGGGACTTGGCTGCGGCTTGCGCGCAACTCGGGGTGCGCGTCGTGCCACTCGACGTCGATGCGGACCTGCGCACGGCGCTCGCGCCGCTGCTCGCGCGGATGCCGCGGGCACGGAGTGCCGCCTGATGGATGCCACCGCCGCCGGCCCGGTCCTGCGCGACATCCACCTGCCGCCACCACCGTCGTGGTGGCCGCCAGCCCCCGGCTGGTGGATCGCAGGCCTCGTCGTGCTCGTGGTGCTCGGCCTCACCGGCCGGTTCGCGTGGCGCCGTTGGCGCGATTGGCGCTGGCGATGCCGCATCCGGGCCGAACTCGATCGCATCGCCGCGAGCCACGCGGCGCAAGCGGATCCCGCCCGCACCGCGGCCGATGTGTCGCGGCTGCTGCGCCGCGCCGCGCTGCTGATCGATCGTCGCGCCGCGACGCTCACCGGCGAAGCCTGGCTCGAGTTCCTGGATCGCCACGGCGACGGCAGCGGCTTCCGCGAGGGGCCCGGGCGGCACCTGCTGGCCGCGCCGTACCGCCGGCAACCCGAGCTCGACGCGGCGTCGCTGATCGAGTTGGCGCGCCGCTGGTTTGCGCGCGCGCTGCCACGTCGAAGGCACGATGTTTGAACTGGCGTGGCCGTGGTTGTTGCTCGCGCTGCCGCTGCCGTGGATTGCGCTGCGCGTGCTGCCGCGCGCACGTGGCGACGAAACCGCCGCGTTGCGCGTACCGCACGGGCCGGACGCACTGCCGGAACGTTCGGCAGGCGCGCCGGTCCCGCGCTGGCGCCGCGGCTTCGCCGCCCTCGCGTGGGCCTTGCTCGTGCTCGCTGCCGCGCGCCCGCAATGGCTGGGTCCGCCCGAGGACATTCCGCGCACTGGCCGTGACCTGATGCTGGCCGTCGATACCTCGGGCAGCATGAGCATCGAAGACATGCAGCTGGGTGGCCAGCCGGTCGCGCGTTTCACCGCGATCCAGGCGATCGGCGCGGATTTCATCCATCGCCGCCACGGTGATCGCGTCGGCCTGATCCTGTTCGGGACCCACGCCTACCTGCTGGTGCCGCTGACGTTCGACCTCAAGACGGTCGCGCAGCAGCTTTCCGAATCGACCATCGGCCTTGCCGGCCGCGAAACCGCCATCGGCGATGCGGTGGCTCTCGGCGTCAAGCGGTTGCGCGACCGCCCGCCGGAACATCGCGTGCTGATCCTGCTGACCGATGGCGTCAACACGGCGGGTGACATCGACCCCGCCGAGGCGATCGAACTCGCCGCGGCGAACCACGTCAGGATCTACACGATCGGCATCGGCGCCGACGCGATGCGCGTCGAAGGATTTTTCGGCCCGCGCGTCGTGAATCCATCCGCCGACCTCGACGAGGCGATGCTGCGCAGGATGGCGGAGCGCACCGGCGGACGATACTTCCGCGCGCGCGATAGCGCGGACCTCGCCGGCATCTATCGCGCGATCGACCGGCTGGAGCCCGCGTCCGACACGACACGGAGCCTGCGCCCCGTCGACGAACTGTTCGCCTGGCCGCTGGTGGCGGCGATGCTGTGCGGGCTGCTTGCGCTGCTGGTGCCGGGCTGGCGGCAGTGGCGCGTACGCCGGTTGGCTTCGGCATGACCGCGCTCGCCGGGTTCCGGTTCCTGCACCCGGCGTGGCTGCTGCTGCTGGCCGTGGTTCCGCTGGCGCTGTTGGCGTGGCGGCGCACCCGCGGCAGCGGCGGCGGCTGGGACGGTGTCGTCGACCGGCCGCTCCTCGATGCGCTGCTCGAGCGCGACTTCGACCTTCGGGCTACCCGCCTCGCGCCGTGGCTCGCGGCGATCTGGATCACTGCCACCTTGGCACTGGCCGGTCCGGCGTGGGATCGCGTGCCATTGCCGCTTTACCACAACCAGGCCGCACGCGTGATCGCACTCGAACTCGCGCCGTCGATGCTCGCGGCGGATTTGCGCCCAAGCCGCCTCGAACGCGCGCGCTTCAAGATCGACGATATCCTGACGCGCAGCCGCGACGAGCAGACGGCGCTGGTGGCCTACGCCGGCGATGCTTTCGTCGTTGCGCCGCTGACCGATGACATCGGCACCGTGCGGGCACTGGTGCCGGCGCTGTCGCCGGCGACGATGCCGGTTTCCGGCAACGACATGGCGAAGGCCATCGAGCGGTCGGTCGGCCTGATCCGGCAGGCGGACCTGCACGGCGGCGAGGTGGTCGTGCTCGCCGACGGCGCCGACGATGCCGCGGTTGCCGCAGCGCGGGCGGCGGCGGAGCAAGGCGTGCGCGTATCCGTGCTCGGCATCGGCACGCCCGGAGGCGCGCCGGTGCCGCGTGCGAACGGCGGATTCCGGACCGGCAACGCCGGCACTGTCGAAGTGGCACGCCTCGACGCCGCGGCACTGAAGGCGGTTGCGGCAGCCGGCGGCGGACGTTACGCGGGATGGACCGCGGGACCACAGGATATCGAGTCCTTGTTGGGGGCGACGCCGGTCAGGCTGCCCGAGTCCGGTTCCGCGAAGTCGGATGCAGTGACGGAACGCTGGCGCGATCGGGGTCCCTGGCTGGTGCTGCTGTTGCTGCCGCTGGCGTTGGCGTGCTTTCGCCGCGGATGGCTCGCGGTGCTCGTGCTCGCGCTGGCGGCGCCCGTCCCGCGCGCCGGCGCCGCATCGCTGCAGGACTTGTGGCAGCGACGCGACCAGCAGGCCGCGACGGCTCTCGCCAAGGGCGACTTGGCCAGTGCGGCGCGGATCGCGCCGACACCTGCCTGGCGTGGCAGCGCCGAGTACCGCGGCGGGGACTTCGCCGCTGCAGCAAAGTCGTTTGCCGGCGCGCCCGGCGCCGATGGCGCCTACAACGAAGGCAACGCGTTGGCGAAGCTCGGCAAATACAACGATGCACTCGGTGCGTACGATCGCGCGCTGGCGCTCGAGCCCGGCATGCCGGATGCACGGGCCAATCGGGACGCAGTTGCGGAATGGCTGAAACGGCATCCGCCGCCAGGGCAGCAGCAGGGTGCCGACCGGAACGGCAAGAGAGGACACCAAAAGGACGGCCAGGATCAATCCGGCAACGATTCCCCGCAGCAGCAGCAGCAGGGGCAGGACGGTGCGCAATCGCCCGCCGACTCGCAGGGGCAGCAAGGGCAACCGTCGAACAACGAAGGCAGCCAGGGATCGAATGACCCGCAAGAGGACTCCGGCGGCAAGGACGAACCGGGCCGGAGTGGAAGATCGGGGAAGGACGATCGGCAGCCGGGTTCGCCGTCGGCCGGGCAGCAACAGGCGTTGTCCGGTTCGATCGATCGCAATCTCGCAGCCTCCGGCAATGCGAAGGCGGGCGGCGCCGCGCAACCGGGCGGCGTGGGCGAGGCCGACGTGAAGGATGCCGAGCGGCGGCAAGCGCTGGAACAGATGCTGCAGCGCGTTCCGGACGATCCGGGTGGCCTCCTGCGGCGCAAGTTCCAGCTCGAGTACCAGCATCGCAAGGGCGGAGGAGGCGGGGAACCGTGAGCGTCCGTGGAATGGCCCGGCTGCTCGCGCTGGTCGCGGTGGCAACCGTTGCAATGCCGCTGTGGGCGGCACCGAGCTCGGTGCGGGCCTGGCTCGATCGCGACACGATGCAATTCGGCGAGACAGTGACGCTCAATGTCGAAGCGCACGGCAATGTCTCGGGTCAGCCGGACTTCAGTGCATTGGCGACCGACTTCAAGCTGCTGACGACCCAGTCGAGCCGACAGCTCGAGATCGTCAACGGGAAGCAGGACAGCCAGACGATCTGGGCGATCGGACTCGAACCGAAGCATGTCGGGCAGTTGACGATTCCGCCACTCGACGTCGACGGTGCAAAGACCGCGGCGATCGTGCTGGCGGTGGTGCCCCCCCCGACAGGCGCGCATGGCAAGGTCGGCGACGATGTCTACATCGAAGTCACGGCCGAACCTCTGGCACCCTACGTGCAACAGCAGGTGCGCTATACGGTCCGGCTCTTCTACGCGCTCGACCTCGCCAGCGGCAACCTCGGCGATCCGTCCGTCAAGGACGCGAACGTGCTGCGGCTCGGCCAGGACCGTCAGTTCTCGACGACGTTGTCCGGACACCGCTACCGGGTGCTCGAGCGGCACTACGCCATCACACCCCAGCGCAGCGGGGAAATGACGCTGCCTTCAATCACTTTTCGTGGCGTCGTGCTTGATGCGTCCGACCCGATGTCCTTCCTCGGCCGCGGCCGCACCGTCGACGCACGATCGGATGCGATCACGCTGAATGTGCGCCCGCAACCCGCGACCGCGGGCCTGAAGACTTGGCTGCCGGCGACTTCGCTGGCGCTGACCGATACCGCCGATGTCCCGACGCAGGTGCGGGTTGGCGATCCGGTCACGCGCACCATCCGCTTGCAGGCGCAGGGTCTGGCCTATGAAGCCTTGCCGTCGCTCGACTTGAAGGCGCCGGATGGCGCCGAGATCTATCCCGACCGGGAGCAGGACCGGACGCGTGATGACGGCACGTGGCTGTGGGGCGAACGGGACCGCAAGTTCGTGTTCGTGCCGTCGCGCCCGGGAACGCTGACACTGCCGGGCCTGGAAATCCGATGGTGGAACACGGCGACGGATCGCGCCGAGACCACGAGCCTTCCGACCCGGACCGTGCAGGTTCTTCCGGCCCTGGCTGGTGGCAACGGGCCGCCATCGCCCAATCCTGCGGCGAGCGCCAGCCCACCGGCAGTTGCCGCGTCGCCTGGCGCTGCGATGCATCCGGCATCGGCCACACCGTCGAATGTCGCGATCTGGCGCGGCCTTGCCTTCGCGGCGCTGGCCCTGTGGCTCGCGACGCTGGCGTGGGTCTGGCGCATGCGCGGGCGGCGGCAGGCTGGAGTCGACGGCGGAGGATCCACTCGGGTCGTGCCATCGGAAGGCCGGGCAGCGTTCACGCGGGCGTGCGCGATGGGTGATCTCGCCGGGGCGGAGCGGGGACTCGTCGCATGGGCGCGCTCAGAGCGCCCCGAGGTGCGCAGCACCGGTGACATTGCCCGGTCCCTCGGCGATGCGGACCAGGTTGCCGCCATCGAAGCCCTGCAGCGGGCACGGTATGCCGGTGTCGCGGATGAGGGCACCTCCGCGCGACTGCAGCGTGCGTTCCGGCGCGGCTTCGTGTGGCGACCAGCCGCGGAGCGGAAGCGGGACTCGGTGTTGCCGGAACTCTATCCGGACTCCCACTGACGGGTGTTCCCGGTGTGCGAAAAAGCCAACGGCCCCGTTCGGGGCCGTTGGACCTGTCGCCGGGGCGATGCCGAACGCAAGTCCCCGAGGATGTTTCGCGTCCCGCTCAGTAGCGGTATTCGAAGCTCACCGAAGTCAACCCTGGATCGACCGTCAGGCCGTCCACCGACGCCTTGTAGTAGTCGTAGTTGAGGCCGACGCTGGCGTTGTTGCTGAAGTCGTAGCCGAAACCCGCTCCGGCATACCACTTGTTGGACGAGCCGTCGACACCGACCGGTACCGTTGCCGAATCGATCGTCGTGAACGTGCTGCCCTTGACGTTGCCGTGGAACCAGCCTGTCCGTCCGCTGATGTACCAGTTTTCGGTCAGGTTGAAGTGTCCGTTCACGCCGAGGTTCCAGCCGTCGACTTTCGCCCGGGTCATGCCGAGGCCGTCATAAGCCGACTTCGGATCGAACTTGCCGAGATCGGCATAGCCGCCCTCGACGCCGACCAGCACGCCCGGCGCGAGCGCCCAGCGATAGCCGACGTTGACGCCGAATCCGGTGTCGCTGTCATCGTAGTAGGCCTTGTCGAGCGAGGAACGGCCGACGTTGCCGTTGATGAAGACACCGCTGGTGTCCGCCGCCTGCGAGACTGCAGGCAAGGCGAAGGCGGATGCCACTCCGAGGGTCAAAGCCGTAAGCAAGGTTTTCATTGTTGCTGCTCCAATTGGGGAATTGCACAGGGCGCGCGGCCAACTCCGGGAACCGCACCGCTACGACCACCACGACCGCAACCCGTTCTCCCGGGTGCGTCGACCGTAAGCTGGGGTTCATCCCTTCTATTTCAATACTGAGTGGTTCAGTAATATGAACGAGCAATGCCCTTCTTGCCGGGTGTGCGACCGGAAAGGTGCGGCGCGGTGCTGCCGGGAGGTGTGCGCGCGGGGACCGTGGCCGACGCCCGGCCGCGGAACGGCCTACTCGATGCCGAGCTTCTCGAGCCGGTAGCGCAACTGGCGCAACGTCAGTCCCAGTTGGCGTGCCGCGGCGGTGCGGTTCCAGCGGGTGGCTTCCAGTGCCCGCAGGATCGCGCTGCGCTCGGTCTCGGCGACGGCAGCGGCGAGGTCGCCATGCCAGCTGTCGACGCCACCATCGGCACCGGGCTCACCCGGTGCGTAGCGGCCTGACACGTCGTCGGCCCCCAAGGGATCCGCCGCCGGTGCCGGTGACGAGGCCGGCATCACCCCGCGTGGCGCGAGGCGCAGGTCATCGACGCTGATCGCGTTGCCCTCGCACAATGCCACCGCGCGTTCGAGGACGTTTTCGAGTTCGCGGACATTGCCGGGAAAGTCGAAGTCGAGCAGGGCCTTCAGCGCGTCCGGCTGGAGTTGCGCCGGCCGCTCTCCCGATTCGTGCGCGAGGCGTTCGAGGATCTTGCCCGCGAGCATCGGGATGTCCGAGCGCCGGTCGCGCAACGGCGGGACGTGCAGCTCGATCACGTTGATCCGGTAGAACAAGTCCTGCCGGAACGTGCCGAGGTCGACGAGCCGGGCGAGGTTCTTGTGCGTGGCCGACAGGATGCGCACATCCACTGCGACCTCGGCGCGCGCGCCGATCGGTCGCACGGCTTTCTCCTGGATCACGCGCAGCAGCTTCACCTGCATCGGCACCGGCAGCTCGGCGACTTCGTCGAGGAACAGCGTGCCGCCCTGCGCGGCGTGGAACAGCCCGTCCTTGTCGGCGTGGGCGCCGGTGAAGCTACCCTTCTTGTGGCCGAAGAATTCGCTTTCCATCAGTTCGGAAGGAATCGCACCACAGTTGACCGGCACGAACGGCCCGCTGCTGCGCGGACCAAGTTCGTGGATCAGGCGCGCCACCAGTTCCTTGCCGACGCCGGATTCACCCGCGATATAGACCGGCGCCTGGCTGCGCGCCACCTTGGCGATCGTCGCCCGCAGCTCGTTGATGGCCGACGATTCGCCGATCAGGCGCGCCTGGCTCGTGGCCACCTCGGCCTTGCGGTCGGTCGAGAGTTTCAGCGCCGTCTGCACGAGGCGGCGCAGCACGTTGATGTCGACGGGCTTCGACACGAAGTCGAATGCCCCGGCCTTGAGGGCCGCGACCGCGGCGTCGACGTTGCCGTAGGCCGTGATCATCGCGACCGGCGTGTCGGGATGCCGCTCCGCGATCGCCTCGATGATCTGCTGGCCCGAGCCATCGGGAAGGCGCATGTCGGTGAAGCACAACGCGTACTCGCGTTCGGCCAGCCGGTCCCGGGCCTCGGCCACCGTGGCCGCGGTATCGACGATCAGATCCATCCGGCCGAGCGTCAGCGACAGCAGTTCCCGGATATCCCGTTCGTCGTCGATGACTAATGCATATCTCGGCATGGCGGCAACGCGTCAGGGGGACGGGCGAGGCACAGTGTACGCGGATACCGGTCGCGGCTGGAACCGTGCCGGGTCGGCATCATGCCGCGGGTGCCTCGGAGCGCGCCAGCAGCGAGCCGACCGGCGCCAGCGTGATGCGGAAGCAGGAACCACCGCCGGCGATCGGGACGTACTCGAGCGTCGCCTGGCTCGCCTCGGTCATCTGCTTGGCGAGATAGAGGCCGAGGCCGGTGCCGTATTCATGTGTCGTGAAGAACGGGTCGAAGATCTGCGCCGCCACTTTCGACGGGATGCCGGGGCCGCGGTCCACCACCTCGATCAGCGGCGGCCCCTTGTCGCCGGCGAGGCGCGCGATCACCGTGACGCGCGCCGGCTGGCCCGGCAGGCGGCCGTAGCGCAACGCGTTCTGCACGAGGTTCCACACCACCTGCTGCATGTGCTGCGGGTCGATCATGCCTTCGATGCGCCGGTTCTGCGTCACCGCGCGCAGGTTGTCGTAGCCGAGGTCGTTGGCCTGCTTGTAGTCCTCGACGAAAGCCAGCACCCAGGTGTTGATGTCGACGGTTTCGGGCCGCGACCGCTCGCGCCGCGACAACTGCAGGATGTTTTCGACGACGTCGTTGGCGCGCGTGCAGTGGTTGTTGATGATGTCGACGAGGCGCTTGTCGGCATCGTCGAGCTTCGGCGATTCGGCCAGCAGTTGCGCCGAGTAGCGGATCGCCGCGAGCGGGTTGCGGATCTCGTGCGCGATCGAAGCGGACAGGCGTCCGAGCGAAGTCAGGGTCAATTCCTCGGCGCGGCGCGACAGCAGCGAGGTGTCATCGAGGAAGATCAGCACGTTGCTGTCGTCGTTCGGCGCAAGCCGCGAGAAGCGCGGAATGACCTCCGGCACCTCCGGCGCGAGTGCCACCGGCGTCTGCTCGGACTTGCCGTTGTGGCGCCAGTGGTACAGGCGCCGCGACAGCTCGGGCGCGACCGCGCCGAGGTCGTGCTGGTTCGGCGACGGGTTGCCGATGAGATGCCAGGCCGACTCGTTGATGCGCAGGATGTGGTTCGATTCGTCGACCAGCAGCACGCCGGTCTTCATGCGACGGATGATGAGGTCGTTGACCTGCTCGAGGTTGAGGAGGTCGACGCCCCGCTGTTCGGCGAGCCGCTCGGTCGCGCGCACGTGCCGGCCGAGATAGTGCAACAGTCCGGCAATGACGACGTAGCCGAGCGCAATGGCGATGGTCTGGCCGAAATTCTGCCCGGTGCCGGGGCCGGCGAAATGGTTCCACAATTCCGGCGTCAGCACGGCCGCGCCGGCGGCGATCGCGAACACGTACGCGCGGGCGGGCAACAGCAGGGCGGCGACGCCGACATTGACGAGCAGCAGGAGCGGTATCGCGCTGTGCCCGGACAACGCGATCAGGACCACCAGTGCGGCCAGGATGTCGATCGCGACTGCGATCGAGATGCCCGCAGCCAGTTGGCGGCGCATGCGATCGGTGGCGCCGAGGATCGCCACCGCGGCCACGAGGTAGGCCACCGCGACGATCCGACCGAGCAGGGGATGGTCCAGGTGCACCCAGTTGCCGGCAACGGGACTCAACGCGAGGCTCAGAAAGATCAGCGCCTCGATGCAACGGTAGATATTGAAGAAATAGAGTTCCCGCCGGGTGATGTCCCCCGGCAGATCGACCACGCTGCGGCCGCGGCGCTCGACGTTCAAGGATTCCTCCAGCGCGCGATTATAACGGCTTGCCCGCGGGTTGCTCCGGAAGCAACCGGCGGGAACGGGACCTTCGCCCGCGGTTCCGCGCCGCATCGGCGTGGCCCGGCTTTGCTTTCAAGTGCCCGTTCCCCGAGAATAGGCGCCCTGCGCGCCGGGACCCCGGCGCGGTGCTCCGCGCAGTCCAGTGGCGCCTGCAACGTGCGGCGCCTCGGTCGTGCCGGTTCTCCGAGGGTCGTCGATGAATTTCCACGAGTACCAGGCCAAGGAGTTGTTTTCCGCCTACGGCATCCCGGTGCCGCCGGGCAAGGTGGCCGCGTCGGCCAACGAAGCCGTCGACGCCGCCCGCCTGCTCGGTGGTGAGCAATGGATGGTCAAGGCCCAGATCCACGCCGGTGGCCGCGGCAAGTCCGGCGGCGTGAAGTTCTGCAAGTCGCTCGACGCCGTGAAGGCCGCGGCGGCTGGAATGCTCGGCACGCGCATGGCGACGTACCAATCCGGCGGCCGCGCACTGCCGGTCGACCGCGTGCTGGTCACCGAGGCGACCGACATCGTCAAGGAACTCTACCTCTCGGTGCTGGTCGACCGCGCGACGCGGCAGGTCACGTTCATCGCGTCCTCGCGCGGTGGCGTCGACATCGAGCAGGTCGCGCGCGAAACGCCCGACGACATCCACACCGTCGCGGTCGATTTCGTCGAGGGACTGCAACCCTACCAGTGCCGCCAGCTCGCGTTCGACATGGGCCTGACCGCGAAGCAGGCGAACCAGCTCGTGAAGATCATGCTGGGCCTCTTTCGCCTGTTCAACGACAAGGACCTGTCGCTGGTCGAGCTCAATCCACTCGCGATCGTCGCGGGCGGCGACCTCGCGGCGCTCGACGGCAAGGTCAATTCCGACGACAACGCCGCGTTCCGGCACCCGGAGCTGGTCGCGATGCGCGACATCGCGCAGGAAGACCCGGCCGAGGCCGCCGCGTCGAAGAACAACCTCAACTACGTCACGATGGACGGCGACATCGGCTGCATGGTCAATGGCGCCGGGCTCGCGATGGCGACGATGGACGTGATCAAGCTGGCCGGCGGCGAACCGGCGAACTTCCTCGACGTCGGCGGCGGCGCAACGCGCGAGCGCGTGACCGAAGCGTTCAAGCTGATCCTGTCGTCGGACAAGGTCCGTTGCATCCTGATCAACATTTTCGGCGGTATCGTCCGTTGCGACCTGATTGCCGAGGGCGTCATTGCCGCGGTGAAGGAAGTCGGGCTCGAGATTCCCGTGGTCGTGCGTTTGCAGGGGACGAATGTCGAACAGGGTCGCGCATTGCTGGCGCGCTCGGGCTTGAAGATCACGCCAGCCGATGACCTCAACGACGCGGCGCAAAAGGCCGTCGCCGCCGCCAAGGCCGCTTGAGCCGGTTGCGCCGCGCGCCCCCGGTCGCCGGCGATGCCGGTTCCCCGGGACATGATCCGGAAGAACACGATAGGGTTGCCTGAATGTCCGTCCTCGTCGACAAGAACACCAAGGTCATCTGCCAGGGCTTCACCGGCCAGCAGGGCACGTTCCATTCCGAACAGGCGATCGACTACGGCACCAAGCTGGTCGGCGGCGTGACCCCCGGCAAGGGGGGTGGCGAACACCTTGGACTGCCGGTGTTCGACACGGTGGAAGATGCGGTTGCCGATACGGGCGCCGACGCGTCGATGATCTTCGTGCCGCCGCCGTTCGCGGCCGACGCGATCCTCGAAGCCGCGGCCGCCGGCATCCGGGTCATCGTCGCGATCACCGAAGGCATCCCGGTGCTCGACATGCTGCGCGTCGACAACGTGCTGGGCCGCTACCCGGATACGGTGCTGATCGGGCCCAACTGCCCGGGCATCATCACGCCGGGTGCGTGCAAGATCGGCATCATGCCGGGCCACATCCACCAGCCCGGGCGGATCGGCATCGTGTCGCGTTCCGGCACGCTGACGTACGAGGCCGTGTTCCAGACGACGCAGGCCGGGCTCGGCCAGTCGACCGTGATCGGCATTGGCGGCGATCCGATCCACGGCCTCGAGTTCATCGATTGCCTGCGGCTGTTCCAGGGCGACCCGCAGACCGAAGGCATCATCATGGTCGGCGAAATCGGCGGCAGCGCCGAGGAGGAAGCGGCCGAGTTCATCGCCGAGCACGTCACCAAGCCCGTGGTCGCGTTCATCGCCGGAGCTTCCGCACCCGCCGGCAAGCGGATGGGCCATGCCGGTGCGATCATTTCCGGCGGCAAGGGCACTGCGGCGGCGAAGTTCGCGGCGCTCGAGAAGGCCGGTGTCACGACCGTGCACTCGCCGGCCGATCTCGGCAAGGCGATTGCCGGCCGCCTGCACTGACGCGATTCGTACGTTCCCGTCAGCGGCGTCCGGGTGACGGAACGACGGCCCCGTCACTCCGACTCGAAGCGCCGGAGTTCATCGATCTGACCGAGCGCTCGACGCAAGCTGCCTCCCGTCAGGTGATCGTCCAGCCTGCGGCAAGACTCCGGCCGATCGGGCTGGCGCGCCCAGCGGAACGCCCACCACGTCGCGAGCAGGCCGACGGCGCCAACGCCGAGACAGCCGCCGACTGCGGCTGGTGCCGCCGCCCACAGGTCGTGGCCACCGAGCCCGGCCAGCACCATCAGTACCGGGACCCACAGGAACCACCATGGGAGTCCGGCAACCATCCCGCTGCGGACGTACACGCTGCGCGCGCGCAGCAACTGCTCCTGGATGTCGACGACCGGCGCGGCATAGTCCACTTCACCAAGCCGACCCAGCATCAAGCCGGCGAATGCGATCGTGACGATGCCATACACCTGCACGGCGACACCGGCGGCAATCACCGACGGGGATTCCGGCCGCGAGCGCCACAGCAGTGCGGCAAGCACGACGAACACGGCGCCGAACGCGATCTGCAGCCACTGCCCGATGACCAGTGGGCGCAGGCGATGGCGGGCCACGTCGAGTTTCCTGTCGCGCAGGACCTCGCGCAACATGGCGTCGTCGCGCTGCACGCGGTGATCCAGGACTTGCCAGAGTGCCTTCATTTCATTCGCTTCCATTTTCGTGTCCTGTGGATGGTTCGAGGCGGGAGTCAGAGGGTGTCGCGGATGCGCTGTTTCAGGCGTCCGATCTTGGTCGAGACGTTGGTTTCGCTGAGGCCGAGGATCGACGCGATTTCGGCCTGTGGGCGTTCGTCGAGATAGAGCAGCAGCAGGGCACGGTCGATCGGCGCCTGGCTCGCGATGAAGCGCTGCAGGGCCTGCAGGCGCTCGTCGGTCCCGTGATCGACGACGTTGGCGTCGGCGACGTCGTGCAGCTCCGGGTCGAACGGCACCGTCGAGCGGCGATGCCGGCCTTCGTCGCGCGCGAAGCTGATGGCCACGTTCAGCGCGATCCGGTACATCCACGTCGTCAGGCGGCGGGCCGGGTCGTACTTCGGCCACGCGCGCCACAATTGCGCGGCGATTTCCTGGACGAGGTCGGCACGTCCGGCCGCGTCGTCGCAATACGTGGCCGCGACCCTCAGCACGATGCCGCGATGGCGCTCGAGTTCGGCCAGGAACGCCGGGTGTGCGGCTTCGACTCGGTTTGCACTGGTCATCACGCCTTCCATCCGCCGTGCTCCGGGTGCCGCCTCGCAGGCAGCCTTCCCGGACATGATTCGCGGCTCGGCGGGTTTTCTCACAGCCGCGATGCGGCGACCCGCCGGCGTGCCGTGCGGCTATGATCCGCCATCCCACGATCTCGGGTCCCGGAACAATGGCAAGGCTGCGCATTGCCCTCGCCCAATTCGACTTCCCGGTCGGTGCGGTGGCGCAAAACGCCGCGCGCATCGCCGGGCTGATCGCCGAGGCGCGGGACACGCACCGCGCCGACTTGGTGTTGTTCCCGGAACTCGCGCTCAGCGGTTATCCGCCGGAAGACCTGTTGCTGCGCGACGAATTCCGCTCGGTCTGCGCCGCGGCACTGCCGGAGGTCGCGAAGGCAGCGCGCGGCATCGTCGCGATCGTTGGCTGGCCCGAGCGCATCGGCGATGCCGTCCACAATGCCGCCAGCATCCTGCGTGACGGCGCCGTCGCGGCGACGTGTCGCAAATGCGAGTTGCCGAACTATGCGGTATTCGACGAGCGGCGCTACTTCACGCCGGGTTCGGCTGGACGGGAACGCGTCTTCGAAGTCGCCGGCGTGCGCGCCGGGATCCTGATCTGCGAAGACCTTTGGCACGAACGCGCAGCGGCCGCCGTGACGCAGGCGGGCGCGGAACTCCTGCTGGTGGTGAACGCTTCGCCGTACGAACGCGGCAAGCTCGCCGAGCGGATGGCACTGCTGGCGCGGCGGGTCGCGGAGACCGGCACCGCCATCGCGTACCTCAATACCGTTGGCGGCCAGGACGCCTTGGTGTTCGACGGCGCCTCGCTGCTCGCCGATGCCGATGGCCGGATCCACCCGGCCGCGGTGGCATTCGAGGATCACTGGCTCGTCGCCGACTTCGATCCGGGAGCGCGGCGCTTCACGCGCGTCCTGTGGCCGGAAGTCGGGGCGGCGGATGACACGGCATTGACCTGGGGCGCAATCGTGCGCGGCACGCAGGACTATTGCCGCAAGAACGGGTTTCCGCGCGCGTGGGTCGGCCTGTCGGGCGGCATCGATTCAGCGCTCGTGCTGGCGATCGCGGTCGATGCGCTCGGTGCCGGCAGCGTGACCGCGGTGCGGCTGCCGTCGCGCTATACCTCCGAGCTCAGCGGCGACCTCGCGGCCGAACAGGCACGGCGGCTCGGCGTCGAACTCCTGACCGTGCCGATCGAGGCTCCTTTCGGGGGATTCCTCGGAGCGCTTGCGCCGGTGCTCGACGCCGCGGCGTACGGCGCCGCCGCGCAGCGTGGCGTGATGGCGGAGAACCTGCAGTCGCGCTGCCGGGGCGCGCTGCTGATGGCGCTGTCGAACGCCTGTGGCGGACTGGTGCTGACGACCGGCAACAAGAGCGAATACGCGGTCGGCTACGCGACGATCTACGGCGACATGTGCGGCGGCTATGCGCCGCTGAAGGACCTCTACAAGACGGATGTCTACGCACTCGCGCACTGGCGCAATGCACGGCCGGATGGCCCGGTGGTGGCTGAAGCCGTCATCGAGCGCGCACCGTCGGCGGAGCTCCGCGCCAACCAGACCGACCAGGACTCGCTGCCGCCGTATCCGGTGCTCGACGCGATCCTGCGCCTCAGTGTCGATGACAACCGTTCGCGCGGCGACATCGTTGCCCGCGGTTTCGACAAGGCGCTCGTCGAACGGGTGCTGGCGCTGGTGCGGGCCAGCGAGTGGAAGCGGCATCAGGCGGCGCCGGGTCCCAAGGTCTCGCGGCGCGCGTTCGGCCGTGAACGGCGTTATCCGATCACGTCGGGCTGGCGTTGACCCGCGGGCGGGGACTGCGATCTGGCGTCAGCCGCGCGCCGCGAGCGGCAGCAGCTTCCACCAGGTCGAGCGGTAGTGCGGCCAGCCGCCGGCGAAGAACGGGTGGTTCGGGTAGTTGAGCTTCAAGACGCTCTCGGCACCTTCGGCGAGCTTCTTCTGGCCTAGCTTGTCGTAGCTCACGATCATGATCGCGAGCGCATCGCCCACCTCGGGCGCCCGTGGATACGTCTCGACGATCGACTTGGCCCGGTTCGCCGACGCGACGTACGCGCCGCGCCGGAGGTAATAGAACGCGACGTTGAGTTCGCTCTTCGCCAGCAGGTTGCGGAGGTAAATCATCCGCTGGCGGCCGTCGACGGCGTAGCGGCTGTCGGGATAGCGCTTCACCAGGCTGCCGAAGTCGTCGAACGACTGGCGGACGAAGGCGAGGTCGCGCTGCGTCGAGTCCGAGCCGATGTACGAGGTCAGGAACCCGGATGAGCGGTCGAAGTTGATCAGGCCGCGCAGGTAGTACGCGTAGTCGGCGTACTGGTTGGTCGGGTAGGTCTTGATGAAGCGATTGATCGTCGAATACGCATCGTCCGGCTTGTCGTTCTTGTACTGCGCGTACGCGAGGTTGAGCTGCGACTGCTCCGTGTAGGCGCCGAACGGGAACCGCGCGATCAGGCGCGTGAATGCACGGGTCGCGAGGTCGTAGTTGCCGAACTTCAACGCATCGGCGCCCTGCTCGTAGAGCTGCTCGACCGTCATCGTGTCCATCGGGTTGCCCTTGGCGCCGCCGCGGTGGAACAGCGAGCAGCCGGACAGCGTCGCCAACAGCAGCACCAGCGCGGCGCAGGCAAGGCGTGAATCGCGGAGCGGATGGGACATGCGATGGCGGGCAGGCGGGAACCGGGCGTGGATAATACCGCGAAGCCGATGCGGGAAGGGCGGGTGCCGATGAACGAAAGGCCAGCGGTCCGGGTGGCGGAGGTGCCGGTCGCGGCCGCGGGGAACCGCTTCGACCGCGTGCTGGCCGACCTGTTCCGCGAATACTCGCGCTCGCGGCTCGCGCAATGGGTGCGCGACGGCGCGGTGCTGCTCGATGGCCACGTGGTGCCGGTCCGCCACCTCGTGCGCGGCGGCGAGCAGGTCACGTTGACCGTCATCGATGTCCCGCTCGGCGATGTTCCACCCGAACCGATCGGGCTCGACATCCGCTACGAGGACGACGCCGTGCTCGTCGTCGACAAGCCGCCGGGGCTCGTCGTTCACCCGGGGGCGGGCAATCGCGCCGGCACGTTGCAGAACGCGCTGCTGCACCACGACCCGCGGCTCGCCATGGTGCCGCGCGCCGGCATCGTGCATCGGCTCGACAAGGACACGTCCGGCCTGCTCGTCGTCGCGAAGACGCTGCCTGCGCACGCCGCGCTGGTCGCACAGCTCGCGGCGCGCTCCGTGCACCGGCAATACCTCGCGATCGTCTACGGGCGATTGGTGGCCGGCGGGCGGATCGATGCGTCGATTGGCCGGCATCCGCGGGACCGGCTGCGGCAGGCGGTGCGCGAAGACGGCCGTTCCGCGGTGACGCACTATCGCGTGCGCGAGCGCTTCCGTGCGTTGTCGCTGCTCGAATGCCGCCTCGAAACCGGGCGCACGCACCAGATCCGCGTGCACATGGCGCACCTCCATCACCCTTTGGTCGGCGACGAAGCCTATGGCGGGCGCCTGAAGCTGCCGCGCGGCGCGACGCCGCAACTCGTCGCGGCGCTGCGCGGCTTCAAGCGGCAGGCGCTGCACGCGGAGAAGCTCGAGTTCGCGCATCCGTCCGACGGTCATCCGGTATCGGTCACCGCGCCGCCGCCGAAGGACTTCCGCGACCTGCTCGCCGCGCTGCGCGACGATGCGGCGAGCGAAGGCAAGTCATGACGAGCGGGTGTGGCGCCGGCATCGTCGGCGTTGGTCCCGGCCGCGCCGTGCGATGCGCTTCCAGCGCATCCAGCCGGACGATGCAGGCGTGAGCATGTCCGGATCCACGGTCGGTTGGCTGGTTCCCAAGTGGCCGGCGCCGCCCAGCGTGCGAGCGGTGACGACGACACGCGACGGGGCGGAAGCCTCGCGACGATCACCTTACGGATTCAACATCGGAATCCACTGCGGCGACGATCCGGATGCCGTCCGCGCGAACCGCGCGTTCCTGCGCGAGGCCCTGTCGCTCCCGTCGGAGCCGCGCTGGCTGCGGCAAGTGCATGGCACACGCGTTATCAAGTTGGGCAGCACCGCGGCGGGTGAACCGGAAGGCGATGCCGCCGTTACCAGCGCGCCCGGAGTCGTGCTGGCCATCCAGACGGCCGATTGCCTGCCGGTGCTGTTCGCCGCCGGCGACGGCTCGGAGGTCGCGGCGGCGCACGCCGGCTGGCGCGGGCTGTCGGCAGGTGTGCTCGAAAGCGCTTTGGATGCAATGCGGACGCGGCGCGAGGGAGTCATCGCGTGGCTCGGGCCCGCGATTGCCGCGAAGTCCTACGAAGTTGGCGAGGAAGTACGCGACGCGTTTCTTGCCGGCGACCCTCGATCAGCCGACGCATTCACCGTCTCGCGCTCCGGCCACTGGCACTGCGATCTGCATGAACTGGCGCGCCAGCGCCTGCGTGCCAACGGGGTTACCCGAACCTTCGGCGGCGGCTGCGACACGTTCGCTGACCGGCGCTTCCACTCCTACCGCCGCGACGGCGCGCGCAGCGGACGGATGGCGACGCTGGTCTGGTTGGCGCGATGATCAAGATCGGTGAATGGCGGACGTGGCCGCATGGGACCGCCATGGCACCTTCGAAACATGAGTCCCGGTTTTGGTGAGGTTGCCGTAATACTGTCCGCCCAGAGGCCCGCATGTCGACACGGTCGAGTCCATGGTTCCGCACGCAAGATCGGAATCTTCGGTCGGGGGAAGGGGGTATCCAATTGGTGGCTGGTCACACGCAGTCGAATGTTCGGCTCCCCGCTCCACGGCCCGGGAGTGGCCTCGATCCGGACGCCCAACTGGCGGAGCAAGACCCATGATCTCGAAGTTGCCCCGATGGATATGGACTGGCACCTGGCTGCTGGCATTGATCGCCGGGATGGTCAATGTTGTCGGCTTCCTCGGCTTCGAACACCAGGCGATCACCCATTTGACAGGGACCACCTCCATGCTGGGCGCAGCGATTGCCTCTGCCAATGTCGGTAGCTCGCTTCATTTCGCCGCACTCCTGGGAGCATTCGTCCTGGGTTGCTCCCTCAGTGGATTCATCATCCAGGACAGCACGCTCATGCTTGGACGACGGTATGGCGTCGCGCTGGCGATCGTCTCTGCACTGCTGTGCGCGTCCGTCCCTTTGCTTGGGCGTGGTAGCCCGTTGGGCATGTACTCGGCCGCCTGCGCCTGTGGACTTCAGAATGCAATGGTCAGCACCTATAGCGGCGCGGTCGTCCGAACGACACACCTTTCCGGCATGTTCACCGATCTGGGAATCTACCTGGGGCACTTCCTCCGTGGCCTGCCTGTCGACATCCGCCGGTTGCGCCTTTGCATTACCGTCATCTCGGGCTTCCTTTGTGGTGGCATCGGCGGTGCAGTGGCGTTTCATGCCTACAGCTACTTTGCCATTTTCTTTCCTGCCGCACTCACGGCCACGGCTTCCCTTGCGTATGTCGCATACCGCATTCTCGGGTCTCGCGCAGTGCGCGACGCAGCTGGGTGATCGCCGCGGACAGGTGCATGTCGAACGGTTTGCGGTTGCCATGCGGGCAAGCCGTCGCAAAAGGGCTCCTGGTACGGGTGGGGACGGAATCGACCCGGACCCCGTGTTCCCGCGCGTCTTGCCGTTGACCACATCCATTGGAGTCCGCGAAACATGGCGATTTCGTCCCAACTGATCCAATTGCTGCGGCGGAATTTCGCACTGGACTGGGGCGGCATCCACGGCGCGTCGCACTGGGCGCGCGTGCGGGAGAACGGCCTTCGGCTGTGCGATTCCACGGGAGCGAATCCGCGTGTCGTCGAGGCTTTCGCGTTCCTGCACGACTCCCAACGCCAGAATGATGGACGGGACCGCCTGCACGGACACCGCGCTGCGGCGTTCGCTCGGTCACTGCCACTGGCGATGCTCGATCTCTCGGAGCTGGAACTGGACCTCTTGGTCGCGGCCTGCAGGGGGCATAGCGAAGGAATCATCGAGGCCGACATCACGGTGTGCACATGCTGGGATGCGGATCGGTTGGACCTGGGCCGGGTCGGCATCGTCCCCTGCCCGTCACGGCTTTGCACCGACGCGGCACGCGATCCGGCGATGATCCGGTGGGCGTACGCCCGAAGCACCCGCATCGTCGGCACCTGAGCGGTCGTCCGGGCTACCCGGCCATTCGCGCGGGCACGCGGCTGCCGGCCGGATGGAGTAGGCTGGCGCGCGCCTCCGAGGCCGACGCTGGCCGTTGCGTCTTCGGACTTGTGTGTGAAACTTGGCGTTGTCCATTGGCGATGCGAGTCGGGATGCGATGACCCCCCCATCGGGCACGAAGTCGATTGGCAAGCAGTTGGCGGCGGTGTTCAACCGGAATGGTTACGTCCGGCTCCAGAATGCGGCTCGCCTCGGCGCGGAAGGGTATGCGCGCTACAAGAAGGGTGACGAGCTTCGGTTCGTCGTCAAGTCGCGTCGCGAGCTGGACGCGGTGCGCCGGCTGCTGCGGCTCGCGGGCTTCGAGCCGGGCCGGCCGTTCGCGAAAGCCCTCCAGTTGGCGCAGCCGGTGTACGGTCGCACTGCCGTGCGGGAACTGTTGACCCTGATGGGTGCCGCAGCGACCGCCAAGAGGCGTGCGGTTCGCGAGCGCAGCCGTGCCAAGCGCCGCGGTGCCGCTGAAGCGCGCAAGCGCCCCGTGCGGCACGCCAAGGGAGCGAAAGCCGCGGCCAGGCCGCATCGCCGCAGATAGCGCATCGGCGCCGCACGGCTTGATTAAGCGCGTCCTGCCCGCACTATTCGGGCATTGCGGTTTCCCGCAGGGCTCTCGACGGGGGCAAACCGATGCGCACGGACAAACTGACTTCCCGCTTTCAGCAGGCGCTGGCCGATGCGCAGTCGCTGGCGGTCGGGCGCGACAACAACATGCTGGAACCGGCGCACGTGCTGGTGGCGCTGCTGGACCAGCAGGGCGGCTCGACGACGCCGCTGCTGGCGCAGGCGGGCGTCAACGTGCCGCTGTTGCGCGAACGGCTCGGAGAAATGCTGGACAGCCTGCCGCGGGTGTCCGGACAGGAAGGCAACATCAATGTCTCGAACGAATTGACGCGCCTGCTCAACGTCACCGACAAGCTCGCGCAGCAGCGTGGCGACCAGTTCATCGCATCGGAACTGTTCGTGCTGGCCTGCCTCGACGACAAGGGCGAAATCGGCCGCGCGCTGAAGGCCGCCGGCGCGAACAAGCAGAACCTCGAAGCCTCGATCGACAAACTGCGCGGCGGCGAGAAGGTGCAGTCCGAAAACGCCGAGGACCAGCGGCAGGCGCTCGAGAAATTCACGATCGACATGACGGCGCGTGCCGAATCCGGCAAGCTCGATCCCGTCATCGGCCGCGACGAGGAAATCCGTCGCGTGATCCAGGTGCTGAGCCGGCGCACCAAGAACAACCCGGTGCTGATCGGCGAGCCCGGCGTCGGCAAGACCGCGATCGTGGAGGGCCTCGCGCAGCGCATCGTCAAGGGCGAGGTGCCGGAAGGCCTGCGCGACAAGCGGCTGCTGGCGCTCGACATGGGGGCGCTGATCGCCGGCGCGAAGTACCGCGGCGAGTTCGAGGAGCGCCTCAAGGGCGTACTGAACGATCTCGCCAAGCAGGAAGGCCGCATCATCCTGTTCATCGACGAATTGCACACGATGGTCGGCGCCGGCAAGGCCGAGGGCGCGATGGACGCCGGCAACATGCTGAAGCCGGCGCTGGCGCGCGGCGAACTGCATTGCATCGGCGCGACCACGCTCGACGAGTACCGCAAGTACATCGAGAAGGACGCCGCGCTGGAACGGCGCTTCCAGAAGGTGTTCGTCGGCGAACCGACGGTCGAGGACACCATCGCGATCCTGCGCGGACTCAAGGAAAAGTACGCCGTGCACCACGGCGTCGAGATCACCGACCCCGCGATCGTGGCCGCGGCCACGCTGTCCAACCGTTACATCACCGATCGCCAGTTGCCGGACAAGGCGATCGACCTCATGGACGAGGCGGCCAGTCGCATCCGCATGGAAATCGATTCGAAGCCCGAGGAACTCGACCGCCTCGAACGCCGCCTGATCCAGTTGAAGATCCAGCGCGAGGCGCTGAAGAAGGAGAAGGACGAGGAGTCGAAGAAGCGCCTCGCCGACCTCGAGACCGACATCGTCAAGCTCGAGCGCGAGTACTCCGATTTGAACGAAGTGTGGAAGTCCGAGAAGGCCGCGCTGTCGGGCACGGCGAAGATCAAGGACCAGATCGACAAGGCGCACCACGAGCTCGAAGCCGCGCAGCGCAGGCAGGACTATGCGCGGATGAGCGAAATCCAGTACGGCCAGTTGCCCGCGCTGGAGAAGCAGCTCGCCGCGGCGCAAGCCGCCGAACACCAGGACTTCAAGCTGGTGCAGGACAAGGTCACCGCCGAGGAAATCGCGCAGGTCGTGTCGCGCTGGACCGGCATTCCGGTGTCGAAGATGCTGGAGGGCGAGCGCGAAAAGCTGCTGCACATGGAGGACGCGCTGCACCGGAACGTGGTCGGCCAGGACGAAGCGGTGAAGGCCGTTTCGGATGCGATCCGCCGCGCGCGGGCGGGACTCTCCGATCCCAATCGTCCGTACGGTTCGTTCCTGTTCCTCGGGCCGACCGGCGTCGGCAAGACCGAACTTTGCAAGGCGCTCGCGAATTTCCTGTTCGACACCACCGAGGCGATGGTGCGGATCGACATGTCCGAGTTCATGGAGAAGCACTCGGTCGCGCGCTTGATCGGCGCGCCGCCCGGTTACGTCGGCTACGAGGAAGGCGGCTATCTGACCGAAGCCGTGCGCCGGCGCCCGTACAGCGTGATCCTGCTGGATGAAGTCGAGAAGGCGCACCCGGATGTGTTCAACATCCTGCTGCAGGTGCTGGACGACGGACGGCTGACCGACGGCCAGGGCCGCACGGTCGACTTCCGCAACACCGTCATCGTGATGACGTCGAACCTCGGCTCGCACCAGATCCAGGACATTGCGGCGAGCGGCATCGACGAGGACTCACCGGAGGCCTACACGCAAATGAAGGCCGCGGTGATGGGCGTGGTGCAGGCGCACTTCCGGCCCGAGTTCATCAACCGCCTCGACGAAATCGTCGTGTTCCACCCGCTCGACAAGAAGCAGATCCGCGAGATCGCGCGCCTGCAGACCAACTATCTCGCCAGGCGCCTGCAGGAACGCCAGATCGACCTCGAGATTTCCGACCCGGCGCTCGCGTTGCTCGGCAACGTCGGGTTCGATCCGGTGTATGGCGCGCGCCCGCTGAAGCGCGCGATCCAGTCCCAACTGGAGAACCCGCTGGCGCAGCAGATCCTGTCGGGCGCGTTCGGGGCGGGCGACACCGTGCGCGTCGATGCCGAGGGTGGCAAGCTCGCCTTCCGCAAGGTCTGACGGGCCGGAGCCGGCTGCGTCCGGATGGGTCCAACGGGCGCTGGCGACGCGGACGGATCGACGCTCGGCGCGCGCGCCGTTGAAATGAAGGCCCTGTCCCCTTATTTTTGCGGACCGCCATGCCGATCTATGTTTTCAAATGCCAGAACTGCGGCCACCGCTTCGACCGGCTGCAGAAGCTGTCCGCGCCGGACCCGGACCGTTGTCCGAAGTGCGGCGAGGCTGCCGTACGCCGGCAGGTGACGGCGCCGGCGTTCCGGCTCGCGGGCAAGGGTTGGTACGAAACCGACTTCAAGGGCGAGGGCGAGACTCGCCACAACCTGGCGAGCACGGACGAGCCCGCCAAGGCGAAAGTCGACGACAAGCCGGCGGCGAATGGTTCCGGCGCTGCGCCCGCAGCGAGCCCCGCCACGGAAAGGGCAGCCGCACCGAAGGAATCCACGGCAGCGGCCAAGCCGGACGCCACGAGCCCATCGACCGATTGACAACCTTTGACGTTCGGACCCCGTGTTGCGCGCACCCGGCTCCGGGCTAGAATCATGGCTTCGACCGGCACGGAGGGCGTTGCGATGTCTCGATGGCTAAGCGGAACCTTGGCAATTTCGATGGTGGCGGGCGTCGCGGCGTCGACGGGCGCCATGGCGCAACCCGGCTATGGTTACGGGCCCGGCGGCTGGCGCCCGGGACCTGGTTGGGACCAGAGTTTCAACGTGCGCTGCGAGAGCCAAGGCTACGGCTACCAGATGTGCCGGGTCGATACCGGCATTGGCGGCCGCGTTTCGATCATGCAGCAACTGTCCAAGACACCGTGCCGACAAGGCCAGACGTGGGGCTGGAACCGCGCTGGCGTGTGGGTCGACGGCGGCTGTGCCGCGGTTTTCCGCGTCGATCGCCGCTGGGACGTCCCCCCCGGCAATGGCTGGCAGCCCGGGCCGGGCTGGGATCGCCCGATCCGCTTCTCCTGCTCGAGTCAGGGCTACGGCTACCAGATGTGCCGGGTCGATACCGGCCGCGGCAGTCGTGTCGTGATCGAGCGCCAGACCTCGAACTCGCCGTGCATCGAAGGCCGGACCTGGGGCTGGAACCGCGCCGGCGTCTGGGTCGACCAGGGCTGCGCCGCCGTCTTCCTCGTCGATCGCCGCTGGCGTTGACGCGGAATCCGCCGGGGGTCGCGGGAACCTGAAATCCTTGCGGGTTCCCGCGGTCCGGGCCCGCCGCGGTTGCGGCGGTCCGGATTCCTCTCTACATTGCGCTTCCTTTACCGCGCCCGTTCCGTGGCGCGGCTGCGGGTCCCCGGCATGCGGACGCACTTTTGCGGTGAAATCGGCGCCGGCCAGCTTGGCCGTGAACTGACCCTGTGCGGCTGGGTCGATTCGCACCGGCACCACGGCGGCGTCCTGTTCGTCGACCTGCGCGACCACACCGGCATCGTGCAGGTCGTCGTCGATCCCGATCGCAAGGCCGCGTTCGCGGCGGCATCGGCGGCCGGGTACGAATGGTGTTTGCGCGTCACCGGCACGGTGCGCGAGCGCATCACCGCCAATGACCGCATCCCGACCGGGCGCTTCGAAGTTCTCGCGGACGGTGTTGAAGTGTTGAACACGGCGCGCAACCTGCCGTTCGCGCTGCACGAAAGCCCCAACGAGGACATGCGGCTCAAGTACCGCTACCTCGATTTGCGGCGCCCGGAAATGCAGCGGGTGCTGCGCCTGCGGGCGCGCCTCGTGGCGGCGTTGCGACGCTGGCTCGATGCGCGCGGCTTCCAGGACATCGAGACGCCCGTGCTGACGCGGGCGACCCCGGAAGGCGCACGCGACTACCTCGTGCCCTCGCGCATCCATCCCGGCGAGTTCTACGCGTTGCCGCAGTCGCCGCAATTGTTCAAGCAGTTGCTGATGATCGCGGGCTTCGACCGCTATTACCAGATCGCGCGCTGCTTCCGTGACGAGGACCTGCGCGCCGACCGGCAGCCGGAATTCACGCAGCTCGACATGGAGTTCGCGTTCGTCGCCGAGCGCGACGTGCAAGACACCGTCGAGGCGATGATCCGCGACGTATTCCGCGACGTCGGCGGCATCGCCCTCGCCGATCCGTTCCCGCGCCTGACATGGAACGAGGCGATGCGGCGGTACGGTTCGGACAAGCCCGACTTGCGCATCAGCATGGAACTCGTGGACATCGCCGAAGCCGTGCGGCACGTCGAGTTCAAGGTGTTCGCGGGCCCGGCGAACGACGCGGGCGGCCGCGTCGCGGCGCTGCGTGTGCCCGGTGGCGCCGAGCTGTCGCGCAAGCAGCTCGACGAGCTTGCGGCGCACGCGGCGAAGTTCGGGGCGAAGGGCCTTGCGTGGCTCAAGGTCGACGAAGCCGCGAAGGGCCTGCAGGGGGTCAGCTCGCCGATCGCCAAGTTCCTCGACGAGGCCGCGCTGGCGCGAATCCTCGCGCTGGCGCAGGCGCGCGACGGCGATGCGTTGCTGTTCGGCGCCGGCGAGTGGAAGGCCGTCAGCACGTTCATGGGCGCGCTGCGGCTGCAGGTGGCGCAGCAACGCGGACTCGTCGCAACCGGGTGGAAGCCGCTCTGGGTCACCGATTTCCCGATGTTCGAATGGGACGCGCAGGAACAGCGCCACGTCGCGTTGCACCACCCGTTCACGGCGCCGAAGGTCGACGACGTCGCGGCCCTGACCGCCGATCCCGCCAATGCCGTGAGCCGCGGCTACGACATGGTGCTGAATGGCGCCGAGATCGGCGGTGGGTCGATCCGCATCCACCGGCCCGACATGCAGCAGGCGGTGTTCGGCCTGCTCGGGATCGACGCCGACGAGGCGCGCGCGAAGTTCGGCTTCCTGCTCGATGCGCTCGAATGCGGCGCGCCCCCGCACGGCGGCATCGCGTTCGGCGTCGACCGCCTCGCGATGCTGCTGGCCGGTACCGACGCGATCCGCGACGTGATTGCGTTCCCGAAGACGACCAGCGCGCAGGACCTGATGTCGGCCGCACCGTCTCCGGTATCGGCGAGCCAATTGCACGACCTGCACATCGACGTCGTCGACCCGGCAAGACGCACGCCGTGACCGAACACGCGATCCTGCTGCATGGCCTGTGGATGCGCGGCTTTTCGTTGCTGCCGCTGGCGCGGCGCCTGCGCAACGCCGGGCTCGACGTCGAAACTTTCGACTATTCGAGCGTCGCGCGCGGGCCGGACGCGGCCGTCGCGGCGCTGCTCGAGCGCGCGCGACGCGCGCATGCCGACCGCCTGCACCTGGTCGGCCACAGCCTCGGCGGGCTGGTCGCGCTGACCGCGCTCGCCGCGGCGCCCGACCTGCCGCCGGGGAAAGTCGTCTGCCTCGGCTCGCCGCTCGCCGGCAGCGCGCTCGCGCGCAGCGTCGCGCATTTCCCGGGCGGGCGCATCGTGCTCGGCCGCAGCGCCGGCATGTTGACGAAGGGCATCGACGGCTGGCACGCGAAGCGCCCGCTCGGCGTCATCGCCGGTACCGTTCCCTTCGGCCTCGGCGTCGCGGTCGGCCCGCTCAGCGCGCCGCACGATGGGACCGTCGCGGTCGCGGAAACCGAGATCGCCGGCATGCGCGAGCACCGGACCGTGTCGGCGACGCATGTCGGCCTGCTGTTTTCGGCGGAAGTGGCGGACATGACGGCGGCATTCCTGCGCACCGGCCATTTCGGCGGCACGGCCTGACGCGGCCCGCCGGAAGCGGGCCTCCGGTTGGAGGTCCCTGTTAGAATCTGCGGCCGCATGAATCAGGCGGGTCAGGGGCATGTCGGGTCATTCCAAGTGGGCGAACATCCAGCACCGCAAGAACGCGCAGGACGCGCGGCGCGGGAAGGTGTTCACGCGGGTGATCCGCGAGATCACGATCGCCGCGCGCAACGGCGGCGGTGACCCGGCCGGCAACCCGCGCCTGCGGCTCGCGATCGACAAAGGCCTCGCCGCGAACATGCCGCGCGACACGATCGACCGCGCCATCAAGAAGGCGACCGGAACCCTCGAGGGTGTCGAATACGAGGAAATCCGCTACGAGGGCTATGCGCCCGGCGGCGTCGCGGTCATGGTCGACTGCATGACCGACAACCGGCAGCGCACCGTCGCGGACGTGCGCCATGCGTTCTCCAAGTTCGGCGGCAACCTCGGGACGTCGGGTTCGGTCGCGCACCTGTTCCGCACCGTCGGCGTGCTGTCGTACGCACCGGGGACCGACGAGAACCGTGTTCTCGAAGCGGCACTCGAGGCCGGGGCCGACGATGTCGTGACCTACCCCGAGGATGGATCGATCGAGGTGCTGACCTCTCCCGCGGGGTTCGAGGCGGTCCGCGAAGCACTGACGAACGCCGGAATCAAGCCGGATCGCGGCGAGATCGAGCAACGCGCCGACATCGAAGTCCCATTGACGGGGGAAAGCGCGGTCACGGTCGCGAAGCTGCTCGACTGGCTCGAAGAACTCGACGATGTGCAAGACGTGCATTCGAATGCCGACTTGCCGGCCGAGGCGTTCCAATGACGGCCCCTGATCGCGTGCCGGCAGGCGTGTGTTGCGTTGCCGCCGGTCGGGCGTGGTGGCCCGCGGCCTGACATGCCGGCGGTTGCCGCCCTCGGCGCGATTCCGGTGTCGCTGGCGATGACGCGCATCGTCGGCATCGACCCCGGCTCCCGCTTCACCGGCATCGGCATCATCGACGTCGATGCAGCGGGCCGCACCTCCCATGTTTTCCATGCCACGCTGGCGCTCGCGCAGGCCGGCGATTTCGCGGAACGCCTGCGCCGCATCTTCGACGACACCGGCGCGATCATCGCCCGCTACGCGCCGGCCGAGGCCGTGGTCGAACGGGTGTTCGTGTCGCGCAACGCGGACTCGGCGCTGAAGCTCGGCCAGGCGCGCGGCGCGGCGATCTGCGCCGCGGTCAGCCACGGGCTCGCCATCAGCGAATACGCGGCGCGCGAGATCAAGCTGTCCGTCGTCGGCAGCGGTGCCGGCGACAAGGCGCAGGTGCAGCACATGGTCCGCCTCCTGCTCGGGCTCGACGAGCGGCTGCAGGCCGACGCGGCCGATGCGCTGGCAGTCGCATTGACGCACGCGCACGTGCGGCATTCGCTGGCGCGCATCGGCGTCGCCCGCGGTGCGCTGAGGCGGCGGCGGTGATCGGTCGGCTGCGCGGCACGCTGGTGTCGAAACGCCCGCCGTGGCTGATCGTCGAGGCGGGCGGCGGCGTCGGCTACGAGCTCGAAGCGCCGATGTCGACCGTGTTCGACCTGCCCGAACCCGGCACCGAGGTCAGCCTGTTCGTTCATTACGCGATCCGCGAGGACACCGCGGTGCTGTACGGATTCCTGCGCGAGGCGGAGCGCTCGTTGTTTCGCAACCTGCTGAAGGTCAGCGGCATCGGTGCGAAAACGGCGCTCGCGGTGCTGTCCGGCGTCGGCACCGACGATTTCGTGCGGCTCGTGCAGGAAGGCGATAGCGCCGCGCTGACACGCATCCCGGGCATCGGCAAGCGTACTGCCGAGCGGATCGTCGTCGAGTTGCGCGACCGGGTCGGCGACGCGCGCATGACCGGAACGACTGCCACTGGCGCAGCGGTTCCCGCCGATCCGGCGCACGAGGCGAGCGCTGCACTGCAGGCACTCGGTTACCGGCCGGCGGAAGTTGCGCGTCTGGTGCGCGACGCGGCGGCGCCGGGCGACGATGCCGAGGCCATCCTGCGCAAGGCGCTGAAAGCGGCGCTGGGCTGACCGCTCATGGGTACGCCAATGGGCAATCCGACCAGTGCGCCCGCCCCGGAAGGCGACACCCGGCGGCGGCTTGCCATGCTCGCCCTCGGCGCGATGGGCGTCGTCTACGGCGACATCGGCACCAGCCCGCTGTACACGATGAAGGAGACCTTCGGGGAGCACGGGATTCCGCCGTCTCCGGAGAACGTCCTCGGCGTGCTGTCGCTGGTGTTCTGGTCGCTGGTGATGGTCGTCTCGGTGAAGTACGCCGGTTTCATCATGCGCGCCGACAACAAGGGCGAAGGCGGCATCATGGCGTTGACGGCGTTGGTGCAGCGCGCGTTGCGCGCCAATCCCCGCGCCCGCTGGGCGGTCGTCATCGTCGGCCTGTTCGGCGCTTCGCTGTTCTTCGGCGACGGCGTCATCACGCCGGCGATCTCGGTACTTTCCGCCGTCGAGGGCCTGCAGGTCGCAGCGCCCGGGCTCGAGCACTGGATCGTGCCGGTGACGGTCGTGATCATCATCTTGTTGTTCGTGCTGCAGAACCACGGCACCGGGCGGGTCGGCGCGGTGTTCGGTCCGATCATGTCGCTGTGGTTCATCACGATCGCGGTGCTGGGCGCGATCGAGGTCGCCGGCAACCCCCACGTTCTGCGCGCACTGTCGCCGATGTATGCGGTGGCATTCCTGCGCGACAATGGCTGGACGGCCATCATCGCGCTCGGTTCGGTCGTGCTGTGCATGACCGGTGCCGAGGCGCTGTACGCCGACATGGGCCATTTCGGGCGCAAGCCAATCCGCGTGTCCTGGTTCAGCTTCATCCTGCCGGCGCTGGTGCTGAACTACTTCGGACAGGGCTCATTGCTGATCCACGATCCGGCCAAGGCGGCGAACCCGTTCTACCTGCTGGCGCCGCACGCCCTGCTGCTGCCGATGATCGTGCTGTCGACGGTCGCGGCGATCATCGCGTCGCAATCGGTGATCTCCGGTGCGTTTTCGGTCGCCCGCGAGGCGATCCAGCTCGGCTACCTGCCACGCATGGAAGTCCGGCACACCTCGCGCGAACAACGGGGCCAGATTTACCTGCCGTGGATCAATCGCATGCTGCTGGTGCTGATCGTCGCGGTGGTGCTGGGCTTCCGCTCATCCGCCAACCTCGCCGCGGCGTACGGCATCGCGGTGGTTGGCTGCATGACGATGGACACGCTGCTGGTGACGATCGTGTTCCACCGCATCTGGCACTGGGGCCTCTGGCGATCCCTTGCGATCGGCGGGCTGTTCCTGACCATCGACCTCGCGTTCCTGGTCGGCAACATCGACAAGATCGAACACGGCGGCTGGTTTCCGATCGTGCTCGGCATCGCGGTGTTCGCGGTGATGAGCACGTGGCGCCGCGGCCGCGAACTGGTGCAGCGGGAAATCCAGCAGGGCGGGCTCGCGCTCGAACCGTTCCTCGCGTCGATTGCCGCGCATCCGCCGGTGCGCGTGCCCGGCACGGCGGTGTTCCTGACGACGCTGCAGGAAGGCGTGCCCAATGCGCTGCTGCACAACCTGAAGCACAACAAGGTGCTGCACGAGCGCAACATCCTGCTGACCGTCGAGACGCTCGAGCAACCGAAGGCCGACGAGGGCGAGCGGCGCGAGATCACGCCGCTCGGCAATGACTTCTATCGGCTCGTGCTGCGCTTCGGCTTCGCCGAGGATGCCGACGTGCCCGAGGCGATGGGCCGCGTCAGGGCCTGCGGCACGCCGTTCGACATGATGGATACGACGTTCTTCATCAGCCGCGAGAGCATCGTCGCGGCGAACCGGGCCGGCATGGTGAAATGGCGCGACACGTTGTTCGCGTTCATGACCCGCAATGCGCTTCCGGCCACCGCGTTCTTCCAGATTCCCGGCAATCGCCTGATCGAGCTCGGCACCCAGGTCGAAATCTGACACACGGACGCCGCGGCACGGCTTCGCGGGGGTCCCGCGATCCGGCGCGGACGGGCGACCGGAGGACGGGCGCTTCCCGCCCGATGATGAACCGCGGCCATCGCCCGCGGCCGGACGGCTACCCGCAAGGGCTCCGGGCGACGATAATCACGCGGATTTCCGCCTGCCAGCCCCGCGCATGCCCGAGCCCCGCGTCGTTGCCGCCGCCGCCATCCCCGAAGACGAGGCCGTCGAGCGCTCGATCCGGCCGCGCACCTTCGGCGACTATCTCGGCCAGCGCACGGTGCGCGAGCAGCTCGGCATCGCGATCGAAGCCGCGCGACGTCGCGAGCACGCACTCGACCATGTGTTGATCTTCGGCCCGCCGGGCCTCGGCAAGACGACGCTGTCGCACGTGATCGCGAACGAGCTCGGCGTGAACCTGCGCGCGACCTCGGGCCCGGTGCTGGAGCGGCCGGGCGACCTCGCCGCGCTGTTGACCAACCTGCAGCCGCGCGACGTGTTGTTCGTCGACGAGATCCACCGCCTGTCGCCGGTCGTCGAGGAAGTGTTGTATCCGGCGCTCGAGGACTTCCAGATCGACATCATGCTCGGCGAGGGACCCGCCGCGCGTTCGATCAAGCTCGACCTGCCGCCATTCACCTTGGTCGGCGCGACCACCCGGGCGGGACTCCTCACCGCGCCGCTCCGCGACCGCTTCGGCATCGTGCAGCGGCTCGAGTTCTACAGTCCGCTGGAACTCGCCGGGATCGTGCGCCGTTCGGCGAAGATCCTCGGCATCGCGTGCGACGCCGACGGCGCCGCGGAAATCGCGCGGCGCGCGCGCGGCACGCCGCGCATCGCGAACCGCCTGTTGCGCCGCGTGCGCGACTTTGCCGAAATTCGCGCCGGTGGCGTCGTCGACCGCGCGACGGCCGGTGCCGCGCTCGAACTGCTCGAGGTCGATGGCGAAGGCTTCGACGCCCTGGACCGGCGCCTGCTGGCGCTGGTCATCGACACGTTCGGTGGCGGACCGGTCGGCGTCGAGTCGCTGGCTGCCGCGCTCAGCGAGGAACGCGGCACGATCGAGGACGTGCTCGAGCCGTTCCTGATCCAGCAGGGCTTCCTCGCGCGCACGGCGCGCGGACGCATCGCAACGCGCAAGGCGTACCTGCACCTCGGATTGACGCCACCCGCGCGCCCGGCGGCGGGCGACCTGTTCGTGCCGGACGGAGATGCGCCGCGTGACGGCTGAGGCGAGGGCCACGGCGCCGACGGCGGCGATCGAACGCCCGCGCCGGCAACCCCGCGCGGGCGGATCGGTGGACGCGGTGCGCGAGTTCCGCTGGCCGGTGCGCGTGTACTGGGAGGACACCGATGCCGGTGGCGTCGTCTACCACGCGCGCTACCTGCATTTCCTCGAGCGTGCGCGGACCGAATGGCTGCGCAGTGTCGGCCTCGGCCAGCAGGCCTTGCGCGACCAGCACGGCGTCGTGTTCGTCGTGCACCGGATGGAGATCGCATTCGACGCCCCGGCACGGCTCGACGACGAACTGACCGTGACGCTGCGCCTCGCGGTCCTGCGCAGTGCGAGTCTCGTGGTCGAGCAGGCCCTGCTGCGCGGCGCGGAGTCTCCGCCGCTGCTGCAGGCGACGGTACGGATCGCCTGCGTCGATGCCGCGAAGTTCCGCCCGAGCGTGATTCCGCGGGCGCTGGCGACGCTGATTGCCGGGCCGCCGTGAGCCGCGAGCGCCAATCCAGAAGAAACGCGGCATGAGCCGCCACCGAACCCATCGCCCCGATTCCGGACCCCGCAAGGCACCATGAACGGCAATCTCGACATCTTCCACCTCGTGGCCGAGGCCAGCATCCCGGTCAAGTTCGTCCTCGCGATCCTGATCGTGTTCTCGCTGGCGTCGTGGTACATCATCTTCCGCAAGAAGACGTTGCTCGACCACGTCAACGCCGGCGCCGACGATTTCGACCAGCGGTTCTGGTCCGGCGCCGATCTTGCCGGACTGTTCAAGGATGTCACCGCGGGTGGCGCGGAGCCCGGCGGTACCGCGGCGATCTTCGAGGCGGGATTCCGCGAATTCGCGCGGCTGCGGCAGCGGCGCGGCATCGACGCGCGCGCGCTGCTCGAAGGCGCGCAGCGGGCGATGCGCATCGCGTCGACACGCGAAATCGAGCGTCTCGAGCGCAACATGGAATTCCTCGCCAACGTCGGCTCGATCAGCCCCTACATCGGGCTGTTCGGAACGGTGTGGGGAATCATGGTCGCGTTCCAGGGCCTGTCCAGCCTGAAGGAAGTGACGATCGCGTCGGTCGCGCCGGGCATTTCCGAGGCGCTGGTCGCGACCGCGATGGGCCTGTTCGCCGCGATCCCGGCCGTGTGGGCCTACAACCGCTATTCGACGCGGCTGGAACGGCTGAATCTCCGCTACGACACGTTCGTCGAGGAGTTCTCGTCGATCCTCGCGCGCCAGACGCATGTCGACGAAGTCGCCTGACGCGCCGGCCCCGGAACCGACCCCGCAACCGCCATGCGCACGCTCGACCGCACCCGCAAACGCCGTCGCCTGCAGTCCGACATCAACGTCGTGCCGTACATCGACGTGATGCTGGTGCTGCTGATCATCTTCATGGTGACGGCGCCGCTGTTGAACCTCGGCGTCGACATCCAGTTGCCGCAGTCGCAGGCGCGCGCGGTGCAGAACGACAAGGAACCGATCGTCATCAGCGTCGACCGCGAGGGCCACTACTACCTGACGCTCGGCCACGAAAAACGCGAACCGACCGACGCCGACACGCTGGTCAAGAAGGTTTCAGCCTTCGTGCGCGAGAATCCGCAGGTTCCGGTGTACATCGCGGGCGACGACCGCGCGACATACGGGCAGGTGTACGGGATACTTCCGGCGCTGCAGCAGGCAGGCGTGGCCAAGGTGGGCTTGATGAGCCAGCCGCAGAAGGCGCCGGCGGGCGCAGATGGAAAACGCTGAAGCGACGCCGCAAGCGGCGGTCTACTCGGTGCTGCTGCACCTCGGCATCGTCGGGTTCCTCGCCCTGGCGCTGCTGAACTGTTCGCAGTGGGAAGACGCCTTCTCGGCGCTGCACCTGCCGGTATGGTTGAGTCCGGTCCAGTGCACGCGGCCGACCGCGATGCCGGGCCCGGTCATCGAGGCGACGCTGGTCGGTCCGACGGCGGCGCCGAAGGCCAAGGCCGTGCCGGCCCGGCCGAAGCCGGCGCCGGCGCCTCCGCCCAAGCCGGTGCCGCCCGCACCGGCGCCGGCCGTGGAGCCGCCGCCGACCGAGGTCGCGCGGCAGGACTTGATCGACCGCGAGCGGATCGTCGCGCTGGCGCAGGAAAAGGCCGAGCAGCAGCAGAAGGAGCAGGCCGAACGGATCCACCAGCAACAGGTCGAGCTCGATGAGCAGAAGCGCAAACAAGGCGAGGAGGCACGCAAACGCCAACAGTTGGCCGAGATCCGCCAGCAGCGCGAGGCGCTCGAGCGCAAACTCGCGAAGGAGAAGGACCGCTTGCAGCAACTCGAGGACCTGAGCAAGGCCGACCAGAAGGCCGTGGGTCCCGCGGTGCCGGCAGCGGAGCACGAGGCGCCGCAGGCACAGACCGGCGCCGGCGGCGCCGACAACGACCTCGCGGCGCGCTATGCGGCGGCGATCCAGGCGGCGGTGACGAACAACTGGAACCGGCCGGATTCGGCGCAACCGGGCCTGCGCTGCACGCTCGACATCGTGCAGATTCCGGGCGGCGACGTGATTTCGGCGAAAGTCACCGCGCCCTGCACGGCCGATCCGGTGACGCGCAATTCGATCGAGCAGGCGGTCATGAAGGCCGCGCCACTGCCGTACCAGGGTTACGAGAAAGTGTTCCGGCGCGAAATCACGTTCAACTTCAAATACGACGGATGAAGACAACGATGCGAATCCAGGCTTGGCTCCGGAATCTGCTGGTCGTGCTGGCCCTCGGCGGGGCAGCCGATGCCGGCGCACAGGGATTGTCGATCGACATCGTCAACGGCAACCCGACCGCGCTGCCGATCGCGGTGGTGCCGTTCGCGTTCGAGGGCGCGGGACTGCCGCCGCAGACGGACGTCGCCGGCGTCGTGCGCGCCGACCTCGCGCGCTCGGGCCAGTTCCGCACGCTGCCGAAGGAGAACATCGTCGAGTTTCCCGCCCGCGTCGCCGACGTCAAGTACGCGACGTGGCGGCTGCTGAAGCAGGACTATCTCGTCATCGGGCGCGTCAGCGATGCCGGCGGGGGCGCGCAGCGGGTCGAGTTCGACCTGCTGGACGTCGCGCGCGAGCAGCGGATCGCCGGTGTCGCGATCAGCGGCGACCCATCGACGCTGCGCGACATCGCGCACCAGGTGGCCGACATCATCTACGAGAAGATCCTCGGTGTGCGCGGGGCGTTCTGGACCCGCATCGCCTACATCACGGCGGTCGGCACGCCACCGAACGCGACCTACACGCTGATGGTCGCCGACTCGGACGGTTTCAACCCGCAGCCGGTCGTGCGCTCGCGCGAGCCGTTGATGTCGCCGGCGTGGTCGCCGGACGGCAAGCAACTCGCCTACGTCACGTTCGAAAGCGGCGATTCGGCGGTGTGGATCCAGGATCTCGCCACCGGCGCGCGCCGCGTCGTGTCGAATTCGAAGGGCATCAACAGCGCGCCCTCGTTCTCGCCGGACGGCAAGCGCCTGGCACTGTCGCTGTCGAAGTCGGGCAATCCGGAAATCTACGTGATGGATCTCGCAACGGGCGGCCTGACGCGGCTGACGAACAACTACGCGATCGACACCGAGCCGGTCTGGGCGCCGGATGGGCAGGGCATTTATTTCACGTCCGACCGGTCCGGGAAGCCGCAGATTTTCCAGATGTCGGCGGATGGCGGTGCACAAACGCGAATCACGTTCCAGGGCCAATACAACGCCAGTCCCAGCGTGGTCGACGCCAAAGGCATCAAGATCGCAATGGTGCAGGGCAACGGAAATGTGTATCGTATTGCCGTATTGGATCGCAGTACGAACCAGTATTCCCTGATTTCAACCGGCAACGAGGACGAGTCGCCGAGCTTCGCGCCGAACGGAAGCATGCTGCTGTATGCCGCCAGTCAAGGTACGCGCGGTGTCCTGTATTCGGTTTCCGCGGATGGCCGGGTGCGCCAGCGGCTCACGCTGGCCGACGGCGACGTGCGCGAGCCCGCCTGGGGACCGTTCCGGCAGCGCTGAGGCGAAGCGTGATGGCGCGAGGCTCCATTGTTCCGCGCCCGGGTTCGCGCCACGAGAATTTTCCATCGACAGACATTTGTATCAATCCTGACCTGAGGACAAGAACATGAATACCGCAACCCGAGTCGTCCTGATTGCCCTGGTGGCTGCTGGCGCCACCGCCTGCGCGAAGAAGGCCGTGAAGCCCGAATCGGCGCCCATCGAGAGCACGCCGCCGGCTTCCACCGCTCCGGTCGAGCACCAGGGCCGCTATACGCGTGAAAGCCTCGATACCGATTCGTGCCTGCGCCAGCGCGTGATCTACTTCGACTTCGACAAGAGCGAAATCAAGCCCGAGTTCCAGGCACAGATCGCGTGCCATGCGGAATACCTGAAGGAGTTCCCGGAGGCGCGCGTGCGTCTCGAGGGCAACACCGACGAGCGCGGTTCGCGCGAATACAACCTCGGCCTCGGCGAGCGCCGCGCGAATGCCGTCGACAGCGCGCTGGTCGCGGCGGGTGCATCGGCATCGCAACTCAACGTCGTCAGCTACGGCGAGGAGCGTCCGGTATGCCGCGAGCACAACGAAGCGTGCTGGTCGAAGAACCGCCGCGTCGAAATCGTCTACACCGCGAAGTGATGGACAAGGCCGGCTGGCTCCCGGCCGCAGTCGCGGCGGCCCTGATGGCCGCCGCGGCGCTGGCGCCGGCAACGGGCCGCGCGCAGGACCAGTTCGAGGATGAACCTCCCGCGGCCGCCGACCAGGATGCCTCGAACCAGGGCAGCGTTGGCAGCGGCAGCGCGGTGCAACTCGTCAACCAGATCCAGTCGTTGCAGGACCAGGTCCGTACGCTGCGCGGCGAAGTCGAGGAATTGAGCCATCGGCTTTCCGACCTCGATCAGCGCAGCAAGGATCGCTATGTCGACATCGACACGCGGCTTGGGCGCCTCGAGGCGCAGGGCGGCGGATCGGCGCCACCGCCTGCGGGCGCACCGCCGGGAAAACCGGGCAGGACACCCACGGCGGCCAATCCGCCGCCGGGGGAGCCATCGCCGGCAAGCGCACCGCCACCCGTATCCGGTGGCTCGACGGCCGGTCCGGCTGCCAACGACGGCGGTGCCGTGGCTGCGCCACCCGGGGCTGACGCGTCGAACGGCGCCGCACCGACCGACCAGCAAGCCTACTCGGATGCGTTCGCCGCGCTCCGCGACGGTCACTATGCCGAGTCCGCGCGGCGCTTCCAGGCTTTCGTCGACCACTATCCCGACAGCTCGCTGGCGCCCAATGCCTGGTATTGGCTCGGCGAGTCGTATTACGTCACCGAGAACTACGAGGTCGCGCTGAAGACGTTCCAGGCCCTGCTCCAGCATTTCCCGCAAAGCCCGAAGGCCCCCGATGCGCTGCTGAAGGTCGGATACAGCCAGTTCGAACTGAAGCAATGGGATGCGGCGCGCGACACGTTGAACCAGGTCATTGCGGAGTATCCGGGAACGACCGTCGCGAATCTCGCCCGGAACCGCCTGAACGTCCTCGAGACGCGCAACGCGAATTGACCCGCGTGGACGCGCTGCCTGCCACGTCGCAGCGGCCTGCACCATCGCGGGTCGCGGTGCCTCGCCCCGACCGGCTCAAGGTCACCGAGATCTTTCGTTCGATCCAGGGCGAGGCCGATGCAGTCGGCTGGCCGACGACGTTCGTGCGTCTGACCGGCTGTCCACTGCGTTGCACATGGTGCGACACCGAGTATGCATTCACCGGCGGTGCGTGGATGACGCTCGATGCGATCGTCGCCGAAGTCGGGCGGCTCGCGACACGCCACGTCTGCGTGACCGGAGGCGAGCCATTGGCGCAGAAGCGCTGCGTCGACCTGCTGAAGCGACTGTGTGACGCAAGGTACGCAGTTTCGCTCGAGACCTCGGGCGCGCTCGATGTCGGTGGCGTTGACCCGCGCGTGCGCAAGGTCGTCGACCTGAAGGCACCGGGATCCGGCGAGGCCTCGCGCAACCTCTGGTCAAACCTCGACCACCTGTCGCCGCCTGACCAGGTCAAGATCGTGATTGCGGATCGCGCCGACTACGAATGGGCCGTCGCAACCGTCCGCGCACACGAATTGCCGCGGCGTTGCCAAGTCCTGTTCGCGCCGGTGCACGACGCGCAGGATCCGCGCGAACTCGCCGAGTGGATCCTCGCCGACGGACTCGAGGTCCGCCTGCAGATCCAGCTTCACAAGCTGCTGTGGGGCAATGCGCCCGGCCGCTGATCCAGGCGTCCGCAACACCGGGTGCGCTCGGTGGGAAGCGTGTCCGGGGTCGCGCGTGGCTGGATTCCCGCCCGGCCGAAGCTCGAGGTCGTGGTGCACGTGAAGCCGCGCCATGAACGGTGATGCCGGCCGTGCGGTCGTGCTCGTGTCCGGCGGCATGGACTCGGCCGTCACGCTGGCGCTGGCGGGCGAACGGGGCTTCGCCTGCCACACGCTGGCGATCGACTACGGGCAGCGCCACGGCGCCGAACTCGCCGCCGCGGCTCGCGTCGCATCGCGAGCGGGCTCGGTTGCGCACAAGGTGGTTCGGGTCGACTTGCGCGCAATTGGCGGATCCGCACTCACCGACGACATCGACGTGCCCGACGCGGGGGGCGAAGGCATCCCGTCGACCTACGTCCCTGCGCGCAACACGATCATGCTGGCGATCGCACTCGGGTGGGCCGAAGTCCTCGGCGCGCGGCGCATCTTCTGCGGCGTCAACGCAGTCGACTATTCGGGTTATCCGGACTGCCGCCCGGAGTTCATCGACGCATTCGAAAAGCTGGCCAACCTCGCGACCAAAGCCGGCGTCGAAGGCGCCGAAATCCGCATCGATGCGCCATTGATCCGCAAGTCGAAGGCGGACATCGTGCGGGAGGGCGTGCGCCTTGGCGTCGAATTCGCAATGACAGTGTCGTGCTACCGGGCAGATGGCGATGGCCGCGCGTGCGGGCGCTGCGACGCCTGCCGCCTGCGCGTGGAGGGCTTCCGCGCCGCGGGCGTCGCGGACCCGACGCGCTATCGTTGACGGGTAAGCACCGGTAGAATCCAGCGTCCCGGTCGGGCATGCGTCGACAGCGCGTTGCCGTGTGGCGGCGCCAACGCGCCGGCACCGGCACTTGCCGTACGCGATCGCAGGCAAGCCCGTGACGATTCACAGGGGCCGTTAGCTCAGCGGTAGAGCAGCGGACTTTTAATCCGTTGGTCGATGGTTCGATCCCATCACGGCCCACCACTTCGCCCCCGAAATGTCCACTGTCCGCGGTACATGCGCTTGAACCTGCTCGCCCTGGAAACTGCGACGGAAGGTTGTTCGGTCGCATTGCTGTCGGGCGACGAAGTGCACGAACGCTTCGAGGTCGCGCCGCGCCGGCACACGCAGTTGCTGTTGCCGATGTGTTCGGCGTTGCTGGCCGAGGCGGGAGTTCGGCGGTCCGATCTCGATGTGATCGCAGCCGGACGCGGACCGGGGTCGTTCACCGGCGTGCGCCTCGCGGTTTCGGCTGCGCAGGGCATTGCGCGGGCGCTCGACCTTCCGGTGATTCCAGTGTCTTCGCTGGCCGCGCTGGCGCTCGATGCGCCCGCGGACGGTGCGCCGATCCTTGCGGTGATCGATGCGCGGCGCGGTGAGATCTACGCCGGCCAGTTCGCAAGGACGAGCGAAGGCACGCTGCGTGAGCTGGCGCCCGAAACGGTAGGGCCTGCCGATGCGCTCGAACTGGCCGAGGTGTCGTCGCGCTGGAACGTGATCGGAACGGGGTGGGGCGCCTATCGGGATGCATTGGCGGCTCGCCTTGGCGCGCCGCCCCGTTGGGTTGACGCGGAACGGTTCCCGCGTGCCGGCGCGGTGGCGAGGCTGGCGAGCCTCGCGTTCGATGACCGGATGCATCCGCAGCAGCTCGCGCCGACCTATCTCCGGAACCATGTGGCGGACACCATCGCCGATCGCGGGCGGCGCCGCGACGGTTCGACGGACACCGGCGCCGGCTGCTGACGATCGCGAACGACGGCATGGACGCATTCGCCCCGACACGGTCAGAGCATCCCTAGGGGCCGGCTACGACATCGGCGCGATCGGGCTCCGGCGTGATTCCATTTCCACGGACGGCTTCGACGGCTGACGGGTTCAGCGCGGCAACACCCCGGTTTCGCGCGTCCCCCCGGACATGTCATGTCGCTAGAATCCGGTGCGCCGGATCGCTCGCGGGGCACGCCGTGCAATTTCCGCGAATCAAGTTCCAGACCATCGAGGACGGGCTCGCCCGGAAAGACGACAACTTCCTGCTGCTTCGCGTCATCGCGGCGTCGCTGGTGATCTATGGCCATGCGCCGCCGATCGCGGGCGGATACGCACCGAAGGATCTCTTCCTGATGCTCGGGATCGGCCACTACTCTGGCGATCTCGCCGTCAGCCTGTTCTTCGCGATCAGCGGATTCCTCGTCACCGGAAGCTACGTCCGGCGCAGCAACCTCGTCGAATTCGCGTGGGCCCGCGCGCTGCGCCTCGTTCCCGCGTATGCGGTGTGCCTGCTCGCGCTGGCGTATGTCGTTGGTCCGATCTTCACGATCCGGCCGATCGGTCGCTATCTGACCGACCCCGACACGTTCCATTATTTCTGGAAGAACATCCAGTTCCAGCCCCACATGGTGTGGCGGCTGCCGGATGTCTTCCTCGCCAACCCGAAGCGGGCGACGGTCAATGGCGCCATCTGGACACTGCCCGTGGAAGCCCGGATGTACCTTTATGCGGCACTGCTTGGAATCGTCGGGCTTTATCGGCGGCGCTGGCTGTTCAACGCGGCGTTCGTTGTGGCGATCACTTACGGGCTGCTGGTTGCCGCCGAGCCTTCCCTTGCGTTGTCCGCGAAGGGCAGGCTCGCCTTGATGTTCGCAATCGGCATGTTCTGCTACATCAACCGAGGCTGGATTCCGGTGAGTGGCATCGTGCTCGCGGCCCTGGTCGGCCTCTCGATCCTGCTGCGTGGGACGCCGGCCTATCCGGCCATGCTGTGCGTGACATTGGCGTATTTCGCGCTCTGGTTTGCCTACGGCACGCGATGGACCGGGTTCAACCGTTTCGGTGACTGTTCGTACGGCATTTACCTGTGGGGCTGGCCGGTCCAGCAGGTGTTCGCGGCCTTGTATCCGACGATGCCGGCATTGGCGAATGCCGCGCTGTCGCTGGTGGTGGCAGCCGCGATCGCGAGCGCGTCGTGGCACTGGGTCGAGAAACCGGCACTGGCGTTCAAGGGCGTGCCGCGCGCACTGTGGAAGCGGGTGTCGCAACGGTCGGCCCGCGGGCTCGAAACCTCCGATTCGCGCGATGCCGGCGCGGGCGCCCCGACCGCGGACGATCCGCGTTAACGCGGCTGAGGCCCGGCAATCGCGCGTCGCGACGACTCCACGTCGTACAGGTCGTGCTCGAGTTGCGGCAGCAGCCAGCGGGTCAGGCTCGCGCGCCCGGCGGCATTCTCGTGGTAGAAGTCGAAGAACGCCGAGCAGCCGTGATCGGGGTCGCCGTCGAAGAATCCGGTGGCGTCGATGAGGCGGATGCGTCCCGCGTCGGCCAGAGGCTGCAGCACGGACAAGGCCCATGCGCGGATGCCATTCGCGTGTCCGCCGTCGAACCAGATGCGTGGCATCGGCATCAACACCACCACCGGTGGCAGTGGCCACGGCGTTCGCAGCAGTTGATCGCGCACGAGGTCTCGCGTCTTCCGCATCGTCTCGGGCATGGGGACCTGCCGCATGAGCGCCCCGTAGTCGAGGCTGCCCGACGTCGCGGCCCGGATTTCGACGCATTGGTGCTTCAGGCCGGCAAGCTTGGGATCCGCTGACGCAGCGACGCGATCGCAGGCGGCGAGCGAGTCGATCCCGACGTGGCACATGTCGCCCGAAGACTCCGGGTTGTCGAACAACATCGATGCCGCCGGTTGGCGCGCATACCACGTCAGCGCGCGGATCCGCTGGCGGGGCGCCGCCACGAAGTCGCGGATGTCCTGGCGCCAGCCGAACAGGGCCGAGTAGTCGCCGTACGTTTCGATGTCCTCGCGCCGGAACGGCACGTGCTCGGTGATCCACGGGATGTCGGAGAGGCGACGGAACGGCGCGACGATGCCGAGCTCGTAGTCGCCATTGCCGGGGTACGCAAAGTCCTGCACGGCGAGCGCGATGACGCCGCCGCGGATTTCCGGATGGCGCCGGGCCAGCCACTCGGTCAGGATCCCGACCGTCATCCAGTGCGTTCCGGGCATGCTGAGGTCGGCGTGGACGAAGCCGCGTGCCTTCGCCGCGGCGGCGATGGCGGCATGGTCGAGCCCGAACTCGGGCCGTGAACTGCCGATCGTGACGAAGTCGAGACGGGCTGCGGCGGGGCTGGCCAGCGCGCGCTTCAGCCGCACGCTGGTGCCGGCGTGGCTGTCCGGGCGCGCCAGCGGTTCCCAGATCCCGGCTTCGAACAGGGCCTCGGTGGCCGCGACCAGCGCGACGGCGACGAGCAGCGTGAATGCGAGTCGCCGCATGTCAGAACTGGAAGTAGATGAAGGGGATCGTCGCCGCCGGGGTGAACCAGATCAACGCGAGCATGCTTGCGGCCAGCGCCGCCGGAAACAGCATGCCGCGGCTATCGGCAAGGCGGTCGACGAGACGTCCGTACGCGCCGACGAACTGGGCGATGAACAGCACCGCCAGCAGCAATGCGAGTCCGGCGTGGTCGCCGGCCTGGAAGGTGCCCAGCGACGGATGCGCGAGGGACGCCAGGATCGCGCGGCCCTGCCCGAGGGTGTGGGCGCGGAAGAAGATCCATGCGAAGCAGGTCAGGTTGAACGTCACGATCACGCGAACGGCGTGCATCGGCCACGCGCCGGCATTCCACCAGCGCAGCCGGAACAGGACGGCGCGTTCGAAGGCGAGGTACAAGCCGTGCAAGCCACCCCAGATCACGAAGTTCCAGCTCGCGCCGTGCCACAGGCCGCCGAGCAACATCGTGGTCATCAGGTTGGCATAAGTGCGGGACGTGCCGCGCCGGTTGCCGCCGAGCGAGATGTAGAGATAGTCGCGCAGCCAACGCGACAGCGTGATGTGCCATCGGCGCCAGAAATCCTGGAAGCTTTCGGCGACGTAGGGGTAGTTGAAATTGCGCGGGAAGCGGATGCCGAGCAGCAGGGCACAGCCGGTCGCGATGTCGGTGTAGCCGGAGAAATCGCAGTAGATCTGGAACGCGAACGCGTAAACGGCGAGCAGGGTGTCCCAGAAGCCGTGCATGGCCGGCTGGTCGAATACGGCATCGACGACCATCGCGAGGTTGTCCGCGATCACGAGCTTCTTGACGTAGCCCAGCATGATCAGCGCCAGCGCGCGCTGTACGTCAGCGGCGAGCACGCGCTGCTCGCCATCGAGCTCGTGGAAGAACTCGCGGGCACGCACGATCGGACCCGCCTCGAGCTGCGGGAAGAACGCGACGGCCAGGGCGTAGTCGAGCAGGTTGCGCCGCGGCGGCAGGACGCCGCGATAAACGTCGATCGTGTACGACAGGCTCTGGAACGTGTAGAACGAGATCCCGACCGGCAGCAGCACGTCGATCGGCGTGACGTGGAACGCCGACCCCAGTGCCGTGGCGCCGCCATTCAGCGTCGCGATCACCCAGTTCGCGTACTTGAAAATCGCGAGGAAGCCGAGGTTGACGACGATGCTGGCGGCAATGAGGCGCTTCGGATGCCGGGTCAGGGGCAGCGCGCGCCCGATCAGGTAATCGACGATCGTCGAGAACCAGATCAGCAGGAGGTAGCTCCAGTGCCACTGGCCGTAGAAGTAGTAGCTCGCGGCCAGCAGCATCAACTTCTGTGCCGTCGGCCATCGGCGCAGCGGCTGGTTGAGCGCCAGCACGACGATGAAGAAGACGACGAAGTGGAGCGAGGTGAACAGCATCAGTCCACCGGTTCAGGCCGGATGACGGACATGGCGGCTCCGCGAGGCATCGTCGTCCGCCGCGACGAGTGGATTGGCGCTGGCGGCGAGCGGGTCGCCGGTCGTCCGCGCCGGTCCGGGCATGACGGAATCGTGGCGCTCAGCCGGAGGTCGCGACCGCTTCGTCCAGCACGCGCGCGACGCGTTCCCGCGACGGCGCGCGCAGGAGGGCCGGCGCGCGCTTGCGCAAGGCTCCGGCGTCGAGGCTGCCGATCTTCTCGCGCACCTCGAGCAGCACGCCGGGGTGGACGCTGAACTCGGCCAGCCCGAGGGCCAGCAGCAGAGCGGTGTAGCGCGTGTCGCCGGCCATCTCGCCGCACAGCGTGATCGGCTTCCCCGCACGCCGGGAGACGCGGATGCTGCGCGCGATCAGCGCCAGCACGGCGGGGTGCAGCGGATCGTACAGGTCCGCCAGCTGGTCGTTGTTGCGGTCGACGGCGAGCGTGTACTGCATCAGGTCGTTGGTGCCGAGGGCGAGGAAGTCGGAAAGGTTCGCGAGCGGCCGGAGTCCGATCGCCGCAGCGGGCACCTCGATCATCGCGCCCAGGTCGATCTGGTCGCCGATTTCGTGGCCGGCCGAACGCAGGTCGCGGGCGCAGGCGTCGAGTGCCGCGCGCACCTGCACCATTTCCTCGGCCACCGTCACCATCGGGACCAGCACGCGCACGCGACCGAACTCGGATGCGCGCAGGATCGCACGCAGTTGCGTGGCGAGGACATCCGGCCGCCGCAGCACGAGGCGTACGCCGCGCACGCCGAGCGCCGGGTTCGCCTCGTCGTCGACCGCGAGCCCGCTGGCCCCGGCCTTGTCGGCGCCGAGGTCGAGCAGCCGGATCGTCACCGGAGCGCCGGACATCGCGAGCACGACATCGCGGTAGACGCGGAACTGCTCTTCCTCTCCGGGCAGTTCCCGGCGCTGCAGGAACAGGAATTCGGTGCGGTACAGGCCAATCCCCGATGCGCCGCACAGGCGCGCCTGGGCGACGTCCTCGTCGAGTTCGGCGTTCGCGTGCAGGTCGATCACGATGCCGTCGCGCGTGCGCGTGTCGGCGTTGCGGAGCAGCGCGAGGCGCTTGCCCTGGCGGACCATGTCGCGTTGCCATGCCCGGTAGCCGGCGATGTCCTGGGCCGTCGGGTGGACGACGACGGTACCCTTGTCGCCGTCGATCAATACCAGGTCGTCCTCCTGGATTGCGGACAGTGCATCGCGCACGCCGACCGCCATCGGCAGGCGCAGCGAACGCGAGAGGATCGCGCTGTGCGAGAGCGGGCTGCCGGTCCGCGCGACGACGCCGAGCGTGCCTTGCTCGGCCAGCGGCACCAGTTCGGACGGTGCGATCGAGTCGCTGACCAGGATCATCCCGACGCGTGCCGCGAGCCGGCGTTCGGCATCGCTCGAGGTGCGCGTGAGTGCCGCCTGCACGCGGCCGATCACGTGGCGGATGTCTTCCTTGCGGCTGCGCAGGTACGGATCGTCCATGGCGTCGAACATCGCGACGATGCGGTCGCGCTGCAGTTGCAGGGCGGCGCTCGCGCGATAGTGGCCGATCCGGACCAGGTCGAACAGGCTGTCCGTGAGCTCGCGGTCGGCGAGGATCAGGCTGTGGGCGTCGATGAACTCGGCAACTTCGCGCGCCAGTGCGCCATGCAGCTTGTCGCGCAGCGACTGCAACTCGTCGCGGGCGGTTGCCAGTGCACGGGCCAGCCGCTCGACCTCGCCGTCGACCTCGTCGGCGGCGAGCGGTCGTTCATCGGCGACCTGGCGCCCAGGCTGTTCGAGGTGGGCACGGCCGAGCGCCATGCCCCGCGATGCCCCCTGGCCGGCCAGCTCAGTGCGCACCGGGCCGCTCCGTGGGCGCCGGTGCCGGCGCGCGCGACGGGGATACGCGACGGCAGCGCGATCCCGCGCGATGCGTTGCCGCCGATTCCGGAGCCGGTCGCGTCATCCGCTTACTGACCCTCGTCGAACTTGCGGTTGAACAGGTCGATCATCGCCGCCATCGCGCCGGCTTCGTCCTCGCCGTCGGTGCGCAACGTCAGGACGGAGCCGAGCCCGGCCGCGAGCATCATGACGCCCATGATGCTCTTCGCATTGACTTCGCGGTCGCGGTAGCGGATGAAGGCGCTCGCCTTCAACGGTTGCAGCGCCTGCACGAGTTTCGCCGACGCCCGCGCGTGGAGGCCGAGCCGGTTGGTGATCGTGACGTCCTGTTCGAGCATGCATTCGGATCCGATGGGATGGGTGGGGGACTACGTCAGCCACTCCGGCTTCACGAATCGTCCACCACGATTCCGCCGCGCCCGCCGTGCGCGGCGGTTTGCGCGATCTCGTCGAGCGGTTGCTCGGCGTAGTTCAGGACCCGCAGCAGCATCGGCAGGTTGAGGCCGGCCACGCAGCGGGTATGCACGCCGAATCCGGCGATCCGCCGCGCGATGTTGCACGGCGTCGCTCCGTAGAGGTCCGACAGCACCAGCACGCCGTCGCCCTGGTCCACCTCGCGCGCGCGCGCGGCGGCGTCACGCAGGGCGGCTTCGGGTTCGGCGTCGGGGGCGACCTCGATCACCTTGACCTGTAGCGGGATGCGCCCCAGCACGTGCCGCGCCGACGCGAGCAGCGCGGCGCCCATCGCCTCGTGGGTCAGCAGCAGGACGCCGACGGCCATGCCATGCTCCCGGAAGCGGCGCCCTGTGACGTCGACACGACCATCGTTCCTACTCCATTTCGCGGTGGTAGCTCAGCACTTCGCGGTAGTTTTCGCGGAAGTGCTCGGCGAGCCGCTCGGCGAGGTAGACGGAGCGGTGGCGGCCGCCGGTACAACCGATGCACGTCGTCACGTAACTGCGTCCGTCGGTTTCGAACCGGGGCAGCCACGAGTCGAGCAGCGCGATCAGGTCGTCCTTGTAGCGGGCGACTTCCGGACGCGCCTCGAGCCACTCGCGGACCGGTGCGTCCTTGCCGGACAGCGGGCGCAGGCCCGATTCCCAGTGCGGGTTCGGCAGGCACCTGGCGTCGAAGACGAAGTCGGCGTCCGGCGGCACGCCGTGGCGGTACGCGAAGGATTCGAACAGCAGCGTCATCCCGCCCTGGGTCAGTCCCATTTCGGTGATGATGATCCGCCGCAACTGGTGCACGTTGAGATCGCTGGTGTCGACGACGTGGTCGGCGATCGCGCGCATCGGCTTCAGCAGGTCGCGTTCCTGCGCGATCGCGTCGGCGAGCCCGAGGCCATCGGCCGACAGCGGATGGCGCCGGCGCGTTTCCGAGTAGCGCTTCAGCAGCACCTCGTCGCGGGCGTCGAAGAAGATCACGCGGTAGTCGATGTCGATGCGGGCGAGTTCGGCGAGGATTTCCGGCAGGCGGTTGAGGTCCTGCGTCCGGTTGCGCACGTCGACGCCGACCGCGAGCCGCGGGTGCAGGTCCGCCGGTCCGGCCGCGACCGCCTGCACGAACGCCGGCACCAGGGCGGCGGGCAGGTTGTCGACGCAGTAGTAGCGCAGGTCCTCGAGCGTACGCATCGCAACGGACTTGCCGGATCCGGAAAGCCCGCTGACGACGATGAGCTGCGTGTGCGCGGGTCTTGCCTGCGCACCGGAGGCGGCGGGGTCGTGGGTCACCATGGCGGCAGCCGCCGCATCTGGTGCGCCTGGCGGTCCATGAAGGTCTGCGCGGGATCGAGGCCGAGCGTCTTCAGCATGTGGCTGCGTACCGCGGCTTCGGCCAGCACCGCGATGTTGCGTCCCGGAGCGACCGGGATCGTGATGCACGGAACGCGCACGTCGAGGATTTCCGTGTAGCCGACATCACCGGTCAGGCGCACCATCGCGTCGCCGGCCTCGTCGACCTTCTGCGGTTTCAGGTGCACGACCAGGCGCAGGTACTTCGACGGTTTCACCGCGGTCTGGCCGAACATCTCGCGCACGTTCAGCACGCCGAGTCCGCGGACCTCGAGCAGGTCGCGCAACATCTCCGGGCAGTTGCCGTCGATCACGTCGGGTGCGATCAACGTGAATTCGGGCGCATCGTCGGCGACGAGGCGATGGCCGCGGGTGATCAACTCCAGCGCGAGCTCGCTCTTGCCGGTACCGCTCTCGCCGGTGATCAGCACGCCGATCGAGTACACCTCCATCAGCACGCCGTGCAGCGTGGTCTGCCGCGCGAGCATGCGCGCAAGCTCGTACTGCAGGTAGGTCAGCAGCTCGTGCCCGCGCTTGGAGCTGATCCACAACGGCGTTTCGCTTTCCTCGGTCGCTTGCCTGAGGTCGGCGGGAACCTTCTGGTCCTTGGTGACGACCAGTGCCACCGGTTGGTAGCCGATGATCTTCTGCACCGTTTCCCAGCGTTGGCGCGAATCGAGGCTGTCGAGGTAGGCGAGCTCCTCCGACCCGACGATCTGCACGCGGTTCGGATGGATGATGTTGAGGTAGCCGACCATCGACGGCCGCCGCATGCGGGCGCCGCCCGGTTCGATGGCGCGGTTTTCGCCGCGCAGGCCGGCGATCCAGCGTAACGTCAGGCGTTCGTTGACGGTGTCGAAAAGCTGGCGGGCGGTCAGGCGGTCCATGACGGGGGTGCGCGTACGACGCGTTCGCCTCGTGGCGTCCGGAAGTGCGGAGTTTACGGCCTAAGGCACCCGGCGGACAGCCGCGGCCGAAGCCGCGCGAGGGCCGCGCGCGCCGCCCGCGTCAGTCGCGTGGGCGCGAGCCCAGCAGCGCATGCAGCGCAACGGCATCCGCGGCGCCGCGCATTGCGCGAACCCGGTCCGGGTCACCGAAGAGTTCGGCGAGCTCGGCCAGCAGGCGCAAGTGCTGGTCGGTGAAATGCGCGGGCACGATCAGGGCCGCCACGAGGTCGACCGGCTGCCCGTCGTCGGCGCCGAATTCGATGGGCTCGGCGAGGCGCACGAACGCCGCGCGGACCGTTCCGGCTTCCGCGCTGCGGCCGTGGGGAATCGCCACGCCCCGGCCGAGTCCGGTTGAACCCAGGCGTTCACGCGCCTGCAACGCCGCCTCGGTCGCCGTCCGCGGCAGTTCGCCGGCGAGCAGCGTCGCGAGTTCCGCGAACAAGTCACCCTTCGTGGGCACGGACAGGCCGACCCGTACCCGTTCGACGGGCAATATCGCGGACAGCGGCATCGGCGTGCGGTCGGTGGGATCTCAACCGTAGCGCGTCGTGCGCACGGTTTCGGCGTGGTGGGCGGTCTGCTTTTCCTTGAACTTCTTCACCTGCGCGTCGACCTTTTCGGCCAGCATGTCGATCGCCGCGTACATGTCGGGCGCGGTCGCGACGGCGTGCAGCATGCGCCCGGGAAGTTGCAAGGTTGCCTCGGCCTTGTGCTCGACCTTCTCGATGCTGAGGACGATCGTCAGCTCCTGCAGTTGGTCGAAGCGTTGCCCGAGGCGCTTGAAGCGGTTCTTCGCGTACTTGTCCAGTGCGGGGGTCACGTCGATCTGGCGGCCTTTGACATCGATGCGCATGATCGGCTCCTCGTGTCCGTTGTGGAATGGCTTGGGTCGGCGACCCGCGTGCCGCGCGAGCCACCGGTGGATCGGTTCAGCCAAGGCGGCTGCGTTCGTTCGATGACGGAATATTCATGGCCTCCCGGTATTTGGCGACGGTGCGCCGAGCGACGGTAATTCCGCGCCGGCGCAGTTCCTCGGTCAATGCCTGGTCGGACAGCGGCTGCGCGGGTGCCTCCTCGTCGATCAGCTTGCGGAGCATCGCCTGGATCGCGGTCGCCGACGCGCTGCCACCGTCGACGGTTGCGACGCCGCTCGAGAAGAAATACTTGAACTCGAACGTGCCCCGCGGCGTGTGCAGGTACTTGCGCGTCGTGACCCGGCTGACCGTCGATTCGTGCATGCCGATCTCGCTCGCGACATCCTTCAGCACCAGCGGGCGCATCGCCTCGGCGCCGAACTCGAGGAATGCCTCCTGCGCACGGACGATCGCGCGGGCGACTTTCAGCATCGTTTCCGCGCGGGTCTTGAGGCTCTTGATCAGCCAGCGCGCTTCCTGCAGTTGCGCCTTCAGGTAATGGGCATCGTCGCTGCGCGCCTTCGCGATCAGGCCGGCATAGTGTTCGTTGATGCCGAGCCGGGGCTGGCATCCGGGCGCGAGCGCGACCTGCCAGCGTCCGGCGACCTTGCGCGTGAAGGCATCCGGCGCGACGTATTCGGCGCTGCCGCCGGAGTAGCCGACGCCGGGTTTCGGCGACAGTGTCCGGATCAGCGCAATGGCGGTGTCGAGGTCGTCCTCCTCGACACGCAGGCGCTGGCGCAGTTTCGTGCGGTCCTGGCGGGCGAGGGCCTCGATGTGGTCGGTCACGAGGCGCCGGGCGAGCGCGAGGCCCGGCGTCGCCGGGTCGAGCGCATCGAGCTGCACGCCAAGGCATTCCGCAAGGCTGCGGCTCGCGACGCCAACGGGGTCGAAGCGCTGGATACAGTGCCGGACCGCTTCGACTTCATCGACCGAGACGGCGTGCAGCACCGCGATGCCCAGCTGGATCGATTCGTTGGACTCCGTCAGGTACCCGTCGTCGTCGACCGCTTCGATGATTGCCGCGCCGACGGCGCGATCGCGCGCCGACATCGAAGTCAGGTTGAGCTGCCAGAGCAGGTGGTCGCGCAGGTCCTCGTCCTCGGCGTCGGACGGTTCGAACGACTCGTCATCGGGCGCCGGGCCGCGGTGGTCGAAACGATCGACGGCAAGATCGAGCGGAACCTCGTCGCGGTCTTCACCCGCGTCGTCGTCCGCGCCATCCTCGGCGGGGCCGTCGTACGCCTCCTCGCCGTCGGCGGCGCCGTCTTCGACCGGTTCGTCGAGTTCGAGCAACGGGTTCGACTCGAGCGCCTGATTCAACTCCAGCTCGAGTTCGGGGCGCGACAACTGGAGCAGCCGGATCGCCTGCTGGAGCTGGGGCGTCAGCGACAGCGACTGGTTGACTCGCAGCTGGAGGGCAGGTTTCATGCCAAAGCGGATTCGGAGTCGGGATCCAAGGGCATCGTACCCCCAAACCCGCGATGTGGGCAGGGCGACAGGTCCGGTTTTTCCGTCGCCGTCTCGGGGCGCGGCGTGGCCGGCGCCAGGGTGGCTACATGCGGAACTCGCGGCCGAGATAGACGTCGCGCACCCGCTCGTCGGCGAGGATCTCGGCCGGGGCACCATGGGCGAGGACGTTGCCCTCGTTCAGGATGTAGGCGCGATCGCAGATGCCGAGCGTCTCGCGGACGTTGTGGTCGGTGATCAGGACGCCAATGCCGCGGGCCTTGAGTTGCAGCACGATGCGCTGGATGTCGACGACCGAGATCGGATCGATGCCCGCGAACGGCTCGTCGAGCAGCATGTAGCGGGGCCGCGTCGCGAGCGCGCGGGCGATTTCGACACGGCGTCGTTCCCCGCCCGACAGCGAAACACCCTTCTGGTCGGCGATGTGCGCGACCTGCAGGTCGTCGAGCAAGGCCGCGAGTTCACCCAGGCGTTGCGAGGCGTCGAGATCGCGACGCAGTTCGAGGATCGCCAGTATGTTGTCGGCGACGGTGAGGCGACGAAAGACCGATGGTTCCTGCGGCAGGTAGCCGAGGCCGAGCCGCGCCCGTTCGTGCATCGGCTGCAGCGTGATGTCGCGGTCGTCGAGGGTGATCGTGCCGGAATCCGCGGCGATCAGGCCCACGATCATGTAGAAGCACGTCGTCTTGCCGGCGCCATTCGGCCCGAGCAGGCCGACGATCTCGCCCTCGGCGAGCGCGAACTCGAAGTCGCGCACGACGGTCCGGCCCCGATAGGCCTTGGCGAGCGCCCGGGCGGCGAGCATCAGGGCGTGCCGTCGGGTGACGGCGTCTTCGGTGTTCCGGTTGCGGCCGGTTCGGGCTTGCCGGTGGCCGCCGGCTTTGGTTGCATCGTCATGTGGATGCGGCCACCGGAGCCGCCGCTTTCCATGACGCCGGTTGTCGTGTTGTACGTCATGTGCGGGCCGTGGAATTCACCGCGACCCTGCTGCACCAGCGTCACTTGGCCAGTGAGTTCGATCGTGTCGGCATTCAACCTGTAGTCGATCGTGTCGGCATCGGCCTTCATCAGGGTGCCATCATCCTGCAACTGCTCGATATGCGCCGGTTTTCCGACGATGACGACGCGATCGATCCGCCCGGTTCCGGCGTCTTTTGCGCCCGAGGCAGCCTGATAAACCGTCGCCTCGTCGCCGTGGCCCTTGATCGAGCCCTGTGAGAACGCGACGTCGCCCTTGTACACGGTGACATTGCTGCCCTTGGCGGCCTGCCCACCCTGCACGGTGCGGAACGAGTCGGCGTCGATGTTGGCCGGTTTTTCGCGGTCGTTCGAGAGTGCCAGCGCGACGGTTGGAACCAGCGCCAGCAGGAGCGCGGCGACTGCCCGCGCATCAGCCACCCTTGCTCTTCGGTTGCAGCGTCGAATGGACATCGGACAGGAGCTCCAGGACCTTGGTGTCGAGGTCGGCGCGCAGGCCGGTGCCGCGCAGTATAGAGCCCGGTTCCGTGATGGTCGCGGGCGCGTCGGTGGCAACGCGACGATCATTCGGCCACGCGGTCAGGTCGGACGTGGCAATGTCGATGCGCGCGACGTTGGCGGACGGCACCCGATGCATCTCGACCTTGCCACCGAGCTTCATCAACGAGCCATCCTTGTTGACCCACGCGGTTTGCGCGTTGCCCTGCCACGGGTTGCCGGCATTGTCGAAGAGCGCGAAGCGCGGCAGCGTGACGAAGATCGAGCCGTTGGCGCCATCGCGTGCGAGCCGTGGCCCCGAGACCCGCAGCGACAGCGAGCCGTCGTCATCGAGCGAGTTCAGCGTGAAGTCGTCGAGCGTGTAATCCGAGCGCGGTGGCCCGGCATAGGCATCGCTGCGCGGCGGCGGACGGTTCAGCCAGACCAGAACCTCGGTCGCGGCCGCGAGCACGGCCAGCACGGCGATCGCCAGCCAGAGGCGCCGGTCGATCACCGGAGGTACGCGGCGAGTTCGGAATCGGCCTTGCCCTGCGCCGCAAGGATCAGGTCGCAGACTTCGCGCGCGGCCCCTTCACCGCCGCCGTGCCGGGTGCGCCAGTGCGCGTGCTCGCGGACCCACGGGTGCGCGTTCGCGGTCGCGACCGCGAGGCCCGCGCGCCGAAGCATCGGCAGGTCGGTCAGGTCGTCACCGGTGCAGGCGGTCGCGTCGGCTTCGATCGCCAGCGCGTGCGACAGGCGCTCGAGGCACGCCAGCTTGTCGGCTTGCCCCTGGTGGACGTGCGCGACGCCGAGCTCGGCCATGCGCTCGACGACCAGCCGGCTCATCCGCGCGCTGATGATCGCGACCTCGATGCCATTCGCCAGCAGCCGCTTGAAGCCGAAACCGTCATGGGCGTGGAACGCCTTCAGTTCCCGCCCGTCCTCGGCGTACCAGAGCCGCCCGTCGGTCAGGACGCCGTCAACGTCGAACACCGCAAGCCGGATCTTTGCTGCCCGTGCGCGGATGTCGGCGGGCAGGTCGGCGAGGTGGGAATAGGACATGGGTGCGCCCCGCCCGCGTGCGCCGCCTTCAGACGACGCGGGCGTTCAGGAGGTCGTGGATGTTGAGCGCGCCGACCACGCGGCGGTCGCCATCGACCACCAGCAGCGCGTGGATCTTGTACGCCTCCATCAGCCGTGCGGCCTCGACCGCGAGCTTGTCGGCGGTGATGGTCTTCGGCTGCGCCGTCATCAGGCGCGTCACGGGCGTCGATCGAAGGTCGATGTCGTCGTCGTCGATCGCGCGGCGCAGGTCGCCATCGGTGAACACGCCGAGCAACCGGTTGTCCGCGCCGACGATGGCCGTCATGCCAAGGCCCTTGCGCGTCATCTCGACCAGGGTCTGGGTCAGCGAGGCCGTGGGCGGCACCGCCGGGATCTGTTCGCCCGCGCGCATCACGTCCGCGATCCGCAACAGCAGCCGGCGGCCGAGGTTCCCGGCCGGATGCGAGCGCGCGAAATCCTCGTCGGTGAAGCCGCGGGCTTCCAGCAGCGCGATGGCCAATGCGTCGCCCATCACGAGCGTCGCCGTCGTGCTGGCCGTCGGCGCGAGCCCGAGTGGGCAGGCCTCCGCCTGCACGCCGGTGTCGAGGTGCACGTCGGCCAGCCGCGCGAGGGACGACGACGCATTGCCGGTCATCGCGATGAGCGGAATGCCCTGGCGCTTGATCAGCGGCAGGATCGTCAACAGTTCTTCCGTCTCGCCGGAGTTCGACAGCGCCAGCACGACGTCGCCGCGGGTGATCATGCCGAGGTCGCCATGGCTCGCCTCGGCCGGGTGCACGAAAAAAGCCGGCGTGCCGGTCGACGCCAGTGTCGCCGCGATCTTGCGGGCGATGTGGCCCGACTTGCCCATCCCGGAGACGACCACGCGCCCGGAGCACTCGAACAGCAGCGCGCAGGCGCGCAGGAAGCGATCGTCGATGCGGTCCTTCAGCATCGCGATGCCGCGCGCTTCGACCGCGATCACGTTGCGCGCGCTCGCCGCAATCCGCACCGGGTCGAGGCCCGAAGCGCCGCGTGGCGAGGAGGCCGGGTCGATCCCCGCGGCCATCGGGTCCGGGACCGACAGGTTGGGGGCGGACGTGTGCAAGGAGGCTGGCGCCAGCGCAGGGGTCATGCGGTTTCTCCCGGTATTGTATCCGCGAACGGGGACTGCGCGCCCGGTGCGGACGGACCGGGCCGGCCGGGAAGGGGACGATCGACTGCGGCTTCGCGTCGCAGACCCGGATCGGGGTCGGCGTACAATCCGCCGATGGACAGCGGCACGATCCGGAACCTGATCCAGCATGCGCTGCCCGACGCGCAGGTCGACGTGAGCGGCGCGGATGGCGTGCACTTCGAAGCGCGCATCGTCAGCGCGGCGTTCCGGGACCAGCGACCGCTGGCGCGCCATCGGCTCGTGTATCGCGCGCTGGGGGACCTGATGGGCGGCGCGATCCATGCGCTGTCGTTGACCACCCTGACGCCGGAAGAAGCCGGCGGTGCGGGTTCCTGATCGTCGTCCCGGCACCGGCGGCGATACCGCCCGCGGCAATTTCCGCATTCCAACCACTCGTTTCGGGCTTCCTCGCGCATGGCCAAGATCATCATCAACGGCGGCCACCCGCTCAACGGCGACGTCTGGATTTCCGGCGCCAAGAACGCCGTGTTGCCGATCCTCGCGGCGTGCCTGCTCGCCGATGAACCCGTGTCGATCGGCAACGTCCCGCACCTGCACGACGTGACGACGACGATGGAATTGCTCGGCCAGATGGGCGTGCAGCTGGTCGTCGATGAAAAGATGCGGATCCACGTCGACCCGCGCCAGGCCGACCGCTACTTCGCGCCGTACGAGCTGGTGCGCACGATGCGCGCGTCGATCCTCGTGCTCGGCCCGCTGGTAGCGCGGTTCGGCGAAGCCGAGGTGTCGCTGCCGGGTGGCTGCGCGATCGGGTCGCGTCCGGTCGACCTGCACATCAAGGGCCTCGAGGCGCTCGGCGCGCGGGTGAGCGTCGAGAACGGCTACATCCGCGCCCGCGCTGCGCGGCTGAAGGGGGCGAAGATCAGCCTCGACCTCGTCACCGTGACCGGCACCGAGAACCTCATGATGGCGGCCACGCTGGCCGAAGGCACGACCGTGATCGAGAACGCGGCGCAGGAACCCGAAGTCGTCGATCTCGCCACATGCCTGAATGCGATGGGTGCGCGCATCGACGGTGCCGGGACCGCGACGCTGGTGATCGAAGGCGTGCCGAGCCTCCACGGCGCCCGCTACGACGTGCTGCCGGACCGCATCGAAACCGGGACCTTCCTCGTCGCGGGTGCGATCACGGGCGGCCACGTCACTGCGAAGCGCGCGCGCCCGCGCACGCTCGAAGCGGTGCTGTCCAAACTCGAGGATGCCGGCGCCGAGATCACCACCGGCGAAGACTCGATCGAACTCGACATGAAGGGCCGCCGGCCGCGCGCCGTCGACATCACGACCGCGCCGTACCCGGCGTTTCCGACCGACATGCAGGCGCAGTTCACCGCGCTGAACTGCGTGGCCGAGGGCGTCGGCGTCATTACCGAAACGGTGTTCGAGAACCGCTTCATGCATGCGCTCGAGCTGCAGCGCCTCGGCGCGGACATCCGCCTCGAGAGCAACGCCGCGATCGTGCGGGGCGTCCCGTCCATGTCCGGCGCGCCGCTGATGGCGACGGACCTGCGCGCATCGGCGTCGCTGGTCCTGGCCGGACTCGTCGCCAAGGGCGACACGACCGTCGACCGCATCTACCACATCGACCGCGGCTACGAGAACATCGAGGAAAAACTCGGCGGCCTCGGCGCGCAGATCCGTCGCCTGCCGGGCTGAGGCGGCGCGTTCAACCCGCGGGCGGAATTGCCGCGAGTTCCAGTGTCACGTCGTCGCCCTTGCCGCTGCTCTGCCGGATCCGCACCGGCAACCAGCGCAGCGACGGCGCGAACCAGACTTCGGACACGCGCTTGCGGCTGCCTTCCGGACCCGCGGCGCGGGTCACCGCGACCGCGCGGCAACGTGCCGGCCGGCACGGTGACCGGTTCCTCCCCGGCGCGCCGGTAGTCCACCGTTTCGACGCGATCCTTCACGGCGACCGGGAACGACAGGTCGGAAGCGCCTCGGGCCAACGCGAGCGCGAGCGCCAGCGTCACCGACTGGCGATCGATCACGTTGCCAGGAACCGGGTAGCGATGGCTCTCGTGACCCTCGGTCACGCTCGCCGTCGAGGTCGCCCAGTCGAAGTCGGCATGGCGCCGCCGTGACTTGAACGCGGAATCCTGCCGGTAGTCGTAGTCCAGCGCCTGCAGGTGGCCGTCGATCCAGCGGAAATGCGAGGTTTCGACGACATGGATGCCGGCCAGCCTTGCGAGGCCGTTGGTGCCGCGTGTTTCGCTGGTCAGTGTCCAGGTCCCGTCGGCGGCCGTGGCGAGGACGAGCATCGTGATGCCCACGGCATCGCCATCGCGCAACGTGCGGTACTCGGCGTGGAACGGGTGGAGCGGGACATCCGCGGTGGATGCGGAGGCAAGGCAAGGCACCAGCACGAACAGGAACGACAGCAGGCGCGGCATCGTCATCGCTGCGGCATCCGGAACGCTGGAGTGTCGCCGCGGCGTCCTGAACCGCGCCCTCACGCGGCGCTGGCCACCAGCTTGCCGGCCGCAAGCTCGAGTGGTCGCGCCAGCGGCTTGCCATCCCGCAGCACGCGCCGACCATCGAGCCGGATGCGGCCGCTGGCAATTTCCGCGACGCAGGCGACCAGCAGCTCGTGCTCGCAAGGCAGGAGGCGTGCCGCGAGTGATTCGGCCGTGTCGTCGGGCATGGTGGCGATGCGGACTTGCGCGATGAGGGGCCCGCCGTCGAGTTCCGCAGTCACGAAGTGGACACTGGCGCCATGCGCCGCGTCACCGGCTTCGAGCGCGCGGCGGTGGGTGTCGAGCCCGGGATACTTCGGCAGCAGTGACGGGTGGATGTTGACGATGCGTCCGGCCCAGGCATCGACCACCTCGGCATCGAGGATCCGCATGAAACCGGCCAGCACGACGAGGTCGGCGCCGGATGCGGCCACGCGGGCGAAGAGGTCGGCATCGAAGGCGGCGCGGGAGGGATATCCGCGCGGCGCAAGCCCGAGCGTCGCGATGCTTCGCGCTTCGGCAAGGCGCAGCGCCGGCGCGGTGACCTTGTCGCTCGCGGCCAGCACGATGCGCGCCGGGATGCGTCCATCGGCGCAGGCCTCGATCAGCGCCGCAAGGTTGCTGCCGCGCCCGGACGCCAGCACGGCAATCCGGAACGGGTTCACCGGTGCCGTCACGCGATCGCCACGCGTTCCCCGCCGGCCGCCGACACGACCGCGCCGATCGGGAATGCCGGGAGGCCGTGTCCGGAAAGGAAATCGGCGACGGTGCTCGCGGCATCCGGTGCGACGATCAACGCAAAGCCGATGCCGCAGTTGAACGTGCGCCACATTTCCGCGGGCGCGACGCTGCCTTCGCGCGCGAGCCATTCGAACAACGGCGGCATCCGCCAGGACCCGGTGTCGATCCGGATGCCGAGGGCGTCCGGCACGACACGGACGATGTTTTCCTTCAGCCCGCCGCCGGTGATGTGCGCCATGCCGTGGATCGGCGGGCCGCCGGAGCGGGCCGCGGCGAGCAGCGCGAGGACTGGCTTGACGTAGATCGTCGTCGGCGCGAGCAGCGCGTCGTCGAGGCGCGCGCCACCGACATCGAGCGCGAAACCGCCGTTGTCGACCGTGATGCCGGCCCGCGCGACGATCCGGCGGATCAGCGAGTAGCCGTTCGAATGCGCGCCTGACGACGGGATGCCGAGGATCACGTCGCCGGCACGCACCGCGGCGCCGTCGATCAGTTCCGCTTTCTCGACCGCGCCGACCGCGAAACCGGCCAGGTCGTACTCGCCGGGCGGGTACATGTCGGGCATCTCGGCGGTTTCTCCGCCGACCAACGCGCAACCGGCGGCTTCACAGCCCTTGGCGATGCCGGCGACGACGCGCACGGTCGTCTCGACGTCGAGGTGTCCCGTCGCGAAGTAGTCGAGGAAGAACAGCGGTTCGGCGCCCTGCACCAGGATGTCGTTGACGGACATCGCAACGAGGTCGATGCCGATCGTGTCGTGGCGCCCGAGCTGCTGCGCGAGCTTCAGCTTCGTGCCGACACCGTCGGTACCGGACACCAGGACCGGTTCGCGCCAGCGGCGCCCGAGTTCGAACAACGCGCCGAACCCGCCGAGTCCGGCAAGGACTTCCGGGCGCAGCGTGCGCCGTGCGTGCGGCTTGATGCCCTCGACGACCGCATTCCCGGCATCGATGTCGACGCCGGCCTTGCGGTAACTCAGCGAGTCCCTGGCTTCCGGCATGGCCTCGGTGCGTCGATGCGGGGGCGCATGATAGCACCGGGCCCAGGCCGTCCCGGGCGTGCCGATGGACGCCACCGTGGCCTTTCGGCAGACTGGCCGGGTGCGGAGAACGGAGACCGGCAGGATGCACAAGGCCATCATCGGAACGCTGCTCGCGCTACTGTTGTTCCCCGTCGTGGCGACCCGGGCAAGCGCGGCGCCGGACACGTATTCGGGCGAGGCTCCGGTCGCCTCGCAGTCCGATGCCGATCGCGACGCGGCGTTGCAGAAGGCCCTGGTCGAGGTCATCACGGATGTCAGCGGCGATGCCGCGGCCGCGACGCGGCCCGACGTCGTGAAGGCGGCCGCCGCGGCCTCGCGCCTGGTGCTGCAGTACCAGTACAAGTCGGAGCCGGATACGGCGACCGGCGCCGCGGGGCTCCGGCTGGTCGCCGAGTTCGACCGCAATGGCGTCGACGCGTTGATCGCACGGCTGGGCCTCGCCTCCGGCAGCACCGCCACGACACCTTCCGCGACGCCGAGCCAAGTGACCGTCTCGATCGGCGGCATCGGCTCGGCGGAAGACTACGCCCGTGTGATCGGGTATCTCGCGCACGACAACTTCGTGACCGCGGTCGATCCGGTCGCAGCCGACGGCGATCGCCTGCAGGTGAAACTCGCATTGGCCACGGGGTTGCCGGAATTCCTCAACGCGATCGGCCTCGAAGGCACGCTGGCGATCGACGCCACGCGGCCGTTGACACCGGGCGTCGATGCGATGCTGGCGCTCCAGCACTGAGCGTCCGGCCGACGTGCTGCGCCACCTGCCCAACCTCATCACGATCCTGCGCATCGTGCTGGTCGTGCCGATGTGCGCCCTGATCGCCGGGCAGCGCTGGGGCCTCGCGCTCGTGGTGGCGGCGGCCGCCGGGATCAGCGATGCGCTCGACGGGTTCCTCGCCCGGCGGTTCGGTTGGCGCAGCTGGCTCGGTGGAATGCTCGATCCGCTGGCCGACAAGATCCTGCTGATGGCTGCGTTCCTGTGGCTGGCGCGCGGCGGCGTCGTCGCGGTCTGGTTGGCGGCACTCGTGATTGGCCGCGATATCGTCATCCTCGCCGGCGCGATCGCGATGCATCTCCTGCGCGGGCGCTTCGACGCCGAACCGAGCGCGCTGTCGAAGCTGACGACGGTCGTGCAGATCGTGTATGTGCTGGCGACCCTCGTGCACCTCTGGCGCGCGAACCTCGACACGTTCGGCCTGATCCGGGGCCTCGCGTTCGCGACCGCCGTGTTGACCGTCGCGAGCGGCGTCCACTACGTCGCGACCCGGGGACGGCGGATCCTGTCCAGCCCATCGGGAGCGCAACACCCGTGACCCGCCGGCCCCTCGACCTGCGCGTGCAATGGCTGATCCTGGCCGCCTTGCTGGCGGCCGTGCTGTACCTGTTGGCGCCCGTGCTGACGCCGTTCGCGGTGGCTGCGTTGTTCGCGTACCTCGGCGACCCGCTGGTCGACCGGCTCGAACGCCTGCGCGTGCCGCGTTCACTCGGCACCGCGATCGTGTTCGTCGTCGTCGTGCTGTTGCTGGTGGCCGTGTTGTTGCTGCTGGTGCCCTTCATCGAGCGGCAGATCGGCAAGTTCCTGTCCCAGTTGCCGGTATGGATCGACTGGTTCCAGACGCGCGCGACGCCGTGGCTCGTCCAGCACTTCGGCTTTGCCCCCGACACACTCGACACCCGTCAGTTGATCGGCGTCCTGCAGGCGCACTGGAAGGAGGCGGGTGGCATCGCAGCCTGGCTGCTGGCGACGGTGTCGAAGTCCGGGCTCGCCGTGATCGGCTGGGTCGTCAACGTGCTGCTGGTCCCGGTGGTTTCGTTCTACCTGTTGCGCGACTGGGATGCGCTGGTCGACCGCGTGCACGCGCTGTTGCCGCGCGCGATCGAGCCGACAGTCTCCCGCCTCGCGCGCGACTCGGATTCGATGCTGGGCGCTTTCCTGCGCGGGCAACTGAGCGTGATGATCGCGCTTGGCGTCTACTACGCCGTCGCGTTGTGGCTGGTCGGGCTCGAGGTCGGACCGCTGATCGGCATGATCGCCGGCCTGATCAGCTTCGTGCCGTATCTCGGCGCGATCACGGGGATCATCGCGGCGCTGGTGGCCGCGGTGGTGCAGTACCAGGATTGGTGGCATCCGCTCCTCGTCGTCCTGGTGTTCGGCATCGGGCAGGGGCTGGAGGGTTACGTGCTCGTACCGCGCCTCGTGGGCAACAAGATCGGGCTGCACCCCGTGGCGGTGATCTTCGCGGTGCTGGCCGGTGGCGAGCTGTTCGGGTTCCTCGGAGTGTTGCTGGCGTTGCCGGTGGCGTCGGTCATCGGCGTATTGCTGTCCTACGTATATGAGCGCTACCGTGCGAGCGCCCTGTACCAGTCCCACGCCACGCCGTCGACCGTGGCCGTGCCGCCGCCGTCGGGTTCGGTGGACACTGGCACTCCGGCGGGCCGATTCCGCGACGAAGCGTGACGTCACGCCCGGCCCAGATTCCGCTCGGCCTGCGGTGGCCGGCGCACCAGCGACTGGACGAGTTCCTCGGCTCCGGCAATGCCATCGCGGTCGCGTCGGTGCGCGCGTGCGTCGTGGGCGACGGTGCGGCGCCGCGGTCCGTGTTCGTCGCCGGCCCGCATGCGAGCGGCAAGACGCACCTCCTGATCGGGGCCTGCGCCGCCGCGACCGCGCAGGGGCGCCGCGCCCAGTACGTCCCGCTGCGGAGCATTGCCGCAACGGCCGGCGAGGCGCTGGCGGAAGTTTCGGGCGAGTGCCTCTATGCCATCGACGATGTCGATGCGGCGGCCGGCCGGCCGGAAGCCGAGCGCGCGTTGTTCGCGTTCCACAACCGTGCGCGAGCCGCCGGCGCGGCCATGCTGTTCGCTGCCGTCGGCTCGCCCGCCCATGCCGGCTTCGCGCTGCCCGATCTCGTGTCGCGCCTCGCCGCCGCGACCCAGGCGAGGCTGGAGGCGCTCGATGAAGCGGGGCGCCGCGAAGCCTTGCGCCGGCTGGCCCGGTCGCGCGGACTCGAACTGACCGGCGACGCGCTCGATTGGTTGTTCGCGCATCGCCACCGTGACCTCGCGGCACTCGTCGCCGACATTGGCCACATCGACCAGGCTGCGCTGGCCGAGCAGCGCCGCGTCACGGTGCCGTTTCTCCGCGGCGTATTCGCCGGCAATTGCTGACGCTGGATTCCCGCGGTGAGGACCGCGCCCTTCAATTCCCGCGGGACAACTTCGTGTCGAGTTCGCGCAGGCGATCGCTGGTGCCGATGTCGTGCCACGCGCCCGCGTGACGCTGGAACGACACCGCGTCGGGCATCCACGCGCGCAGCAGCGGCGTCAACGGGAATCGCGGTGGAGACTCGCCGGTGCCGGGCGCGTTGCCGATGATTTCCCGCCAGCCGTCGAGCACCCCGGGCCGGTAGACGCCGATGCCGGCGAATGTCAACGCCTGCAGCGGCAATCGCGACGGTGAATCGGGGTACGGGTGGATCCTGCCGTCGGCGTCGACGCCGAAGTCGCCGCGGGGATGCCACGGTGGATTGCCGACCAGCACGAGGTGCGCTGCGCCGGCTGGAGCGGATGGCAGCGCGCGGAAGTCGAAATCGGTCCAGATGTCGCCGTTGACGGCGAGGAACGGATCGCCGCCAAGCAACGGCAGCGCGTGCAGCAGCCCGCCGCCGGTTTCGAGCGGCACCGCACCCTCGTGGCTGTAGCGGATCTCGAGGCGCCAGCGCGAACCATCGCCGAGCGTGGGCGGGAATCGTTCGGCAAGGTGCGAGGTGTTGATGACGACCGTGCGGACCCCCGCCGCGGCGAGTCGCTCGAGGTGCCATTCGATCAGCGGTTTGCCGCCAACCGGAAGCAGCGGCTTCGGCGTCGCATCCGTCAGCGGGCGCATCCGTTCGCCGCGGCCGGCGGCGAAGATCAGCGCATGCGCGATCATGGCCGCGCGGAATTCGCGCCCGGGCCGCCATCGGGCGCCGGTGTTCGGGCCATCGCGAGCGTCGCTTCACCCTGCGTGCCGAGGGCTGCCTCGAGGAGGTCGGCGAATGCACCGAATTCCGGGTATGACCGGGCCACCCTGATCGTGTAGCCCCACACGCGCGGCAAGTCGTCGAGATACTGGCGCTTGCCGTCGCGGTACCACAGGCGGCAGAAGATGCCGAGCACCTTGGTGTGCCGCTGCAGTCCGGCAAGGTCGAACCAGCGCCGGAATGTCACCGGCTCGACGCCGTTGCGGATGACGCCGGCCTTTTCCAGGCGGATGCGATACGCGTCGGCCCATGCGTCGACCCGCGCCGATGGCCAGGCGATGTAGCAATCGCGCAGCAGCGACACGAGGTCGTACGTGACGGGACCGATGCACGCGTCCTGGAAATCGACGATGCCGGGAACGTTGCTTAGGGTCAGCATCAGGTTGCGGCTGTGGTAGTCGCGGTGCACGAACACGCGGGGCTGCTCGAACGCGGCGTGCACGAGGCGGGTGAACGCGGCCTCGAGGACGTCCCATTCCTCGCACGACGGCGTGAAGCCAAGGTGCCGGCCGAGGAACCACCGGGGCATCAGTTCCATTTCCTCGACGAGCTTCGCGCGCGAATAGGCCGGCAGGCCGGCGATCTCGACGTCGCGTTGCATCCGCAGCAGTGCATCGAACGCCGGCGCGTACAACGTGTCCGCGGATGCGTCGTCGAGGAGCGGCAGGTAGGTCCGGTCGCCGAGATCTTCCATCAGGACGAACCCGGCGTCGCGATCCGCCGCGTGCACTTCCGGCGCGTGCAGGCCGGCGGCGCGCAGCCGGCGCCCGATGTCGAGCCAGGGCGTTGGATCCTCGTGGCCCGGTGGTGCGTCCATCACGACGTAGCGGGTGCCATCGCGCGTCGTGACACGCCAATAGCTGCGGAAACTCGCGTCGGCGGAGGCGGGTTCGACCGCGACCGGTCCGGACGCGAGCGCCGCTTCGGCGAAGGCACACAGCGACGCGCGACGCTCGGGCGATAAGGTCACGTGGAACCCCCGGATCGAGCGGGGAAGTCTAGTCCATCGTCCCCGGTGGCAGCGTCAGGCGAACGGCCGGTTGCCACGCCGGGTCAGGGGTCGAAGCCGTCCGCGAAAATCAGGTCGGTCACCGGTACGCAGTTCTGGTACCAAGGCGACCTTTCGGTCAGGTAGTCCCAATCCGCCGATTCGACGTGGTCGAGGCCGTTCGGGCACAGCGACACGTAACCCTGCCACAGCGGGTAGGGCTGCGGCAGCTCCGGAGGTGGGCCGGTGAACTGGTTCTCGCCGATGTAATAGACGTGCAGGATGGGCAACGGCAGGATCGCCGGCGCCGGACCGGTCAACTGGTTGTAGGAGACGTTGTAGGACGTGAGCTTCACCAGGTTCGAGATCGACGGCGGCGTTCCGGTCAGTTGGTTGTTGGAAACATTGAAGTTCCCGAGCAGGACCATGTCCGACATGTTCGGGATCGACCCGGTGAGCCGGTTGTCGTAAGCGTAGAAACGGACGACCGACGAAAGTCCCGCAAAGGAAGGCAGGGGACCGCTCAAGGCATTGTCGTTGACGTCGAAAAACGTCAGTTTCGACAAGCCGGCCAGTGACGGAATGCCACCGGTCAACTGGTTGTGGTCCGCCGAAAAGCCCGCGAGGTTGGTGAGTCCGGCGAACGACGGCAGGCTGCCGCTGAGGCGGTTGCCGCCAAAGTACGCGTTCGACAGCATGCCGAGTCCGGTGAGCGCCGGAATCGGCCCGGTCAACTGGTTGGCGTGGACGTCGTAGGCTTCCAGGGCCGAATGGCCGGCAAGGTTCGGTACCGGGCCGCTGAAGGCGTTCTGGGCCGCATCGAACGACACCAGCGACGCCAGCGCATCGATCGCCGGGAGGCTGCCGGACAAGCGGTTTTCGCTGACGTCGAAGTACTGCAGCGAGGGCAGGTCGTCGAGAGAAACCGGCAGCGAGCCGACGAGGTTGTTGTTCGACAGCATTACGGCCGTGACCGCGGTGTTCGATGAATTGCAATGGACGCCGAACCAGGTGCACTCGGTTCCGGACGCGCCCATCCAGCCGTTGCTGTTCGTCCAGTTGTCGCCACCGGCGCTGTCGTAGATGCCGGTCAGCACTGCGCGCTCGGTAGCGGAAATCGCAGCCGACGAATCCGGTGCGGCAAGCGCCGAGGCGCCGAGGGCAATGGCGATCGCGACGGAAGGTGCCGGCCAGATACCCGAATGCCGTCGTACCCTTGCGCTTGCCGAGTTGAGACCGAACATGAAGTTTGACGTGCCCTGCAGTGCGTTGGACAAAGCCGACCCCGTCGCTGCGCGCGACCCGGTTCCGGGGCGGCAAGCGTTCGCGTCGACTTGCAATGATTCCCGGACCGGTGCCGCACGAAGTGCGGATGACCTTCGGTATCGATCCGGAACGTCCACGGAGAATTATGCCACGGAGACACTCGCCGATGCGTGACGGCAACGTGACTTTTCGCGAATTCGCGGTTGGCTTGCGTGCTGCCGGTTGCGTGGCGCGACGGTCAGGCCCGGTACATGGCCGGCATTGATTCGCTGCACTGCAAACAGTACCATTTCGGTACACATTTACGGGTTTGGCGGCGAGCCAATCGGCGTTGCCGGAGAGGTGGGTGATGTTGCGGGTCAGCAAGCTGACGGACTATGCCACCGTGGTCATGTCCTGCCTCGCGGACGCCGAGGCGGGTTTCGCGAGCGCCCAGCAGTTGGCCGACGACGCTCGCCTCGAACTGCCGACGGTATCGAAACTCCTGAAACAGCTCGCGCATGCAGGGCTCGTCGTTTCGCAGCGGGGCGCAAGCGGCGGCTACCGCCTCGCGCGCCGCGCCGAACGCATCACGGTGGCGGACATCGTCGTGGCGATGGAAGGCCCGATCGGCATGACCGAGTGCGGTGCGCAACCGGGGTTGTGCGATCGGGAGCGGCATTGCGGCGTGCGCGTCAACTGGCAACAGATCAACCGCGCCATCGCGAGCGCGCTCGACAGCGTGACGTTGGCGGACTTGACCCTCGCCGGCAAACCTCGGCGCCAGGCCGCCATTCCTCTCCGCGTCGCGAGCGCCTGACGGCGCGGATACCGGGATCGGGCCATGGCAACCGAACGTACCGAACTCGAAACGCTGATGGACCGGCGCTATCGCGCCGGGTTCGTCACCGACATCGAGACCGACAGCCTGCCGCCCGGCCTCGACGAGGACACCATCCGCGCGCTGTCGGCGCGCAAGGGCGAGCCCGACTGGATGATGGCGTGGCGCCTCGACGCGTACCGCCGCTGGCTGGCGATGGCGCCGCCGCACTGGGCGAAGCTCCGCATCGGACCGATCGACTTCCAGGCCATCAGCTACTACGCCGCGCCGAAGGCGAAGCCGAAATCGCTGGACGAGGTCGACCCGAAGCTCCTCGAGACCTACGACAAGCTCGGCGTGCCGCTGCACGAGCGCGCCAAGCTCGCCGGCGTCGCCGTCGACGCGGTATTCGACTCGGTGTCGGTCGGGACGACGTTCCAGAAGGAACTCGCCGCGGTCGGCATCGTGTTTTCGTCGATGAGCGAGGCGATCCGGAGCCATCCGGACCTGGTGCGGAAATACCTCGGCAGCGTGGTGCCGCAGGGCGACAACTTCTTCGCCGCGCTGAACTCGGCGGTGTTTTCGGACGGCAGCTTCGTGTTCATCCCGAAGGGCGTGCGCTGTCCGATGGAGTTGTCGACGTATTTCCGCATCAATGCCGGCCATACCGGCCAGTTCGAGCGCACGCTGATCATTGCCGAAGACGGCGCCACCGTGTCCTACCTCGAAGGCTGCACCGCGCCGATGCGCGACGAGAACCAGTTGCACGCGGCGGTGGTGGAACTGGTCGCGCTCGAGGGCGCGTCGATCAAGTATTCGACGGTGCAGAACTGGTACCCCGGCGACGAGAACGGCGTCGGCGGCATCTACAACTTCGTCACCAAGCGCGGGGACTGCCGCGGCGCCCGCTCGCGCATCTGCTGGACCCAGGTCGAGACGGGTTCGGCGATCACCTGGAAGTATCCGTCGTGCATCCTCCGCGGCGACGATTCGGTCGGCGAATTCTTCTCGGTCGCGCTGACGCATCACCACCAGCAGGCCGACACCGGCACCAAGATGATCCACATCGGCCGCAACACACGTTCGAAGATCGTGTCGCGCGGCATCAGCGCGGGCCACGGCCAGAACAGCTACCGCGGGCTGGTGCGCGTCGAGAAGTCCGCCGAACACGCGCGCAACCACACGCAGTGCGATTCGCTGCTGATCGGCAAGCAATGCGGCGCGCACACGTTTCCGTACATCGAGGTCAAGAACCCGACCGCGATCGTCGAGCACGAGGCGACGACCTCGAAAATCTCCGACGACCAGATGTTCTATTGCCGCTCGCGCGGCATCGACGACGAGAACGCCGTGTCGATGATCGTCGACGGCTTCTGCCGGCAGGTGTTCCGCGAACTGCCGATGGAGTTCGCCGTCGAGGCGAAGAAGCTGCTCGAGGTTTCGCTGGAAGGAGCGATCGGATGAACGTTGCGAAATCGGGGCAGATGGCAATCTGGATTTCCGCCGCTGCGGCGCTGGCCACTGCGTCGGCCGCACCGTCCGCGGATTACGACCAATGCATGCGAAAGGCGCAAACACAGGCCGACATGGCCGATTGCGCCAACGCGCGTGGCGGTACGGCGGACCAGGAACTCAACAAGGTGTACCAGGACGTCCTGCGCAAACACGCCAAGGACGCGGCATTCGTCGCCAAGCTCAAGGCCGCGCAGCGGGCATGGATCGCGTTCCGCGATGCCGAGCTGGCTGCACGCTTCCCGGCCGCCGACAAGAGCGCCGCCTACGGCAGTTCCTACCCGATGTGCGCCGACACCGCGCTCGAAGCGATGACGCGCCAGCGCACGGAAGAGTTGCGCCGGTGGCTCGAGGGCGCGCAGGAAGGCGACGTTTGCGCGGGTTCGTATCGGGTTGGCGATTGATTCCGGCGGCGGCGCTGCACCACGGCGTCGCGGCCACTGCAACAGGACGAGGCATGCTCAAGATCGACAATCTCCATGTTCGCGTCGCGGGCAAGGAAATCCTGAAAGGCCTCACGCTCGGCGTGAAGCCCGGTGAAGTGCACGCGATCATGGGGCCGAATGGCGCCGGCAAATCGACGCTTGGTTACACGCTGGCCGGCCGCAATGGCTACGAGGTCACCGCGGGCAGCGTCGAGTTCGACGGCCAGGACCTGTTCGCGCTCGCGCCCGAGGAACGCGCGGCCGCCGGACTGTTCCTCGCGTTCCAGTACCCGGTCGAGATCCCGGGCGTCAACAACACCTATTTCCTGCGCGCCGCGCTGAACGCGCAGCGGCGCACGCGCGGCGAGGCCGAACTCGATTCGGTCGCATTCCTGAAGCGCGTGCGCGAGAAGCTTGCGGCGCTGCAGATCCGCGATGACCTGATGAACCGTGCGGTCAACGAAGGATTCTCGGGCGGCGAGAAGAAGCGCAACGAGATCTTCCAGATGGCGGTGCTGGAACCGCGGCTCGCGATCCTCGACGAGACCGATTCGGGCCTCGACATCGACGCGCTGAAGATGGTGGCCGATGGCGTCAACGCGATGCGGGATCCGCAACGGGCGTTCATCGTCATCACGCACTACCAGCGCCTGCTGGAGTACATCGTGCCGGATTTCGTGCACGTGCTGGCCGGCGGCCGCATCGTCGAAAGCGGCGACAAGGACCTCGCGTTGAAGCTCGAGGAGCACGGTTACGCGTGGATCGCCGAGCGCAAGCTCGCGGGGGCGGCCTGACGTGGCGGCCGCGCTGCTCGAATCGCTGCTCGCCAACCGCGCCGGGGCGCCGGCCGCGGGTGACTGGCTCGCGGCGTTGCGCGACGAAGCCGCGGAGTCGGTCCGCCGCGACGGCTTGCCCGACCGGTCGGCGGAATCGTGGCGCTACATGCCGCTGCGCGCGTTGTCGCAGCGCCACTTCGCCAATGGCGATCCGGAAGCGGCGCAACGCAAGGTCGATTCCACGGCATTCGACCTGCCCGGCCTTGCCGGGCCGCGCCTCGTGTTCGTCAACGGCACGTTCCGCGCCGACCTGTCGCGACTCGCGGTGCCCGCCGGCATCGAGCTCGTGCCGCTCCATGACGCGTTCGCGAGCCACGCCGAAATCCTCCGCTTCCTGCTGTCCCGCTACTCCGGTGGCACTGGCGGTGCCTTTACCCGGCTCAACGCGGCGCTGGCGCGCGACGGCTTCCTGCTGCGCGCCGCGGCGGGCGTTGAACTGGCGGCGCCGGTCGAGGTCATCCATGCTGGAACGCCGGCGACGGCCGACGTCGCGTCGCATGTGATGATGTTCTGCGAACTGGATGCCGGATCGCGCCTGACGCTGGTGGAGCGGCATGTCGCCACCGCGCCGAATGGGCACCTTGCGAACCTGCTGTCCTGCCACACCGTGCGGGACGGCGCGGCGTTCGACATGATCCGCATCCAGCAGGCGGATAACCGGGCCACGGTCTTGCGCCGCAGCGAGTTCGACATCGCGGCCGGCGGACGCGTCACGCTGCACGCGGTCGATGCCGGTGCCGCGCTCGCCCGCGATGAGTTCGCGGTGGCGCTTGCCGGCGACGGCGCGGCATTCCGCGCCCGCGGCGCATTCCTCGCGCGCGGCCGGCAGCACGTCGAAATCGCATTCGACGTGCACCACCGGGCGCGCGGCACCGTCAGTGACGTGTCATGGCGCGGCGTTGCCGACGGACGCGCCCGCGGGGTGTTCCACGGCGGAATCACCGTCGCGGCCGGCGCCGACGGGACCGATGCGCAGTTGTCGAACAAGAACCTGCTGTTGTCGCCCGACGCCGAGATCGATACCCGCCCGGTGCTCGAGATCCATGCCGACGAAGTGCGCGCGAACCATGGCGCGACGGTCGGCCAGCTCGATGCACACGCCCTTTTCTACCTGCGGTCGCGCGGCATTCCCGAGGCCGAGGCGAAGGCCATCCTCATCCAGTCCTTCTGTCGCGAAGTGCTGGCGGCACTGCCGCTGCCGGCATTGCGTGACCCGCTCGGCGACGCGTTGCTGGCGCGCCTGCCGACATCGTCGTAGCCGCAGGAGTATCGCCATGATCGCCACCCAAGCCAATCCAGTTGCCATCGAACGGGACGAACCGCAACGCCGGGATGCTGCCGTCGAAGGCGTACACCTGGTGAGCGACCACGCGCTCGGCGTGCTGCGGCAACGGATGGCGCCCGGCGCGGCCGATACCGCGCACCGGCATTGCCTCGCCAGCCAGTATTTCTACGTGCTGTCCGGCGTCCTCGTGGTCGAGCTCGATGGCGTTCGCTGCGTCGTCGCGGCCGGGCAGGGCGTGCACGTGTCGCACGGCGTCACGCACCGGCTCGCCAACGAGTCGGCGGAAGACACCGAACTCCTGGTCGTGTCGGCGCCGAACTGTCGCCCGGCGGGCGACGCCTCGGGGATCGCGCTGCAGTGAACGACGCCGGCGTCGCGCGGAAGGCGGAATCGGCGAACGCACCGTTCGATGCCGCGCGCGTGCGCCAGGACTTCCCGCTGCTCGCGCGCAGGGTGCACGGCAAGCCGCTGGTCTACCTCGACAGCGCCAACACCGCGCAGAAGCCGAATGCAGTGATCGACGCGGTGAGCCGGTTCTACCGCGAAACGAACGCGAACGTGTCGCGTGCGGTGCACACGCTCGGCGAGGAGGCGACCGCTGCGTACGAGCACACCCGCGCGCGGCTCGCGAGGTTCATCGGCGCACCGTCGCGCGAGGACGTCGTGCTGACGTCCGGCACGACGCAGGCGATCAACCTCGTCGCGTACAGCTTCGCGCTGCCGCGGCTCAACCCCGGCGACGAGATCCTCGTCACGACGATGGAGCACCACGCCAACATCGTGCCGTGGCAGCTCGTGTGCGAGCGGACCGGCGCGAAGGTGATCGCGGCGCCGATCGCGCCGTCGGGGGAACTGCTGCTCGACCGCTTCGTCGCGCTGCTGACGCCGCGGGTCAAGCTCGCCGCGGTGACGCACGTGTCGAACGTGACCGGCACGATCAACCCGATCCGCGGGATCGCGCGCGAGACACGCCGCCGCGGCATCCCGCTGCTGGTCGACGGCTCGCAGGCGTGCCCGCACCTTCCGGTCGACGTCGCCGCGCTCGGCTGCGACTTCTACGCACTGACCGGTCACAAGATCTTCGGCCCCACCGGCACCGGCGCGCTGTGGGCGCGGCATGGACTGCTCGACGAAATGCCGCCGTTCTTCGGCGGCGGCGAGATGATCCGCCGGGTCAGTTTCGACGGCACGACGTTCAACGACCCGCCACACAAGTTCGAAGCGGGTACGCCGAACATCGCCGGCGTCGTCGGGCTCGCGGCGGCGCTCGACTACGTCGACGCGCTCGGCCGCGAACGCATCGCGGCGTACGAGCGCGAACTCCTCGCGTACGCGACCGAACGGTTCAGCGCGATTCCGGGCCTGCGCATCTTCGGCACCGCGCCGGACAAGGGGCCGGTCATCTCGTTCCTCGTCGACGGCATGCACGCGCACGACCTCGCGACGATCCTCGACCACGAGGGCGTCGCGGTGCGCTCGGGGCACCACTGCGCGCACCCGCTGATGGACTTCTTCGGCGTGCCGGCGACGGTGCGCGCCTCGTTCGCGTTCTACAACACGCGCGAGGAGGTCGACGCGTTCGTCGCCGCGATGGCGCATGCGCGGCAGATGCTGCGCTGAGGCGACTGCGAGCGTTGGCGGCTGCGCTCTTGCGCGCCGTGGGTCGAGGCAGGGGCAACGGATGGAGCGAGCAGCAAGGGGTATCGCGGGGCCTGCGCCGGTGGTGCCGATGTTTCGCCGCGCCGATGCCGGCGACATCGCGGCGATCGTCGCGCTGGTCGAATCGACGTATCGCGGTGACGCGAGCCGGGCCGGCTGGACGACCGAAGCCGACCTGCTCGATGGCCAGCGGACCGATGCGGAGGAAATTGCCGCGCTGATCGCGCGTCCCGGCAGCCGCATCGTGCTGGCCGAAACGTGCGAAGGTGATCGAGTGACCGCGCTGCGCGCGTGCTGCCACATCGAACGCCACGGCAACGCATGCCATTTCGGCATGTTCTCGGTCAGCGCGCCATGCCAACGCGGCGGACTCGGCCGCAGGATGCTCGCACACGCCGAGGCCTTCGCACGCGACGAGTGGCAATGCCGCGAAATGCACATGCATGTGATCGACGTGCGCACGGAACTGATGGCGTGGTACGAGCGCCGCGGTTATCGGCGCACCGGCATCCACGCGCCGTTCCCGTACGGCGACCCGCGGTTTGGCTTGCCGAAGCGACCCGACCTGCGCTTCGAGTTGATGGTGAAGCCGCTGTGACCCGCCTGTTGTTTCTGTTCACGGGCTGCCGTGAAAGGGGACATTGGTGACGGACTGGATATCGGTTTGCCGCCGCGAGGAGCTGCTGCCCGGCGAGTTCCGCGTCGTATGGGACGGCGACACGCCGATCGCGGTGCTGAACATCGACGGCGACCTGTACGCGATCGAGGACGTCTGCACGCACGATGGCGGCGAGCTGACCGGCGGCGTCATCGACGGCTACGCGATCGAGTGCCCGCGCCACGGCGCGCGCTTCGACGTGCGCTCCGGCGCGGTGCTGGCCCCGCCAGCGGTGGTGCCGATCGCGTCGTTCCCGGTCGAGGTCCGCGACGGGGAACTCTTCACGCGCGACGACCGTTGAGGACTGGCCGGTTGGGACGGATGGCGCGGGTCCCAGCACAGCGAACGCTGTCCCGGCGAGCGGCGTTGCGGATCGTTGCACCCGCCCCGATCTAGGCCGGCCGCGCAGACGGAAACGCCAGCGACGCCCGCAGTCCCCCCGCCGCGCTGCGTGTGAACGACACCGTGGCTTCGTGGCGCCCGGCGATGTGGCGCACGATCGCGAGGCCGAGCCCCGAGCCGTCGCCGCCGGCGCCGGGCACGCGGAAGAAGCGCTCGCCGAGGCGATCCAGCAATTCGTCCGGCACGCCGCTTCCGTCGTCCTCGACAGCAAGCTCGACGAAGTCCTCATCGCGCGCGACGGTGACCGTCACGTGCCCGCCGGCGCGGCCGTAGCGCAAGGCGTTGTCGACCAGGTTGGCCAACGCCTCGCGCAGCAGCACGCCATCGCCCTTCACGCGGGCACCGGCAACCGGTCCGTCGTAACCGAGGTCGACGGCGTGCGCGATCGGCGCTGCGGCGATGTCGGCGACGACATCGCGGGCCAGCGTCGCGAGATCCACGATGCCGGTCGCAACGATGTTCGCCGTCGGCGCCTGCGCCCGCGCCAGCACCAGCAGCTGGCTTGCGGCGCGGCTGGCGCCGGTCGACAGCCGTTCGATGTGCGACAGGGCATCGCGCACGGTATCCGGTTGCGGATCGGCCAAGGCCCGCTCGGCCTGCAGGCGCAGCCCCGCGAGCGGCGTGCGCAACTGGTGCGCAGCGTCGGCGATGAAGCGCTCCTGCACGTCGAGCAGGTGGCGCACCCGTTCCAGCAACGCGTCGATGGTCCGCGTCAACGGGCGGATCTCGACCGGGACTTCGGCCAGGTCGAGCGGGGCGAGGTCGCGCGGGCTGCGGGCCCGCAACTGGACCGTCAGCGGGCGCAACAGGCGCAAGCCCCGGCGCACGCCGAACCAGGTCAGCACCAGCATCAGCACGATCACCGCCAGCAGGATCGGCAGCGTGGCGACCAGGATCTCGCGCGCGAGTTCGCGGCGTTCCCGCAGCGTTTCGGCGACCGACACGATGATCGTGTCGGCGGGATCGTCGCTGCTGGTCGCAAGCGACACCATCCGCAGCGAGCGGCCCTCGAACGGCACGTCGGAATACACCGCCCCGGCGTCGAGCCGCGGCACCGGATCGGCCAGCGGCAGGTCGGTGTTGCTGGCCAGCACGCCGTGGCGCAGGCTGCGCACGCTGTAGTAGTTGGGGTCGGCCGCGTCGAACTCGAACAGGATGCGCGCCTGCGGGCTCATCTCGCTGCGACCGGCCTCGCTGTGGATCAGCCGTTCGAGCGCGTGCGCGGAATCGAGCAGCGAGCGGTCGTAGCTCTCGTTCGCATAGTGCAGCGACATTGCGTAGATCAGCACGCCGCTGGCGAGCCACGCCAGCACCAGCGGCAACGCGAGGAACAGCAGCAGCCGCCGGCGCAGGCTGGGCGTGCCGTCACGCATCGGTGCGCACCGCGACGCCGCGGGTCACGGCAAGCCGCGCAAGTACGGCGCCGGGCGGACGGTCAGGGCGCATCCGCGGGGCGTCCCTCGACGCCTTCCAGCATGTAGCCGAGCCCGCGGATCGTGCGGATCGACACGCCGGTGCCTTCGAGTTTGCGACGCAGCCGGTGCACCGCGATGTCGAGGCCGTTGTCGGTCAGCGTCTCGTCCCAGGTGCACAGGGATTCGATGAGCTGCTCGCGGCCGGTGACGCGGTCGAGCCGGGCGACCAGCGCCGCGAGCACGCCGAATTCGCGCGGCGTCAGCTCGAGTGGCGTGCCTTCGGCATGCACGCGATGCCCGGCGAGGTCGACCGCGAGCGTGCCGATGCGGATCTGCGGCACGCCTTGCGTCATGCGCCGGCGCAGCAGCGCGCGCACGCGTGCCTCGAGTTCACTGAGCGCGAAGGGTTTCACGAGGTAGTCGTCGGCGCCGAGATCGAGTACCGCGACCCGTTCGGAGAGCTTCTCGCGCGCCGTCACGACCAGCACCGGTACCGCATCGTTGCGTCCGCGCAGGCGGCGCAGTAGCTCGACGCCATCGACGCCCGGCAGTCCGAGGTCGAGGATCACCAGGTCGTACGGGTGCGCGTGCAGCGCGGCATCCGCGGTGCGCCCGTCGGCGAGCCGGTCGACCGCGTGCCCGGAGTGCGCCAGCGCGCCCGCGATCGCCGTCTGGATCGCCGCGTTGTCTTCGATGACGAGGATGCGCATGGTTGCCCGCTATTCCGGCGCCGCGGATTTTCGCCAACCTGCCGCTTGTGCTTCGGCCTCGGTACAGAACCAGCGCTCGCCTCTGAGAACGTCGATGCGGGTTTCGGCGTAGAACGTACTTCCCGGGACATGGTAGATGCGTTGCCCGTCCACGCTGACGTTTCCCTTGATGCGGCAAGCCCTGGAATCGTCGCCGAACGCGGCACGCCAGATCGAGGTCACGTGCACGCGAAGACTGGCAGCCAACGCGATCACCACCGTGGCCATGATGAGAACCGCGAGAATGTTCCTGATCACGGCGGGCACGTTCTCCCTTGACGAACACCGTTCGCCGACAGCGGGATCGGCAAGGCTGCAACGAGCGATCCACCGAGCGCCTTTTCCCGGTCACGCCTCATGTCGCCAGGGTCCCTTCCGATTGGTATCCATTCCGCAGATCTTGATCTCGTCCGCGAGTTCCCGACCGGTCGGGAAGGCGCCAGCCGCCGCGGCTCACCCGCTCCCCAGCCACCCGCCCGTGAACCCCGCGCGCTGCAGGCCGCGCACGATCGGCGCGCAGTTCTGCATCAGCCGCCACAGCATCCCGGTCTGGTGGTTTTCCATCATCAGCACGATCGGACCCTGGTTGATCGCGATGTGCCATTTGCACTCCCAGCCGCGGTCGCTGCCGTCGACGTGGAAGCTCGGGTTGAACGAGGACAGGAATCCGAAGCCACCGGGGGTGTGCCGGGTGGCCCGCGCGATGTATTCGATCGCGGGCAGGACGATCTCGGGCGCGAATGGCAGCGAGGCGACCGATGCCCACGGCGAGATCGTGCCGTCGTCGGGTCCGTCGGGCGCGCCGCGCGCGAGGTAGCCGAAGAACTTCCGCCGGTGGCCGTGCACTTCGCGTTCGGCGGGACCGGGCCCGTTGCTCGCGGTCAGGCCCCAGCAGCAGCCGTGGTAGTCGCGGAATCCGCGTGGGTTGCGGACACCGTACTCGCGATGCACGTGGGTCGCGCGGCGGCTGTTCTCGAAGTAGTCGATGCCGCGTTCGCGCATGTAGGCGTCGCGGATGCCGCGGAAGTCGATCCAGATGTGCGAGAACTGATGGATGAACAGTGGCCCGGCGTAGACGTACTCCTGCCCGTAATACTTGCGCCACTGGTAGCCCGTCAGCCATTCGGCGTACGCGTCGGGCGCCACCGCGTGCACCGGCGCGCCGAGCGCCAGCACGTACAGGATCAACGCTTCGCTGTAGCCGATCCAGCGATACGGCAGGAATCCGCTCTCGGGCTTCCAGCCGAGGCTCAGCGCCGCGCCGCCGTTCTGCGCCCAACGCCAGTCGACGCGCCCATACAACGTGTTCGCGAGCGCGCGGACTTCGGCTTCATCCGGCGCAGCACCGTCGAAGTACTGCGCCGCCGCCAGCGCGCCGCCGAGCAGCAGCGCCGTGTCGATCGTCGACAGCTCGCAGTTCCACGCGCGCCGTCCGTGCTGCATGTCGAGGAAGTGATAGAAGAAGCCGTGGTTTCCGGCAGCATCCGGCGCATCGGATTGCGGCAGCGCGGCGAAGAAGCGCAGCGTCGTCAGGGTCAGCGCGAGCGCGTGGGCGCGATCCATCCAGCCGTTCCTGACCGCGACCGGGTAGGCGCTGAGTGCGAAGCCGACCGCGGCGATGCTGGCCGGCGTATCCGGTTGCGAGGAATCGCGCACGAGGCCGTTGGCCGGATTCGTGTGCGCCGGGAAATAGCGGAAGGAATCGCACTGGATGCAGTCGAGCAACTCGCGCGACACGTCGATGGCCATGCCCTTGCCTCCGTGGTCCCAGCGCGCCGCCAAGGGTCATCGTTTCGACGCCGGGAACCCTTCGGAATACGATACCTTCACGCCGCGCGCGCCGCGATACCTCGGTACCCGGGCGGTCCTGACGCGGATACTGGATCACCGATGTCGATGAACGTCACAGCCGCGCCAGTGGCCCCGGCCGCATCCGCGGCGCCGTGGCGCCTGTGTGTAGCCCCGATGATGGAGTGGACGGATCGCCACTGCCGGTATTTCCACCGCCTGCTGGCGCCGCACGCCCGGCTGTACACCGAAATGGTGACGTCCGCGGCCGTCGTGCATGGCGATCGCGGGCACCTGCTCGGCCACGACGCGAGCGAGCACCCGCTCGCGGTGCAGTTGGGCGGGTCGAGTCCCGCCGAACTCGCTACGGCGGCAAGGCTCGCGGCGGACCTCGGCTGTGACGAGGTGAACCTCAACGTCGGTTGTCCGTCCGATCGCGTGCAGTCCGGGCGCTTCGGCGCGTGCCTGATGCGCGAACCCGCTCTGGTCGCCGAATGCGTCGCCGCGATGCGGCGTGCACTCGAAAGTGCCGGCCACGCGATCCCGGTGACGGTGAAATGCCGGCTCGGCGTCGACGAGCAGGACGAGGAGACGGCGCTCGAAACGCTGGTCGCAACGGTCGCCGCGGCGGGCTGCGGCGTATTCGTCGTCCACGCGCGCAAGGCGTGGCTGGCCGGGTTGTCGCCGAAACAGAATCGCGAGGTGCCGCCGCTGAATCACGCGCGCGTGCAGCGGCTGAAACGCGATCACCCCGAACTCGTCGTCATCGTCAATGGCGGGATCACGACACTCGACGATGCGTTGGCGCAACTTCGCGCGGTCGATGGGGTCATGCTCGGTCGAACCGCCTACCACGACCCGTGGCGGCTCGCCGAAATCGAGCACGCGCTGTTCGGCATGCCGCTTCCCGAGCGCGCGGCAGTCCTCGACCGTTTGCGGCCCTACGTCGAAGCGCAACTCGCGCGCGGCGTACGGCTCGCGCAGATCACGCGGCACATCCTCGGCCTTTACCAGGGGCTGCCGGGCGCGCGCGCATGGCGCCGCGTGCTGAGCGCGGAATCGCACGCGGCCGGCGCCGGTTGGGACGTCGTGGCCCGCGCCGAGGCGGCGCGCCGGCAACGCCACGCCGCCTGACGACGCGGCGCGTCGTTGCCCGGCTCAACCGCCGAAGCCGCCGCCGGCGTCGAGCCAACCCTGCTCGTCCGGCGTCGATACGCGTCCCAGCACGCGATTGCGGTGCGGGAAGCGGCCGAAGCGCGCGATGACGTCGCGATGCGCCTGCGCGTAGCGGAGATATTCCGCGTCGCCCAGCGCGGTGAACAGCGCGACGGCACGGTCCTGGTCGGCCAGCGCTTCGGAGTGCTCGAACGGCAGGTACACGAACGCGCGGAGCAGGGCCGGGATCTCGGCGTCGAGGCCGGCCGCGATGACGCGATCGGCGTAGTACCGTGCAAGGCCGTCGGTCGCGAAAGAATGCCCGCTGCCGCGGAAGGCGTTGCGCGGGAACTGGTCGAGCAGCAACAACATCGCGAGCGCTCCCTCGGCGTCGTCGAGCCACGCTTCGCGTTCGCGCCGCGCGGCGGCGAAGTGCGCATCGAGGAAGCGCGCGCGGAACTCCGCATCGAACGTGTCGTCACGGCGGAACCAGCGCTCACGGCCGGCTGCACTCCAGAACTCCGTGACTTCCCGTGGTTCGGTCATCGTCTGCGCCCTTGCCGTCGTGCCTCGTGTCGCCGGCAAGCATAGCGGGGAGTCCGTCGGCGGGTGGGGAAGTGTCCGCGTGGTGGATGTCCGGGCATTGTCCGCGGACAGGTTCCGGTTTCTTCACGATCGCGCGGAAGCGTTGATCCTGCTGCGTTTCCGGTCGACTCCCCACTTGGCATCGTGCTTGCTCCATTGAAGGCGTGGCCACCGCGTGTGTGGCCGGAGCGACGCCATGGGCTTTCGGGACACCTCCGCGCAGGATCGGCTGATCGACCACACGGCGGGCCGCCGGAAACGGCTGCTCATGTTGGCGATCGGCGGGGTCGTCGCCGTGGTGGTGATCGCCTTGGTCGCGCCGGCGGCGTGGCGGCTGTTCACCGCCGGGCGCTCGGTCAGCGCGTCGCGGTTGCAGATCGCAACCGTCGAGCGCGGCCCGTTCGTGCGCGACATCGCCGCCGAGGGCAGTGTCGTCGCCGCAGTCAGCCCGACGCTGTACGCCTCGGCCGGCGGCTCGGTCGTGCTGAAAGTACACGCCGGCGACACCGTGAAGAAGGGGGACGTCATGGCCGTCATCGACAGCCCCGAGCTGACCAACAAGCTGGCCCAGGAAGAATCCAATTCCGACGCGATGAAGGTCGCGTGGCAGCGGGCGCAAATCGATGCGAAGACGCGCAGCTCGCAGTTGCAGGAGGCGGTCGAGAACGCGCACATCAACGAGAAGTCCGCGGCTCGCGACCTGACGCGCTACAAGACCGCGTACGAGCGTGGCGCGGTATCGCAGCTCGACGTGGATCGCGCCGACGACGCGTTCGAGAAGGCGCAAATCGCGACGAAGCACGCGGCCGAAAACCTCGGCATGGACAACTCGAGCCTCGCGTTCGACGTCGAGGCGAAGAAGCTCGCGTGGCAGCGCCAGACGCTGCTGGTCAAGGACCTGCAGCGCCAGGTGGACGAATTGAACGTCCGCTCGCCGGTGAACGGGCAGGTCGGGCAGCTGTTCATCGCGCCGACCGCGACGGTCGCGAAGGATTCGAAGCTGCTGACGGTCGTCGACCTGTCCGAGCTCGAAGTCGAAGTTCGCGTGCCGGAGAGTTTCGCGCGCGACCTCGCGATCGGCATGGGTGCGCAGATCACCGGCAACGGGCGCGAGTGGAGCGGCACCGTCAGCGCGATTTCGCCCGAAGTGGTCAATGGCGAAGTCGCGGCGCGCGTGCGCTTCACCGGCACGCGGCCGGAAGCCCTGCGCCAGAACCAGCGGCTGTCGGTGCGGATCGTGCTCGACCAGCGCAGCGATGTCCTCACCGTCGCGCGCGGGTCGTTCGTCGACGAATCCGGCGGGCGTTACGCGTACGTCGTCCGCGACGGCATCGCGGTCAAGACGCCGGTGCGCCTCGGCGCGAGCTCGATCGACAAGGTCGAGATCCTGCAGGGACTCAACGCCGGCGACCGCGTCGTGATCTCCGGCACCGACAGTTTCAACGGCGCCGCGCGCGTCGCGATCAGCAATTAGTGCGTTCGTCCGTGAAAGCGAAAGTCAAGAAGCAGCCGTCCATGGCCGCACTGTTTGAAAAGATTCTTCTCACCCAAGGGACACTGACATGCTGAAGATGACCCACCTGTCCAAGGTCTACCGCACCGAAGTCGTCGAGACCTACGCGCTGCGTGATTTCGACATCGACGTGAAGGAAGGCGAGTTCGTTGCCGTCACGGGGCCGTCGGGTTCGGGCAAGACCACGTTCCTGACGATCGCGGGATTGCTGGAAAGCTTCACCGGCGGTGAATACTGGCTCGATGGCGTCGATGTCAGCGGGCTCGGCGACAACGCGCGCTCGAAGATCCGCAACGAGAAGATCGGCTTCATCTTCCAGGCGTTCAACCTGATCCCGGACCTCAACGTGCACGACAACGTCGAGGTACCGCTGCGCTACCGCGGCATGAAGGCCGCCGAGCGCAACCAGCGCATCAACGACGCACTGGAGCGGGTCGGGCTCGCGTCGCGCGCGAAGCACTATCCGGCGGAACTGTCCGGCGGCCAGCAACAGCGCGTCGCGATCGCGCGGGCGCTGGCGGGCTCGCCGCGGCTGCTGCTGGCGGACGAGCCGACCGGCAACCTCGATACGCAGATGGCGCGCGGCGTCATGGAGTTGCTGGAAGACATCCATCGCGGCGGCGCGACGATCGTCATGGTCACGCACGACCCCGAACTCGCCGCGCGCGCCCAGCGCAACGTCCACATCATCGACGGGCAGGTCGTGGACGTCAGTGAAGAGCCGCGTTTCCACGCGGCGCATGCCCGCGAAACCCAGGCCGCGGCATCCCGGTCGCGCGCCTGACCGTCCCACTTCGACACAGGAGCACCACCATGAAGACTCGCAAAGTCATGATGCTCGCCGGCGGAGTGCTGGCGACCGCCCTCGAACTCGCCGCCCTCGACATGCTGGTGACGCACGCGGCGCGAGGTGTCCAAGCGGAGCTGCAGGCCTCTCCGGTTCCGTACGCGGATCCGATCCAGGTGCTGCCGACCATCCGCGTGACGCCGGATCCGGCCGACGTGCAGCGCGTGCGGCAGGAGCGCGCGGCGCGCGTACCGGCCGACATTGCCGATGCGGGCGGCAGCCGTCCGCTCGGCATGCCGTACTACACGTTCGCGTCGCGGCCGGCCCACGTCGGCAACGGTTGAGCGCCGCGCGGGTGCAGGTTCGGCCGCGGCGTAGCCGTCGGCCCTTGAAGGTGTGCACTACTTGCGGGGCGGAGCCACCGAACGACGATGTTTGCGTACTACTTCCAACTGGCGCTGCGCAGTCTGAAGCGCACCAAGGTCCTCACCGGCCTGATGGTGCTGGCGATCGCCGTTGGCATCGGCGCGTCGATGACCACGCTGACCGTCCTGCACGTCCTTTCGGGCGACCCGCTGCCGGGCCGCAGCGCGCACCTCTACTACCCGCAGATCGACCCGCGCGACTTGCGCGGTTACCAGCCCGGTGGAGAGCTGGCCGACCAGATGACCTGGATCGACGGCATGAACCTGCTGAACGCGCGCCGTGCCGACCGGCAGGCGCTGATGACGGGTGGTTCGGTGCCGATCCAGCCGACGGACGCGAACCTTGACCCGTTCTATACGGACGCGCGTTACACCACCGCCGACTTCTTCCCGATGTTCGGGGTGCCGTTCGAATATGGCGCCGCGTGGAACAAGGCGGCCGACGGCGACCGTGCACGCGTTGTGGTGATCTCGCGCGAGTTGAACAACAAGCTGTTCGGAGGTCGCGACAGCATCGGCGAGACGATCAACGTCAACGATGCCGGTTTGCGCATCGTCGGCGTGACCGGCGCCTGGCATCCCGATCCGCATTTCTATGACCTGTACCAGGGCACGTACGCGGAACACGAAGACGTGTTCGTGCCGCTGACAACCTCGCGGGATCTGAACCTGGCGCACAGCGGTTCCACCGATTGCTGGAGCCATGGCGCCCCGAACGACGAGCATCTCGAGCAGGCACCGTGTACCTGGCTGCAGTTCTGGGTCGAACTCGACTCGCCGGCAAAGGCCGCGGCTTTCAAGGCTTTCCTGGTCCACTACGCGCAGGAACAAAAGGCACTCGGCCGCTTCCAGCGCCCGCCCGACGTGCAATTGCGCGACGTGATGCAGTGGCTGGCATTCAAGAAGGTCGTGCCGGGTGACGTGCGCCTGCAAACATGGCTGGCGTTCGCGTTCCTGCTGGTCTGCCTCGTCAACACCGTGGGCTTGATGCTGGCGAAATTCCTGCGCCGTTCACCCGAGATTGGTGTGCGCCGTGCGCTGGGTGCCGCGCGCCATGCCGTCTTCGAGCAACTGCTGGTCGAAGCCGGTCTCGTTGGCGTGGCGGGCGGCATCGGTGGACTCCTGCTTGCTTTGCTGGGCCTGTGGCTGGTGCGCCGGCAGCCTGCGGATTACGCGAAGCTCGCGTACCTCGACCCGATGATGCTGGTGGTCACGTTCGCGCTCGCGATCGGCGCGGCGTTGCTGGCCGGCCTGCTTCCGGCGTGGCGCGCCTGCCATGTCGCGCCGGCGCTGCAACTGAAGGGGGCCTGACGTGGAATTCCTCCCGATCCTGTCCACGCTGCGCCGCCACCGGATCACGTCGTTCCTGATCGTGCTGGAGATCGCGTTGACCTGCGCGATCGTCTGCAATGCGGTCTTCCTGATCAACCAGCGCATGCACCGGATGGACATGCCGAGCGGCGTCGCCGTGCACGAACTGGTGCAGGTGCAGGTCTCGACGATCGGATCGCAGCCGGACGCGAAGGCGCGCACCCTGGAAGACCTTGCGGTCCTGCGCCGGATACCGGGAGTGCAAGCCGTCGCGCTGACGAACGAATTGCCGTTCACCAATTCGTCGTCGAACACCAGCATCCTGCTCGAGCAGACGCAGATGCAGCCGACGCTAAACGCGACGATGTACAGCGGCGAGGCGGTGGCGGAAACCCTTGGGGCGCGACTGGTCGCCGGGCGTTGGTTCACCCCCGGCGAGTATCTCGATTTCGACTACGTGGCAACGCATCAGGACAACCTGCCCGAGTCGGCCCGAATCGCGATCGTCACCCGCGCCATGGCGGAGCGGTTGTGGCCCGGGAAGAATCCGCTGGGCCAGACGTTCTGGCTCGGGAACCGCGTCGAAATGCGGGTCGTGGGCGTGGTCGACAGCCTGATCCGGCCGTCGCTGTGGTGGGGGGACGACACTGCGCAGTGGAGCGTGGTCTTGCCAATGCGAGTGACGGTGGGCGTTGGCGCGTCCTACGTGCTGCGCACCGTGCCGCAGGATCGGCAACGCGTGATCAAGGCCGCAGTGGCGGCGCTCAAGCAGGTCGATCCCAAGCGTGTGGTCACGCAGCAGCGCACGTTGGACGACGCGCGCGCCGAGTTCTTCCAGGGCGACCGGGCGATGACGAGCCTTCTGGTCGGCGTGATCGTCCTGTTGCTGCTGGTCACCGGACTCGGCATCGTCGGCCTCGCGAGTTTCTGGGTGGCGCAACGGCGCCGCACGATCGGCGTGCGCCGTGCGTTGGGCGCGACGCGCGCCGACATCCTGCATTACTTCCAGACCGAAAACTTCGTGCTGGCGACGCTCGGCATCGTGATCGGCATGGTGCTGGCCTACGGTATCAGCCTGCTGCTGATGCGGCATTACGAGTTGCCGCGCCTGCCTTTGTCCTACCTGCCGGTCGGCGCGGTCGCGATGTGGCTGATCGGGCAGCTCGCCGTGCTGGGTCCGGCCTTGCGTGCGTCCAACGTACCGCCGGTCGTCGCGACGCGGACGGTGTGAGGGCAGGCCGCATGTTCGCCTACTACCTCGACCTCGCGCTGCGCAGCCTGAAGCGCAACACGGCGCTCACTACCCTGATGGTGGTGGCGATCGCGGTCGGTATCGGCGCGTCGATGACCACGCTGACCGTCCTGCACGTCCTTTCGGGCGACCCGCTGCCGGGCCGCAGCGCGCACCTCTACTACCCGCAGATCGACCCGCAGGACGCGCGCGGCATGATGCCGGGTCCGATGCCGCCGGAACAGGTGACCCTGATCGACGGCATGAACCTGCTGCACGCAAGACGCGCGGACCGGCAGGCACTGATGACCGGTGGCGCCGTGCCGATCCAGCCGCAGTCTTCCGCCATCGATCCCTTCTACGTGGAGGCTCGATACACCACCGCGGATTTCTTCGCGATGTTCGACGCGCCATTCCGGTACGGCCACGCCTGGAACGCGGCGGATGATGAAGGAAAAGCGCGCGACGTGGTGATCTCGCGCCTCCTCAACGACAAGCTGTTCAACGGCGATGACAGCGTCGGGCGCATCCTGCGGATCGGCGGCGCCACGTTCCGCGTCGTCGGCGTGCTCGGCAACTGGCGCCCCAACCCGCACTTCTACGACCTCAACACCGGCTCGTACAACTACTACGACCAGGTGTTCCTGCCTTTGCAGACCGCGCTGGACCTGCATTTCGACCACAACGGCAGCAATGACTGCTGGGCCAACGGCACCGGTGGCGCGGGCGGCGTGTACCCCTCGGCGACCTGCGTGTGGATGCAATTCTGGGTGGAACTGGATAGCCCGGCGAAGGCCGCCGCGTACAAGGAGTTCCTGGTCCATTACTCGGACGAGCAGAAGGCATTGGGGCGGTTCGAGCGTGCGCCGAACGTACGCCTCGACAACCTGTTGCAGTGGCTGGACTACAACGGCGTGGTGCCGAGCGACGTGCGCCTGCAGGCCTGGCTCGCGTTCGGCTTCCTGCTGGTGTGTCTCCTCAACACCGTGGGCCTGATGCTGGCGAAGTTCCTGCGCCGATCGGGTGAACTGAGCGTGCGCCGCGCATTGGGCGCATCGCGGCGCGCGTTGTTCGCGCAACTGCTGACCGAGTCCGGGGTCATCGGGATCGCGGGTGGGGGTGGTGGCCTGTTGCTGGCCTTGCTCGGCCTGTGGATGGTCCGGCACCGGTCATCCGACTATGCGTCGCTGGCCCACCTCGATCCGGCGATGTTGCTGGCCACGTTTGCGCTCGCGCTCGGCGCCAGCCTGCTGGCCGGCATCCTGCCGGCGTGGCGCGCCTGCAATGTCGCGCCGGCGCTGCAGCTCAAGAGCAACTGACATGGACATCGTGCCCATCCTCGCCACCCTCCGCCGGCACAAACTCATCCTCTGGCTGCTGATGCTGGAGATTGCGTTCAGTTGCGCGATCGTCTGCAACGGCGTGTTCCTGATCGTGCAGCGGATGCAGCACATGGACATGCCGAGCGGCATCGTCGAGCACGAGCTGGTGCAGGTCCAGCAGGCGCCGATCGCGCCACCGCTCGACCGCTATGCACGGGCGCAGGCGGATCTCGCGGCGTTGCGGCGGATTCCCGGCGTCGAGGCCGTCGGCATGACCAACCAGTTGCCGTTCGGTGGTTCGTCGTCGAACGCCAACGTCATGCTGTCGCCGACGCAGCCCCATCGCACATTGAGCGCGGCGACGTACTTCGGTGAAAACCTGGTGTCGACGTTCGGCTTGCGCCTGATCGCAGGGCGCGACCTCGAGCCGGATGATTACGTCGATGCGGACGTGATCCTGAAGTCACTCGCCGAAGGGAGCGGCAAGGGCTTTCCGGCGCCGACCCTCGTCAGCGAGGCCATGGCCAGGCGCCTGTGGCCGAACGAAAGCGCGCTCGGCAAGATGTTCTGGCTCGCGCCGAAGGCGAACTTCCGGGTGGTCGGCGTGGTGGCGAAGCTGGCGCGCGCGAATGCCTACGACACGGCCACGGCGCAGTACTCGATGATCATTCCGCTGCACATGGGCGCGGACAAGGATCAAAGCTACGTGATCCGTACCCGGCCGCAAGACCGGCAGCCGGTGCTGCAAGCGGCGGTTGCGGCGCTGAAGAACGCCGACCCCACGCGCGTGATCACGCATACGCGTACGTACGACGCGATCCGCAGTGACTACTTCAAGGACGACCACGCGATGGCGGGAATGCTCGCCAGCGTGATCGTGGCGGTCCTGCTGGTCACCGGGCTCGGCATCGTGGGGTTGGCCAGTTTCTGGGTGGCGCAACGGCACAAGCAGATTGGCATCCGCCGCGCGCTCGGCGCGACGCGCACCGACATCCTGCGTTACTTCCAGACCGAGAATTTCCTGATCGTGACATTCGGCATCGCGGCAGGCATGGCGCTGGCCTATGGCTCGAGCCTCTGGTTGATGACGCATTACGAACTGCCGCACTTGCCGTGGTTCTACCTGCCTGCCGGTGCGGTTGCGCTGTGGCTGATCGGGCAGCTCGCCGTGCTGGGTCCGGCCTTGCGCGCGTCCAAGGTGCCGCCAGTCGTCGCGACGCGGACGGTCTGAGGGGAGCCTGCATGTTGGCCTACTACCTCGACCTCGCGCTGCGCAGCCTCAAGCGCAGTCCCGGCCTTACCGCACTGATGGTGCTCAGCATCGGAATCGGCGTTGCGCTCGCGATGACGACGTGGATGCTGGTGCACAGCCTCGCCGGCAACCCGAATCCGCGGAAGTCCGCGCAGCTCTACGTGCCGACGATCGACATGTGGGGTCCGGACGCCCGCGTGAAATCGGGTGACGGCAACGAGCCGCCCAAGCTCATGGACTACGGCACGGCGCAGGCGCTGTTGCAGGATCATCGCGCGACGTACCAGTCCGCGGTGTACTGGATTCTCCCGAACGTGGTTCCCTCCGAACCGGGGCAGCATCCATTCAGCGCTTCCGGATTCGCGGTGACCGGCGAGTTCTTCCCGATGCTCGGCGTGCCGTTCAAGTACGGCAGCGGCTGGAGCAACGCCGATGATGCCGCGCGCGCGCCCGTCGTCGTGATCAGCGGTGACCTGAACGACAAGTTGTTCGGTGGCCGGGACAGTGTCGGCAAGACCCTGCGGATCCATGGTGGGGAGTTCCGCGTCGTCGGCGTGATGGGGCACTGGAACGCCCAGGTCACGTACTTCGACGTGCCGGCGTACGGCGGGTTCATGATTCGCCCGACCGCATTGTTCCTGCCGTTCAACTCGGCAATCGCGGCACAGATGTGGCCGGCCGGTACCACCGGATGCTTCAAGTTCCCTGCGCAGCCGGGCTTTGCCGCGTACCTGCGCTCGAGTTGTGCGTGGATCAGCTACATGGTCGAGTTGGACACACCTGCCGCGGCGCGGCAGTACCGGGACTACCTCGAAGGCTTCGCGAAGCAGCGCTTTGGCTGGCCACCGAATGTGCGCTTGCGCGACTTGATGGCTTGGCTCGATTACCTGCAGCTGCTGCCGCCGTCACTGCGCATCCTGCCGCTGGCCGGTGCCGGACTGCTGATCGTGTGCCTCGTCGACACCATCGGCCTGATGCTGGCGAGGTTCCTGCGCCGTGCCGATGAGATCGGCATCCGCCGTGCGCTCGGGGCACCGCGCCACGCGATCTACGCGCAGTACCTCACCGAGAGCGCGATCATCGGCGTGGCAGGCGGAATCGCCGGATTGTTCCTCACCTGGATCGCGACCGTGTGGCTGGGTGTCAAGTATCCGGAATCCTGGTCGCCGATGGTGCCGCGGGTCGATGGCCAACTGCTTGCATTGACGATCGCGGTGGCGATCGGCGCGACCCTCGTGGCCGCACTCTACCCGGTGTGGCGCGCCGCGCACGTGCAACCGGCGTGGCAGATCAAGTCGAATTGAGGATGACGCCATGAACGTGCATCCCGTCCTCGCCGCGTTGCGCAAGCACAAGGCCGGTGTGTTCCTGATCGGCCTGCAGGTGGCGCTGACCTTGGCGATCGTCTGCAACGTGATTGCGATCGTCGGTCCGCTCGCCGCGCTGGTCCGGCGCCCGACGGGACTCGTCGAGAACGACCTCTTCCTGATTGCCCAGGACTACGTTGGTGCACCCACGGGCACGGATCCGGCTGCGCTCGACAAATTCGATTCGATGCAGTTGACGGACCTCGCGGCACTGCGTGCGCTGCCCGAGGTGCAGGACGCCACGCCGGTTTCCTCGCTGCCGTTGCTGCGCGAAGGCAGTACCCGGAACATTTCCACCCGGCCGTCGCAACCGCATGGCCTGACCCAGGCGACGACCTTCCACGGCGACCAACGGTTGTTGCCGACGCTGGGGCTGCGCCTTGCCGCGGGACGCGACTTCGCGAGTACGGACGTACGTCATGTGGCGCCGGGAGCCAAGGCCACCGCGCCCGTGGTGATCGTGACCCAGGCGCTGGCCGACAAGGTGTATCCACAAGGCGGGGCACTCGGCAAGCCGATTTACCTCGACGACACTGCGGAGCCGAGCACGATCGTCGGCATCGTCGCGCGGATGCTCACGTCGAACCCGGACGGACCAAGGTCCATCGCCTGGAACTCGGTGTTGGTGCCCGCGCGCATCGACAGCGCCGCGACGATGTACGCGGTGCGCGCGAAACCCGGCCAGTTGCAATCGGCGATTCGCGAAGCCCGCAAGGCGCTATTCAAGGTCGATCCATTGCGGATCATCCAGCCCGGTGGCCGATACGACATGCAGGGCATCCATACCTTCATCGAGATTCGCGCCTGGGGATATGCAAGCGACCGGTTCATCGTCGCGGTGCTGACAGGAATCTGCGTGATCCTGCTGGCCATCACCGGCGTCGGCATGACCGGGCTCACCAGCTTTTGGGTCAACCAGCGCCACAAGCAGATCGGCATCCGCCGCGCGCTGGGCGCGACCCGCACCAGCATCCTGCGCTACTTCCAGATCGAGAACCTCGTCATCGCCGGCGCCGGTTGCTTCGTCGGCGTGCTGCTCGCGATCGGGATCAACCTGGCATTGCTGAAACTCTTCCAGATGGATCGCATGCCGGTGTGGTACCTCGTCACCGGGGTGGTGGCGATCCTGCTGCTGGGGCAGCTTGCCGTATTCATGCCCGCGCGCCGGGCGTCCAACGTGCCGCCGGTGGTGGCCACGAGGAGCGTTTGATGTTCGCCTACTACTTCGATCTCGCGGTGCGCAGCCTGAAGCGGAGTCCCGGGCTGACCGTGCTGGTGGCGTTGACGATCGCGTTTGGCGTGGCGGCGTCGATGACGACCTGGTCGGTGTTCCGCGCGGTATCGGGAGACCCGATCCCGTGGAAGTCCTCGCAGCTGTTCGTCCCGCAGATCGACCCGTGGGGACCCACCGCGCAGTCCGGCAACACCGACCCGGAGAAGGGGCCGCCCGACGCGTTGACCTACAACGACGCGATGGCCCTGCAGCGCGATCACCGCGCGAAGCTGCAATCGGCGATGTACATGGTGACGCCGTCGGTGATCCCGCAGCAGGCGGGTGAGCATCCGGTCAACGTCACCGGACACGCGGTGTTTTCCGAGTTCTTCCCGATGCTCGACGTCCCGTTCGCGTTCGGCAGCGGCTGGAGTTCGGCGGACGACGAGCATCGCGCACAGGTCGTGGTGATCAGCGAGAGCCTCAATCGCAAGGTATTCGGCGGTGGCAACAGCGTCGGCAAGACGCTCGATGTCGAGGGCCGCGATTTCCGCGTCGTCGGCGTGCTGGGTGACTGGAATCCCCAGTTGAAGTTCTACGACGTCGTCAACACGGGCGGCTTTTTCATCGACTCCGAGGACTTGTTCCTGCCGTTCAACACGGCCATCGCTGCCGCCTGGCCGAACAATGGCAATACCAACTGTGACGAAGCGCCGAAGGAGAGCGGTTTCGTCGGGCTGCAGAAGTCGAGTTGCATCTGGATCGCGTACATGGCCGAGCTGGACGGCGCGGACGCGGTGCGCCAGTACCGCAGCTACCTCGAAGGATTCTCGCGGCAGCGGTATGCGTGGGCGCCGAACGTTCGCCTGCGCGGCCTGATGGACTGGCTAGACCATGAACAGGTCGTGCCACCCGACACCCGGGTGTCGTTGTACGTCGCGCTCGGCCTGCTGCTGGTGTGCCTGGTCAATACGGCCGGATTGTTGCTCGCGAAATTCCTGCGCCGCAGCGGCGAGATTGGCGTCCGGCGGGCGCTGGGCGCGCCGCGGGCGGCGATCTACGCGCAGTTCCTGACCGAAGCGGGCGTCATCGGCCTTGCCGGCGGCCTGCTCGGGCTGGTCCTGACGGCAGCGGGTGTCGCGAGCGTCGGGCTGGTCCTGCCGCGCCAGATTTCGGATTTGGCGAAGCTGGACGTTCCGCTGCTGCTCGTCACGCTGGTGGTTGCGGTGACCGCCAGCCTGATGGCGGCGCTGTATCCGACGTTCCGCGCGTCGCGCGTGCAGCCGGCGTGGCAGTTGAAGTCGAATTGATCGGAGCTGTCGTCCCGGCCATGGATTGGCCGGGATCCAGTGCCATGGAGGGTGATCGATCAACCCGATTGCAAGAGACCCGTGGATCCCGGCTTCCGCCGGATTGACGAGCAGAATCACTGGATTCCCGCCTGCGCGGGAATGACGAGAAGAAGGAATCGCCATGACCCTACATCCCATCCTCGCGGCATTGCGCAAGCACAAGGCCGGCGTGATCCTGATCACGCTGCAGATCGCATTGACGCTGGCGATCGTGTGCAACGCGATCTTCATCATCGGCGACCGCGTCGAACGCATCGGCCGCCCGACCGGCATGGACGAACACAACCTGTTCATGGTGACGCAGTTGTGGGTTGGTGCGCCCTCCGGCGACGACCCGGCCTCGATCGACAAGCTCGATTCGATGCAGCAGGCCGATGTGCAAACGCTGCGCAGCCTGCCCGACGTGCAGTCGGCGATTGCGATCAACTCGCTGCCGCTGATCAATTCGAGCTGGACCATCGGCGTCCGGATGAAGCCGGACCAGAACGACGAGACGGCTCACGCAGCGTTGTACTTCGGCGACCAGCAGATGATCCCGGCGTTGGGGCTGAAGCTCGTCGCCGGCCGCAACTTCACTCCCGGTGAAATCCGGCACATGGGGTTCCGCGGCGAGAACAAGCCGCCCATCGTGATCGTCACCAAGGCGCTGGCGGACACGCTGTTCCCGGATGGCCATGCCGTCGGCAAGGTGATCTACGTCGACCAGCACACGCCGAGCACGATCATCGGTGTCATCGACCGCATGCAGGTGCCGAGCGTGCAGAGTTGGGCGAAGCACTGGAGCTGGAACTCCGTGCTGGTTCCGACCCGGATGGATGCGCCGTATTCGCGCTATGCGGTTCGCGCCAAGTCCGGGCGCCTCGACGCGGCGATGAAGGCGGCGCGCGCGGCCTTGTTCGCCGCCAACCCGATGCGGGTGATCGGTGACGAGCCGGACCGCAATGGCATCAAGTCGTTCGCGCAAATCCGCGAGAACGCCTACCAGGCCGACCGTGGCATGGCGACCCTGATGGGCGTGATCTGCCTGATCCTGCTGTGCGTGACCGGGGCCGGCATCATCGGCCTGACCAGCTTCTGGGTCGGCCAGCGCCACAAGCAGATCGGGATCCGGCGCGCGCTCGGCGCGACGCGCGACGACATCCTGCGTTACTTCCAGGCCGAGAACCTGCTGATCGCCAGCGGCGGCGCGATCGCCGGGATCGTCCTCGCGGTGGGCTTGAACCTGTGGCTCATGCAGCGCTTCGAGATGGACCGCATGCCGGTGCTGTACGTGCTGGCCGGCGTCGTCGTGGTGCTGGCGCTGGGCCAGATCGCGGTGTTCGCGCCGGCGCGCCGCGCGTCGAACGTGCCGCCGGTGGTGGCGACGCGGAGCGTGTGATGTTCGCCTACTACCTCGACCTCGCGCTGCGCAGCCTGAAGCGCAACCCGGTGCTGACCGGCCTGATGGTGCTGGCGATCGCGGTCGGCATCGGCGCGTCGATGACGACGCTCACCGTGATGCACATCCTTTCCGGAGATCCGTTGCCGGGCAAGAGCGGACGCTTGTTCTATGCGCAGGTCGATGGCGATCCCACGGCGCATGGGGGCACGCTCCGCGAGCCGCCCGACATGCTGGATTACCGTTCGGCGCTGGACCTGTGGGGCGCAAGGCGCGCCGATCGGCAGGCGCTGATCGCGGACAGCCCGGTCAAGGCCAGCACGCAGGACGCCGGCCGTCCGCCGCTGATGTTGACGATGTTGTCGACGACCGCGGACTTTTTTTCGATGTTCGACGTGCCGTTCGAATACGGCGGCGCCTGGACGCCATCGGACGAGGCAGCGCGTGCGCGTGTCGCGGTGATCTCCGGCGACCTCAACGACAAGTGGTTCGGGGGCAAGGACAGCGTCGGCAAGACATTGAGGGTGCGCCAGAGCGACGTTCGCATCGTCGGCGTCCTGAAGCCGTGGCGGCCCTCGCCGCTGTACTACAACGTCGTCGGTGGCCGCTTCGCCAATGGCGATACGGCGGGCTATTACGGCAAGCCCGAAGACGTGTTCATGCCATTCTCGGCCGCCCTCGAAGTCAACGACGGCCACTTCCAGCAATTCAACTGCTGGGCGATGCCCGCGCAGCCCGGTCACCTGGAGAACGCGCCCTGCAACTGGGTCGGCCTGTGGGTGGAACTGGACAGTCCGGTGAAGGTCGCGTCCTATCGCGAATTCCTGAACGGCTACGCGCAGCAGCAGAAGGCGCTCGGCCGGATCGGGTACGCCGAAACCCGGCTGCGCGACTTGATGCAGTGGTTGAATTTCAACCATGTGGTGCCGCGCAACGCGAAACTGCAGACGTGGCTGGCTTTCGCGTTCCTCGCGATTTGCCTGTTCAACTCGGTGGGCCTGCTGCTGGCGAAGTTCCTGCGCCGAACCGGCGAGATCGGCGTGCGCCGCGCGCTGGGGGCCTCGCGCCGTGCGGTGTTTGCACAGTGCCTTGCCGAAGCCGGTTTGATCGGTGTCATCGGCGGCGTCGGCGGCTGGCTGTTGACGCTGCTCGGGCTGTGGCTGGTGCGGCGGCAGCAGATGCCGTATTCGGATCTCGCGCACCTGGATACCTCGATGTTCGTGACCACGTTCCTGTTGGCGCTCGCCGTGAGCCTGCTGGCCGGCGCGCTGCCCGCGCTGCGCGCGAGCCGGATCGCCCCGGCGCTGCAACTCAAGGTGTTGTGATGCGCTTTCCCTGCGCGTGAAAGCGGCCATCCATGGCCGCACTACTCGAAAAGAGCGCTTTTCATACAGGTGTCTTCGACATGCAGATCAAGCTCACTCTCGCCGCGCTGAAACACCACAAGCTCGCGACCGTGCTGATCGCGCTGGAGATCGCATTGGCTTGTGCCGTGTTGTGCAATGCCTGTTTCCTGATCGCCAGCCGTCTGTCGGCGATGAACATCGACAGCGGCGTGGACGAGGCCTCGCTCGGTTTCATCGCGCTGCAAGGGTTCGATCCGAAGGACGCGACCGACCTCAACGCCCGTGTCATCGCCGGGTTGGGGGCGATTCCGGGCGTCGAATCGGTGCACGTGATCAACTCGGTTCCGTTCGGCATGGCCGCCGGCGCGATCGGCATCACGCTCGACCAGGCCGGCAAGCAGTTTCGCGGCGTGCCCGAGTTCTACTTCGGTGACCCGGGCACGCCGCAGGCATTGGGCCTGAAGCTGGTGAACGGGCGCATTCCGGCCGCCGACGACTACCAGCCGGTCCCGGAAGGCTATTTGCCGGCCAACGCCGGCGTATTGGTGACGCGCGCATTGGCGGAACACTTGTGGCCCGGCGAGAGCGCGTTGGGCAAGCAATTCTGGACCGGCAAGAGCCAGTTCCGCGTGATCGGCGTCGTCGCCCATCTCTCGGTCCAGCAGTACGACGAGGAAGGCGAGCGCGGCGCCGAATGGACCGTGTTCGTGCCGACGTTGCCGCCGACGCCGCTGCTGGCCGGTACGTACCTGATCCGCACGAATCCGCGGGACCTGGATCGAGTGATGGTCGAAGCCAAGGCTGCCATTGCGAAGATTGCTCCGGATGCGGTGCTGGATCGCGAATGGAGCGACACGCTGCCGGCCCTGCGCACGAAGTTCTTCAAGTCCGACCGCTCGATGGCGGGCTTGCTGGTCGGCGTGATTGTTTCGCTGCTGGGCGTGACGGCGCTCGGCATCGTCGGCCTCGCGAGTTTCTGGGTGGCGCAACGACGCAAGCAGATCGGCATCCGTCGCGCGTTGGGTGCGACCCGCGCCGACATCCTGCGCTACTTCCAGACCGAGAACTTCCTGATCGTCGGTTTCGGCATCGTGCTCGGCGTGGTGCTGGCAATCGGGATCAACCTCGCGCTGATGAAGTGGTTCGAGGTCGATCGCCTGCCGCTGTGGTACCTGCCGGTCGGGGCGCTGGCGTTGTGGGGGCTCGGGCAGCTCGCGGTGCTGGCGCCGGCCCTGCGCGCGGCGGCAGTGCCGCCGGTGGTGGCGACGCGTTCGGCCTGACCCCATGCCATCCGGCACGGTTGCGCCGCGTGGCGAACCGGCACAATCGCGCCTCACCGTAGCGGAGACATGTGCATGAAGCGCTTGCCGATGGCCATTGGCGTGGCGATGTGCGCAGTGGCCGGGGCCATTCCGCCACTCCTGGCCGAGCCGATCGTACAGTCCGCGCCGGCGGCCGATGTCGCGACGCGCGTCAAGGCCCTCGATGCATTGCTGGCCGAGCAGTGGCAGCACGTGCTCGACAACTCGCCCGAGTACGCGACGATGCTCGGCGACCTGCGCCACAACGACCGCTGGAGCGACCTGTCGCTCGCGCACATGGCGGCGGAGCAGCAGGTCGCCGCCGACTTCCTGAAGCGCTTCATGGCGATCGACACGACCGGGTTCGCCGAGTCCGACCGGCTGAACCGGGAATTGATGGTGCGCCAGCTCAAGGACGGCATGGAGTCCTACGACCTCGGGTTGAACGAGATGCCGCTCGACCAGATGAGTGGCGTGCATCTGGGCCTGGCCGGTTTCGTCAGCGCGATCCCGTTCAACGACACGAAGCAATACGATGACTATCTCGCCCGCTTGCGGGCGGTGCCGAAGGGTTTTGACCAGGTGATCGAGGTCGCGCGCAAGGGCATGCGCGACGGCATGATGCCGCCGAAGTACCTGCTCGAAAAGGTCGCGGTGCAGATCGACAGCATCGGGAAGCCGGTCGGCATGGACAGCGTATTCGCGATGCCGTTGAAGCGGTTCCCGAAGTCCGTTCCGGCCGCCGACCAGAGGCGGCTGAAGGCCGCGATCCTCGCCGCGATCAAGGATGACGTGCGCCCGGCCTACCGCAAGCTCGGCGCCTTCGTCGCGCGGGAGTACGCACCGCAAGGCCGCAGCGAACCGGGCATTTGGGCCTTGCCGAATGGTGATGCGATCTACCGCTTCCAGGTGAAGCAGATGACCACCACCGACCAGACGCCGGAGCAGATCCACGCGATCGGCCTGGCCGAAGTTGCCCGCATCGAAGGCGAGATGACGAAGATCGCGCAAGCCCGGGGCTTCGCGGACCTCGCGAGCTTCCGCGCGTCGCTGAAGGCCGATCCGAAGACGCATGCGAAGTCGCGCGAGGACATCCTCGACCGCTACCGCGGCTACATTGCCGGCATGCAGCCCGAGTTGCCGAAGCTGTTCGGCCTGTTGCCGAAGACCGCGGTGATGGTCGTTCCGGTCGAAGCCTTCCGCGAGAAGGAGGCGGCTTCGGCCGAGTACCGCCAGGGTACGCCGGACGGATCGCGGCCGGGGATGATTTTCGTCAACACTGGCGATTACGCCAACCGCAACGTGCTGGATATCGAATCGACCGCCTACCACGAGGGCATCCCGGGGCATCACATGCAGATTTCGATCGCGCAGACGCTGCCGCACCTGCCACCGTTCCGCCAGCAGGCCGGCTACAACGCCTATGTCGAAGGCTGGGCCCTGTACGCCGAGCAGCTCGGCAAGGAAGTCGGCTTCTACAAGGATCCGCTGTCCGACTACGGACGGCTGTCCGACGAATTGCTGCGCGCCGATCGCCTCGTACTGGACACGGGGGTGCACTACAAGCACTGGACACGGCAGCAGATGGTGGATTACTTCCATGCGCATTCGAGCGAGGATGAGCCCGACGTGCAGGCCGAAACCGACCGCTACATCACCTGGCCGGGGCAGGCGCTGGCCTACAAGACCGGCGAGCTGAAGATCCTCGAGCTGCGGGCACGCGCGGAAAAGGCGCTCGGCGACAGGTTCGACATCCGCGCATTCCACGACGAGATCCTCGACGGCGGTGCGCTGCCGCTCGACGTGCTCGAAGCGCGGGTCGACGGCTGGATCGCTGCGGTGAAGTCCGGCAAGGAACCTGCGCATCCGCGGCCCGAGGCGACCTGACGACGGCATGCGCATCGTTCAGTCATCCGGAACGATGCGTCGGGGCACGGAGCCACGCTTCGCCCGCGATCACTGGGGGCGTCGATGGGGCCGCCGCGGGCGGCATGCGATGATGTGACATGCGTACGGTCCTGATCATCGATGACCAGCCTGCGGTGCGCGAGGCGCTGTCGTTGCTGCTGTCGCTGCACGACATCCGGCCAGTCACCGCGGCGACGCCCGACGAGGGTCTGGCGCAGGTCGCGCGCGGCAATGTCGACGTCGTCATTTCCGACATGAACTTCAGTGTCGACACGACCTCCGGCGAGGAGGGTGCCGCGCTGTTCCGCGCCATCCGTGCGCGCCACCCGGACTTGCCGGTCATCCTGCTCACCGCGTGGACGCACCTCGAGACGGCGGTGGAACTCGTCAAGGCGGGCGCCGCCGATTACCTCGCCAAGCCATGGGACGACGCGAAGCTGCTCGCCACGGTCGAGAACCTGCTGGAACTCGCCGAGAATGCACGCGTCGCCGACCACGCGCGCATCACGCGCCGCCGCCGGCGCGCAGCGCTGGAGTCGGCACATGACTTGCGCGGCATCGTGTTCGCATCCGACGAAATGCTGCGGGTGCTCGAGCTGGCCTGCCGGGTCGCGCGCGCGAGCGTACCGGTGTTGATCACCGGTCCGAACGGCGCGGGCAAGGAAAAGATCGCCGAGATCGTGCATGCGAATTCGGCCGTTGCGTCGCGGCCGCTGGTCGCGGTCAATTGCGGTGCGTTGCCGGCGGACCTCGTCGAAGCCGAGTTGTTCGGTGCCGAGGCCGGCGCGTTCACCGGCGCGACGCGTGCCCGCGAAGGGCGCTTCGAGGCTGCCGACGGCGGCACGCTGTTCCTCGACGAGATCGGCAACCTGCCGGCGGCCGGGCAGATGAAGCTGCTGCGGGTGCTCGAAAGCGGCGAGTTCGAGCGGGTCGGTTCGACGCGCACCCGCAAGGTGACCGTGCGCGTGATCAGCGCGACCAACGCCGACTTGCCGGCGTTGATCGCTGACGGTTCGTTCCGCGAAGACCTCTACTATCGGCTGAACACGATCGAGATCGCGCTGCCGCCGCTGGCCGAGCGTCCGGACGATATCCTGCCGCTCGCCGAGTTTTTCGCGGGTGCAGGGGTCGTCCTTGCCGATGACGCGCGCGAGGCGCTGCTGGCCTATCCGTGGCCCGGCAATGTGCGCGAACTCAAGAACACGATCGACCGCGCGCGGCTGCTGTCGGGTGACGGACCGGTCAAGGCAGGCGAGCTCGGCCTGCCGGCAATCGCGGGGCCGTCGCGCAGCCTCGATGACCCGTCGCGCGAGGCGATCGAAGCGGCGCTGCGCAGGAACGACGGCGTGATCAGCCGGGCGGCCCGCGCGCTGGGCCTGTCGCGGCAGGCGCTGTACCGGCGCATGCAGCGCTTCGGGATTGCGGAATAGCGGTCGGCCATGCGCATCCGGCCGTTCTCGCTCGAAGGCAAGCTCTCGCTGTTGCTGGTCCTGTCGGCGGTCGTCACGGCCGTGCTCGCGGCAGTCTTGTCCCTGTGGTTCGGGCGTGCCTGGCTCGGCGCGCTGGCCACCCTGGCCTTGATGCTGGTTCCGCTGACATGGTCGGCGCATGCCGCGGTACGTCCGTTGCGGCGCCTGTTGCGGGCCCTGTCCGGCAGCGTCGCGAGTTATCGCGACGGCGACTTCAGCCTGTCGCTGACGTCGCGCCGGCGCGACGAGCTCGGCCAGCTCGTCGACGCGCACAACGCGCTCGGCCACGCCCTGCGCGAGCAGCGGCAGCACCTGGCCCAGCGCGAACTGCTGCTCGACACCGTGATGCAGCACACGCCGACGGCGCTGGTGCTGACCGATGCGCACGAGCGGGTCGTGTTCGCGAACCTGGCGGCGCGGCATCTTCTGAACGACGGCCGCAGTCCGCTCGGCATGGCGTTCGATGAACTGCTCGCACAGTGTCCGGAAGGCGTGCGCCGCGCCCTGACCGCAAGCGAGGACAGCCTGTTCGGCGTCGAACTCGGCGATGCGGAGGAGTACTTCCACCTGGCGCGCCGCGACTTCCGGCTGCAGGGCCGGCCGCACCGGCTGTACCTCGTGCAGCGCATGACGCGCGAGCTGTCGCGCCAGGAAGTCGCGGTGTGGAAGCGCGTGATCCGCGTCATCAGCCACGAGTTGAACAACTCGCTGGCGCCAATCTCGTCGCTGGCGCATTCGGGCGCGGAACTCGCGCGCCGCGGCGACCAGGAACGCCTGCCGCAGGTGTTTGCGGGGATCGGCGAGCGCGCACGCCACCTGCACGATTTCATCGGCGGGTATGCCGACTTCGCGAAACTGCCCGCGCCGCGCCTTGGGGCGGTCGACTGGGTGCCGTTCCTCGACGGCTTGCGGCAACACGCACGATTCCGCCTCAACGGGACGCCACCGGGCGTACCCGGCTGGTTCGACGCGGCGCAGATCGAGCAGGTGCTGATCAACCTGCTGAAGAACGCGCACGAGTCCGGCAGCGCGGAAGACGATGTCACGGTGCGGATCGGCGTCAACGGCGCCGAGCAGCGCATCGAGGTCCGCGACCGCGGCCCGGGCATGAACGACACCGTGCTGGCGCAGGCGCTGCTGCCGTTCTATTCGACCAAGCGCACCGGCACCGGCCTCGGGCTCGCGCTGGCCCGTGAGATCACCGAGGCGCACGGCGGCCGCATCGCGCTGGCCAACCGCAAGCGCGGCGGATTGCGGGTCAGCCTGCTGCTGCCGCTGGCGCGTGCCTGAGGATCGGGAGGATCCCGCCGTCGTTCCGGCGCGCCGGCCGCACTGCCGGAAAGGGCGACTCGTCAGCACCTGGCCCGCAGGCGATAATCCGCACTTCAAGGGTTCCGGTGCCGGTCATGTCGAAGCAGACGATTCTCAATGAACGCCATCGCGCGCTCGGTGCGCGCATGGTCGACTTCGGCGGCTGGGACATGCCGCTGAACTACGGTTCGCAGATCGAGGAACACCACGCGGTGCGCCGCGGCGCCGGCATGTTCGACGTGTCGCACATGACCGTGGTCGATCTCGCGGGCGACCGCTGCCGTCCGTTCCTCGCGCACCTGCTGGCGAACGACGTGGGCAAGCTGAAGAAGGCCGGGAAGGCGCTGTATTCGTGCATGTTGAACGAGCGCGGCGGCGTCATCGACGACCTGATCGTGTATTTCCTCGCCGATGACCGCTTTCGTGTCGTCGTCAACGCGTCGACCCGCGACAAGGACCTCGCCTGGATCGAGAAGCAGGCCGCGGCGTTCGGCGTGAAAGTAACCGAGCGCCCGGATCTCGCGATGATTGCGGTGCAAGGTCCGCTCGCCCGCGACAAGGTGCTGGGACTCCTTGCACCGGACGATCGCGAGCGGATCGGCAAGCTCTCCCGCTTCAGTGCCGCCGGTGCACGCGGGCCGGGTGGCGCGGACCTGCTCATCGCCCGCACCGGCTACACCGGCGAGGACGGCTTCGAGATCATCGTCGCCGAGCGCGACGCCATTGCACTGTGGGACGCGCTCGCGGCGAGCGGCGTGCATCCGGCCGGGCTCGGCGCGCGGGACACGCTACGCCTCGAGGCGGGCATGAACCTCTACGGACAGGACATGGACGAGGACGTGACGCCGTGGGAAGCCGGGCTGGCATGGACCGTCGCGCTCGACGGCACACGTGATTTCATCGGCCGCGCGGCACTCGAACACCAGCGTGCCGTTGGCGTTCCCCGTGATCTCGTCGGCGTCGTGCTCGACGCCAAGGGCGTGTTGCGGCACGGCCAGCGCGTGTTGACCGGCGCGGGTGACGGCGAAATCCTGTCGGGCATCTTTTCGCCGACGCTGGGCAAGGCGATCGCGTTCGCGCGCGTGCCACACGGCGTGCGTGACGGGCTGCGGGTCGACATGCGCGGCCGCGAGCTGCCGCTGCGCGTCGTGAGCTACCCGTTCGTGCGGGACGGCAAGCCGTGCGAAGGGATCTGAGCGACGCGCGCCTGGCGGGCACTTTTTTTTCGGCCCGTGGCGCTGGCGCAACGTTCGTGGACCGTGGGTCCCGAAACCCCGTGGGCAGCGCCCCGCGCCCTGTGGCGCGAATCGGCTGGATACCGCATCCAGTCCTTGGGGTTAAAGTAAGGCTGCAGAATCGTCTCCTCCCAACACGACCCAGGATCCGAGCCATGCATGAGATACCCGGCGACCTGAAGTTCATGAAGTCCCATGAGTGGGTGCGCGTCGAGGACAAGGGCACCGTCACGGTCGGCATTTCCGACCATGCGCAGGGTCTGCTCGGCGACCTGGTGTACGTCGAACTCCCGCATGTCGGTGACCACGTCGACGCCGGCAACTCCTGCGCCGTGGTCGAATCGGTGAAGGCGGCCACCGACGTCTACGCACCGGTGTCCGGCGAGATCGTCGCGGTCAACGAGGCCTTGCCCGACAAGCCGGAGACGATCAACGAAGACGCCTACGGCGAAGGCTGGATCTTCGTCGTCAAGCCGGACAACCTCGCCGAGGATCTCGACGGACTGCTCGATCCCGATGCATATTCGGAGCTCATCGAGGAAGACGAGCATTGATCGCAGCCCCGTCGCGCATCACGCTTCGGGCACGGTATTCGGTACATCGATTGCCACCGGCGACATCATCCCGATCGTCCTCGCGCCCGGCTGATGGAACCTGGCGAGACGCCTGAAAGGGAGTTCGCGGCGTGCTGGCGCCGGCTGCGGCTGAACGTCCGTTCAGACGCGATTCCACCCTCGGCGACGTGTTCGCGCAATGAATCGCGGAACTTCGGCGAACTCGCGTTTCGAGTTGCGGGCCGCGTGAGCCGGAGTTTGCCGCGCGCCGGCACGGATGGCTGCAACCCGCGCTGCTGCTTGCTTTGCGGGGTCGTTCTCGAATACAAGAACGTGTTGGATATAGACGTCCAGACGTCTAGATGTCCGCAGCACGGCTGTCGCGATGGCATGCCGCAGTCGCGGCTTCCGGGGCGCCGGCGGCACCCGGAGCGTGGTCGGGAACTGCTTGTTTCCCATAAAAAAATTGTTGACACGCGCGCACGACAGGAATAGTTTCGGCGTCGGTGCGACCGGCTTGACCGAAGGAACGATGACCGCGACGCGATTTGTCCAGCCTTATGTCGATCATGGCAGCAAGGCCGGAGCGGTGAAAAAGATCACGGTGTCGATTCCTTTCCATGTTCTCCGGATGTTGTCGGACGAACGCACGAGACGGCAAGTCGGGAACTTGCACCACGCGACCAACAGCGATCTGCTGTGCGAAGCGTTTCTGCATGCCCTTACCGGGCAACCACTGCCAACTGACGAGGAGCTTAGACGCGATATGGCTATGAAGAAAGCTGCTGCGAAACGCAAACCGGCCAAGAAGACCGCGAAGAAGAGCGCCAAGGCGAAGACCGCGACGGCGCGCAAGACTTCGAAGGCCCGCAAGCCGGCGAAGAAGAAAGCTGCGAAGAAGGCCAAGTAAGCACTCCGCAGTCGTATTGCCGGCCGGCTTCGCCGGCCGGCGCTTCAACTTCTGCCGGTGCCGCATCCGTGGCGCCGGCAGGATTGTCCAAGGGCAGCGCCGGGCGCACGCCACCATCGCCCGGGCCGACCGGCCAAGGTTCACTCCCTCCGTTGTTCCCGCTTGCCGCCGGGCTTTCGTTCCCGCGATTCCAGCCAGCGCGCAATCCTTGTCGTCGTGCGAATCGCGGCGCCCGCGTTGGCGGCGAGGCGCGTGACAGAAACGCGCGATGCCAGGATTCCGGCAAGCAGTCCCGAACCGAGCATCGCCAGTTCGCGGTTGCGTCCGACCCACGACCGCAGCGGCGCCGAACAGTCGTTCCAGCGCAATCGCGAACGCTCGAATTCCGTCGCCGCGTGGCCGGTCTGCCGCATTGCCATCGCGCGGCTCATGTCGGCGACGGCGCGACGAGTTGCGCCAGCGCGCGCCGTGTGCGCGGCAGGCCGAGGTCGCGGCGGCAGCGGCGCATCATGACGGTGGCGAATGCGGCAACGGCAAGATTGACCATGGCGGTGCCGAGACAGCCCGCGACGAGACTGCCCGCCAACGCCGAGAGGGCGAGCGCGAGCGCCACGGTCGTCGTGGCCCAGATGCCTGCCAGCGCGAGGATGCCCACCAAGACCCACAGGCACCACGACACGGCACTGGCGCGCGCCAGCCCAAGCTCGGCCTGGCCCAGCGCGACGAATGCCCCGCCGGCATCGAGGCCGGCGCTGATCATTTCGCGCCATTCGCGGGTGGAACTCGAAACGGATCCGGGTTCGGGGATCGCGGGATTCCCGATGTCGTTGGGTTGGTCCACGGCAATGTCCTCAGCGACGGCGCATGAGGCGCGACAGCACGACGCCGGCGGCGAAAGCGATGCCAAATGCCGCCAACGGATGTTCACGGATCTGCACGGAAGCGGCGGCGCCGACCTTCTTCGCGCCTTCATTGAATCTGCGGCCCGCATCGAGCAGGTCGTGCTCCAGCCGTTCACCGTTGTCATGCAGGCTGGTGCGCAGGCGATGCACTTCCGAGGTCGGCCGCGGTGCGCCGGTTGAGGGGTCGTTGGATCCGGCGGTCGGATCGTCCTGGTGTTCGCGGGTATTCGCCATGGGGTGTGCTCCTGTCATGGCCGGCTCACGTGTCGTGATCCGGAAGCGGCACCGGATGCGGGATGCGGGTGGTGCCGGACCCGTGGATCAGCGTAGATCGCGGATGCTGAACCGCTGCCGCGAACCGTGATATCAGGACACCGGTCACACATCGACGATGTCCGTGCGCCGCAGCGGCGCGAAATCGGACAGGAAATGCGGTATGTTCGGCCGGACTTCGGGCCGGAACGGTGTCGATGCGGGGGCGCCGCTCGTGACGATTCGAAGCCCCCGCCCGGATGCAGCCGACCCGAAGCCGTGGTCGTCGATCGATGGAGGTGCGTCATGCAACTGGGCCCGACCCGTGCCGGCGTTCGCGCGAACGGGGCTATCCGGATGCCGCGACTGCTGGTCCTGCTGGTGGTTGCCGCCGTCCTCGTCATCGCGGGTGGGTGGTGGTTCATGCACCGCACCGCGAAGGCGCCCATGTCCGCGGCGGCACCCGCGCCAGCACCTGCGGGGCAGGTGAAGGACACGGCGGCGGCGGCGCCGGCCGCGGATGTCGACGCGTTGAGCGTCGCCGAGTTGTACGACAAGGCGCATGCCGCGATGGCGGCCAACCGCATGGCGTCTCCAGCCGGTGACAACGCGCTCGAGTATTACCTGAGGATCCTGGCCAAGGAACCGGACAACGAAGGTGCGCGCGATGCGCTGCGCGAACTGTTTCCGTTCGTGACCGGCGCGGTTCAGGACCAGATCAACCAGGGTGACTTCGCCGAAGCCACCCGGATCATCGGGTTGCTCACGAAGGCCGATCCCGACAACTATTCGTTGACGATCCTGCGCAGCAATCTCGACGCGAGGAAGCGCGACGCCGATCGCGCACAGGCGGCGCAGGCACAAGCGGCCGCGGCCGCAGCGGCGGCGGCGAGCCGACCGGCGGCACCGCCACCCGGGGCCGAAACATCGTCCGCCAGCGCGTCGGTGCCGGCCGCCGCGACGACGGCAGCGCCGCCGAAGCCGATCGAGGCGCCACCGCCCGCGCAGCAGGTCGCGACGGCGACACCGGCGCCGAAACCAGCGGAGAAGCCGGCGGGAGAATCCCGCGACGCACGCCCGATTTCAGCGCCGGCGCCCGAGTATCCGCTGGCCGCGGTCCGCAATCGCCAGCAGGGGTGGGTCGACGTCGAGTTCACGGTCGACGCGGACGGACGGGTGTCGGGCGCGAAGGTGACTGGTGCGAATCCTTCGCACGTGTTCGACCACGCTGCCATCGAAGCGGTCGAGCGCGCTCGCTACGAACCGAAACTGGTGGACGGCGAACCGAAAGCGACGGTCCTGCGCCGGCGGATCGTGTTCACGCTGGGGCAGTGACCGCGACGCGGCAGGGCGCCACTCATTCGGCGCCGCCGGTGAATTCCTCGTCCTTGCCGCTGTCGATGCCGGCCCAGTTCTCGCGGGGCAGGCCGAGGTAGCGGTCGAACAGCATCGGCACGAGTCCGACCGGCAACGCGGATTCGTCGTTCCACGTCATCACGATGCCGAAGCGGTGCTTGGGCAGGAACGCGATGATCGCCCGGTAACCCTGCACCGCACCGGCGTGGAACAGGAGTGTCGCGCCGGCGTAGTCATACACGCGCCAGCCGAGCGCATATTGCGCGTCGAGCAGCCGACCACGCCGCCAGGCCGATGCATGCTTCTCGCTGGCGGTTTCGACCAGCGGCTTGTGCAGTTCGTCGAGGAGACTTGCGGGCAGCACGTTCGGTCGTCCGCCCATCTGTGCGATCAGCCAGTCCTCGAGGTCGCGGATCGAGGCATTGACGCCGGCCGCCGGATCGAGTCGGTAGTAAGTGTCATTGGGCATCACCGGTACCCACTGGCCGCCTTCGTGCACGTGTGGCCGTGCCCAACTCGCCGACTGCTCGAGCGACTCGAGGCCATAACTTGCGGTGAGCATGCCGAGCGGATGAAAGATCCGCTTGCCGACTTCGTGGTAGAAGAAATCTCCCGTCGTCGCGAACACGACATCGCCGATCAGGCTGAAGGCGACGTTCTGGTAGCCGTAGCAGTCGCCGACCGGGCACACCAGCGGGACTTCCCGCAGCCGGTCGATCAGCAGCCGGTACGGTTCGTCCTGCTCGATGAGCCGGTCATAGGTGTTGTGCGGCAGGCCGACACGATGCGACAGGATGTCGCGGACGTCGAGCCGCTGGCTGTCGGTGACGTCGGCCAACGCGAATGTCGGCACGACGTCGGTGATCCGCGTATCCCAGCTCAGCCGGCCACGGTCGACGAGCAGCCCGGTCAGCGTCGCGGCGAAGGCCTTCGACAACGACGCGAGGCGGAACACGGTCTCCGGCGTGACCGGCTCCTTGGTCGTTGCATTGGTGTAGCCGAGGCTGCGTTCGAGCAATACCTGGCGGCCGTCGACGATGGCGGCCGACAAACCGACGATCGCACTCGACGCCGCCGCTTCGTCGAGCCAGCGGTCGAACTCGCGCGCGAGCGGCGCGGGGTCGCGCATGACCTCCCGCGGATCGAAGACCGGTACCGCCACCGGCCGTGGCGCCGGCCGCTGCGCGTGCTGCGCGTGATGGGAAGTGCGCTTGGCGTGAGTGGCGCGCGCTTTCGCGCCCTGCGCCGCCGCCACGGCGGCGAACGCCAATGTCGCCAAGGCCAGCGCAACGGTCACGAGATGCCGGGCGGCGCGCGGCTGATGGTCCACGTACGACTCCACTGGTCCGGTACGGCTGCACGTCCGAACGTCACGACCGTCCCTGCGTGCCGCCGGTCGCCCACTTGCATTGCCCGCGGCGCGATGCGCCGCCGGATGCGCAATGCTATGCTCGCGGCGACCGTTCCGACAAGCCGCCACGCGCGGAGGGCCCGAATGAGCTTCATCATCCTGCTGATCGTTGTCGTCGTGTTCGGCCTCTACGCGGTCGGCATCTACAACGGTCTCGTCACGGCCCGCAACGGCTACCGCAACGCGTTCGCGCAGATCGACGTGCAACTGACCCGCCGCCACGACCTGATCCCGAACCTGGTCGAAACGGCCAAGGGTTACATGAAGCATGAGCGGGAGACGCTGGAAGCCGTCACCGCTGCGCGTGGCGCCGCGGTTTCCGGCCTTGCGGCGGCAAAGGCGAGCCCGGGTGATCCGCAGGCGATGCAGCAACTGGCTGGTGCCGAGAACGTCCTGACCCAGACCCTCGGCCGGCTGTTCGCGCTGTCCGAGGCGTATCCGGATCTCAAGGCCAACCAGAACATGATGCAGCTCTCCGAAGAGCTGACGACGACCGAGAACAAGGTCGCGTTCGCGCGGCAGGCGTACAACGACCAGGTCATGAACTACAACAACCGCCGCGAGGTCTTCCCGGCCTCGATCGTCGCGAACATGTTCTCGTTCCAGGCCGCAGAGCAGCTCAAGATCGAATCCGAGGACAAGCGCCAGGTTCCGCAGGTTTCGTTCACCTGACGTGAATGGGCAGGGCGGGCGGCGCGGCTGCGGGCCGTCGGCCTCATGGCGATGAACTTCTTCGTCGAGCAGGAACGCGCCCGGCGCCTGACCCGGCGCATGCTGGTGCTGTTCGCAATCGCGGTGGCGGTCATCGTCCTGCTGGTCGACGTCGTCGTGCTGGCCGCGCTCGGGGCGCGCGCCGATGGATGGCACAACGCGACACCGCTGGTCGTCCTCAGCCTCGGCGTGCTGTTCGTCATCGGGCTGGGTTCGCTGTACCGGATCGCGACCCTGCACGGGGGCGGCGGTGCGGTCGCGCGCGGCATGGGTGCACGACAGGTCACTCCGGAAACCACGGATTTCGCCTACCGGCGCCTGCACAACGTGGTCGAGGAACTTGCGATCGCGGCGGGCGTGCCGGTTCCGGAAGTGTTCGTGCTCGAGGACGAGCCCGGCATCAACGCGTTCGCGGCCGGCTATACGACCGCCGATGCCGCCGTCACGGTAACCCGCGGCAGCCTCGACAAGTTGACACGCGAGGAGCTGCAGGGCGTGATCGGGCACGAGTTCAGCCATGTGTTGAACGGCGACATGCGCCTCAACCTGCGCCTGATGGGCATCGTGTTCGGGATCATGGTGCTCGCGATCATCGGCCGCAGGATCGCGATGTTCTCCGGCGGGCGGCGCAGCCGGGACTCCGGCAACGTCGTGTTGTTCGGCCTCGCGCTCCTCGCCATCGGCTGGATCGGCGTGCTCGCGGCGCGGATCATCAAGGCATCGGTGTCCCGGCAGCGCGAATACCTTGCCGATGCGTCCGCCGTCCAGTTCACGCGCCAGACCGAGGGCATTGCCGGGGCATTGAAGAAGATCGGCGCGTTAAGCGAAGGCTCGCGGCTCACCGGCAGCGATGCCGAGGAGGTGTCGCACATGCTGTTCGGCGAGGGCCTCGCGACCTCCGCGTTGCTGGCGACCCATCCGCCATTGCACGACCGTATCCGCCGGCTCGATCCCGCGTTCCGCGACGAGGAGTTCGCGTCGATCGCCGCGGCCTGGGAATCGCCGGCCACCGCCGGCCCGGATGCGGAAGGTCCCGGCGTGTCGATGTCGGGATTCGTCGCCGCCACCGCAGTACCGGCGCGACCCGCCATGCGTGCGCCGGGCGGCGTTGCATCCGGCGCAGTCACGCTGCGGATCACGCCGGCCGGCGTGTCCCGGCAAGTCGGCCGGCCGGGCGCCGACGACCATCGCACCGCGCAGGCCGTGCACGCCGACTTGCCACCCGGGCTGCGGGATGCGGCTTATCGCTACGCGACGGCTCCGGCGGTGTTGCTGGCGCTGCTGCTCGATGCCGATCCGGCGGTGCGGGGCCGGCAATGCTCCGACATCAGGGCGCGCGTTCCACCGGACATCGCCGCGGCGGCGGAGGCATTCGCCCCGTCCGTCGCGGCATTGGATCCGGGCGAGAGGCTTCCGCTCGTCGCGCTCGCATTTCCCGCGCTTCGCCGGCGCCCGCGCAACGAAATTGACGCATTCACGGCCGCCGTCCGCAGCCTCGTCGCGGCCGACGGCGAAACCAGTCCGTTCGAGTACTGCCTCGGCCGCATGCTCGAGGGGCAGGTCATCGACATGCTCGATCCCGCTGCGGCCCGGCCCGCCGGCGCGCGCAACCTTGCCGGCAGCCTGTCCGGCGCGATCGATGTCTTCGCGGTGATGGCGTCATGGGGGAACGACGATCCAGCGGCGGCGATGGCCGCATTCGAACACGCGATCCACGAAGCGCTGCCGGGGATGTCCGCCACGTATGCACCGCCTGCAGACTGGCGGGCGGCACTCGACCGGGCCTTGCCGAAGCTGGATGGGCTGGTCCCGGCCGACAAGGAGCGTGTGGTACGCGGTCTCGTCGCGGCCATCAGCGCGGATGGCCAGGTCAACGTTCCGGAGGCCGAGTTGCTGCGCGCCGCCTGCGCCGCGCTGCATTGCCCGTTGCCGATCCACTTGCCGCGCGGATCCGGCGCCGTGGCCGGCTCCGGCTAGGCCCCACGATGGCTTCGCCGCACGATCCGGTGCGCGCCCGCCTCGACCAGCTGTTGGCCGATTTCGGCGGGCGGGTCCGCGGGCTCATCGCGGCGCGCGGCCTCGACCGGCACGGGGTCGACCCGGCCGATGTCGAGCAGGAGGTGCGCATCCGGCTGTGGCGGGCGCTCGAACGTGACCGGTCCGGGGCCTTCCATGCGTCTTACATCCAGAAGATCGTTGCCAGTGCCGTCATCGACGCACTGCGGCGAGCGGAGGTTCGGGCCGCCGACCTGTTGCCGGAGGACGACGAATTACCCCCGGTGGATGCCGGCCATGGGCCGGTCGGCCCGGACCGCCGGGCTGTCGACAGCGAACGGATGCAGGCGATCGCGGGATGCCTGGCGGTCTTGCCGGAACGGCGAAGGATTTCACTGTCGTTGCACCTGCAGGGGTTTTCGCTGCAGGAGATCGTCGAATTGGCGGATTTGCCGTCGCCGGAGGCGGCGAGGAAGCTGGTTTCGCGCGGACTCGAGGAACTCAAGTCCCTGTTGCGTGAGAAGGGTTTTGGTGATTTCGATGACTGATTCCGACAACCGCCTTGCAAGCCTGTACCAGCGCCTGACGGCGTCGGTGCCGCTTGCCCCGGAAGATGCCGGTGGCGTCGTCGCTTGGGCGGCCGGTACCCTCGATCCGGCGGAGCGCGCCCGGGTCGCCGCGCGGTTGGCGGAGTCTTCCCGGCATGCGCGCCTCGCGCTGCTGCTGAAGGATTCCGGACCTGCGGCATCGGCTTTTGCAGCCGGAATCAACCTTGCCCGGCGGTCTCGTCCCCACGCACCGCGCCACGAAGGGCGATTCACCTTCCGCCGCATCGCGGGCTGGGCCGGCGGGTCACTCGCGGCAGCCGCTGCGGCTCTGGTCCTTGCGTTCGGCCTACAGCACCGGGTGCAGTCGAACCTGTCGCCGCCGGGGCAGATCGCGTCGGCGAAGCCGGCGCCGGCCAGTGATCGCATCTTCACCAGCGAAGACGTCATCTTCGCGGCGACCGAAGAAACGCCCCGTCGTGTCGCCCACCCGGCCACGCGCGGCAGTGACGAGCTGTTCCGGGGATCGTTCTCCGGCGGCTGACGGCGCGGGGTGCCGCTGCTCCGGGATCCCAACCCACCGCGGGACTTGCGAGGGTCCCAGCTCGCGCGCCGGCCGTCCATGCCTGGCGACCTTCCTTCTCGGATTCCCGCGCGTGCGTGCAATGCGCCACTTCGCTGGCCCATCGTAAGGCACCCCAGCCGGACCAGGGACCGGCGGCGTCACGAGCGCCGGTCGTTCGTGGCGGGCGCTCGTGTCCATGTCAATGCGCTGCGGCACGTTGCAGGCCTCGATCATCTCCGTTGGCTTGTTCGTACCGTCGCTTCGTGTCGCACCCGCAGTCCTGACATCGAGCATGCACGTGGCGCCAGGTCTCGTCGGGCGAGGGCTATTGCCCATCGGAAGTCGTGGTATCGGGTGCCGAGGCCGGTGCGGGTTTGGACACGGTGTCGTACTGCTTGACCAGCGCTTCGAAGCGCGGGTCGGCGCGCAGCGGCCGCGTTATCGGCCACAGGCTGATGTCGTTGCACAGGACCCGTGAGCTCGCGCAGGCAGCCGGCAGCATCTGGATCGCGGCGGCGTTGCTGCCCAGCGCCAACAGGAGCTGGATCACGTAATAGGTTTGAAATGGCGCAAGGTCGGAACGCGCCTGCAAGGCGGTCACCGCCGCCAGCGCCTTGGGGCGCAATTCGGGAGCGAGCAGCGACTGGTAGGTCATCCGGCCCGCGGCAGCCAGCAATTCGGCGAGCGGCGTGTCCGGATGCACCCGGTCAAAAGCCTTGGCGGCGTCCTCGTACCGATGCAGCAGCGCATACGCCTGCGCCAGCATGAAGGCACCGTCCACCGCGTGTGGCGTCAGCTGGATTGCGGCCTGTGCAGGCGCCAAGGCCTGCTCGTACTTGCCGTCGTCCAGCAAATACCAAGCGACATTGTATTGTGCGACGACGTTCGCGGGGTCCAGCCGCAGAGCTTCCTGCTGCTCCCGGACCCCAAGCGCAAACGGCAGCGTGTTGCCATAGGCCACATGCGCATCCGCGCTGCTCGGATCGATCGCCAGCGCGCGCTCCAGCGCGACACGGGCTTCGGCGATCTTGCCTTCCGCCTGATTGACGGCACCCAACTCGATCAGCGCGCCCACGTTGCGTGGATCCAGCGCAAGTGCCTTGTTGGCTTCCGCGCGGATTTGCGGCAACACCTCCGCGATCCTCACCTTTGACGCTTCGGTCTGGAACCGCAACGCCTTGGCCAGGGCGGCGTGCGCATCGGCATAGTCCGGGTCCAGTGCCAGGGCGTGCTCGATCAGCTCGCGTGCGTGCGCCATGGAAGCGGTGTCGATGGCGGCGTGTTGCAGCAACGCGCGCGCTTGCAGCACCAGGTCGTGCGCCTGCGGATTCACTGTTTTCGCCTTGCCGAGGCTCGCGAACTTCACCTGCAACGCCTGCGCGATCGCCACCGAGATACGGTCCTGCACCTGGAATACGTTGGCCACCGAATCGTCGTAGTGGCTGGCCCACGCCTGAAAGCCGCTGCGGGCATCCACCAGTTCCACGATCACCCGCACCGCATCGCCTTGGCGCAGGATCTTGCCGCTGAGGACATTGGCGACATTGAGCGCCTTGCCGATGGCGGTGGCCGGTTGCGCAGCGTCGCGGTAATGCGAGGCGGTGTCCCATGCGATGACCTTGAGGCCGGTGCTCTGGCCGAGCGCGTTGGTGAGTTCCTCGGTGATGCCGTCGCTGAAGTACTGCTGGCTCTTGTCGCCGGAGAGGTTCTCGAACGGCAGCACCACCAGGGTGTCGGCGGGCGGATTGAAAACGGACGCGGTGGCCGTCGCGGCCGGCGCATCGCGATGCACGAAATAACCGGACGCCAGCAACGCCACCGCGACAATCAGCACGCCGATGATGGAGATATCCAGCTTGCGCGCGGTCGAACGGGTGATCGACGCATTCGGCACAACCTCGCTTTCGCGCTTGATTCCCTGCGGCGTGAATTCGTAGAACCACGCGAAGGCGATCCAGAACGGAAAGCCGACCGCGGCGGCGACGAGGAACCAGCGGATGATCCAGTCGGGTGCGTGGAAGGCCGGACCCAGTTGGGTGACGACCTGTGCGATCAACCACACTGTCGCCGCGTAGATTGCCGCCGCACGAAAGACATTGCGGCGACGCAATTCCGCGAACAGGCCTTTGCGTGCGGGTGGATCGATGCGATCAGTCACGCCGTACCCTTCGATGCCTCCCGGCCCCCGGTCGGCGTCTGCGGGCGAGTGTCGGGCGATGCGGGGTGCGATGCAAGCACACGTGTTCGTGTCGACAGGACTTACGGCAAGGCGGCACTGGCATGCTCGCGCGTCGCGGCAAACGTCACCGCCGGTGCGCGCTCTTCGGCCAGTTGCAGGTTGACGCGCGTCGGCGCGAGATAGACCAGCGCGTCCGCGGCGTCGAGGGCAAGATGCAGCGCGTTCTTGTCGCGGAACTCGTCGAGTTTCTTCGCGTCGTCGCAACGGATCCAGCGCGCGGTCGTGATGTTGATCGGTTCGAACGCGGCGTCGACGCCGTATTCGTCCTTCAGGCGGTACGCGGCAACGTCGAATTGCAACACGCCGACCGCACCGAGGATCAGGTCGTTCGACATCAGCGGACGGAAGAACTGCGTCGCGCCTTCCTCGGACAGTTGCGCAAGCCCCGCGCGCAGCGCCTTCATCTTCAGCGGGTCGCGCAACCGCGCACGGCGGAACAGCTCCGGCGCGAAGTTCGGGATGCCGGTGAAGACGAGCGGCTCGCCTTCACTGAAGCTGTCGCCGATCGAGATGGTGCCGTGGTTGTGCAGGCCGATCACGTCGCCGGGGTACGCGGCTTCGGCAATCTCGCGATCGGAGGCCATGAATGTCAGGGCATTGGCGAGCTTCAGGTCCTTGCCGGTGCGCACCTGCAGCGCCTTCATGTTCGGTTTGTACGAACCCGAGCAAATGCGCAGGAACGCGACGCGGTCGCGATGCTGCGGATCCATGTTGGCCTGGATCTTGAACACGAAGCCCGAGAACTTGTCCTCCTCGGGTGATACGTCACGTGTTGCCGCGGCTCGCGGCTGCGGCGGCGGTGCGTGTGCGACGAAGAAATCGAGCAAGGGCTGCACGCCGAAGTTGTTGACCGCCGAGCCGAAGAACACCGGCGTCTGCCTACCTGCGAGGTACGCGTCGCGATCGAACGGATGCGACGCGCCGCGGACGAGTTCCAGCTCCTCGCGCAGTTCGGCCAGCATGTCCGCGCCGATGCGTCGCTCGAGTTCGGGATCGTCGAGGCCCTTCAGGATCGTCGAATCCTGGCGGGTGAAATTGCGCCCGCTCTCGTACAGGTGCACCTCGTCGTCGATCAGGTGGTACACGCCCTTCAGGCGCTGGCCCATGCCGATCGGCCAGGTCACCGGCGCGCACTGGATCTGCAACACCGACTCGACTTCATCCAGCAGTTCGATCGGCGCGCGACCCTCGCGGTCGAGCTTGTTGATGAAGGTCATGATCGGCGTGGTGCGCAGCCGGCAGACCTCCATCAACTTGATCGTGCGCTCCTCGACGCCCTTCGCGCAGTCGATCACCATCAACGCCGAATCGACCGCGGTCAGCACGCGGTAGGTGTCTTCCGAGAAGTCCGCGTGACCGGGCGTGTCCAGCAGGTTGACGATGCGGCCCGCGTACGGGAACTGCATCACCGACGAGGTGACCGAGATTCCGCGCTCCTTCTCCAGCGCCATCCAGTCGCTCGTCGCGTGGCGCGCGGTCTTGCGCGACTTCACCGCGCCGGCCATCTGGATCGCGCCGCCGAACAGCAGCAGCTTTTCGGTCAGCGTGGTCTTGCCGGCGTCGGGGTGCGAGATGATCGCGAAGGTGCGGCGGCGGGCGACTTCTTCGGTGTGGGCCGACATGGGTAGGCGCGGTGGGGCAAACCGGTAATTGTAGCGGCGCTCACTTGGTGAGGCGTTGCAACAGGCTGTTCCAGTACGTCAGCGCCGCCGGCACTTCGCTGGCCAGCAGTCGCTCGTTGATGCCGTGCGCGTGGGTGTCGTCGGGCTTGGCGAAGCTCGGGTCGACGCCGTAGCAGGGCACGCCGGCCGCGCGGAAGAACATGCTGTCGGTGGCGCCGCTCGACATGCCCGGCACGATTTCGACGCCCGGATAGCGGGCATGGATGGTCGCGGCGACGGCGTCCATCACGTCCGGTCGCAGCGGGGAGGCCGGGCTTTCCACCGGCGGCGGCTCCTGCGCCGCAATCTTCACGTCGGGGTTGGCGATGACGTTCGCCAGCGTCGCCTCGACGTCGGCGACGGGTACGCCCGGGAAGATCCGGCAATTGATGTTGGCGGTGGCGCGCGAGGGCAGGGCGTTGCGCGCGTGGCCGCCATCGAGCTGGGTGGCGATGCAAGTGGTGCGGATCTGGCCGACGTAGGCGGGATCGGCCGAAATGGTGGCGGCTGCCTTCGCGTCATCGGGATTCGCCGCGAACGCGCGCATGGCTTCGGCGAGCGGGCCCGTGCCGTGCGCGCCGAGTGCCTTCAGCGAAGCGATGGTGATGTCATTGTGCTGCACCGGAAACGGGTAGTTCGCGACGGCGGTGAGCGCCCTGGCCAGCTTGTCGATGGCGTTGGCCTTCGGATTCGGCTCGCTGGAATGCCCGCCCGGCGCGGTGACGGTCAACAGGAAATCGACGTAGGTCTTTTCCGCCGCCTGGATCTTGTACAGCACCGGCTTGCCCGTCGCCGGGTCGAGCGTTCCGCCGCCGGCGTCGGCGTTGAGCAGGAACTCGGCGTCGTGGTAGCGCCTGGCCAGCTCCCGCGTCGAGGCCATGTCGGTTTCCTCGTCGCCCGAGAGCAGCAGGATCATCCCGCGCTTCGGCACGTACCCCGCGCGCTTGAGGCGCATGAAGGTCTCGACCAGGGCGACGACGTTGGTCTTCATGTCGGCCACGCCGCGGCCGTACAGGTACGGACCCTCGCGGGTCAGCCGGAACGGATCGCGGCCCCAGGTTTCCGGGTTGGCCGCGACCACGTCCATGTGTCCCGAGAGCAGGATCGGTTTCAGGCTGTCATCGCTGCCGCGATAGCGCACTGCCATCGCCGCGGTCGCGTCGACCGGGATGATCTCGATGTCCGACCCGGCGAACCCGGCCGATTCCAGCTTGCCGGCGAGGTAATGCGCGAGGGCCGGCACCTGGCCCTTGCTGGCTGCCGGCACCAGTTGTGCCTTCGCGATCGTCTCGCTGCCCTGTGCGACCACGGTCGGCATCGCGATCGCGTGGCGCAGCATGTCCATCGTTTCGGGCATGGCTTGCGCGGCCGTTTCGGCTCGCGCCGGTGCCGTACCGAGGATTGCGAGGACCAGCCCGATGGCCAATCCGATGCGAGTCTCCGACATGACGACGCCTCCCCGCGACCGCCGCAGATGGATCGGGAGTATAGGCGACGGACGGCGTCGTGAGCGGGGCGGGAAAAGCATCGCGCCGGATTGCGAGCCACGGAATTCCCGTCGGGCCGGCCGTCGCGCGGCCGCGTGCATCGGACCGAAACTATTTGTCCTGCACCGCCTCGACCTGGATCTGCATCGACACGTTCATGTCGAAGCCGAAGGACGCTCCGGCATCGATGCCGAACGCGGTGCGGTCGAATGTCGTCGAGGCTTCGGCGCCGCAGCGTTCGCGGGGCTGCAGCATCGGGTCGGGGATACACTTGAAGTGTTCGATGACAAGATCGAGTGGCCGCGTCACTCCGTGCAGCGCCAGCTTGCCGACGACACGCGTCGGCGCACCATCGACGAAGCCCGACAGCGTGCCGTCGTAGACCGCAGTCGGATACTTCGCGGCATCGAAGAACGCGCATTGCGTCTTGCAGATTCCGGCTGGCAGTGCGTCGCGCAGCACCATTTGCGTCAGCGCCGGGTTGCCGAAATCGATGCCGTCGATCTGCGTCTCGATGTGCACGCTGCCGGTCTTCTTTTCGCGGTCGAGTGTGACCGTGCCGGTCGAGTGGTCGAACTTGCCGCGCCAGGTCGAGAGGCCCATGTGGTCGGTGGCGAAACTCGGGTAGGTGTGGTCGGGATCGATCGTGTAGTGCACCGGCGCAGCCGCGGCGGCGCTGGCGGTCAACAGCAGGGCAAGGAATGGCAGGTGCATCGTCAGGCTTCCTGGTGGCGGGTTGGCATTGCGCATCGCGGCGCTAACGATCGTACTCATCGTGCAAGCGCACCCAGCTCATCGTACCGGTCTCGTTGCGGCCCTTCGGGACGAGGTCGAGCCAGTTGAGCGCGCCAACCAGAAGCTCGACGCCGCGATGGTACGTCGAGTAGGTGTGGAAGATCGCACCGGCGTCGTCCTTCGCGAAGATGCTGACGCCGAACATGTCGGGGCTGGTGCGGATCGGCGTGAGGCCGTAGTTGTAGGTCGCACGTCCGGAGGCGCGATCGGCTTCCGTGAACGACACGCCGAAATCGTAGTTGAAGTCGCCATCGCCGGAGGATACCCACGGAAACGTCCAGCCCATCCGGCTGCGGACCTGCTCGATGCGCGAGATCGGAGCGCGCGAGACTGCGGCGAACGCGAGGTCCGCATGCTCGAAATGCCGACGCGCGGCGTCGGCGTGGTCCATGACGAACGAGCAGCCGGGACAGATGTGATCCGAACCCGGCGTCAGCATGAAGTTGTAGATGGCGAGCTGGCTCTTGCCGTCGAACAAGTCGGCAAGGGTGCAGGTACCGTCGGGTGTCGCGAACTCGTAGTGCTTCTCGATCCGGACCCATGGCAGTTGCCGACGCTCGGCGCGCAGTTCGTCGAGCTGGTGCGTCATCGCGCGCTCCTTCTCGAACAGCGCCTTGCGCTGGCGCAACCATTCCTCGCGCGAAACAATGGTCGTCGGGGGGCTCATCACGACACCGCGCGAAGCTGTTCGGGCCGATTGCAGTTGACCATCCACATTGCGCCAAAGCGATCGGTCAGCATCCCGAAGCGAAGTGCCCACGAAGTTTCGCCGATCGGCATCGTCACCTTGCCGCCGTCGGCAAGCGCGGCAAACAGGCGCTCGGCTTCGCCCGGATGGTCGACGTTGAGCGAAACCGCATTGCCACGGATGCCCGCGTAGCGTTCGCCTCCCGGCGGCGTGCACCAATCCGATCCCAACAGAACCGCCTCGCCAACTTCGAGCCGGATGTGTGCGATCAGGCTCTCCGCTTCCGGCGGCAAGTTCGATGGGCCGGGCATTTCCCCGAACGTCACCTTCATCGTGATCTTCCCGCCGAGGCACTTGGCGTAGAAGGCGAAAGCTTCCGCGGCCTGGTTGTCGAAGAACAGATAGTTGTTCAGTTGCATGGGGGTTTCCTCTTGCTGTGTGGGAGGTTCAATCGGCCACCGCAGCCGTTGCGAAATCATCCTTCTTCCGCTTCCTGCGTTTCGTCGTGAAGTGCCGTCGGGCGTCGGCATCGTCGAGCATCGTGCACGGCCCGCCGGCGAGCTTGCGCAGGCTCACCGTCGCTTGCGGACCGATGGTTTCGGTCAACGCGTGTTGCGTCCTGCGCCAATCCGGGAGTGCGGCGACCAGTTGGCGCCGTCCCTTCGGCGTGATCGTGGCCAGCCTCGATCGCGTGTCGGCGCGATCGACCCGTGTCGTTACCCAGCCATGTTGTTCGACGACCGCGAGGTTGCGGGTCAGCGTGGTGCGATCGACGCCGAGCAGATCCGCGAGGTTGCCGATGGAGCGGGAACCGGCGAGATGCAGCGCCGCCAGCAAGGTGAATTGCGTCGAGCGCAAACCGTGTCCGCGCAGCGCGCGGTCGAACTCGCGCGTGATCGCACGCGCCGCGCGCCGCGACGCGAGGCACAGGCACTGCGTGGTTTCGACGAGGTTGGTGGGGGTCGTCACGATTTTAAGTGTATATGCACCTAAAGCATCCAGTCAAGCCGGCCGAACCCGGTTCGTCGTTGCCGAGACCATCGCGCGCCGGCGCAGCCCCGGCAGGGTCGTGCCCGGCTTGCGGCCACGGGTCCGCGCTATGATCTGGTTCGCGCGGTATTTTTTCGCGCGCGGGGTGCGGCATGGCCGAGGAAGCTGGCTTTTTCAGCGAACTGAAGCGCCGCCATGTGTGGCGGGTGCTGATCGCCTACATGGTGACGGCGTGGGTACTGTTGCAGCTCGCATCGATCGTGCTGCCGGCTTTCGGCGCGCCCGGCTGGGTGCTGAAGGCGCTGATCGCGGTCATCGTGATCCTGTTTCCGATCGCGCTGCTCCTCGCCTGGGCGTTCGAGATCACGCCCGAGGGGGTGCGCCGCACCGAGCCTGCGCACTCGGCCGATGCGCGCGAAACAAGCGACTCCCGTGCGATCGGGCGCAAGCTCAACACCGGCATCATCGTCGCGTTGGCGATCGCGGTGGCGCTGTTGCTGGGCAACCAGTTCCTGTGGCACCGGGGCATGCGCACCGGCCCCACCGCTGCGCCCGCCGCAGCGGGCGTGGGGAAGGCCACGCCGGGCGCCGGCGCTTCGACGTCCGCGCAACCCGCTGCAGCCCCGGCCACACCCGCCACGGCCATGGAGTCGCCGGTGCCTGCCGCCACCGCCGCCATTCCCGAAAAATCCGTTGCGGTGCTGCCCTTCGCCAACGAAGGCGCCAAGGGCGAACAGTTCTTTTCCGATGGGCTTTCGGAAGACCTGATCACCGCGCTCTCGCAGTTCGGGGGCCTGAAAGTCATCAGCCGCAACTCGGCATTCCAGTTCCGCGACAGCAAGGACACCGCGGCGACGATCGGCCGGTTGCTGGGCGTCGCGCACCTGCTGGAAGGCTCGGTGCAGCGCGCCGGCGACGAGGTGCGCATCACCGCGACCCTGGTCAACGCCAGCGATGGCACGGTCGTGTGGACCAAGCGCTACGACAAACCCTACAAGGACCTGTTCGCGCTGCAGGACGCCATCACCGCAGCCGTGGCCGATGCGTTGAAGGCCAAGCTGCTGACCGCGCCCGGCGCGGTGGTGCAGAGCGATCGCCCGCCGAGCGGCAACCTTGCCGCCTATACCGCCTACCAGCAGGGCATCGCCTATGACGCGGTCGGCACCGAAGGCAGCCACCATAAGGCCATCGACGCGTTCCATGACGCGATCCGCCTCGATCCGAAGTACGCGGCGGCGTACGCGGCGTTGGCGGGCGCCTGGAACAGCCTCGCGGTTGCGTTCCTGACCGATTCGATCAAGATCGCACAGGCACAGGCCGACGCGCACAAGGCGCTGAATATTGCATTGAAACTGAATCCCGATTTTGCACCCGCCCATGTCGCGCGCGCGTACTTGCTTCAAACGGACCTCGACTGGACCGGCGCCAAGGCCGAGTACCGGCGCGTGCTGAAACTGGCGCCCAACGATTCCGCAGCGCAATTCGGTCTGGGCATTGTCCTGGCATCGCTGGGCCAGAATGCGCGCGCGGTGGAGCTCACCCGCCAAGTGCTCGCCGTCAATCCGCGCGATGCCAGTCTGTACAACTCGCTGAGTGAATATCTCACCGCTCTGGGCCAGCTCGACGCAGCCCGCGCAGCAATCGCCACCGGGATCACCCTGCAGCCCGGCGCGGCCCGCTTCCATGAGCAAACCGCGGTCATCAATGTTTTGCGCGGCGACGCCAAATCCGCGCTGGCCGCTGCACAAGCCGAGCCGCCGGGACCATGGCACGAGATTGCGATGGCATTGGCCTTGCAAATCGGTCCCGACCGCGCGGCCGCCGACGCGGCGCTGGCAAAGTTCGTCAAGAACAACTCGACTGGTGGGCCGTACCAAATCGCCGAGGTGTACGCGCTGCGCCGTAACCCGGACGTCATGTTCCAGTGGCTGGACCGCGCCTTCACTGCCCGCGACCCCGGCATCAACTTTCTGCTCAGCGACCCGCTGATCTTGCGCTACCGCCACGACCCGCGCTTCGCCGCCTTCTGCAAGAAAGTCGGCCTGCCCACCGCCACCGACGCCGTGGCGATGAAGTAGCTCGGCTCCGCCCCGCGCAGTTCGGGCTGAGCGCAGCGATGCCCGACGGCGATGATTCCCGAATCGTTGCAACGTCGGGGTTCATTGCATTCACCCCGGCCTGCCGAGCCGGTCACTCCCGCGCAGAGGCTGCCCCCGGATGCTTTGGTCGGGGGCGGGAATCCAGGAGCCATTCCCGGTGATGCGACCAATTGTTACTGCCGGCGAATCTCGATGTCGCCGCTCGTCGTCCGGATGTCCACCGGGTCGGTGCCGGTACCGACCGTCGCGGCCAACGACCGATGATCGCCACCGGCCGATGGCGCAACGGTGCCGAAGTCGCTGCGGATCTCGCCGCTCGAAGTCGTCGCGGTGATGCGCATCGGCATTCCGGCCGGCAATGAAAGGTCGACATCGCCGCTGGTCGTTGCGATGGCCATGCGCGAACCTGCCGCCGGCGTCCCGCCGAGGTCCACGTCCCCGGACGTCGTCTTGGCGTCGACATCCGTGTAATCGGCGAGCACGCCTTCGATGTCACCGGAGCGGGATCGCAGGTGCAATTTGCCGCCGATGCCGTGGATCTTGATGTCTCCGGACGCGGTGTGGATCGTCGTGTCGATTGTCCTGCCACGCACGCCGACGTCACCGCTCGCTGATTCGACGTCGACGCGTGCGGCATTGGTGTCGAGCTTGACGTCGCCACTGCTGCCCTTCACGGTCAGCGGTGACCCGTCCACCGCGGTGACGGCCACGTCGGCGCTGGCGATGTCGATGGCCAGAACCGCCGTGTGCGGGACGTGAATATCGAGGACAGTGTCTTCGCGCGTCGTGAAGAAGCCGGTTCCGAACTCGACCGTCACGCTCCTGTGGTGCTCGTCACCGGTGACATCGACGCGTTTCGCGTGCGTGCCGAGCGTACCGGAAATCGCGAGTTCCGGCTGATCCCAGCCGGTGATCCGCAGCGTGCCCCGTGGGCTCGAGATGTCGATCCGCGCGTCGGCCGCAACAGCAGCCCGCTGGTCGACGGGAGTTGCGGCGAACACGGGCGTGGCGAGTGAAACGGCAAGGGCAACACGGAAAATGCGCTGCATGACGACCTCCGGATCCCGGCGTGGCGGGTGGCTTGTCCCGCCAGCCACGTTTGCGCATGGCGGCAACGCCATGGCACCCATGCTCTCGCGGGTGTTCGTCCTGATATGCGTCCGGAAGGGACGCCGGTCAATAGGCGTCGAGGCCAAGCACGTGGCGCATCGCTTCGATCGCATCGCGCTGCGTCCACGCGCGCGTCGTGCTCTGGCCGGTCGCGGCAAAGTACGCCTGCATGAATTGCCGTCCGAGCGCCGGCTGGATGCCGGGTGCCGTCGGCCGGTCGCCGGAAATGCCGAGTGTCGGACCCAGCGTTTCGAGCAGTCCCTTCAGCGGTCGACCGCGCACGACCAGGTTGCCGTCGAAGTCGATGAACGGATCGGCGAGCGCGATCGAGGTCAGTTGTGAGGCCGACAGTTTCGGAATGCCCATGTGCCATTTCGCGTTCATCGTGCGGATGAACGCGTTCGCGATCAGCGCGTGGCCGATGTCGGACGGATGCACTCCGTCGAGGCTCAGCAGTCCCCCGTTGTACCGCAGCAGCAACGGGACACCGCCGACCGTCGGCGGATTGGCGGCCATCTGGTTCATCAGCGCATTGATGTCGACCACGGGCATCCCGGCCGCGGCCGCATCCGCGGCAATCGTCTGGTTGAAGCCGGTGATCGCGGCCTGGATCGTCGCGACCTCGGTCGCGTCGAGCACCCAGGACGGGTCGCGCAGGATCAGTGGCGGCAGCAGTCCCATCCGGATCAGCAGCATTGCGGCGAGGCTGGTGTAGCTGCCCTCCGGCAGACTGTAGGAGCTGCCGAGGAACAGTTGCAGATCCGCTGGCGAGAACAGGAAGCCGATGCGGGTGATGTCGGGAATGTTGGCGTACACCACCTTGGCGTTCCAGCCGGACAGGTCGGCGACCACCGTCTGGAAGTTCGCGGCGAAGTCCTGCTGTGAAGTGATCTGGCTCGCGTCCATGTCGTCGAACGCGAGCGCGGTGCCGAGCACGTCGTTGTTGCCGATCCAGCAGACGACCAGCGGTGATTGCAACTGCTGGGCGATTCCGATCTGGGTGCCGGTGCGTGGCAATTCGACGAGATCGGTTTCGTCATCGACGGGCTGGCCGGCGCTGTCGGTCAGGATCGAGCCGGAACTCGCGCCGGACACGGCGAGGTTGGCGACCAGTGCCGTCGGGTCGATCCGCGAACGGCCGGACGTCGAACCGACCACGCCCCACGGGCTGGTGCGGATCAGCGGCAACGGAAACGGATCGCCCATTTGCGCTGCGATCAGCGCGAGATACGTATTGGGCTGCGTCGCCGAATTGGCGTCGGCGGATTGCACGCCTTCGCCGATGCTGTCGCCGAGGCCGATGAGCGGCGGCGAGTCGGCGCGTGCCGTCCAGCTGACGGCAACGAAAACCAAGGCGATGACGAGTCTGCGGATCATGTCGGCCCCCTCAGTCGATCGGTTTCCGGATCCACGAGGTCCGCAGCGCGGGCCCTCGCGGTGGCGAGTCTCTTCACGCCGAAGCCGCGCGCCGCGCCGCCGGCTGGTCGAGCGCGGCGCCGGTCCGGGCAAGTTCAGCCTTCAGCGCAGTCGGCATGCGCGCGCCGTACGAACCGAGGTACTCGCCGACCGCCGTGACTTCCGCGCGCCAGCCATCGGCGTCGACGCGGAGCAGTTCGTCCATCGTGCCGTCCGCGAGTTCGAGGCCCGACACGTCGATGCCGCCTTCGGTCGGCAGGCGGCCGATCGGGGTATCGCGGGCATCGGCGTCGCCAGCGCATCGTGCGAGCATCCACTCGAGCACCCGCAGGTTGTCGCCGTAGCCCGGCCACAGGAACTTGCGATCGCCCCCGTGGCGGAACCAGTTGACGTGGAAGATCCGCGGCAGGTTCATGCCGGGCTTGTCGAGCGACAGCCAGTGCGCGAAGTAGTCGGCGAAGTTGTAGCCGCAGAACGGCTTCATCGCCATCGGATCGCGGCGCAGCACGCCGACCTTGCCAGTGGCCGCGGCGGTCGTCTCCGACCCCATCGACGCGCCGAGCAGCACGCCATGCGTCCAGTCACGCGCCTCGACGACCAGCGGCAACAGCGTTGCGCGCCGGCCGCCGAACACGATGGCCGAAATCGGCACGCCGGTCGCGTCCTCGCTGTGCGGCGACCAGCTCGGGCAGTGCGACGCGGACACCGTGAAGCGCGAATTCGGATGCGCGGCCGGCCCGTGCGCCGGATCGTACGGACGGCCCTGCCAATCGGTCACCGGTGTGCCGGGCAGGCCTTCCCACCACGGCTGGTTGTCGGCGGTGACGGCGACGTTCGTGAACAGCGTGTCGCGCGCGATCGTCGCCATCGCGTTGGCATTGGTGTGCGCGTTGGTGCCCGGCGCGACGCCGAAGAACCCGGCCTCGGGGTTGATTGCCCACAGGCGGCCGTCCGGACCGGGCGTCATCCAGCAGATGTCGTCGCCGACGGTCCACACCTTCCAGCCTGCCCGGCGATAGCGTTCGGGCGGGATCAGCATCGACAGGTTGGTCTTGCCGCACGCCGACGGGAACGCGGCGGCGATGTAGTGGGTCTCGCCGCCGGGCTTTTCGACGCCGACGATCAGCATGTGCTCGGCGAGCCAGCCTTCCGTGCGCGCCTGCCACGAAGCAATCCGCAAGGCGTGGCACTTCTTGCCGAGCAGCGCGTTGCCGCCGTAGCCCGAGCCGTAGGACTTGATCGACAGTTCCTCGGGAAAGTGCATGATCCAGCGCCGCTCGGGATCGAGTTCGCCGGTCGAATGCAGGCCCTTGACGAAGGTACGGCTGCCGTCGGCGCCCTCGCGTTCGATCCGGTCCAGCGCCGCGGTGCCCATCCGCGTCATCACCCGCATGTTCGCGACGACGTACGGCGAGTCGGTGAGCTCGACGCCGCAGCGGGAAATCGGCGAGCCGAGCGGCCCCATGCAATACGGAATGACGTACAGCGTTCGTCCGCGCATGCAGCCATCGAACAACGCGTCGATCTTCGCGTGCGCTGCGGCGGGATCCATCCAGTTGTTGTTCGGGCCCGCGTCATCGCGGCTGCGGGTGCAAATCACCGTCAACTGCTCGACCCGGGCGACATCGCGCGGGTCGGAGCGGTGCAGGTGGCAACCCGGATGGGTGGTCTGGTTGAGTTCGAGCAGCGATCCGTCCGCGAGCATGCGCTCGGTCAGCATCCGGGCTTCGGTATCGGACCCGTCGCACCAATGCACCCTGTCGGGCCGGGCATGCCGGGCCACCGAGTCGATCCAGTCATTCAGCGCAGCGAGTTTCGACGGCATCGGATTGTGGCGCGCCCCTCGGCGCCTCGTGCGGGGATGCCCGCCCGAAGGTAGCCACGCCAGCGGGGCAATGCAAGGCGGACCGCCGCATCGGGCCGCGAGGGGTGTTGCGTCAGGCGGGGACCAGCGTCCCGATCACGTGTTCGACGTAGTCGCGCAAGGCCGATGCACTGAGGCGTGGGACGCCGAACTGCGATGACAACTGGCGAAAGCCGATGTACGCCGCGTACGCCAGGCGTGCCCGGTGCGCGGCGTCGGACTCGGACAGGCCGCATTCCCGGAACGCCTGCGCCATGAACTCGAGTCCGCGGCCGGATACGCGGGCGATGACCGGCTTGACGACCGGGTTGTCGACGGCCCGCAGCAAGGCGCCGTGGATCGAATGGGCGCGATCGGGGTGGCTCGCGTCGCGGAACAGTTGCCGCAGGCGTTCCCGCGGGTCGCTCACCGCGGCGACCCGGTTGATCAGGTCATCCGCGTCGTTGCCCTCCCAGTGCGCGAGGGCCGCCTGCAGCAAGGCTTCGCGGCTCTCGAAATGCCAGTAGAAACTGCCCTTGGTGACGCCGAGTGAGCGGGCCAGGGCCTCGACGGAGACGGCTGCGAGATCGCACTCGGCCAGCGCATCGAGCGCGGCCTGCTCCCAGTCGGCGACACAGAGGCGGGCGCGGGGGGCGGTTGCGGTGGTCATCGGTGCAGTGTGCCGGACGGCGCCGGCATCGAAAAGGCGGGCCGGTCACAGAACGCCCGCCGCCGACCGGCGACACTCGACCATACTGTAGGGTATGGTAGGCTCGGAGCACCTCCCGTAGAGCCGTGCGCAACGGGCGTGCGGAACGCGGGCGCGCGAGCCGAGGTCCGAGGAGGCAACATGATTTCACTGTGGCCATTGATCGCCGGGCTGGCCGTCGCGCTGGCTGCGGCCCATCGGCGCGCTCCACTGCGACTCTGGACCGTTGCCGTGCCCGCTGCGATCGTGGTGGCGGGATTGATCGCCCGCTCGCCCGTACCGGCGATTGCCATTCCGCTGGTCGTGGTTCTGGCGGTCGTGGTGCCGTTGAATCTTGCCGGTTTTCGTCGCCAACGCCTGTCGGCGCCCCTGTTCGCCCTGTTTGGCAAGGTGATGCCGGCCTTGTCCGAAACCGAACGCATCGCGCTCGAAGCGGGCACGGTCGGGTTCGAGGGAGAGCTCTTTTCCGGCAAGCCCGACTGGTCGACGCTGCGCCGGCAACCGGCACCCGAACTCACGGTCGAGGAACGCGCCTTCCTCGACGGGCCGGTGGAAAAACTCTGCGCGATGGTCGACGACTGGCACATTACGCACGAGCTGGCCGACCTGCCGCCGGAGATGTGGGAGTTCCTGAAACGCGAGCGCTTCTTCGGCATGATCATCCCGCAGCAGTACGGCGGCCTCGGCTTCTCGGCGCTCGCGCATTCGGCGGTCCTGCAGAAGATCGCCGGCATGTCGACGACCCTGGTGTCGACGGTCGCGGTGCCGAATTCGCTCGGCCCGGGCGAATTGCTGCTTCACTACGGAACCCGGGAACAGAAGGATTATTACCTGCCGCGGCTCGCCGATGGCCGCGACATCCCGTGCTTCGCGCTGACCGGCCCTTACGCCGGCTCCGATGCGACGTCGATTCCCGACTACGGCGTCGTCTGCAAGGGCGAGTGGAACGGTGCCAACGTGCTCGGCGTGCGCCTGACCTTCGACAAGCGCTACATCACGCTGGCGCCGGTCGCGACGCTGGTCGGGCTTGCGTTTCGGCTGCACGATCCGGATCGGCTGCTCGGCGAACGCGAGGACCTCGGCATCACGCTGGCGTTGCTGCCGCGTGACACGCCCGGGCTCGAGATCGGGCGGCGGCATTTTCCGCTGAACATCCCGTTCCAGAACGGCCCGGTGCGGGGGCGCAACGTGTTCGTGCCGCTGGCACAGTTGATCGGCGGCCCGGATTTGGCGGGCCAGGGCTGGCGCATGCTGGTCGAATGCCTGTCGGTTGGCCGCGCGATTTCGCTGCCGTCGAACACCACCGGCGGCGCGCGCATGGCGGTCGCCGCGAGCGGGGCCTACGCGCGCATCCGCAAGCAGTTCGGCATCGCGATCGGCCGCTTCGAGGGCATCGAGGAAGCGCTGGCGCGCATCGGCGGCAACACCTACGCGATGGGCGCGCTGTCGCTGATGACCGCGGCGGCGGTCGATCGCGGCGAGAAGCCGGCCGTGCCGTCGGCGATCGCGAAATACCACGCGACCGAACGCGCGCGCGAAGTCGCGCGCGATGCGATGGACCTGCACGGCGGCAAGGGCGTCATCCTCGGCCCGTCGAACTGGATCGGCCGCGGCTGGGAAGGCGCACCGATCGCGATCACCGTCGAGGGCGCGAACATCATGACGCGCAGTCTGATGATCTTCGGGCAGGGCGCGATCCGCTGCCACCCATTCGTGCTGAAGGAGATGCAGGCGCTGCACATGGCCGATCGCGGCGCCGCGTTGGCCGCGTTCGATGCCGCGCTGTGGTCGCACATCGGCCACGCCGTGTCGAACGCGGTGCGCAGCCTCGTGCTCGGCATTGCCGCGGCGAAGGTCGGACGCGCGCCGGGCGTGCCGTACCTGCGCCGCCACTATCGCGTGCTGAACCGCTACTCGGCCGCGTTCGCGCTGGTCGCCGACACGTCGATGGCAGTGTTCGGCGGGCGGCTGAAGCTGAAGGAGAAGATCTCGGCGCGGCTTGGCGACGTGCTGTCGAACCTCTACATCGCGAGCGCGATGCTGAAGCAGCACGAGGACCAGGGCTGTCCCGCCGCCGACCGGCCCTTGCTGGCGTGGGCGTTCCGCGATGCCGTGTACCGCATGCAGGACGCGCTCGACGGCGTGCTGCGCAACTTTCCGTTGCGGCCGGTGGCGTGGCTGCTGCGCGCGCTGGTGTTCCCGCTCGGGCGCCGCGACGCACCGCCGTCGGATCGCCTTGGCCGCCGCGTCGCGGCGCTGCTGATCTCGCCGAACGAGGCGCGTACGCGGCTGATCGGCGACATCTACGTGACCCCGAACGCGAACAATCCGGTCGGGCGCATGAACGCGCTGCTGCCCGACGTGATCGCGGCCGAACCGGTCGAGCGCAAGCTGCAGAAGGCGGTGCGCGCGGGTGAGGTTCACGGCCTCGACTTCGACGCGCAGCTCGTCGATGCGCGGAAGCAAGGCGTGCTGACGCCGGCCGAAGCCGATCTGGTCGCGCGCGTGCGCGCAGCGACATTCGAGTTCATCGCGGTCGACGACTTCGATCCGTCCGAACTCGCGGCCGGTGCGCGGCGAACGGCCAAGGCGTCGTTGCGGCCCGTCGCGAACGGGTGAGTGCGATAGATCAGGCTCGATCTATGCCCCGCCGCCAGAATGGCGGCACGATCGAGCCGCGCTTCAGCGCGAAGCCGAGCAGCACGATCGATGTCGCCATGCACGTCGCGACGGCGACGACCGACGCCTCGGCGCCGAAGCCGCCGCCGGTCAGCCATTGCGGGCCGACGAGGTTCGACACGAGGAATCCGTGCGGCTCGGTGCCGGACACCGGCACACCGTACAGCGTTCCCTCGCTGACGTTCCAGGCCGCGTGCAGGCCGATCGACGCCCACAGCGTGCGCGTCACGTGGTAGACGAGCGCCAGCAGCACGCCGGCCTCGAGCATGATCGCGAACGTACTCCATGCGGTCGCGTTCGGATTCAGCATGTGCGCGAGTCCGAACACCGCCGCCGAAATCGCCAGCGCCCACCACGTACCGAGCCCTTCCTCGACGACGCGGAACAGCACGCCGCGGATCAGGATCTCCTCGCCGATCCCGGCGCCGATGCCGGCCACCAGCACGCCCGGCAGCCAGTCGACGTGGGTGTCGACGCCCGTCACGTGATACGCGCCGGCGAGAGCCAGCACGCCGATCACGAACGTGAAGAGTCCCGCACCGAGCACGAGGCCGGAGCCGCCGAATCGCGGGATGTCACGCACCGCGAGTTCCGCCACACGTCGCTTCTCGATCAACCGCACGACGAGCAGGTACGCAATCACGGCTGGCACGAGCTGGAAGAACAATGTCGCCAACGCGTGGTCGAGTGACGGCGCCGCGGCCTTGTTCCATCCCGCCAGGGCGATCAGGCGTTGCCCGACGATCGTCAGCACCGCGTATGCGACGACGAACCATGCGATCCGCGCGACCGGCGACAACACCAGCCAGCGCCGCCAGCGCGGTGCCGCGGCAGGAGTCGTGAAGGCGAGGCCGGTGGTCACGAGGCGCCGCCGAACATCACCGGCCGCGGACCGGCGACACGCGACGCCATCTCGGAGTCACCGTGTCCCGGCGGGTGCGCGTTGCAGGTCGTCATCGCGGCGGAGTGTCGCACACCGCCGCAATGGGTTCACCGGATCTCTCCGGTCCTCTCGATGCTACGGGCCGTCGAATCCGTTGCCGAAGATCGGATCGGAAACCGCCAGCGCAACACCAACCGGCAACGTCGAATAGTCCTGCCGGCCGACGGCGAGTTGGCCGTAACGGTCGTCACCCCAGCATTGCGGTGCGCCGCCGGCAATTGCGCAGGTGTGGGAAAAACCGGTGCCGAGTGCCGTCGCGGCACCGGCCAATCCAGTGACCGCGACTGGCACGTTGCGGTCGAGCCGCGTTCCGTCACCGACTTGCCCCGACAGATTCCAGCCCCAGCACGACACGCTGCCGGAAACGATCGCGCAGGTGTGGCCGTCGCCCGCGGCCAGTGCGGTGACCCCGTTGCCGAGTCCCGAAACCGGAACCGGATCGGGGACGGTGCTGTTGAATCCGTCGCCGAGTTCTCCATCTTCGCCGTAGCCCCAGCATTGCACCGCGCCCGAAACCAGCGCGCAGGAGTGGTACCCGCCGGCCGCCAACAGCGTCGTGCCGCCGGTGAGTCCGGAAACCTGCGTCGGAACGGTGCGCGTGATGTTCGTGCCGTCGCCGACCTGTCCGTAGGGATTCCAACCCCAGCACTTGACCGCGCCGCCCGCGACCGCGCAGGTGTGGTACCCGCCGGCCGACAGGGCCGTCACGCCGCTCGACAGTCCGACCGCGTCGACCGGTACGGTGCTGTCGACCGTACCGCCGTTGCCGAGTTCGCCTTCCGGGTTGCGCCCCCAGCACTTGACCGCGCCATTGACGATCGCGCACGCGTGAGCGTCGCCGGCCGCGATAGCCGTCGCGCCGGCGTTGATGCCGTTCACCTGTACCGGAACGAAGCTGAAGTTGGTCGTCCCGTTGCCGAGCTGCCCGTTCGAGTTGCTGCCCCAGCACCACGCCGCGCCGCTGACGATCGCGCACGCGAACTGGCCGCCGGTGCCGATCGCCGTGACGCCGCTGGTCAGCCCGGACACGGCCGTCGGCGTGCCGGTGTCGTTCGTCGTGCCGTTGCCGAGTTGGCCGTAATTGTTGAGCCCCCAGCACTTCGCCGCACCGTCGACGATCGCGCAGCTAGAAGACGACTGCGTGCCGGCCGCGAACGCGTCGACACCACCAAGCCCGATCGCCGCGACCGCCGTTGGATGCATCAGCACGCTGCCGCGGCCGAGCTCCCCATCGATATCGTTACCCCAGCACAACAGTTGCGTGCTGCCACCACGCACAACGCTCGCGCAGGTGTGGTAGTGGCCGCCGGAAATCATCGGCACCGAATCGACCACGCCGAGCGAGATCGGCACCGGTGTCGCGCTGGGCACGACGCTGCCGTTGCCGAGCTGGCCGAATCCGTTCCAGCCCCAGCACCAGCGTTGGCTCGCGGTCGCACCGCACGTGTGAAAGCCGCCGGCGGCGATCAGGACGGTACCGGAACCGAGTCCGCTGACCGCGACCGGCACGTGGCTTTCGGATGTATTGCCGTTGCCCAGTTCGCCGTCCGCGTTGTAGCCCCAGCACTTCATCGCGCCGGCGGCATTCGCGCAGGTGTGCACGTAGCCCGCGACGATGTCCGTCACGCCGCTACCGAGCCCGTTGACCGCGACCGGCACGAGACTGCCCGTGGTGGTGCCGTTGCCCAACTGGCCGTTGCCGTTGCTGCCCCAGCATTTCGCCGCGCCATTGACCGCTGCGCAGGCGTGATAACCGCCACCGGTGATTGCGGTCGCGCCGCTGCCGATCCCCGAGACGAGGGTCGGCACGAGGCGGCTGACTTGCGTACCGTCGCCGACCTGCCCGTAGGCATTCCAGCCCCAGCAATACACGGCGCCACCGGTCAGTGCGCAACTGTCGTACTGCCCGAGCGCAATCGCATCGACGCCCGACGTCAATCCCGAAACCGGGACCGGCGCCCACGCGTCTGAAGTGCCACCGTTGCCGAGTTCACCGTCCGGGTTGCGGCCCCAGCACCAGACGCCGCCGCCGGAAATCGCGCAGGTGTGGTAGCCGCCCGCCGCGATCGCGGTGACGTTGGAACCGAGCGTCGCGACCGCGGTCGGCGTGCCGCGGTTGATGTTGTCACCGTTGCCGAGTTCGCCTTCGTAGTTGTTGCCCCAGCAATACGCCCGGCCGTTCGCGATTCCGCAGGCGTGGTAGTAGCCGCTGGTGATGGTGGTCATGCCGGTGATGTTCGGTACCGCTGGTGCGGGCGTCGGCATCCACGACAGTGCAATCAGCGCAAGCGCCATGGCCGCGGCGCGGGTTTCCCCGATGTTCGAGAAACGCATGGCAATACCCCCGGTTCCAGGCAAAAATGTGGTTGCAAGAGTGCAATGCGCAAAACGGTGACCGGACGGCTCATCCCCGATCAGGGGCTTTCAGCGCGGCTGTGCCCGTCGACCGGCACGCGCTTCAGCGTCGCGAGGTCGACGCCGTCGAGGCAGCGGACGTTGATCGCCGCAGCCTCCGCAGTGTCCGGTTTGTTGCCGGTTGCGAACGGCGCGCAACCGCAGGCCGGGCAGAAGTGGTGCCTGATGGCACGCTTGTTGAAGCGGTACGTTGCGTATTCGCCGTCGCCGAAGGCCACCCGCAGGTGCGCGCGCGGGACGAACTACAGCAGGTAACCCTTGCGGCTGCAGCGGGAGCAGTTGTACTCCTTCACCTCGTCGAAGTCGCCTTCGACCTCGAACGCGATGTGGCCGCAGTGGCAGCTTCCGGTGTGCATGGTGATATCCCCGGCGCGGAAAGGTCGGGTTACCGCACCGGGAATCGGCCGGGGGCGCACCCGCAACACGCGCTCGAACCGGACCTTCGATTCAATCATCGAACCCAGCGGCGAAGATCAGATCTCCGGTGGTTGCACGTCGTAAGCATCGATCGCCGCGGAGCTACGGACCGCCACAGACGTCGACCACGCGTCAACGCTGCGACGCGCCTAGCCGTTCAACGCCCGCGCATGGTGGCGCAGGTGGTCTTCGACGAAGGTCGCGATGAAGTAGTAGCTGTGGTCATAGCCGGAGTGGATGCGCAGGTCGAGTGGCTGGCCGGCGTCGCGGCACGCTTTTTCGAGGCGCTCGGGCTGCAATTGCACGGCGAGGAACTTGTCGGCGTCGCCCTGATCGACCCGCAAAGTACCGGGATGGCGCGCGCCGTCCTCGAGCAACGCACAGGTGTCGTAACGTCGCCACGCGTCGCGGTCCGCGCCGAGATAGAACGGGAACGCTTTCTGGCCCCACGGTACGGCACAAGGTGCGACGATCGGCGCGAATGCGGACACCGACCGGTAGCGGCGCGGATTCTTCAGCGCGATCGTCAGCGCGCCGTGCCCACCCATCGAGTGTCCGAAGATGCTCTCGCGCGTCATGTCCGCGGCGTCGAAGTGTGCGCCAATGGTTTCCGGCAGTTCCTTCGTCACGTAGCTGTACATGCGAAAGCGCGGCGCGAATGCGGGTGCAGTTGCATCGAGGTAGAACCCCGCGCCCTCGCCGAACTCCCAGTCGCCGGTCGCGCCGGCGATGCCGGTATCGCGCGGGCTGGTGTCCGGCGTCACCAGGATCAAGCCGAGTTCGGCCGCGACGCGTTGCGCACCGGCCTTGATGACGAAGGTTTCCTCGGTGCAGGTCAAACCGGCGAGGTAATACAGCACCGGCGCCTTCGCGCCGCGGGCGAGCGGCGGACGGAACACGCCGAACTTCATCGGCCCGCCGGTTTCCGTCGAGACGTGCCGGTAGAAGCCCTGCACGCCGCCGAAGCAGCGTTGCTCGGAAATCGTCTCGAACGTGTCGGTCATCTTCGTTCCTCTGAAAATACCTTGATCAATAGCCGTTCATCCCTCGACATGCTCGGGACGAACGGCCAGGCCGCCGACTCCATTCGCGATGAGTCCTTCGACAAGCCCTAAGCGCCGGTCGAACCATGGATGGAATCAGCAGAATCAGACTCGCCAGGCCGAGAGCACTCGATTGTGCCACGCGCCGCCGGGTCACGCCGAATTTTCGGCGGGTGGCTGATCGTGCCGGACACGGGCCGGATCCGGCGCGAGTCCCGGTGCATGCGCCGCACGCCAACCGCACCACGCCGATCCCGCGGCAGCGAACGCCGACAGCACCGCAAACCCGGACACGGTGGCGCCGAGCGCGCGCAGGCCGTTGAAGCCGGACGTGATCGCGAGGTCGCCGAACCGCCACACGGCCGTGTCGACGACGTTCTTCCCCTTGTAGCGCCATTCGCGCGGCACGCGCGTGTAGAGGCTGTCGCTCGCCGGCTTCAGGATCCCGTACATGCTGGCGCGCGTGATGACGAGCGTCAGTGCGATCAGCGGGCTGCCGACGAACGCCAGTACCGCCAGCACGATCGCGTCGATGACGTATGGCAACACCAGCGTGCGCGCGGCTCCGAGCCGCATCAGCAAGATGCGGGTCAATCCGAACTGCAGTGCGACCGTCAGCACGTTGGTGGCGAGGTCGACGTTGGCGTAGAACGCGGTGCGCGCGGCCGGCGTCGTCGCATGCACCTTCACGTAGTCGGCCAGCAGCGCGTACAGCACGGTGCCGATCGCGTCGCCGAGCAACATCAGGAGCGCCATGTTGCGCAGGAACGGCACCGCGAACACCTGCCGGAGGCCAGCCAGCGCCGTACCGCCGACCGCGGCACTTGCGGCCGGAGTGCGCGCGCCGGTGCCGCGCGCGTGGGTCCAGCGCAACAGCGCGAACGTCGCCACCACCGCGCCCCCGAGCAGCGCCGCCGACACGGCCAGCAACGGCGGCACGCCGACCAGCGGCACCAGTACGCGGGCGATGGCCGGACCGGCGACCGCACCGGCAGTGCCGCCGATCGCGATCGTCGCGAACAAACGGCTCGCCTGTTCCGGATCGAAGATGTCGGCCATGAAGCTCCAGAACACCGACACGACGAACAGGTTGAACACGCTGACCCAGACGAAGAACACCGAACCGAGCACGCGCGGGCCGATCTGCTGTTGCAGCACGAACAGCGGCACGCACGCCAGCATGCCGGCGATGAAGAACCCGTACACCGCCGGCACCACGCGCGAGCGCGGCTGGCGCGCGACGAGCCAGCCGAACACCGGCGTCAGCAGCAACGTCGCGACGAACGTCGCGGCATAAAACAAGGGCAGCGAGTGGGATCCGACCGCGGCCGAAAGCTGGTCGCGCACCGGGCGGATCACGTAGTACGCGGCGAGGATGCACGCGAACTGCACGAAGGCCAGTGCCAGCGCGGTGCGCTCTCCGGGTTTCACGTCGATCAGCAACGGGGACGTCCGCGTCGGGGCCGGAACGCAGCCTAGCATGCGGTGCGGGCGCCGCCGGCGTCATTCGTGGAGCAAATGCTCTAGAGTCCGGGGCTATCCTCGGCGCGGTGTCGGGCAGCAGCGTACCCATGACTTTCGACTTCGTCATCGTCGGTGCCGGCTCGGCCGGTTGCGTGCTGGCCAACCGGCTGAGCGCGAACCCGGCGCATCGCGTGCTGCTGCTCGAAGCCGGTGGCCGCGATTGGAACCCCCTGATCCACATGCCGGCGGGGCTCGCGAAGCTGGTCAACAACCGGCGCATCAACTGGGACTACACGACCGAACCGGAACCGAACCTCGGCAACCGCCGGCTGTGGTGGCCACGTGGCCGCGTGCTCGGCGGTTCCAGCTCGATCAACGCGATGTGCTACACGCGCGGCGATCCGCGCGACTACGACGACTGGGCGGAAGCCACCGGCGATCCGCGCTGGGCCTGGGCCGACGTGCTGCCGGTGTTCAAGCGCGCCGAAGGCAACACGCGCGGCGCCGACACGTTTCACGGCGCCGATGGTCCGCTGGCGGTTGGTGACCTGCGCCACCGCAACCCGTTGTCCGACGCGCTCATCGAAGCGGCGCAAGCCGCCGGTTTCATGCGCAACGACGACTTCAATGGCGCGTCGCAGGAAGGCTTCGGGTTGTATCAGGTGACGCAACGCAACGGTGCGCGCTGTTCCGCCGCGGATGCGTACCTGCGCCCGGCACTCGCGCGTTCGAACCTGCGCGTCGAGACCGGCGCGCTCGCGACGCGCGTCGTGCTTGACGGCACGCGTGCGGTCGGCGTCGAATACCGCCGCCACGGCAAGACCGACCGCGCCGAAGCGGGTACCGTGATCCTCGCCGGCGGCGCAGTCAATTCGCCGCACCTGTTGCTGCTGTCCGGCATCGGCTCGGCGAGTCACCTGCGCGAGGTTGGCATCGAGGCCGCACACGACCTGCCCGGTGTCGGCGCGAACCTGCAGGATCACCTCGACATCTGCACGCTGGTGCGTTCGACACAGCCGGTCACGTACGACCGCATCAACGATGCCGCGGTCGCGTTGCGGTTCCTGCTGCGGCGAGACGGCATCGGCACGTCGAACATCGCCGAGTCCGGCGGATTCGTGCGTTCACGCTTCGCGCGGGACGCGCGCTGCGACCTGCAATTCCACTTCGTGCCGGCGCTGCTCGACGACCACGGCCGCCACCGGCTGGAAGGGTACGGCTACACATTGCACGCCTGTTTCCTCAGGCCGCGCTCGCGCGGCGCGATCCGGCTCACGTCGGCCGATCCGTTGGCGAAAGCCGCGATCCACGCGAACTACTTGTCCGATCCCGAAGGGTTCGATCTCGGGATGATGATCGAAGGCGCGAAGCTCTCGCGGGATATCCTCGCGCAGGCACCGTTCGCGCCGTATCGCGGTGGCGGCATCTTTCCCGACGACGCGGTGGACGACGACGCCGGCTTCGCCGCGTTCATTCGCCGCAAGGCCGAAACGATCTACCACCCGGTCGGTTCCTGCCGCATGGGCCGCGACGACCATGCCGTCGTCGACAGCGAACTCGCGGTGCACGGCCTCGACGGCTTGCGCGTCGTCGACGCGTCGGTGATGCCGACCCTGATCGGCGGCAACACCAACGGACCGACCATCATGATCGCCGAGCGCGCGGCGGCGCTGCTGGCCGGCGGGCGGGCGTAGGAAGATCGCGCGGGTCCCCCTGGCCTGCGTTCAGTCGTCGAACCCACTAGTGAAGATCACGTCGGGCGTCGGCTGGACTTCGTAGGCGCCGATGTCCGTTGTCACACCATATGTTCGGGCCCAGGGGGCGCCGCGCTGGTCGGAGGTGAAGCCGGTCGCGTTCGAGCCGGCGTCCCGCGCCGGGCTGCCGGCGGCAAGCGCCATCGTCTGCGTCGGGCCGCCATTCCATGTGAGCGGCAGCAGCATCGGGTCGCCTGCGATCGTGCCGGGCGGCAGCACCAGGTCGGGCGCGGCGTCGACGATAAGGTCCGAGTTGCCGAGGATCGTCAGGGTGTCGTCCGCCGCAATGCCGGCAGCGAAGGGGCTTCCCGCACCGGCCAGGTTGCCGGCGACGATCGAGCTGCCGAGATACAGCGTGCCGTTGCCCTCGTTGTAGCCGTGGCCCGCCAGCTGGAACATCAATGCGCCGCCATTGCCGGAATCGTTGGACGCGACCGTGGCGTTCAGCAGTGTCGCCGAGCGCTGGCTCGCCAGTGCGCCGCCGACGCCACCGGCACTGTTCCCGGCGATGGTGCTGTTCATGACGACCACGACCGAACGGTCGTACACCGCACCGAGACGCTTGTAGATACCGCCGCCGTCACCGTCCGCGACATTGCCGGAAATCGTCGAGCCGAGGACCTGCACGTCGTTCATGGCGAGCAACCCGCCGCCGACGCCATTCCCGGTCACGTCGGTTGTTTCGACCGTGTTGCCGGAAACGGTGCTGTTGACCAGCAACAGAGGGGCAGCGGCAACGTACAGCCCGCCACCGGCCGTGATGTTTCCCAAACCATCGACACCGATGTCGGCGATTGCGCCGTTGCCGGAGATCGAGCTGTCAACCAGCGTTGCGCCTCCAACCCAAGCGCCACCACCCGCAGCCGTGCCGCCGGAATCGTTTGCGGCGGTCGAGTTGCTGATCGTGCTGTCGGTCATGACCAGCCAACTGGCAAGGAGCGCGCCCCCCCTGGTCCTGCCGGGGTACTCTGCTGTCCACCGCGCATGGCAGTCCGTGATCGTGACGCGGTCCAGCGTCACGTCGCCGGTCGCATAAACGCATCCCCCGCCACCGTATCGCCCCTCGACGTCGTCGCCGTGGGCGATCGTGAGGTCCCGCAACGTGACCTGGCGCGGAAAACCGTAGAAGGCGGGGAACCGGAACAACGAAGTCTGGTCGTTACCCGAAATCACCAGTCGGTCACGTCCCGGTCCGACGAGCGTCAGCGCAGCGACGGCAAAGTTGGCGTCATCGCTCGTGTCGATGACGCTGCCCAGCGTAATCGTGCCGCAGGTCAGGCCCGTCATGTCGATCGTGTCGCCGTCGTGGGCCTCGGTCAGGATCGCCGTACGCAGGGTGCCGGCCGACCCATCGTCCGCGCAGCTCGTGACAGGCACCGAGGCCGCGGTAACGGCGGGGGATGCCGAGGACAATGCAGCCGCGATGGCCGCCACGAGTGGAAGCGCGTGCGTGTTCACGGATCGAAGCCGTTGGCGAAGATCGGGTCGGGCGGCGGCTGCGCTTCGTACGCGCCGATGTCCGGCGCGGAGCCGAAAGTGCGGACCCACGGGCTGCCGCGCTGGTCGGTGTCGAGGTGATCCGGATTCGCCCCGCCGCCGATGGCGGGGCTTCCCGAAGCCAGCGCCATCGTCAGGGTGGGACCGCCGTTGCCAGCCAGCGGCAGCAACAGGGGGTCGCCATCCAGAGTGTCCGGGGGCAGCACGATCACGGAGTCGGCCGCACCGACGAGGTTGTTCGAACCGATCACCGTCTGCGGCAGGCTGGGATCGACCGCGATGTCCGCGGCGTGGGTCGGGTTGTCGCCGGTCGCGTTGTTCGCGACGATCGTGCTGTAGAGATGAAGGGAATAGGGGTCGATGGGGGTTCCGGTGAGGAAGAGCAGTATTGCGCCACCGAGAGTCGTCGTGTTGGACGCGATCGTGTCGTTCATCAGGTCGAGACCGCCGACGGAATAAATTGCGCTGCCGGCCTCTGCGTTGTTGCCGGCGAAGGTGCTGTTGCTGATGGTGGGCGTGCCGAACAGGGAGTCCGGCCGCGGTGGGAACGAAGGCGGGCTGAACGACAGGCCACCTCCGTTTCCGTCGACGTTATTGCCGGACAGGGTCGAGCCGGAAACCTGCAGGCCCCAGCGAGATGCCGCCCCGCCGCCGATCGCGTCGTCGCCTGCCGCGGTGACTGCGGCCGAATTGCCGGCGATCGTGCTGTCGATGATGGTCAGGTAAGAATATGCATATACACCACCACCGGAAGTTCGGTACTTTTCGTAGGGTCCGGGTGAATTCGCGATCGCGCTGCAGCCACTGATCGTGCTGCGCACCAGTGTCGCTTCGATCGCCCACGCGCCGCCGCCATTCGCGGTGCTCTGCCCGACCGCGGTGACGCTGGAGTCGCTGATCGTGCTGTCGGTCAGGAACAAGTTCCCCCAGACGCCGATGGCGCCGCCGCCCCGCCGGTGGCTTGCTTGCGTCGCGTGGCAATCGACGAGGGTGACGTCGTCGAGCACCAGATCACCGCCCATGACGTCCATGCACGCGGGAGCGGCGTAGTTCGAGCCGTGGGCGATGGTCAGGTCGCGAACCGTAAAGGTTGTGCCATAGGAGGCCGGCTGGCCGATCGAGAAGACTGCGGAGCGTCCGCCAGCGGAAATGGTCAGCGCATTCCGGCCGGGGCCGGTGAGCGTCAGGTCCCCGATCAGCCCCGTGCCGAACAGACTGGTGTCGATCGGACCCCGTGTCAACGTGATCAGGCCGCACGCGAGGTGCGTCATGTCGACGACGTCGCCGGCCTGCGCGCCGGCGATTACCGATCGCAACGTTCCGGGCGAACCGTCGTCGGTGCAACTCGTCACCGGCAAGTTTGCCGCACACGTGTTAGGGGACGACGTCGCCATCAAAGCCGCCGCGAGGTACACCACCAGCGGCTTCCGGCGGACACGGGCCCGCAAGGCGAAGTTCCCTGCAACGAAGTCCATTCCGGCATTCCCCGTGATGCGCGGCGCCTCGATTGTCGACGCGACGCCGGCGAATTGCAAACGCGGGCGGCGGCGCAAAGTCGAAGCGCGGGGAGCGCCACTCCGCCAGCGGTGATTGGGCCCGGCGCGTGGGCCCCTACACCGCCGCCGTCAACTCCGGCACGAGCTTGAACAGGTCGCCGACGAGGCCGAAATCGGCAACTTCGAAGATCGGTGCTTCTGCATCCTTGTTGATCGCGACGATGGTGCCGGCGTCCTTGATGCCGGTGAGGTGCTGGATCGCGCCGGAGATGCCGATCGCGATGTAAAGCTCGGGCGCGATGATCTTGCCGGTCTGGCCGACCTGCAGGTCGCTCGGCACGTAGCCGGCGTCGACCGCGGCGCGCGAGGCACCGACCGCGGCGCCGAGCTTGTCGGCCAGCGCGTAGATGATCTTGAACGCATCCGCGGAGCCGAGCGCGCGGCCACCCGACACGACGCGGCTTGCCGATTGCAGGTCGGGCCGGTCGCTCTTGCCTTGCGCGAGTTCGACGAAGCGCGTGTGCGTCGGCAGCGTGACGTCGAGCACCAGAGTCTCGACGGGTGCGCTGCCGCCGCTGCCGGCGGCAGGATACGACGCGGTGCGCACGGTGCCGACGACGATCCGGTCGGATGGCGCTTCGACGGTGATGATCGCATTGCCGGCATAGATCGGCCGCTTGAACGTGTGCGCGCCCTCGGCCGCCGCAATGTCGGACACCTGCGCGACGCCGAGCAGCGCCGCGACGCGCGGCAAGACGTCCTTGCCGAACGTCGTCGACGGCGCCAGCAGGTGCGTGTAGCCGTTCCGTGCCGCGGTCGCGATTTGCGGCGCCAGCACCGCGGCGAGCGGATGCGCATTCTCGGCGCGCGCGACGGTGAGGACTTTCGCCACGCCGTCGAGTTTCGCCGCGTCAGTGGCGACTGCTGTCGCGTCGGCGGCGAGCACCACCACGTCGATCGCGTCGGCGCCGATCTGCTTTGCGCAGGTGACGCAGCGCGCGGTGCTGGAATTGAGTTGGCCGTCGAGGTGTTCGGCGACGATCAGGACTTTGCCCATCACACCAGCCCCCTGGCTTTCAGCGCGGACACGAGTTCCGCGACGTCCTTGACCATGACGCCACGGCTGCGTTTCGGCGGTGGCGCGTAGTGCGTCGTCGTGAGGAGATCGCCCGATTCGACGCCGAGGCTCGCGAACTCGATCGTCTCGATCGGCTTCGCCTTTGCCTTCATGATGTCCGGCAGCTTGATGAATCGCGGTTCGTTGAGGCGCAGGTCGACCGTGATGACGGCCGGCAGGTCGACTTCGATGGTTTCGAGGCCGGCATCGACCTCACGCGTGACTCGCGCGACGTTGCCGTTCACCTCGACCTTGCTCGCGAACGTTGCCTGCGGGCGGTCCCACAGCGCCGCCAGCATCTGGCCAGTCTGGTTCGCATCATCGTCGATCGCCTGCTTGCCGAGCAGCACGAGGCCCGGTTGCTCCTTCTCGATGAGCTTCAGCAGCGTGCGCGCCGCGGTCAGCGGTTGCACCGCATCTCCGGAGACGACGTGGATCGCGCGGTTCGCGCCCATCGCGAGGCCGTTGCGCAGGTGCGCCTGCGCGTCGGCCGGCGCGATCGCCGCGATGACGACTTCGCTCGCGATGTTCTTCTCGCGCAGTCGCAGCGCTTCCTCGAGCGCGATGTCGTCGAACGGATTGGCTGACAGCTTGACGCCGTCGAGCGCGACACCCGAACCGTCGGGCTTGACCTGCACGCGCACGTTGGAGTCGACGACGCGCTTGTAGGCGACAAGGATCTTCATGCGATGGGATTTCCGCTGGAAGGCGGCGCCGGCCGTACTGGCGACTGCCGCGGCATGCGGCATTCTAACGGATGGACGGAGCCGGGTCAGGCGCGGGGGCTCGCGCCCGCCGGTGGACTGCGCGGACCGCGGGAATCACATGCGGCGCGGCGACGCGCGCAGCGCCCGTTCCACGCGCACGATGCCCGGATCGTCCGGTGTCCCGAGGCGCCGGAAGCCGAGGTGGGCGGCAAGGTCCAGCATTGCGCCATTTTCGGCAAGGATGTCGCCGCGCAACCGGCGCACGCCGCGGCGGCGGCATTCGGCCAGCATTTCGCGCAACATGCGGCGGCCGACGCCTCGGCCGGCGTATGACGGATCGACGATGATGCCGAATTCCGCGCCGTTGCGATCGGGATCGAAGGATAGCCGTGCCTCGGCGCGAATCTCGCCATCGGCGTCGATCGCGACGAACGATGCCGCCAGTGCCGGGTCGACGTGCGTCAAGCGATGCTGCAATTCGGGCGTCAGCTCGGTCAAGGCATGGAACACGCGCTGGCGGACCTGGTCGGGCGTCAGGCGCGCAAAGGCGCGTTGCAGCGCGGGACCATCGTCGGAGCGGATCGCCCGCAGGCGCAGCCATGCGCCGTCCCGCGTGCGGATGCGCCGGCCTTCATCCGGCGCGCGGCCGGCAGCGGGTGCCGGCGCGGACGTCACGGCGTGTCGGGGACCGGCGTCCAGCCCGCGGTGTAGGTCGCGACGGGCGTGAAGCCGCTGAACGCCGTACCGTCGCCGATCCAGAGCTGGATGTCGTCGGCGGCGCTGGTCCATGCGATATCGAGCTTGCCGTCACCGTTGTAGTCGCCGGTGGCGACGACGTGGTACGCGGGATTGACCGTGAACGTGTTCGTCCGCACCACCGTGGCGCCGTCCATGATCCAGTAGCCGAACTTGACGGTGCCCGGCGACTGGTATTCCCACAGCAAGTCGGACTTGCCGTCGCCGTCGATGTCCCCGGCGCCGATCAGCGTCCAGCCCGTCGTGTTGGCGCCGGCCCGCACGCCGCTGGTGCTGAAGCCGCTGCCGTTGCCAAACCAGATGGTGACGTTCGACGACGTGTCGATCCACGCGATGTCGAGCTTGCCGTCGCCGTCGAAATCGCCGGTGGCCGCGACATGGCTTCGCGGTGGCGCGGTGGCCTGGCCGGAAGCGGACACGATGTCGGGGTTGGTCAGCCACCAGAGGGCGCCATCCGGTCGGCTTGCCGCGGACGCGCTCGCGAGCGCGCTGCCGTCGATGATCCACCACGCGACGCCGTTGCCGGTGTTGAACAGCAGGTCCGTCGTGCCATCACCGTCGATGTCGCCCGCGGTCAGGATCGACCAGCCGGCGGGATACGTCGCGTATGCCGCCCCCGGGCGGAACGTGGTGCCGTTGCCGAACCAGAACTCCACGTCACGCGCGGCGCTGGTCCAGACCCAGTCGAGCAGGCCATCGCCATCGAAGTCTCCGGTCGCGGCGAGGCGGTAGGCGGTCGAGGTGGGTATCGACCACGTGCCGGTGCGGGTCGCGCCGTCCATCAGCCAGTAGCCGGTGCGCGCGTTGGTGCCGGATGCATAGGACCACAACAGGTCGGACTTGCCATCGCCGTTGATGTCGTTGCGTGCGTGGGCCGTTGTGCCACCGGCGGCACTGGCCATGAACTGCGCGATCAGGGCGCCGGTGTTGTTGAGGCTGTGGGCGTTGTCGGCGGAATCCGGCGAGGAGTCGTCGACGCCGCAGGGTTGGCCCTGGCACGCATCGAGGTCGGGGTTCGAGAAGAACGCGAGCGGCGTCTGCCGATCTCCACCGTACGCCATGATCGTCGAGAATCCGGTCGGCGACGCGCTCTTGAAGCCGTACGAGTACGAGTACGCACCCGGCTCGTCGGCGTTGCCGCGGTCGTGGTTCGAGCCCATGTTGTGGCCGAGCTCGTGCGCGAACGTCGTGTCGAGGCAGTAGTAGCCGTCGCTCGAGCCGTCGGACACCACCGAGTAGCCGTACACGTAGTCGCGCGACGGCACGATCGCCGCCATGTTCCCGCCGATCAGCCAGCCGATGCCGCAGCCGTTGTTGGTCGCGTGGTCGAACTTGCGCAGCAGCACGACGAGGTCCGCGCCGTACTGCTCGCGCAGCCCGGCGATCGGCTGCAGCGACGGGGGAATCGGAACGGTGTCGCCACTGTCGTCCTTGCCGGACACGTCATCGAGCGCGTTGCCCTCGTCGTTGGTGTCGGTGTAGTCGACCTCGACCGTGCCGACGAGGCGGATGCTCTGGTGGACGTTGCTGTTGATGTACGCGTTGTTGGTGAGGTCGACGAGATTCTGGATGCGCGCCAGCGCGGCGCTGGCCGAGCCTTGCGCCGCCTCGAAGCCATCCGTGTACGCGACCATCACGTCGATGACGGGATTGCCGGCAGGTGCGGCGGGTTCGGCCGGATGCGGCACGGACGCCGCTGCGGCGCTCCGTTGTATCGGCACCGGCCGCGCGTCGTCGACGGCGGACAGCGCGTGGACGACCGGTGAAGCCGCCATCAGCGCGCGGTCGGTACGCAGCAGCATCGTCTCGCCGTGTTCGCGGACGATGCGTTGTGCCGCCCCGTCGGGTTGCGGGATGCGGCCGTAGACCGCGCCGTCGCCGAACGTGATGACCGCCGACTGCGGGCCGAACACCGTCTGCACCGCACCGACCCAGGTCCACGTGCCGTTCGCATGTTCGATGCTGCGCGTGTATTGCGCGAACACGCGCCCGCCCGTGCCGTCGGGTAGCCACATCCCGCCGGCTGCGCGGGCGCGGATCGCCGCGGCTTCGTCGATCGTGATCGGCGTGACGTCCTGCGCGCCACCGGCGCGGGGCTCCGGTGTCCCGCGCAGCGAGTAGAGGCTCGGTGGTTCCGGATTCGCGATGGGCTGCCGCCGTGGCGTGGCCAGTGCTGCCGTCGCGATGAGCGTCACCAGGGCAACGGCAAACGTGCGGAACATCGGGATCATCCTTGCGTACGGCGAGCGCGATTGTATTCGCCTTGCCCGGAGTTTCGTGCGGTGCCCGCCGGTCCTTCGATCCCGTCGATCGAACCGGTGCCTGAACCGCAATCGGGTATTCAACGAGCGGGTTCAACCTCGACCGCTGTGACGCCTTCCAGTTCCCGGGCCGAGTCGGCGAACGACATCAGGGCGCTGCCGGCGGCGCCCGCGTCGAACCAGATTTCGGTCGTGTCCGTACCTTCCGTCCGGTCGACGAGTGCACGCTTCACTGCGAGGCCGGAACGCCCGGCGATGGACTCGAGGTCGGCAAGGCGCAATCCGCCCCGCCGGGACTCGATGCGCACGTGGCGCGGCTGCCGCCGGGCGAATACGCGGCGTTCCACCAGCTTCAGCACGAACAGGATCAGCCACGCGATGATGGTGGCGCCGATCGCGGCCACGTAGAGGCCGCTGCCGACCGCGAGGCCGATCGCGGCCACCGTCCAGAGCCCGGCCGCGGTCGTCAGGCCACGGACGACCTCGAAGCGGTGCATGATGAGGATCGCGCCGGCGCCGAGGAAGCCGACGCCCGACACGACCTGGGCTGCAATTCGCGACGGGTCGAGATCCACGTGGGCGTGGCCGAGCACGTCGTTGAACCCGAACGCGGACACGATGATCGCGAGTGCCGCGCCGAGGCTCACCAGCATGTGCGTGCGCAGGCCGGCGGTGCTGGCGTTGCGCTCGCGCTCGAAGCCGATGATGCCGCCGAGCAACACGGCGAGCGCCAGGCGCAACAGCATTTCTTGCCATCCGAGCATCGCGCGGTCCGTCGGGTCGGTCGCCGGCCAAGCCTAGCGCGCGGCGCGCCGGCGCACCATCGTGGCGGGGTCAGCCCGATGCCCGCGCGAGCGCGGCGTGGACGAAGCGCGCCGCCGCGCCGTCCGCGAACGGGACGAAGACCGAGGGCTCGACCAACTCCAGTTCCAGCAGCCGCGGCGTACCGTCGCCGGCGCGGATCAGGTCGACGCGGGCGTACAGCAGCGGGCCCGGGAACGGGATCGCGTCGAGCACGGTCGCGGCCAGCGCGAGTTCGTCGGCGGCGGGTTCGCGGGGCGTGATGTGTTCCGGCGCGAACAGCGCGCGCGTCGAGCCGGCTCCAGCCTTCAGCAGCGGTCCCTTGCGGATCGCATGGCTGAAGGCGCCGTCGAAAAACAGCAGCGCCGTTTCTCCGTCCGAGTCGACGCTGTCGAGGTACGGTTGCACGAGGACACTACGCTGCGCGGACTGCAGTCGGCGGATGTGGGCGACGATCGCGTCGCGCGCCGCGCGCGGATGGCGCATCGCGTCGCGCGAACCCGCGCCGACCGCGGGCTTGACGACGAAGTCCCGCGCGGTGGCGTGGCGGCCGAGGAATGCGTCGAGCTTGGACCCGGCATCGTCGCCGGGTTCGATGAACGCGCCGGGCACGGTGGCGATCCCGGCGCGAGCGAGGTCGGCGAGGTAATGCTTGTCGACGTTCCAGCGCACGACTTCGGGCGGATTGAACAGCCTCGTCCGGGCCGCGGCGCGATCGACGAACGCGAGGAAATCCGGCAGCCGCTGCACGTAGTTCCACGTCGAGCGGAGGATCGCCATGTCGTGGCGGGGCCACTCGACGCGGTCGTCGTCCCAAGCGACTGCCGCGGCGTCGGCGCCGGCGGCGGCGAATGCGTCGAGGAGCGGCGCCATGTCGTCATCGAGGCCGCGCGCGGCCGTCGCGCTGACCAGCGCGATGCGGGGATGGGGCATGGCGGGATCTACTGGCCGCGCAGCACGCGATCGAGGCTGACCGTTCCGCCACCGGCGGCGGACAGGTACAGGAACGTGAAGCAGAACAACACGGCGAGATCGCCCCCGTTGATCACCGGCCAGAAGTTGGCATGGGCGTGCACCATGAAATAGGCGAACGCCATTTCGCCGGACAGGATGAAGGCGACCGGTCGCGTGAAGAGGCCGAGCAGGACCAGCAGGCCGCCAAAGAACTCGAGCACTCCGGCGAGGCCCATCAACGACATCAACTCGACGGTGTGGCCGCCGCCCGGAAATCCGAACAGCTTCTGCGCGCCATGCTGCATGAACAGCAGTGCCGCGACGATCCGCAGCAAGCTCAGCAACACGGGTGACCATTGTGTCCAGAAGAAACCCTTGGCCGCCATGGGAGTGCCTCCGTCGTGGGATGAAGCGGCGCAGTCTGACGGCCGGCGAACAGGCCGGCAAGCGTCGTCGGGAACGGAACTGGAGCGAAGCCTCGATGGCGAAACGAGACCTCGGCGTTAAGGCGACGTCGGTGATGAGAATGGTGCTCCGACATTTACACAGCTTTACACGCGTCCGGCACGGTCATCGCGTCGTTCCTGCGGTACTGCAGCATATGGATTCCTCGCTGCCGTCAAACCCCGGGCGGGGTTCAAACCGGCAACTCGCTGTCCTTCGAAAATGCAACGGTGGCGCTGCTCTCGCGGGATTTGCGAGGGTGACTCCGTGGTGTACGCCGGAACGGATCCCCCATTGGACACGGCATCCGCTTCATTGCAATGCAACACGCAAATCGTCGTGTTGCGTCGCCTGATTCCGGGCATTAGCGTGCAGTCGCCGTTCGCGGCGTCGCGAATCCGGAGTTGTCCGGCGTGGGTTCCTGGTGGTTCGTTGCAGGTGGAGCGTACGCAGGAACCGGACGGCTGCCTCGATCCATTCGTGAATCGAGGATCGCAACGGCGCACATCGGGCAACGAGGGCAATTCGTTCGTCATGGAGCCGCGGCGTCTTCCGCGGCATTCGTAACCACATCCCGGGAGCACTTTCCAGTGAGATCGACAAGTTGGCGTGGTTTGCGCAATACCGTGCTGGCCGCGACGCTGGCAATCGCCGCCGGCGGCCTCGGTGCCGTTGGGGCCAATGCCGCCGGTTCGGCGACATCCAGCACTGGCGCGATCGTCATCGCAAATGCGTTTTCGTTGCCCGATGGCGCGGTGGTCAACGGCCTCCTGCCGTTCACGACTCCGATGCACGTCGAGGTGGCGCTCAAGCTGCGCAACCGCGACCAGCTCGACCGCTTCATCGCCGGCGGTCCGTCGCCGGTTTCCGGTTCGGCGCATGCGCCGTTGTCTGGCGCCGACATCCTTGCCAATTACTCACCGACGGTCGAGCAGGCGCAGGCGGTGGTCGATTTCCTGACCGGCGCCGGTTTCGCCAACGTCACCGTCGCGCCGAATCGCCTGCTGGTTTCGGCCGATGCCACCGCGGATGTCGTGCAGGCGGCGTTCCAGACGTCGTTCGCGCAGGTCGCGACCGCGGACGGCCGCACCGACGCCTACGCGAACACCTCACCGGTGTCGATCCCGGCCAACCTGCAGCCGATCGTGCTGTCGGTGGTTGGCCTGCAGACGGCCGTGATCCCGCACACGATGGTGACGGCCGCCGACATGGTCGATGCACCGGACGCCGTCACCGGACACTATCCGACAGAATTTTCTTCGATCTACGGCGGCAACGGCGTCGCAACGGCCGCGGGCGTGACGGTCGGCATCTTCACCAATGGCAACCTGAACCAGACCATCAGCGACCTCAACACGTTCACGTCGCAACAGGGTCTGGGGACGGTGTCGACGCTGACCGTCAACACCAACGGCACCAGCAACGACACCAGCGGCACGCCGGAATGGGACCTCGACAGCCAGGACATCGTCGGCATGGGCGGTGGCCAGGTCGGGCAACTGATCTTCTACAACGTGCCGACCCTGTCCAACTCGAACATGATCGCGAACTTCAACACGATCGTGTCGCGCAACGAGTCGAAGATCATCAACGTCTCGCTCGGCGAATGCGAGAAGTCGGCGAACAGCGATGGTTCGGTCGCCGCCGCGGACCAGATCCTGGCGGTCGCGGATGCGCAAGGGCAGACGTTCTCGATCTCGACCGGCGATTCCGGCGCGAACGAGTGCGGATCGCAAGGTCCCGGCGCGAGCTGGCCGGCGATGTCGCAGTACGTGATCGCCGCCTCGGGCACGACGCTCGACGCGTCGACGACGACGTGGAACAACGAGACGGTGTGGGCGAGCTCGGGCGGCAGCGCGAGCGTGATCGAGCCGAAGCCGAGCTGGCAGACCTTGTACAACGGGCCGACACGCGGCGTCGCCGACATCGCCTTCGACGGCAACCCGAGTTCCGGCTCGAAGATCATCGTCAACGGCAGCCTCGCCCAGTATGGCGGTACCAGCCTTTCGGCGCCGATTTTCGCCGGCTCATGGGCGCGCGTGATCGCGACGAAAGGCACGGGTGTCGGCTTCGCCGGGCCGCTGGTCTACCAGCTTCCGGCCGCCGACTTCCACGATGTCGTGTCCGGCAGCAACGGTGGGTCGACGGCGGGTCCGGGCTATGACCTCGCCAGCGGCCGCGGCAGCATGATCCTCGCCCAGGCCATCAACGACCTCGGTGGTGGCGGTGGTGGCAACAATCCGCCGGTCGCGAGCTTCACGTACACGATCAGCGGGCTGACGGTGAACTTCACCGACACCTCGACCGACAGCGACGGCTCGATCGTGTCGCGTTCGTGGAACTTCGGCGATGGCGGCACGTCGACCGCGACCAACCCGAGCCACACGTACGCCAGTTCCGGCAGCTACACCGTGTCGCTGACCGTCACCGACAACGACAACGCGACCGGTTCGACCAGCCATGTCGTGACGGTGTCGAGCGGCGGTGGCGGCGGTACGGTGCTGCAGAACAACGTGCCGGTGACCGGCCTCAGTGCCGCGCGGCACAAGTGGACTGCGACGTACACGCTGGCCGTGCCGGCCGGGGCGTCGAACCTGACGTTCACGATGTCGGGTGGCACCGGTGATGCCGACTTGTACGTCCGCTTCGGATCGGCACCGACACTGCGCAGATACAGCTGCCGTCCGTACCTCGTCGGCAACAACGAGACGTGTTCGTTCCCGACCCCGAGTACCGGCACGTACTACGTCAAGATCTACGCGTACTCGGCGTTCTCGGGCGTGACGTTGTTGCCGAGCTACACGCCTTGACCGTGTGACGGCGGATGCGCGCCGGCACCGGTGGCGCGCAAGGTTCCATGAAGCAGCCGGGCGGTTCCACCGCCCGGTTTTTTTCAATCCGGAATGCGGATCTTCGCCATCGCGGTTGCGCTCCCATCCACCGCCTTTCACGGGGGGCGTGTTGCGCGGGCGTGGCGGTCAGTGAGCGAACAGCGGCGCGGGATCGAAACCACGTGCAAGCGCCGGCCGCCAGACCAGCAGCGCATCGCACGGCGCTTCGGCCGTCACGCGGTGCGGGCCTGCCGTCAGGCGCGCGGACGTCGATACGGCGCCGCCATCGAACGATGCGCGGCAAGGTCCCGCCGGATCGATCAACGCGTAGTCTTGTGGCACGGCGATCGTGAACGGATGCGGGATTCCGGGTCGCAGCAGTCCCAACCGCCGTCCGGCGATGTACAGGGTTCCACCGGCGGGCAGATAGTTGCGCTGGACGAACGCGAGATCGGGTGGGGGTAGGCGCTCCGTCCGCACGATCGGCGTTTCGGTTGCGACGAGGCGCGGGATGATGTCGTCGGCGATCGAGCCGTCCGCCATGCGCGCCTCGGTGACACTTTCGAGCACCCAGTAGACCGGGCGCATCCGGAAGATCGTCTCGCCCTTGGCATCCATCACGTAGTCACCGGGTGTCGTCAGCCGCAACACGCGCGCAAGCCCGGTCTCGAACGGCTGCAGGCGGTTTTCCCACGGCCGGGCTTCGATGGCGGAGATCAGCAGTTCGGCGGCGAGCAGCGTTGCGAACGCAATGCGCGGCCACGCCAGCCGGCCACGAACCGGCAGGTGCGTCGATCCCACCGCGAGCGCCATTGCGATGGCCGGCGCGACCGGCAGCAGGTCCTGGTGCGTCACCAGCGGCCAATAGCCATACAGCACCACCAAGTACACGCCTGCCCACAACAACAGCGAGGCGCGCGCGAAGTCGGCCGGCACCGCCGGATGCGGCATGTGGCGCCAGACCATCCACAGCATTGGTGCGATGGCGACGAGCAGCAAATCGTGCAGGCCGGCATGCTGCCAACGGCCGAGGCCCGGCACGAGATTGTGCAGCACGACGTCATAGAGCATCGTGTATTCGATGCCGTGCGCAACGAAGTAACCGATCGCCAATCCGGGAACCAGGACGCATCCGGCAAGAAAAGCTCCGGCCGGTGCGGCGCGCAGCCAACGGCGCCAGCGGGCGCCACGGGCGACGGCGATCATGACGACCGCTCCCCACGCCACCGCGAACGTCGCCACGAGCAACAGGGTTTTCAGCGACACCGTGAAAGCAATGCCGGTGACGATTCCAGCGCTGAATGCACGCCACGCGCCGAAGCGTCCGGCAAGCGCCAGGGCGAGGGCCGCAGTCCACGCCAGCATCCACAGGTCGTCGGGCCGGAACTGCGCCGCGACGACGAACACCGAAGGAAACAAGGCGACCAGCCATGTGGTCCGGAGTGCGACCGGACCCGGCCACAGGCGGTTGGACAGGATGTGTGTCGCACCGAGCGTCGCAAAGTAGAATGGAATCATCGCCCAGCGCATCGGCAGCAGGATGTCCGCGCGCTCGCCGAGCATCGCGATCAGCGGCGCCATCAACCACTGGAACAGCGGCGCGTGGTTGTCGAACAGGTCACGGTATGGCAGGAGGCCGACCGCCCAGCCCCACACCACGTGCAGGTGCTGCGGCTCGTCGGAGTTGACCTCGAGTCGCCCGGCCAGCCAGAGCCGGGCCGCGAGCAAGAGCAGCCAGGGAACCGCGGCGGTGAAGATCGCGACCCACCGGCGGCGGCCGGCAAGGCTGTCGCGGGGCGGGAAGACTCCGGCGGAGTGCGGGAGGGCGCCCACCCACACAGCATCGGCGTCGAGGGTTTCAGCGTGGTTTCGGATGAATCACACCCGGGTTCGCGGGGCAGGCCGGTTCGAATCGCACGGCCTCCCGGTCAGGCAGCGAACCCGGGCGCGTCGGCAAGGCCGGACGGCAGGTCGCCGCCCGGCCTTCGTTCGGGTTGCAGCACGTGACCGCTTGAACCCGGCTCCCGCAAGCTTCCCTACTCGAGGATCCGCGTACCGACGGTCGTGGCACAACCCGAGCTGGTCTGGTTGCCCGCGAGGTCGTACATGCCGAACGTGACATCGCCGGTCGACGAGTTGCCGTCGTTCGAGAGGTACGTGTCGCGCTCGACGATCTGCCAACCCGTCGGGGCACCGGTACCCGGGTTGTACATGAAATGCCGGAACGCGGAAACGTAGTGCAGGCCCGGCGGGTCGTACCACCAGTTGCCGAGGCCCGGACCCTGGACCGTGGGCGGGGCCATGGTCGTCGCCACGAACGCGCCGCCGCGGATGACGCGATTCTGGCCGTGCGCCGACGACAGCGGGCTGCCGTCATCGCAGTTGCGGAACGTGATCTGCTCGTCCCAAGTGCCTTCGAACTTGAGCGCCGCGCCGAATCCGTCGGTGACCGGCGGCGCGACGCCGGAAGCCGGTTGTGCGTCGCCTGCCGCGCGCACGTCGTTCGGGTTCGAGGCCAGTGCGGCCGCCACTGCGATGGCCGCAAGCAATGCGGTTGTGCGGAGAGAAGTCATGGGTCCTCCCGGATCGTGGGTTGAAGGTACTGCCGCTAGATGACAGTGAAATGACGTCATGTCACAATAGTGACATGAAGTTACTGCTACGATGCACCCATGTCAAGGCCCAAGCCGGTTACGCGTGCGGCGCAGTCCCTGCGAACCGGCCGCGCCAACCAGAAGCTGCGAACCCGCCGCCTGCTGCTGGCGACGGCCGCCGCGCTGATTGCGCGGGGACAGCGGCCGGGAGTGGCGGAGGTCGCCGACGCGGCGAACGTGTCGCGCCGCACGGCGTGGCGCTATTTCCCGACGCGCGAACGGCTGCTGGCCGATGCCGCGCTCGAGGGATTGCAGCCGGTGCTGGAGGCGACGGTCCTCGCGACGCCGGCGTGGCCTGATGCGGGCTCGGCCGAGGAACGGGTCCGGGTCGCGGTGGAGGCGATCATGCGGCTGGCCTTCGCCAACGAGGGCCTGCTGCGCACGATGATCCATACGACCGTGCTGGAATCGGCCCCCGATTCGGGCAAGCGCGGGGCCCGTCGCGTGCAGTGGATCGAGGAAGCGATTGCGCCGTTGCGGGCACAGCTCGCACCGGCGGCGTGGAAGCGGCTCGCGGCTGCGCTGACGGTCGGCGTCGGCATCGAAGCCGTGCTCGTGCTGCGGGATATCCTCGGGCAGACGCCCGCGCAAGCCACCGCGACCTGCCAGTGGCTGGCGTCGGCCTTGGTCCGTCAGAGCCTGGCCGAAAGCGGAGCACCCGCCGGCCGCCCCGGAAAAGGGGCGCGCACGGGGTCCAGGGCGAAGCGCTGACCCGAGATTCCGGTTTCCCCGCGAAAACCGGTTCCGGCGACGCGACTGCCGTGCGCCGGAGTCAGTACACGCCCGGGATCAGGCGCTTGGTCCGGCGCGCATATTCCGAATACTGCTCGCCGAGCACCGCCGTGAGGGCCGCTTCCTCTTCGTGGATGCGGAACAGATACACAGCCAGCGACAACACGACCAGGACCACGGTGCCGAGCCAGTTGCCGAGCGCGAGCCCGAAGCCGAGGAACGCGATCAGCGCGCCGAGGTAGCTCGGGTGGCGAATGTGGCGATACAACCCGCGCTGCATCACGTCGTGGTCGGGCAGCACCGCGACGTTCGGCATGTGGAAACGGCCGAGCTGCGCGATCGCGGTCGAGCGCACGAGGATGCCGATTCCCATCAAGGCCAGTCCCGCGGCCTGCACCGGGACCGCGGGGTGGATCGCGCCGTACCGCGAAAACGCGAGCGTGATCGCCACCATCCATGCCAGCAGGTTGCCGAACGCGAGCACGCGCAACGACCAGCGGTCACGGTTCTCGGCCGTCGGGCTTGCCCGCCGGAACACCACGACGCCATCGATCAAGAGCCACAACACGAACACGGCGATCGCGATGGTCCGCAAAGTTGCCATGGCATGCCCTCGTCGGCAGCGCGTCGGGCCGGTTTCCGTCCGCCGCGCAGCTCAAAGATTCTGGTAGTTCGGACCCGACCCGCCTTCCGGTGTCGTCCACGTGATGATTTCGTACGGATCCTTGATGTCGCAGGTCTTGCAGTGGACGCAATTGGCCGCGTTGATCTGCAGCCGCAGTGCCTTGCTGCCGTCAGCCTGCGTGTCCTCGACCATCTCGTAGACGGCGGCGGGGCAGAAGCGCGTGCAGGGATTGCCGTATTCCCGCACGCAGCGGTCGACGCAGATCGACGTGTCGAGGACGTGCAGGTGCACCGGCTGGTCTTCGTCGTGCGCGGTCGCGGCGAAGTACACGGAAGCGAGACGGTCGCGTGGCGGCAGCGTGCGTTCGAGCCAGCCGGGTTCGCGCGGCGAGGCCACGTTCGGTCCCGGACGGTGCTGCGGCGTTGCCGGTGGGTCGAGCTTCTCCAGCGCCGGCCAGTCGGCATGGTTCTTCAGCGTCCACGGTGAAAGTCCCGCGGTCGCGGTTTCCCAGGCGGCGTTGGCGAGCCCGCGCCACAATCCGCCGTGGAAACCGGGGCGGATGTTGCGGACTTTCTGCAGTTCCTTCGCGATCGGTGAAGCGCGCAGGCGCGCATCGAATCCCGCGCCCGATTGCGTTTGCACGAAGTGTTCCGCGGCCAACATCCCCGAGCGCAGCGCCTGATGCGTGCCCTTGATCTTCGGCACGTTCATCAGGCCTGCCGCATCGCCGATCAGGATCGCACCCGGCATCTCGACCTTCGGCAGCGACTGGATGCCGCCTTCGATCAACGCGCGTGCACCGGCCGATATGATCTGGCCGCCTTCCAGCAGCGGCGCAATCCGCGCGTGATGCTTCAACTGCTGGAATGCTTCCCACGGCCGGAACAGCGGATCGGAATAGTCGAGCCCGGCAACGAAGCCGATCGCGATGCGGTCCTGGTCGAGCTGGTAGATGAAGCTGCCGCCATATGTCCGGTTGTCGAGTGGCCAGCCGATCGTGTGCGTGACGTGTCCCGGCCGCACGCGGCCAGCGGGCACCTGCCACAATTCCTTGAGGCCGATTCCGTAGGTCTGCGGATCGCAATCCTGGTCGAGGCCGTACTTCGCGATCAGCGTCTTGCTGACGCTGCCGCGGCAACCTTCGGCGAGCACGGTGAGCCGTGCGCGAATGTCGATGCCTTGCGTGTACGTCGGCTTGTGCGAGCCGTCCCTGGCGACGCCCATGTCGCCGATTCGCACGCCGGCCACGGCGCCGGTGTCGTCGAACACCGCATCGGCGGCGGCGAATCCAGGGAACACGTCGACCCCCAGCGCTTCGGCTTGCGGCGCCAGCCAGGCACACAGCGCCCCGAGCGAGACGATGACGTTGCCGGCATTGTGCATTTGCGGCGGCGTCGGCAGCTTCGTCGCACGCCGTGCATCACGCAGCAGCCAGAACTCGTCGTGCGCCGCGGGGATGCAGATCGGCGGCGGGTTGTCGCGCCAACCCGGCAACAGCGCGTCGAGCGGCGCGGGTTCGATCACCGCGCCGGACAGGATTTGCGCGCCGACCGTCGAAGCCTTCTCGATCACGCACACGCGGGTGTCGGGATGGAGCTGCTTCAGGCGGATCGCGAACGCGAGTCCCGCCGGACCCGCGCCGACCACGACCACGTCGTATTCCATCGTCTCGCGTTCGCCCATCACCGGCTCCAGGCCGCCTCGTGCAGTGGCGTGATTGTCCGGCTTCGGCGCCACTGCGGCAAACCGCCGCGTCCCGCGCGGCGTCGCCTTTGACTTTTCCGTCGCAACCGGTCAGTTTCTCGGACCATCGAAACGGGCAGGCAAGGAATGGACGAACTGATCGACGACGGCCGGTTGCGGCTCGCCACCGCATTCCGGCAACTGCACGGGCTCGCCGCGGGCCGGATTGCCAGCGCGCGGCTCGTGGCCGCGTACGATGCTGCGATCACGAGGGAGAATCCCGCTCTCAACGCCTTCCTTGCCCTCGATCCTTCGTCGGCCACGCAAGCCGCCGCGAGCGACCGGCGACGCGCCGGTGGCGCCATCGGCCGCCTGGAGGGGCTCGCAGTCGCGGTGAAGGACAACATCGACGTTGCCGGGCTGCCGACGACTGCCGGCCTGGCGGGACGGCGTGCGCGGCACGCGGAAGCCGACGCGACCTGCGTCGCGCGGTTGCGCGGCGCCGGTGCCGTGATCCTCGGCAAGACCAATCTCGACGAAGGCGTACTCGGGACCTTCGGCGCGAATCCGCACTTCGGCGACGTGCGCAATCCGCTGCGCCACGACCTGACCGCCGGCGGATCGTCGGCGGGATCCGCGGCTGCGGTCGCGGCGGGCCTGTGCAGCTTCGCGCTCGGCACCGACACGCTGGGCTCGGTCCGCATTCCCGCGAGCCATTGCGGCGTCTGCGCGTTGCGGCCGACACACGGCGAAGTTCCGGTACGCGGCGTGGTGCCGGCGGCGCGGCGCCTCGACACGGTCGGCATCCTCGCGCGTTCGGTCGAGGATCTTGCGATCGTGTTGCCGGTGCTGGCGGGGCACGATCCCGGCGACCCGCGCTCCCGCCGGCGGCGCACGGAGCTCGCGATCCCGGACTGGGAACCGGGGCACCTGCGCAGCGCGTTTGTCCGCGACCTCGCCGCACTCGGCGTCGCCGACGACATGGGGGACCTGTTCGCCGGCGCGATCGCGCGCATCGGCTGCGCGCTCGGGAAGCGGGTCGAAGTGGACTTCGACCGCGACGGCGCATCGCGCGCCCGCCGTGCCGCGCTGCTGGTGATGGAGGCCGAACTCGCCGTCGAGTATGCGGGCGACCTCGTCGATCACGGACATCCGGTGTCGGACCGGCTGCGTGGGTTGCTCGAGTACGCGCGCCGGAAGTCGGCGGTCGACTATGCGGCCGCCGATCGCGTGCTCGACGCTGCCGTGTTGCGCGCGCGCCGGTTGTTCGACGAGGCCGACGTGCTGGTATTGCCGACCGTACCGTACGGGCCGTACCCGTTGTCCGGTGGCGAACGCGCACATGACGCGGATCTCACCGCGTTCGCGAGCCTCGCCGGATGCCCTGCGGTGAGCCTGCCGATGGGGCGCTTGCCGGATGGCATGCCGGCTGGATTGCAGCTCGTCGGGCGGCCGGGATCGGACTTGCGCCTGCTCGACCTCGCAGTCGTGTGCGGAGCCTTGCTCGACGCTTCACCTGGCGACACCGGTGGCGATCGTGGAGCGGGCGGGGCGGCAAACCCCTGAGGGCACCCGTCCGGTGCATACGCGCTGGCGACTCCAGCGTGGTCGCGACTCCAGTTGGAAGTGGGCGCGACCGCGGGCCGTGGCGCGCTACTCGTCCGCCGCCGTCCAGTGGTAGCGGACCGTGTAGTCGAGCATCACCTTGCCGTCGGCCGGCACCGGCACGCGGAACTCGAGGAGGTCCGGGGTCACCTTGTCGGGTTTCGTGCTCGATGCGGCGAGTGTCCAGTTCCGCCACCGGTTCGGGTGCTCGCGCACGGTGATCGTGCGTGGTGCATCGCCGGTGTTCCCGAGCGTGATGCGGAAGCCCTCGGTCATCTCGCGCGCGGCGCGGTCGAGCTTGAACGCGGTGCGCTCGCGTTCGGCGGTCAACTGGAATGCGGTGCCGACCATGATGTCGACCTTCCGGCCCTTCGGCGTGTCGGCAATGTTGCTGGCGCCGAGGAACTGCAACGCGCCCTTGTCGCGCGTCAGCACGCGCAGCTTTCCGGCCGGCAGGTTTTCCTGCGCTTCGAACGCGAGTTCGCTGCGGACCGGGCCGCCTTGCCGCCCGTCGTGGCCGGCAACCGTCTGCGGCTTCGCCGGGAACCATGCGCCGCCGGTCTCGAAGATCCAGCGCCGCGTGCAGTCGAGATCGGCAGGGTCGTACAGCGGGACCAGGGTGACGCTCGCATCCGGCAAGTCGATCCTGCTCGCAAGTGCATAACTGCGGTAGTCGCCGAGTGACGACTGCTCGGGCATCGCCTCGGCCATCGGTGCGGCCGCCGCCATCGCCTTCATCATCGGCCGGGGTGGGTAACCCGATGCGAAGTTCGGCGACCCGGCGATCAGCGTCAGGCGGGCACCGTCGTAGTCGCGACCCGAGCGGTTGGCGATGCTGGCGAGCGTCGTCAATTGGATTCGGCAATCGGCGCCGTCGGCCAGCGCGGCCGAATACGACGCGCGCCAACCGAGGCCGGATGTCGGGTAGGCAAGGTTGACCTCGTCGTGCGCCGGACGCCCGCCGAGCGCGAGCCGGAGCGTGCTGCCGGCGGCGCCGCTGCCCGGGGCGAACACGACGCGGGCGTAGTCGTGCACGTAGCTTGTTGAACCATCCGCTGTGCGGATGCCGAGTCCGCTCGAATCGATCGATTCCAGCGTGCCGGACACGATCTCGTGGCCGTCGGCCGCCAGCACGCGCACCGGCTGGCTGCGATGTGCGGCGAGCCGCCCGCCGTTGCCCGCCGACACGACGCGTTGCGCCAGGATCTTCGTGCCGCCGTCGAACCCGGCGTTGACGGCTTCGGCGTCGAGCAGCGACGGCAGTCCTTCGATGACGACGGCTTGCTGTCCCGGTACCGGCGTGGCCGGGCGAAGTTCGTGCACCATCGCGTAACCATCCGCGATCGGCTCGTCGCCACCGGTGAAGAGCGCATCGCCATCGGCGCGGTAAATCGTCACGGATGGGCCATCGGCCGCCGCGACCGGAATGGCGGCGACGGTGGCGGCGAGGGCGAGCGCGATCGGGATCGACATGACCGGGACTCCGTGGTGAAGGCGGACGGCAGGTTATGATAGCGACGAGGACGGAGACGGCGATGCGGCGACTCGCGGCGGTTTGCGTGGTGTTCAGCGCGTGCCTTGGCGTGGTGCCGGCTGCGTTCGCGCTCGGCAAGCTCGAGGTTTACGACGCGGTCGCCGAGATCGTCGCGACGAAGCCCGAGCTGCTGGCCGGCTACGCGACACTGAAGAACACCGGCGACGAGTCGGTGCGGATCCTCACGGTGCAGTGCGACGATTTTCGCGCCGCATCGATCCAGGACGTGATCGGCGGCGGTGACGCGGCCCGCATGCGCGAAATGCCGTGGCTGCGCGTCGATCCGGGAGAGACGGTGTCACTTGCGCCCGGCGGCAAGCGGATCCTGCTGCGCGAACCCCGCAACGACTTTGCGCCGGGCGACATGATCGACCTGTTCTTCCTGCTCGCCGACGGGCGCCGGGTCGAGGCCTACTTCGACGTCACGGCCGGACCAACGGGCGGCGACTGAACCGCGGCGCGGACCGTGTCGGGCAGCGGCACCGGCCGGCCATCCGGGCCGGTCCAGACCATGACCACGTCGCCGTCGGCGTGGAGGATTTCCCGGTTCGCCGCATCGACCACGCGGTGGCCGATCATCAGCGATGTCGTGCCGACGCGCCCCGCCGTGAGGACGACGAGGGCCGTGCCCGGCCAGCCGATCTGCCGGCGGTAGTTGACGTGGATCGCCGCGACCACCGGGCGTGCCGCCGGGCCGGTCCAGTCGCCGGGAAGGCGCGCCAGCCACGCGATGCGCGTTTCCTCGAGCCAGGTCAGCACGCTCGAATTGTTGACGTGGTTGAACGCATCGAGGTCACGCCAGCGGATCGGCAGCGGGAATTCGATCAACACCGTCGGCGCACCGGTGGGGAGCGGGTCGGTGGCGTCCTTCATGCGGCCGCCCGCTTGCGTTTACGCACCGTCATGGCGAGCACCGGCGCGAGGAACTGTCCGGTCCAGGATGCCGCCGTCGCGGCGATCGTTTCCGGGGTACCGGCGGCGACGATCGTGCCGCCGCCATCGCCGCCTTCCGGGCCGAGGTCGATGATCCAGTCCGCGGTCTTGATCACGTCGAGGTTGTGTTCGATGACGATGACCGTGTTGCCGTCGTCGACCAGGCGGTGCAGCACGCGCAGCAGCTGTTCGATGTCGTGGAAGTGCAGGCCGGTGGTCGGTTCGTCGAGGATGTACAGCGTGCGGCCGGTGTCGCGCTTGCCGAGTTCGCGCGAGAGCTTGACGCGCTGCGCCTCGCCACCGGACAGCGTCGTCGCGCTTTGGCCGAGCGTGATGTACCCGAGTCCGACTTCGACCAGTGTCTCCAGCCGTCGCGCCAGCGCGGGCACCGGTTCGAACAGTTTCGATGCGTCCTCGACGGTCATGTCGAGCACGTCGGCGATCGTGTGGCCCTTGTAGGTGATGTCGAGCGTCTCGCGGTTGTAGCGCTTGCCGTGGCACACGTCGCAGGCAACGTAGATGTCGGGCAGGAAGTGCATCTCGACCTTGATCAGGCCGTCACCCTCGCACGCTTCGCAGCGGCCGCCCTTGACGTTGAAGCTGAAGCGGCCGGGGCCGTAGCCGCGCGCGCGCGATTCGGGCACCTGCGAAAACAGTTCGCGCAGCGGCGTGAACAGGCCGGTGTACGTCGCGGGATTCGAGCGCGGCGTGCGTCCGATCGGTGCCTGGTCGATGTCGACCACCTTGTCGAACAGCTCGAGGCCTTCGATCGACGCGAACGGCGCGGGCTTCGCGTTGGCGCCGTTGAGCTCGGCGGCGGCGTGCTGGTACAGCGTGTCGTTGACCAGCGTCGACTTGCCGGAACCCGACACGCCGGTCACGCAGACGAACAGACCGGCCGGGATTGCCGCGTCGATCGACTTCAGGTTGTTGCCCGACGCGCCGTGGATCCGCAGCCAACGGTCCGCGCCGGGTTCGCGGCGCGTCGCGGGAACGGCAATGTGGCTGCGGCCGGCAAGATAAGCGCCGGTCAGCGAGCGGCCGGCCTGCAGGATCGCATCGAGCTTGCCCGCCGCGACGACTTCGCCGCCATGTACGCCGGCGCCGGGTCCGATGTCGACGACGAAGTCGGCCGCGCGGATTGCTTCCTCGTCGTGCTCGACCACGATCACGGTGTTGCCGAGGTCGCGCAGGCGCGTCAGCGTGCCGAGCAGGCGCGCGTTGTCGCGCTGGTGCAGGCCGATCGACGGTTCGTCGAGCACGTACATCACGCCGACGAGGCCGGCGCCGATCTGCGAGGCGAGCCGGATGCGCTGCGCCTCGCCGCCCGACAGCGAATCGGCCTGCCGGTCGAGGGTCAGGTACCCGAGCCCGACATCCACGAGGAAGCGCATCCGTTCGCGGATCTCCTTGACGATTTTCGCCGCGATCGTGGCGCGCTGCCCTTGCAGTACGAGACGCTCGAAGAAGTCCATGCCGCGCGAGATCGGCAGCGCGCTGAGTTGCGGCAGGGTCGACTCGCCGACGAACACGTTGCGGGCACTGCGGTTCAGGCGCTGGCCGCCGCATTCGGGGCATGGCCGCACGCTGATGTAGCGCGCGAGTTCCTCGCGGACCGCCGGCGATTCGGTCTCGCGATAGCGGCGTTCGAGGTTCGGGACGATGCCCTCGAAACGGTGCTTGCGCGTGAACGTGCCGCCGCTGCCGGACGCATAGCGGAACGTGACCGACTCGTCGCCCGAACCGGACAGGACGTGGTGGCGCACCGATTCCGGCAGGTCCCGCCACGGCGTGTCGACGTCGAAGCGGTAGTGGCGGGCCAGCGAGGAGATCAACTGGAAGTAGTGCGCGTTGCGCCGGTCCCAACCGCGCACCGCGCCGGCGGCGAGGCTCAGGGCCGGATTGACGACGATCCGCGCCGGATCGAAGAACTCGGTCACACCGAGGCCGTCGCAGGCGGGACACGCGCCGACAGGCGAATTGAACGAGAACAGGCGGGGTTCGAGTTCCGGCAACGCATAGTCGCACCGCGGGCACGAGAACCGCGACGAGTGGAGCGTCGGCGCCGCGGACGCGTCGTCCATGTCGGCGACGATGGCGAGGCCCTCGCCGAGGCGCAGCGCGGTTTCGAACGATTCCGCGAGGCGCTGCTTGATGTCCGCGCGCGGCCGGAAGCGGTCGACGACGGCTTCGATCGTGTGCTTGCTGCGCAGCGCGAGCGCGGGCACCGCGTCGAGTTCGTGCACGACGCCGTCGACGCGTGCCCGCACGAAGCCCTGCGCCCGCAACTGCTCGAACACCTGCACGTGCTCGCCCTTGCGCTCGCGCACGACCGGCGCCAGCAGCAGGTATCGCTTTTCCGCCGGCAGCGCGAGCGTCGCGTCGACCATCTGGCTGACCGTCTGCGCTTCGAGCGGCGTGCCGTGGTCGGGACAGCGCGGCGTGCCGACCCGCGCGAACAGCAGGCGCAGGTAGTCGTGGATCTCGGTGATCGTGCCGACCGTCGAGCGCGGATTGTGCGATGTCGACTTCTGCTCGATCGAAATGGCCGGGGACAGGCCTTCGATGTGGTCGACGTCGGGCTTTTCCATCACCGACAGGAACTGGCGGGCGTATGCCGACAACGATTCGACGTAGCGCCGCTGGCCTTCGGCATAAATCGTGTCGAAGGCGAGCGAGGACTTGCCCGAGCCGGACAGCCCGGTGATGACGATCAGCCGGTTGCGCGGCAGGTCGAGGTCGATGTCCTTGAGGTTGTGCGTGCGGGCGCCGCGGATGCGGATCGTGTCCATGGACCGGTGAACAAGCGGGAACCGCGTATTCTAACGCGCGCTGCGGGATGACTGCCCGCCGTGGGGAGGCCGGCGGTCGGGGCGCCGCCCCGCCAGCGCCTCAAGTTTGCGATTTACCGGGCGAATCCGTAAGATACGCGGCCCGGTTCCCGCCCGAGATGGCGGTGGTACGCCGGCAGATTCCAGAATAACTACAGAGGCACAGCCATGTACGCCGTCATTCGAACGGGCGGTCGCCAGTACCGCGTCGGCGAAGGGGAAACCCTGCGCGTCGAGAAGCTGGCCGCGGATGTCGACAGCGCCGTCACCTTCGACGAGGTGCTGCTGGTCGGCTCCGGCGATTCCGTCACCATCGGCACGCCGACCGTCGCCGGCGCGAAAGTCGCCGCCACCGTGGTCGCGCACGGCCGTGGCGAGAAGATCCGCATCATCAAGTTCCGCCGCCGCAAGCACCATCGCAAGGAGATGGGGCACCGCCAGCACTACACCGAAGTGCGGATCACCGGCATCACGGGCGGCAAGGAGTAATCCATGGCACACAAGAAGGCAGGCGGCTCGACCCGCAACGGCCGCGACTCGAACCCGAAGTACCTCGGCGTCAAGATTTATGGTGGCGAAAGCGTCAGCGCCGGCAACATCATCGTGCGCCAGCGCGGCACGCAGTTCCATCCGGGCGCCGGCGTCGGTCTCGGCCGCGACCACACGCTGTTCGCGTTGATCGACGGCAAGGTCGCGTTCTCGACCGGCGGGCCGAAGAGCCGGCGCAAGGTCAGCGTCGTCGGCTGAACATCCCGCCACGAACGCCACGACGAAGCCCCGCCACGCGCGGGGCTTTTCGTTTCATCACCCACAACCGCTGCCCGTATCCGGCACGCTGCCCAAGCTCTATGCTTTCACCGCTCACCACTCACCACTCACCACTCACCACTCACCGCCACATGAAATTCGTCGACGAAGCCACCATCAAGGTCGAAGCGGGACACGGCGGCAACGGCTGCGTCAGCTTCCGTCGCGAGAAGTTCGTGCCGCTCGGCGGGCCGGACGGCGGTGATGGCGGTGACGGGGGCAGCGTCTGGCTGATCGCCGACGAGGGGCTGAACACGCTGGTGGACTTCCGGCACCAGCGCATGTGGCGCGCCACCCGCGGCGAGGGCGGCATGGGCCGCCAGATGGCCGGCAAGCGGGGTCCGGATTTGTTCGTGCGGGTTCCGGTCGGCACCGTCGTGACCAACATCGACACCGACGAGGAAATCGGCGACCTGACCCGCGATGGCGAGCGGCTGCTGGTAGCCCAGGGCGGGCGTGGCGGCAAGGGCAACACGCATTTCAAGAGCTCGGTCAACCGCGCGCCACGCCGCTCGATCCCGGGCACGCCGGGCGAAGTGCGCGAGTTGCGCCTCGAGCTGAAGGTGCTGGCCGACGTCGGCCTGCTCGGGTTCCCGAACGCCGGCAAGTCGACGTTCATCCGTGCCGTCTCGGCGGCGACGCCGCGCGTCGCGGACTACCCGTTCACGACCCTGCAGCCGCACCTCGGCGTCGTGCGCACCGGCACCGACCAGAGTTTCGTGGTCGCCGACATTCCCGGCCTGATCGAGGGCGCCGCCGAGGGCGCCGGGCTCGGCGTGCGTTTCCTGAAGCACGTCGCACGCACCGGGCTGCTGCTGCACTTCGTCGACATGGCGCCGCAGGACGGCGAGACCGATCCGGCCGGGCAGGTCCGGGCGATCGTCGGGGAACTCGGCAAGTTCGATCGCAGGCTGCTGAAGCGGCCGCGCTGGCTGGTGTTCAACAAGTCCGACCTGTTGCCGGAGGCCGAGCGCCGCAAGGCCGCGCAGGCGATCGTGCGGCGGCTGCGCTGGAAGGGGCCGTGGTTCGTCGTGTCCGCGCTCGCGCGCGAAGGCACCTGGCCGCTTTGCCTCGCGGCGCAGAAGTTCCTCGATGACCAGCGCCGGGAAACCGGGCGCAAGACGGCGACGCGGTGAATGGCGCCGGTGCAGGCTGCGGGTACGCCGGTCCTGCGCCGGCAAGCAAGCGGGCGTCGCGCGCTCAGGCGAGCGCGCGGATCGCCGCGGTGAGGCGGCTCTTGTGACGGGCGGCCTTGTTCTTGTGGATCAGGCCGCGGGCGGCGTAGCGGTCCATGACCGGCTCGGCGGCCTTGAGGGCGGCTTCGGCGGCGGCCTTGTCCTTCGTGTCGACGGCCTTGTGGACGCGCTTGATCGCGGTGCGCACCATCGAACGGGCGCTCGCGTTGCGCTGGCGGCGCTGTTCGGACTGGCGCGCGCGCTTCTTTGCAGACTTGATGTTCGCCAAGGGGAAACTCCGGACGGCTCGATCGAAAATGGGCGCGGGATTATGCGGAAGGACGCCGGAAACGTCAAATCCGGCGCGGGCTCCGGGCGGGCGGCGCGTGGGGCGGCACACCGGTGACGGCGCGCAATTCCGGCCTGTTGCGCAGCGTCGCGTCGTTCAGCGCGGTCACCGCCGCATCGCGCGTGCTCGGCCTCGCGCGCGACATGGCGATCAACATCACGTTCGGCGCCGACGCGGCAACCGACGCGTTCTGGGTTGCTTTCCGCATCCCGAACTTCCTGCGCCGCCTGTTCGCGGAAGGATCGTTCTCGACCGCCTTTGTGCCGGTCTTCACCGAAGTCAAGGAGACGCGCAGCCACGCGGAACTCGAGCGGCTCGTCGCGAATGTCGCCGGGACGCTCGGCGGCGTGCTGCTGGTCGTCACCGCGCTCGGCGTGCTGTTCGCGCCGCAGGTCGCGTTGGTGTTCGCGCCGGGTGCGTTCGACGAGCCGCACAAGTTCGGCTTGACGGTCGACCTCCTGCGGCTGACGTTCCCGTTCCTGCTGTTCGTGTCGCTGACCGCGCTTGCCGCCGGCGTCCTCAACAGCTTCCACCAGTTCGCGCTGCCGGCGATGGCACCGGCGATCCTCAACATTGCGTTGATCGTCGCCGCGCTGTGGCTCGCGCCGCACCTCGGCATTCCGATCATGGCGCTCGGCTGGGCCATCCTCGCCGCCGGCATCGTGCAGCTCGTGTTCCTGTTTCCGTCGCTGCGCCGGCTCGACCTGCTGCCGCGACCGCGCTGGGGGCCGCGCCACCCCGACGTACGGAAGATCCTGAAGCTGATGGTGCCGACCCTGTTCGGCTCGTCGGTGGCCCAGGTAAACCTGTTGCTCGATACCGTCATTGCGTCGCTGCTGGTCACCGGCTCGCAAAGCTGGCTGTCGCAGTCGACGCGGTTCCTCGAATTGCCGCTCGGCGTGTTCGGCGTCGCGCTCGGTACGGTGATCCTGCCGGCGCTGTCGCGCCATCACGTCGCGGTCGATCGCGAGAGTTTTTCGCGCGCGCTCGACTGGGGCTTGCGCGTGACGCTGCTGATCGCGGTCCCGGCGATGTGCGCATTGCTGCTGCTGGCCGAGCCGCTGGTCGCGACGCTGTTCCAGCACCAGCGCTTCACCGCGTTCGATACCCGCATGGCAACGCTGTCGATCATGGCGATGGTGTGCGGATTGCCGGCGTATGCGCTGGTCAAGGTGCTGTTGCCGGCGTTCTACTCGCGCCAGGACACGAAGACGCCGGTGCGGGCCGGTGTCGCGGCGCTCGTTGTCAACATGCTGTGCAACGTCGTATTCATCGCACTGCTGTATGTCTGGTGGGCGCCGCCGGACGTGCTTGCCGGGCCGTGGCTCGCCGGCATCGCCAAGGTGCCGGGCTTGCACATGGCGCTCGGCATCGCGGGTTCGGTGTCGAGCTTCCTCAACTTCGCCCTGCTGTGGCGCGGGTTGCGCCGTGCCGGCGTCTATCGTCGCGAGCCGGGCTGGGCCCGGCATGGCGTGCGGCTCGCCGTGGCGTGCGGCGCGATGACCGCCGTGCTCGCGGCGGGACTCTGGTTGTGGCCGGATTGGACCGGCGTGCCGGCTTGGACCCGGGTCTGGCATCTCGCCTTGCTGGTCGCGGCGGGCAGCATCACCTATGTTGCGATCCTGCTCGCGACCGGATTCCGCGCGCGCGACCTCCGGCCCGCATGACCCGTGCCGGCCGTCGGCAGGCGCCGCGATTGCCACGCGAGGGTGCGGGACCTGGCCTCGCGCGGCGGTTCGCGTCGATCCACCGATATAATCCCGTGATGTTGAAAGTATTCCGCAAGGCGGCGGGAGCCTGCCTCGCTCCGGGCGGCAGCGTCGTGGCCATTGGGGCATTCGATGGCTTGCATCGTGGGCATGCCGCGGTCCTCGCGGGCGTGCGGGACCGTGCGCGCGAGCTTTCACTCGTCCCCGCCGTGGTGACGTTCGAGCCGTTGCCACGGGCGTTTTTCGCGCGCGGGCCGATGCCGAGGCTGTCGTCGCTGCGCGAGAAGTTGCACGGTTTCGCCGGCGCCGGGATCGAGTTGCTGCTGCTGCTGAGGTTCGACGCCGTGCTGGCGTCGATGGGCGCGGAGTCCTTCGTGCGGCAAGTGCTGGTGCGGCGGATGGGTGCACGCGAGGTTCGGGTCGGCGCGGATTTCAGGTTCGGCCATCGGCGCGCCGGCGATGTCGCGTTGCTGCGCGCGCTCGGCGTGGAATGCGGTTTCGACGTATGCGTGGTCGAACCGGTCGCGGCCGATGATGGCGAGCGCGTGTCGGCGTCGCGCGTGCGCGCGGCACTCGGCGCGGGCGATTTCGAACTCGCGGGACGCCTGCTCGGGCGGCCGTTCACGATCGGCGGGCGCATCGTGCATGGCAACGGACTCGGCCGGCAATTGGGCTATCCGACGGCCAATGTCCCGCTGGGGAAGCGCGTGGCGCCGGTCAATGGCATCTTCGCGGTGCGCGTGCACGGCATCGGCGACCGCCCGCTGCCGGGCGTCGCGAGCCTCGGCGTGCGCCCGACCATCGGAGGCGGCGGCCAACCGGTGCTCGAAGCGCACCTGTTCGACTTCGACGACGACATTTACGGCAGGCGGATCGCAGTCGAGTTCGTCGCCCACCTGCGCGACGAAGCGAAGTTCACCGGCCTCGATGCACTCGTCGTGCAGATGGATCGGGACGCCGCGCAGGCGCGCGAACTCCTCGGCGTGCGATCGGCGCACCCCCGGCGGCCGGCGCCCGTGCCGAGCCGGCGGAAATCCGGCGCGTGCGGATGATCGTGGCGCCGGGAAGCCGCCGCGTAGCCGTCGCCAAGGACACCATCTGCGCCGCGGCGTGACCGCGCGGCCAGCACCTTCCGGACCCCACTCCAATCCACTCGTTCCCGCATGCCCAACGACTACAAGCGCACCATCAACCTGCCGCAGACGGAATTCGCGATGAAGGCGGACCTCGCGAAGCGCGAGCCGGCGATGCTGGCCGAGTGGGAGGCCGCGCATCGCTACGCCGAGTTGCAGCGTGCGACTGCCGGACGCGCGCACGCCTTCATCCTGCACGACGGCCCGCCTTACGCCAACGGCGCGATCCACCTCGGCCACGCGGTGAACAAGATCCTGAAGGACGTCGTCGTGCGCTCGAAGCTGCTGGCCGGACTGCGCTCGCCGTACGTGCCGGGATGGGACTGCCACGGCCTGCCGATCGAGATCGCGGTCGAGAAGAAGTACGGCAAGGTCGGGCCGAAGCTCGACGCGGCGGCGTTCCGCCAACACTGCCGTGATTACGCCGCGGCGCAGATCGACCTGCAGCGACGCGACTTCAAGCGGCTCGGCGTGCTCGCCGACTGGGAGCATCCCTATCGCACGATGGATTTCGGCTATGAGGCCGGCATCCTGCGCGCGCTCGCGAAGGTGTACGCGAATGGCCACGTCACGCGCGGCTTCAAGCCGGTGCATTGGTGCTTCGATTGCGGGTCGGCGCTGGCGGAAGCGGAGATCGAATACGCCGACAAGGAATCGCCCGCGGTCGACGTCGCGTACGACGCGCTCGATCCCGGGGCGCTCGCGGCGAAGTTCGGCGCGACTGGGGTTGGCGACGCCATCGTCGCGGTGCCGATCTGGACCACGACGCCGTGGACGTTGCCGGCCAGCATGGCGGTGACGCTGGGTCCCGATTTCGACTACGTGCTGGTCGAAGGGCCGCCGCGCGCAGGCAAGCGAGTGCTGCTGGTGCTGGCCGAAGCCCTCGCGGGCAAGGCTTTGGCGCGTTTCGGCGTGGGCGAGGCGAAGGTATTCGGCCGCGCGAAGGGCGGGGCGCTGGAGAACCTCGGGTTGCGGCACCCGTTCTACGACCGCGAAGTGCCGCTGGTCCTCGGCGAGCACGTGTCGGCGGAGGATGGCACCGGCGCGGTGCACACTGCGCCCGGCCACGGCGCAGACGATTTCGCGGTCGGACAGAAATACGGCATCGTTGCCGCAACGCCCGCCAATGTGTTGAACCCGGTCGGGCCGAACGGCGTGTTCCTGCCCGGGACGCCGCTGTTCGAGGGACAGCACATCTGGAAGGCCAACGACGCGATCATCGCGCTGCTGCGCGAGCGCGGCGTGCTGCTGCACGCCGGCAGGATCACGCACAGCTATCCGCATTGCTGGCGCCACCGCACGCCGGTCGCGTTCCGCACCACGCCGCAGTGGTTCATCGCGATGGACGCGCAAGGCTTGCGCGCAAGCGCGCTCCACGCAATCCGGGACGACGTGGAGTTCTTCCCGGAATGGGGCGCGGAACGCATCGGCAGCATGGTCGAGGGCCGGCCGGACTGGTGCATCAGCCGCCAGCGCACCTGGGGCGTGCCGATCGCATTGTTCACGCACAAGGTCACTGGCGCGCCGCATCCACGCAGCGCCGAATTGCTGGAGGAGGTCGCGCGTCGCGTCGGGCAGGCGGGCGTCGATGCGTGGCACGCGCTCGATCCGGCCGAGCTGCTCGGCGCCGAGGCGGACGACTACGCCAAGGTGACCGACATCCTCGACGTGTGGTTCGATTCCGGCGTCACGCACTACTGCGTGCTCGACCAACGCCCGGAATTGCGCCGAGGAGAAGGCGACCGCGTGATGTACCTCGAAGGCTCCGACCAGCACCGCGGCTGGTTCCAGTCCTCGCTGCTGACGAGCTGCGCGATGCACGGCTGCGCGCCGTTCGACGAGGTGCTGACGCATGGTTTCACGGTCGACGCCGAAGGCCGCAAGATGTCGAAGTCGCTCGGCAACGGCATCGAGCCGCAGGACGTGATGAACCGCTACGGCGCGGACATCCTGCGGCTGTGGATCGCATCGAGCGACTACCGCAACGAGATGGCGTTGTCCGAGGAAATCCTGAAGCGAGTCGCCGACAGCTACCGGCGCATCCGCAACACCTGCCGCTTCCTGCTCGGCAACCTCGACGGCTTCGATCCGGAGCGGCACCTGCTGCCGGTCGACGAGTGCCTGCGGCTGGACCAGTGGGCGGTGCAATGCGCGTTTGACGTGCAGGAAGCGGTCGTCGGCGCGTATGCCCGCTACGACTTTCCGGATGTCGCGCAGCGCGTGCAGAACTTCTGCACCAACGAAATGGGCGCGCTGTACCTCGACATCACCAAGGACCGCCTGTACACGATGCCGGCGGACAGCCGCGGCCGGCGCAGCGCGCAATCGGCGATGTACCGGATCCTCGAAGCCATGGTGCGTTGGCTCGCGCCGTTGTGCGCGTTCACGGCGGAGGAGATCTGGCAACACATGCCGCGCATGATGCATGTCGTCGACGCCGGCCATTCGCCGGTGTTCGCCGAGCGCGATGCCGCGGTGCTGTTCCACACCTGGTACGGCGGTCTCGAAGCCGCGCAGGCGGCCACCGCGCAGCGGCGTTGGTGGGATGATCTGCTGGCTGTCCGCGCGGCGGCGGCGCGCGTGCTGGAAGAGATGCGCAAGGACCGCAAGATCGGATCGTCGCTCGACGCTACCGTCGCGATTCGCGCCGACGATTCGTTCGTCGAGCGCTACCACGAAGTCGCCGATGAGTTGCGATTCTTCTTCATCGTCTCGGACCTGACGCTCGATCGCGGCGGCGACGCGGCGCCGGATGCGGTCGCCGCCGAAGTCGAGGGCGCCGCGGTTTCGGTCGGCGCGAAGGTCAGCGACGCGCCGAAATGCATTCGCTGCTGGCACCATCGCGACGATGTCGGCGTCGACGCCGCGCACCCCGAATTGTGCGGGCGCTGCGTCGCCAACGTCGCGGCCTGCGAGGGACGCGGCCAAGGTGAAGCGCGGCGATGGTTCTGAGTGCGGGTGGATCCTGACGTGCCGGCGTCGAAAACCAATGCGCTGCCCTGGCTGGCCGTGTCGGTCGCCGTGATCGCGCTCGACCAGGCGACGAAGGCGCTCGCCTTGCGCGAACTCGTTCTGCACGAACCGCACGCGGTCATCCCGCATTTGCTGAACTGGACGCTCGCGTTCAATACCGGCGCCGCATTCAGTTTCCTTGCCGGCGGTTCGGGCTGGCAGACGTGGCTGTTCGGCACGCTTGCCGTCATCGTCAGCCTCGTGTTGATCGCGTGGCTCGCGCGCACGCCGCGCCGCGAGTGGCGCACCGCGTTGCCGCTCGCGCTCGTCATCGGCGGGGCACTCGGCAACCTCGCCGATCGCCTGCTGCACGGACACGTCGTCGACTTCATCCAGATCTACTGGCGCGACTGGGCGTGGCCGGCATTCAACATTGCCGATTCGGCTATCTGCGTCGGCGCGGTGGCGTTGATCCTGTTCGGCATGCGCGGTGACACCCGCTACACGATCGCATCGCGCGGTGTATCGCCGGAATACTCCTGGCCTGACTTTCTGCCATCCGCCGGCGTGGCCTTGGCCCCGCATTGACGAGATTGGTGCGCCGTTTCGGCGTCGTTGCGCCCCGGGGTTTCTGGCTGCGTCACCGTTGCGGTTCCTGCAGTCGCAGGCGCATGCCGCCTCGTAAATAAATGTAAGGGTGCGTGTGTCCGCCGTGATGGCGCGCGTACGCTGCGCTGCCGGTTGACGCAGCCGAGGTTCAGGCGCGTCCGGAAGTGGATCGCCCTCGAGACATCGTGCCCACCCGCGTGCAGGTCGCGGGCTGACGTGAACATCCCGCCGGCGTCCCATTCCATCGGCCGAGGGACCGCACAGGCGGCGGTCAGTTCACCGAGGGCAACCAGTGATCACTTCGACCTTGCGGCGCGGCGTCGGATGACGTCACGTTTGCGCCGTCGATTCTTGCGTCCATTTTCGCGTGCGTTGTCACTCCACGCGCGCGCGACTACCGTGGACGGCAGTTCAACGTTGCATGGAATGCTGATGGCGCAGGTGCCTCCTGTGGTCATGGATGGCCAAGCCAGGCGAATTGCCCCACTGCCGGGTTCGAAGCAACTGCAACTCGCGATCAACCTGACGCTGCGGCACCAGACCGCGTTGGAATGAACTCCTGCGCGGCTGTACGACCCGCAGAGTCCGGAGTATCACCACTATCTCAGCGTCGCCGAGTTCACCAACCAGTTCGCCAGCCCGACCCAGGCGGATTACGATGCCGTCGTCGCGCGGGCCAAGGCGCAGGTTCACGGTGATCACGACGCCGAATCGGCACCTCATCGACATCGAGGGCTCCGTCGCCACGATCGACAACGCGCTGCATGTGACGATGGGTGGTACCAGCACCCGACCGCAGAATCGCCACCTTCGCGCCGGATCGGGGAACCGACGATCTCGCCGGTGCGGTGCCGTGGTACTGCAGATCACCGGGCTCGACACCTTCGAGTTGCCGAAGCCGATGCTGAAGCGCGGGACGCCGCTGCCGAATGCGACCGGCTCGGGCCCCGGTGGGGCATTCCCGTCGAGTACATGCGCGCCGCGTATTACGGCAGTGGTCCTCGACGGCGGTGCGGGTAGACCGTCGGACATTTCCTTCGATGCAGAAGCTGGCTACGCAGCGACGTGCAGCTGTTCTTCACGCAAACCGGCATGACGTCCGATGTGCCGATCAACAACGTGTTACTGGCGTCGATGCAGCCTGTGCGACGGCGCGGAAGCGCCTGCGACGACGCCGAACAGGTACTCGACATCGCCGAGATCGGCATGGCGCCGGGCATCACCCAGGTCCTCTTCTACGAAAGCAACGTCAGCGGCCCGGACATGCTCAACCGGATGGCGACGGACAATCTCGCCAAGGTGTTGAGTTCGTCGTGGGGTTCGACCGACCTCGGCCACAATTGCGACCCAATCTTCGCGGAGTTCCAAGCGCAGGGGCAGACCTACCTGAATGCAGTCGGGGACATGGTCTATACGATGACAGCAACTTCTATCCGCCCGCGACGAATCCACTCGTGCTGCAAGTCGGCGGCACTGATCTCTACGACCAGCGGTCCCGGTGGTCCGTGGGCCAACGAGACTGCCCGGGCACGATTCAGGCGGTGGGTTCTACAGCCCGGCGAACTATCCGATCCTGACCGCCGCGCCTGCCGGGCGTGATCAATGCCCAGAACGGCGGTTCGACGACCTGGCGGAACGATCCCGACGTGGCCGCCGAAGCCAATTTGGATAACGTCACCGCTTGTGCTAACGGCCATGGGTTCCTACTACGGCGGCACCAGTCACTTCGCGACGCCGCGCTGGGCCGGGTTCATCGCGCTGGTTGAACGAGCAGTCCGTCGCCAACGGCGGAGCACCGTTGGGATTCGTCAACCCGGCGCTTTACAACGCTGCCGTCGGCCCCGACTACGCGAGCGATTTCCACGACATCCAGCGGAAACAACGGAGGCTTCGATGTCAGTACGACCTCGTCACCGCCGGCTGGGGCAAGTCCGATCGGGAGCGTGCATCGGCGAGTTCAAGGATTCCGACCACGACGCCGGGATACGTGCCGTCCGCCTATCCGCCCCCTGGTCACTACGAAGCCGGATTCCAGCGCCGGCACGACAGTGACGGTCGATACGCTGAATGGGTTCTCCGATCCGGTCGACCTCACCGTCAGCGGATTGCCCGACGGGTGACGGCGGCCTCGATCCTCCGAGCACCGACTCGACCAGCACGTTGACGTTCACGTCCGACGATACCGCCTGATCGGCACGTACCAGGTCACGGTCACCGGAACCTCCGGTGCGTTGACGCAGACCGCGATCGTGCAACTGCTTGTCGGCATCAAGGCGATGGGCGACGTTTTCGCCCGACCCGATGACGTTTGCCGCGGTCGTGGTGCTTGGCAACCAGACCCAGGGCCTCGCGGTCAGCGATGCCGTCAACAGTGTCCCGCTGACGTATGCGGCCGTCGCTCACTCCAGCAGTGACGGGTCGTGCAGCGGCGATGCACCGGCTTGGTTGACCGCGGGCGGCCAAGGGACGGTCAGTGGTGGACAGAGCGCCAACGTCAACGTCAACGTGATGCCGGGAACGGCTTCGCTCACGCCCGGCAACTATGCGGCCGAGATTTGCGTGACGACGAACGACCCAACGCAACCGCTGGTGGTGGTACCGCTGGCGATGACCGTGATCCCGGGGCCGCAGAGCGACACCGTGTTCGCAGCCGGCTTCGATCCCGGCGACACCGGGCACCCGGCAGGCGGCGTCTACACGTTCACCGTCGACCAACCGGTAGCGGACAGCGTCGCCGGCAGCGCGCTCGACCTCGCCACCGGCAACTACCACGGCTTCGACAGCACCGTCGACAACTTCAACCCGTACGATGACGGCACCGGCCTGCTGTTCTACTGGTACGACGATCAGCTCCCGAATCCGTTCTCCAACGAAGTCGGTGGGGTCGTGGACGGCACCGGCAATTACGCGGTGCTCCAGTCCGGCGATACGATCGGGCCGAATTCGACGTTCTCGCGGGACTCCACGACGGACAGCCTGGCGGCGAACTGGAGAGCCGGAGTCGATGGCTACATCGGCATCGCATTCCTCAACAGCCAGACGCACGCGTTGAACTACGGCTACATCCACATGACGACCACCGCACCGGATGGATTCCCGGCGCAGGTGCTCGACTACGGCTTCGACAACACGGGCGCTGCGGTCACCATTCCGTAGTCTTGTCGGCACGGGTTTGTTCCGGAGGCCTCCCGCATCGCGGGAGGCCTTTTTCCTCCCGTGATGCTGGATGCAGGTCCAGGCGGAAGGCCGCCAAGGCGGGCGCGGCGCCGCTGCAGCGGGTCGGTACGCCGCGCGCGGTAGAATTCGCGCGAGACGGTCATGCTCGCCGATTCCCGCTTGCATGGCGATCCGCGTGAGGTTCAAGAATGATCGCGAAACGTGCACTCGACATCACGCCCGCCACGGGCAGTGGCTATCCGGAACCGTTCCGCTCGCGCGTGCTGCCGCGCGCGAAGCACCGGCTCGGTGACGCGTTCGGCCTGACCGCGTTTGGCGTCAACCTGACGGTCCTGCCGCCGGGCAAGGAATCGTCGATGCGGCACTGGCATTCGCGCGAGGACGAGCTGGTCTACGTCCTCGAAGGCGAACTGGTGCTGGTGACCGATGCCGGCGAGGAGACGTTGAAGCCGGGAATGGTGGTCGGCTTCAAGGCGGGCGGTCGCGATGGCCACCAGTTGGTGAACCGTGGCACGGTACCGGCGACGTACCTCGAGGTCGGCAATCGGGACGAATCCGACACCGCGGTCTATACCGACGCCGACCTCGCTTATGCGCGCGATGCAGGTGGGAAGGTACACTATGTGCACAAGGACGGTACGCCGTATCCGTGAGCCACGCGCCGCCCTGTTGCCGATGAAGGTCGTCCTTGCCAATCCCCGCGGTTTTTGCGCCGGCGTCGATCGCGCGATCGAGATCGTCGAGCGCGCGCTCGAGGTGTTCGGTGCGCCGATCTACGTGCGCCACGAAGTGGTGCACAACCGCTTCGTCGTGGAAGGGCTGCGCACGCGCGGTGCGGTGTTCGTCGACGAACTCGGCGAGGTGCCGGACGGCGCAACGGTCGTGTTCAGCGCGCACGGCGTATCGCAGGCGGTGCGCACGGAGGCCGCGCGCCGCGGCCTCAAGGTGTTCGATGCGACTTGCCCGCTGGTGACGAAGGTGCACATGGAGGTCGCGCGCCACGGCCGCGCCGGACGCGACGTCGTGCTGATCGGCCACGGCGGCCACCCCGAGGTCGAAGGCACGATGGGGCAGTGGGACCCGGCCAATCGCGGCACGATCCGCCTGGTCGAGACGGTCGCCGACGTCGCGCGCATCCCGCCGGACGGCGGCAACGGACTCGGGTACGTGACGCAGACGACGCTGTCGGTCGATGACACGCTCGCGATCGTCGCCGCGCTGAAGGCTCGCTTTCCCGAAATCCAGGGCCCGCGCCACGACGACATCTGCTACGCGACGCAGAATCGCCAGAACGCGGTGCGCGCGCTCGGCAGGTTGTGCGATGTCGTGCTGGTCGTCGGCTCGCCGAACAGCTCGAACTCGAACCGGTTGCGCGAGATCGCGAGCCAGCAAGGCGTGCCGGCACACCTGATCGATGGCGCCGGCGACATCCGGCGCGAATGGCTCGATACCTGCGGAACGGTCGGCGTCACCGCCGGGGCGTCGGCCCCCGAGCGCCTCGTGCGCGAAGTCGTCGACCGATTGGTGGAATGGGGCGCCACCGATGTCACCGAACTCGGCGGTGAACCGGAGAACGTCACTTTCGCGTTGCCGAAGGATTTGCGGGATCTGGCGAGGGCCTGAGGTAGCGCTCGTGCGCTGAGCGCGACTTTCGCGCTGCGCGCAGCCAAAGCAAAGTTTCCGCTCTTCGAGCGGCTCGAAACAAAGCTTCCGCTCTTCGAGCGGCCTCGAAGAGTGCTTTCGCTCACTGCGTGAGCG